>NZ_JBALGC010000001.1:0-106036 GCF_036916575.1 Nostoc sp.
TCCGGACCGCACTACCCCTACCCAGCAGCGTGGGGTATATACAAAGAACCGCCCGCCGATGAATTTTTAGTACATAATTTGGAACACGGTGGGGTGATTATTAGCTACAACCCTAAGCAAATTAAAGATCAAGAGTTGACCCAGCTACAGCAGCAGGCGCGATCTTTGAGCTACTTTAATGGACGTATTATCCTGACACCACGGCTGAACCTCGACACAGCAATTGCACTCACCGCTTGGAATTACTTGCAGAAGCTTAACCGTTACAACTCTACAGCAGTAAAGGTCTTTTATGATACGCACATTGTTCGAGGTCCTGAGTGCCAGCAAGGGCTATGTCCGGGCTAATGCTTTGTTCCATGAATGAGGCAGGGCAAACGCATCTAAATATTGACGAGTCACCCTAAGAGTGAAATGAACCAAGACTGTTATCAGATATGACTTTCAGGAAATTAAATATCTCCCTTTCTGGTAATGATAATCATTAGAATAGGGTAGTTTAGAGGCAAGGGTCGGTTGTAAGTCACAAGAAGGTGACTTTTGCCGTGATCTTTTTCTCAAAGAGCGATTGCTTATAATGTCCCATTACCCACCCGGATTTCTCGTAGCCCATTATCATTAAATAAAAATTGTTGATAATTTATAGGAGCTTAAAACCCTTACTATAGCAGTGGTCAGACAGATTAGGACATTGGCAAATCTAAGAGAGCGACTGTCACAGCTATTCATAGCAGACTTGTCCTAACCAAGATGGCAGCGGCTATATCCCGCTTTTGTCACTCTCCGAAAACAAAAATCAAAAGGAATGTTTAAAACTTTGACTGGGACTGGGTTTGTGACTTTATTTCCTAATATGATAAACGTTATCATTGCTTTAGACTGAAACCCTTGTGCAGCAAGTATTTCAGATTTTTATCTATGGAAAGTGACAGAAGAGGGATATTTCTATGATTCCAGACATCATGGCAAAAATCAGGTCAAATAACGCGGTATTTTCAGACAAGCAGCAGCAAAAAGAATAATTACGTTCTGATTTTCCTGTTTATGAAGCTCAAACCGAAAATCACGATTGCTGACCACTTTAGTGTGATAGAAGATCCACGCATAGATCGTACCAAACGACACATGTTAAAGAAGTTATACCTGTTGTGCTGGAGCGAGGCGATCAGTATTTTCGAGAATTATGGACGAGTTTAGCAGATAGCGATGTCTACAACGGGCTACGCCTACGCAATTTACTTCGGCGTTTAATCTCACGGGGAAACTCCCACACAGCAAGACAAAGGCGTTGTCCGCAAACTAACGCGAAAAGAAATCTTGACTCAAGAAGGCAATGCTTTTCAAGTGCCTTTGGTGCAAAAATATGTAGAACAGTTGCTAGAAGAAGAGTAATATAACAGTCCTATTCAAAATTTTCATCGTTATGTGGCAACCGACATCGCTACAGGAACAACGGATGTCACTACAGGAACAACGGATGTCACTACAGGAACAACGGATGTCGCTACAGGGATGACGGATGTCACTACAGGGACGACGGATATCACTACAGAGACGATGGATGTCACTACAGGGATGACGGATATCGCTACAGGGACAACGGATGTCGCTACAGGGATGACGGATATCACTACAGAGACGACGGATGTCACTACAGGGACGACGGATGTTGCTACCGTTGCAGCTTCGTGCTGTAGTAGCTTTTTAAATTAAACTTAACTATGAAATATCACAGCTACTAGAGGCAATAACGCCAAAAGAAAACCATGCCAGGACTGCAATTGAGGTTCTTGGATTGGTTCTGGTGGCGCTAATAGAGCTTCGATTCTCTGTTCTAAGCGATCGCCTGCACCAGAGGAATCCAATGCAGCACAGCAAATTTCCGATAATACTGGGCTGGTACTAACTACTAATAAAAGTGATTCTGCTAACACCAAAGGATCTACCTGCAAAGCTGCATAACTGTCGGCACGGAGTTCGCGCAAAGCTAACAGTTCTTCCCACAAAGGCTCTGTATTCGGCAACCATGCAGTACAGGAACGCACCCAACCCAGCCAAAAAAACCAGAACGTATCCCTATAATAGTGATGCCCTTGCTCATGCGCTAAGACGCTTTCTAAATGATCTGGTGAGAGAGTTTGCAGTAATCCCTGGCTAATCACTAATTCTGGTTGCCAAAAACCAATTTGACCCGCAAACAACGCGTCTGTTTGCAGTAACCTGGCTCGTTTATCCCCCAAATTCACCAGAGGACAGTTATGTGCAGATTCCACAGACTGCCAACCTTGAAAGGCAAGTTTAATGCATAAAATGGCAAAAAATGCCAAATAAATTAATGCCACTACATAGCTGACCGAGCCTGTATACATCCCGCCCATTTCTCCTTGAGGCCCCATAAACAGCACAGCGATCGCGGTCATGAAAATTAGCAAGGGGGGGAAGAGGAACAAAAATAGCGATCGCTGCCACCGCCGACTCCAACTGCCTTGGTGTTGATTCCAAGAGGATCTTAACCACCAGGCAACTGCCAAAGCATTCAAAATCATTATGAGATGCATCATTTTTCCTCTCTGGCTTGGCGTGCAGATTGAATACGTTTGGCGATCGCTGCTATTTGCTCACTAGCTGCTTCATCCAGACTATCGGCGAAGGCAGCAACAACATCGGGGTTTCCCACCGCTAGAAATCGCTGTAACTGCTCGTGAGCTTTGATCACATCTGATTGCTGTTTACTCAGCAAAGGTCGCCAATAGAATGCCCGCTCTTTTTTGTCGCAGGCTAGCCAACCTTTATCAGTAAGGCGACGTAAGACGGTGGTTACTGAAGTATACGCTAATTCGCGGTTGGGATCAGTCAAAATGCGATCGTGTACATCTTTTACTGTGGCTGAACCAAGTTCCCAGATGATATTTAAAATTTCCGCTTCCAACGGGCCTACAGATAGTTGTTTAGGGCGGTAGTCGGGTAAAGGTGCCATAGCGATTTCGATTTGAGATTTGGGATGGGCAAAGTAGAGGTGAAAATTTCGGTTTCTGTTTGACAAGCTTAGTCAGTATGCGAAGTGGTGCTAACTTGGAATGCCAAATACAGCTTTAGAAGGTCTGTTCTTGTTTTAGATTACAGGATAGTGCAGCAAATCTGAAAGTCTAAAAGCATAAAAATGGACTTTTTGAGTATTTATGTATTAAATGGGTTAAATCGGGCATTTTGATGCTACAAAATTCTCTAAGAGCAATTGTAATTATAGTTAGTGACCCCAACTAGGTAGAATGTTATTTGCGGCAGTAGTATTAAAGCAGGTGTATCCAGCGCGTGAAGCTATTCGTATACCACACTCCTGAATTGACTCCAACGGATGAAGCGCCAGAATGTGCGATCGCAGTCGATGTCTTGCGAGCCACCAGCACAATAGCGACAGTTTTGGCAGCTGGAGGCGAAGCTGTACAAGTATTCAGCGATTTAGATCAGTTAATTGAAGTTAGCGAAAAATGGCCCCCTGAAAAACGTCTACGGGCTGGAGAACGCGGCGGCGCGAAAGTAGCTGGCTTTGAGTTGGGTAACTCTCCCCTCGACTGCACACCAGAATTAGTGCAAGGGCGTCGCTTGTTTATCAGTACCACAAATGGTACCCGTGCTTTACAACGGGTGCAAGACTCCCCAAATGTACTAGCAGCAGCCTTGATTAACCGGGCGGCGGTGGTGCAATTTCTCCTGGATAAGCAACCAGAGAGAGTGTGGATTGTCGGTTCCGGTTGGGAAGGCAGTTTTTCCTTAGAGGATACAGTTTGTGCAGGTGCGATCGCTCATAGTCTTTTGGAGCAAACCACGTTGTCGTCAGAAGAACTAGCTGGTAACGATGAAGTAATTAGTGCGATCGCTCTTTACTCTCAATGGCAAGATAACTTATTAGGATTACTTCACCAAGCTAGTCACGGTCAACGATTATTGCGTCTTGACTGTCAAGAAGATTTAAAATATTGTTCCCAAACTGATATTTTAGATGTCTTGCCTATACAACAAGAAACGGGAGTTTTAAAAAGTCAAAGAAAATAGGGAGTAGGTACTGGAGACTGGAGGATGAAGGAGACAAGGGGAATAATCAATGCCCAATGCCCAATGCCCTATGCCCTATTTTCAAATCTGTGAGCATTTGTCGGAGTCTTTGTCGCCAATGGGGAGGATAAGTCCCTAGAATTGCTGAAATTTTTCCATAAGCAAGGACGGAATAGGCAGGGCGACAGGCTGGCGTGGGATATTCGGCGGTTGTAATGGGAACAATACGTTCAACTTTCAAAGGGAAGCCTAGCTGTTGGGCTTCTTCAAAAATGGCGATGGCAAAGTCATACCAACTAGCAACGCCGCTATTAGTGTAGTGATAAGTGCCGCTAATTTCTGCGGTTAACTGGGGAATCATCTGGGCTATGACTGTGGCTATATCTTGCGCCCAAGTCGGGCTACCAATTTGATCAGCGACAACACGGAGTTCTTGGCGTTCTGCACCTAGTCGCAGCATGGTTTTGACAAAGTTACTTTTGCCAAAGGTTCCATAAACCCAAGCAGTGCGGAGGATGAGATGATGGGCGCAGGTTTGTTGAATAGCTTCTTCTCCAGCAAGTTTGGTTTTACCATACACACTTAACGGATTAGTCGCATTGGTTTCCTGGTAAGGGCTACACCCATTCCCACCAAAAACATAATCGGTCGAAATATGAATTAGAAAAGCTCCTAATTTTTGGCTTTCTTGGGCAAGAATTAGGGGTGCAGTAGCATTAATAGCGGTAGCAAGTTCGGCTTCGCTTTCGGCTTTGTCTACACCAGTGTAAGCAGCGGCGTTAATGATGATTTGCGGCTGCTTTGATCTGATAACACTGCACAGAGTATCAGGCTGAGTAAGGTCTACTGTCGGGCGTGCCACTGAGATAATATTGCCGTAGGATGGGAGAATTTGTTGCAGTTCTTTACCCACTTGACCATTGCTACCAATTAGCAGAATTGATTTAGTCATCGTGATTAGTTCTCAATCCTACTTGAAGAGTAAAGTATTTTTGAATCGAGTCGTCATGCGATCCGCTCTGAACTGACCTAGTATTAGAAGTTTAAGTTTTTAGCTCTTAACGCTACAGCTTTAATTAAATTTAATTTGAAAGTACTTAATCAAATATTTCAGCAGTTTTCAAAGGTTTACCAGCTTGGTCTTTAGCTGATAAAATCGGTGGCGCACTCAGAGGCCAATTTATAGCTAAATCTGGATCGTTCCATAGGATTGTGCGATCGCTTTGGGGCACGTAGTAATCTGTAGTTTTGTAGACAACTTCAGCTATTTCTGAAAGCACGAGGAAGCCGTGAGCAAAGCCTGGTGGTATCCACAGTAGGCGCTTGTTTTCAGCACTGAGTTCAGAACCTACCCACTTCCCAAAAGTAGCCGAGCTTTTTCTAATATCTACGGCTACGTCAAAGATGTTACCAACAACAGCACGGATGAGTTTACCTTGAGGTTGTTGGATTTGATAGTGCAATCCACGCAGAACGTTTTGTTTGGAGTAAGAGTGGTTATCTTGAACGAAATTCGTAATAATACCTGTCTGTTGAGCAAATTTTTGATGGTTGTAAGCTTCAAAAAACAAACCGCGATCGTCTGCAAATACTTGGGGTTCAAGTTGTATAACTTCGGGAATTTTGGTATGTACAATGCTCATTAATATTATTTATAGGATGTGCCGCAGTGTTCTGATTGTTAGATGAATTTAGCATTTAGATTTTACAAGCACTGTGCTCAAATTTTGACGATGGCTTGTCCTATTTTTAACAAATGAATCACGTTAGTTCAATTTGACAGTCATCGCCAATCAGAAATCGCAAGGCTTTGGGGCGACGGGGTGCAAGACTCAATTGTGCCCTTTGTCCAATGACACTATCAATAATCCGCTGATGGATTCCGGCAATTTTAGCACCTTCTAAAATAACACTGTGTTCCAAATCGGTATCAATGAGTGTGGCATTGTTAGCGATACTACTATAAGGGCCAATAAAGCAGTTTTCTAAATGACAATTGCTACCAATGACTACTGGCCCCCGAATTGTGCAGTTAATTACTTGAGATTTTGCACCAATTTGGACTCGTCCAATAATCTGACTTTGGGTATCAACTTCGCCGACAACTGATGTTGTTAAATAGGTGTCGAGAATCAATCGGTTAGCTTCTAATAAGTCATCTTTTTTACCAGTATCTAACCACCAACCTTGGAGATTGTAGGCTAAAACTTGCTTTTTCTGATTAATTAGGTATTGAATGGCATCAGTAATTTCTAGTTCGCCTCTGGTGGAAGGTTGGATATTTGCGATCGCATCATAGATGAGGTGAGAAAAGAAATAAACCCCTACCAATGCCAGATTTGAAGGAGGAACTTTGGGTTTTTCAATTAACTCTAATACCCGTCCTGTTTCATCTACCTGAGCCACACCAAAGGTGCTAGGATTGGCAACCGAACGTAAGAGAATCAAAGCATTTGGCTGTTGTTGGCTAAATTGTTGCAGAAAGTAACCTAACTCACCTAGTTGAATCAGATTATCGCCCAAGTACATAACAAAGGAAGAATCACCTAAAAACGGACGGGCCACTTGGACGGCATGAGCAAGTCCAAGTGGCTGGTCTTGTATGATGTAGGTGATGTTCGCTCCAAAGTATTCTCCATTTCCAGTTTTTGCTTGGACTTCTGCCCCAGTTTCCGGGCTGATGATGATGCCAATATCAGTAATACCAGCAGCGACCATTTCTTCAATGCCATACCATAAAACAGGTTTATTAGCAACTGGTACAAGTTGTTTTGCTCCGCTGTAGGTGAGGGGACGTAGGCGTGTACCTTTCCCACCAGAGAGAATTAGTGCTTTCATAGGGATTGAGGATTAGTTATTAGTCATTAGTCAAGATAATCTTAAATCTGGACAAAATCCCAAATCCTTGAACCCAATTCTGGCGTTAGGTTATCTTTTATAAGTCAATACAGTTCAGTTAAGGCTTAACTCTTTATCAAAGTCAATTTTTTTAACGAACCGCCTTCTCTACGAGAGGCTTCCGCCAACGCGCAGCGTCTCGTAGAGAAGGGCGCAAAGAACGCAAAGGAAGAGAAGAAAGAGAAGGAAGAAATGCTTAACTCAACTGTATTGTTTTATAAGTAGCGGGATAAAACTTCGCTGGTTGCCTTTCCTGTTTTTTCCCAACTGAATTGTTGAGAGTGAGTAATACCTTGGCTAGAAAGGCGCGATCGCAACTCCAAATCACTTGCAATGGCCTGCATCGCCTCTGTAATTTCTCCGGTGTTGTAGGGATTGATCAGAATTGCCGCATCACCAGCCACTTCTGGAAGGGAGGAGAGATTGGAGGTAATGACGGGAGTACCACAAGCCATTGCTTCGAGAACAGGTAAACCAAAGCCTTCCCAGAGACTGGGGAAAACCAGAGCGATCGCCTGATTGATGATTTTTGGCAATTCGCCATACGGTACATAGTCAAGGAACTTTACCTGATTAGTTACACCCAATTCTGCAACTTGCACTTTTAAAGTAGGGGTGTAACGCGAATCAATTGGCCCTACTAACCATAGTTCATAGTCTTTGCAGTTAGGTAACGCAGCAAAAGCACTGATGAGTCGCTGGATGTTTTTGTATGGGTCTTGGCGACCAATGTAGAGAAAGTAATTGCGGGTAGCTAGATTGAGAGGACGGAAGTGAGTGCGATCGTGAGCCAGAGGTATAGGAGTAATTTTGCTGGCGGGAATTTTGTAAAAATTGGTGATGTCTTTAGCCGTAGTCTGGGAGATGCAAATAATGTGTTGTGCTTGATTAAGGACTTGGGGAGTGTAGTAGCGGTGGTAGGGTGTGAGTGGTGAGAAGCGTTTAGCAAAGCGCAACGGTATCATGTCAAAAGATGTGACGACAAAACGACAGTTGCTATAAAGGGGTGCTTCGGGTAGCGGGGAGAATAAGAGACTCGATTTGAGCTTTTTATATATTTGTGGTAGTTGAAATTGTGTCCAAAGCAGGCGGTTAAAATGACCTTTTCTGCCGTAGTCTGGTGTTAATTTTGACGGGATTGGATAGCAGTCAAAATCGGGATATTTTTGCGCTACTAATAAAGTGGGTTGGAAAGATTTTAAATAAGGAAAAAGGTTTTGAGCATAGTTGCCTATACCCGTTGGTTGAGACAAGAGAATAGATAAATTAATAATTAATTGTTTGGCAGAGGTATTATCCACTATTTTCATTAAATAATGGTTCTGTAAGCGTTTAATGTTTCTTTTGCCGTTCTTTCCCAAGAAAATAATCTTGCTCTGGCTTTCCCTTTATTAATTAATTCTTGGCGTAACTGGGAATCACTGATTACTTTCAGGATAGCTTCGGCTAGTTGAACAGGATTATTGGGGTCAATCAATATAGCAGCATCTCCTGAAACTTCTGGTATTGACGAAGTGTTAGACGTGACGACTGGAGCGCCTAGCGTCATTGCTTCCAATACAGGCAGACCAAACCCTTCGTAGTGAGATGGATAAACGAAGACATCAGCTTTTGAGTAAAATAATGCTACTAATTCATCAGATAAGTAGTCAAGATGATGAATTTGGCTTTTCCAAGGTGAACTCTCAATGTCAAAAAATATTGGTTTGTAGTTCCAACCTTTTTTTCCAATTAATATTAATTGATGAGCAATCTTATATTGTTTTTTTAATAAATTAAAAGCAGAGATGAGAGCATTAATATTTTTCCTCGGTTCTATTGTACTAACAAAAAGTAGATACGGTTTTGAAAAATCGTAATGAACCTGGTTTTCTAAAACCTGAATATTTTTTTTATCAGATAAATAATTAGGACTGTAGCGACTAGCTAAAGGAGTAACATAGACTTTTTTGGGATCTACTTGTAAATACTCAATAATGTCTTTTCTAGAGCTTTCTGAAATTGTCAAAACTAGGTCTGTCCATTGTAAACATCGTTTAACTTTTTCTGCGTATCTTTTCACAACTGAATTTATATAATTTGGATATTTAATAAAAGTTAAATCATATATATTCATTACCTTTAGACTATTATTATAAGGATAAACAGAGTAATTTGTTCCATGTAATATATTTGGGTAATCAAAACATTGTTCCAAGTATGTTTGAAAATAATATATAAATAAATTTGAAATTTGAGTTGATGTCAATAATAAATCCGAGACTCTGACAGGTATAGGCAGCATATAAATATGAGAATACTCATTCAAACAATTAGGTACAGCTACTTTGCCTACAAGCCAATTTTTAAAGCCTGGTTGATAGGTAATACCCAGTTGAAACTCTTCTTGAAACTGTAAAGCATTAAGTGAGCGAATTAGATTAGCAACATAAAAGCCAACTCCACTAGGTTTTGGAAATACTGGGGTGGCATCAACTACAATTTTTAGCATCAGAATATTTAGGCTCCGTTTTTGCTCAATCTTTTCAGATCATAATCAACCATAACCTCAACCAATTGCTCAAATGAGTACTGAGGCTGCCAACCTAACTCCGTCTTAATTTTATTAATGGAACCAACTAACTGCACTGGTTCATCAGAACGATAAAAAGCGGGATCAATAGAGACATAATCTTGCCAGTTTAGACCAACGCAGTTAAAAGCACACTCAACGAGTTCTCTGACAGAGTGAGTTTCACCACTGGCGATGATATAGTCATCAGGTTGCTCTTGCTGCAACATCAGCCACATAGCGTAAACAGCATCCTTGGCGTAGCACCAGTCACGACAGGCATCTAAGTTACCTAATTTTAGTTCGTTTGCCAAACCTAGTTTAATTTGAGCAGCTGCGGCCGTGATTTTGCGAAATACAAATTCTGTCCCACGTCGAGGCGATTCGTGAGTATAAGTAATACCACAGCAGTTGTAAAGGTTGTATTTTTGCCGATAGTTGACAGTCATCCAATGAGCGTAAGCTTTGGCAACACCATAAGGATTCCGGGGACGAAAGGCAGTGCGTTCGGTTTGGGGCGATTCATCAGGTTGACCAAAAACTTCACTACTAGAGGCTTGATAGAATCTAACATCAGGTTTGCAACGACGAATGGATTCTAAGAGGCGGGAGACACCTAGAGCTGTATATTCAGCAGTGAGAGCAGGTTGTGTCCAAGACAGAGGAACGTAGCTTTGTGAGGCGAGATTATAAATTTCGTCAGGTTGAGCTTCGGCAATCACATCCATTAAAGAGGACTGATCTAAAAGGTCGCCAGATACAATTTGAATTTGATTAAACAAATGGTTGATACGTTCTAGATTGCTGGTGCTGGAACGACGGACTAGGCCGAAAACTTGGTAGCCTTTTGATAGAAGGAGTTCGGCAAGGTAGGAACCGTCCTGTCCTGTTAAACCTGTTATGAAAGCTTTTTTGGTCACAGTAATAACCTTTGAGAAAGCTAATAATATACGGGAATAATTAGTTATAGTGGCATAACACGACTAAAATAGTACAAATTTTAATTAGGTAACTTAAGTTTTATTAAAGCTTTATGCTCTTCCTCTGATGGACCAATTTAGCTGTGTCATGCCATTAGGGTCAGAAAATAAGTTTGATCACCATTGAGATATCCAGTTAAAAGAATAATTTCGACCAGCAGAGCATAAGTTATAATGCAAAAATCAGGCAAAACAAAATTCTTGCTTTTCACTCTTTCAAGATATTACAAAAAGCCTCTTTATGCTACAATTCGGCTTTTGAACCTAAATATAAACGGCGGAATACTTAGTAAGTATAGTTGATTGTAGTTGTTAGATTCGTTCCCATCTAATTGATAGTTCAGCAGGGAATTAATTACTAATAAAGTATATAGCTTCTGCAACTTTTTTTATCTGCATATCCAGTGTTTTGTAATCCATCCAATTACTTAGTTCTTCTCCTATCTTATCTATCAATTTATACGCTACTCCACTACGTCTAAACCTTTGAATCTTTTGTCCAAAGCTCATGATCGCTTGAGCATAAATTTCTGGGTTATGTTGCTTTTGTAAAAGTTGCTGACCATTTTCTCCTATTTTTGTATAGTGTTGGGGATTCGCCAAAAAACTTTTGAGGTGCTGCTGGATATCCTCAATTTCATAATTTGGACGCACAAATGCAACAGTGTCTTCTGATTGTTCTGCATACCAACCAATCTGTGTAACTAGACTGGGGAGTGCGTGACTCCAAATCCGAAGTTGACTCAGTGATGCTTCTCCCATAGTCGGATAGCGTAGATTAATGGCTAAATTAGCATTTGCCAAAGCCAAATCTAACTCAGCATCTGCAACAAAACCATGTAGTTTTACTAGTTTAGTAAGTCCTAATAGTTTAATTTGCTGCTCAATATAACTTTTATTCCAAACTTGCCCATATATATCTAAGAAAAACTGATTTTTTTCATAAAGACTAGATAGTGCATTGAACAAAAAATCTAACCCACGGTTGGCACCAAGATAGCCAAATATGACTAAGCGATAGGGTGCTTTATTATTTTTACTTTGTGAATTTGCTTGCCATTGACTTATATACGGTAGTGGTGCATAGCCGACAAACCATCGCTTTTGTTGCTTAATAGTTTGGAAATCCGCTTTTGTATGTGTGACAACTCCTACTGCATTCTCTAAAGCTAAAAATGTTAGTGGATAGAGTTCAGCCATGTACTCAGTTGAAATATTACCCCTCAAGAATTTCACGACCGCTTGCTCACCCTGAATACCGTAGTATTTTTTCATCTGAAATAAATAAGCATCTACATTCGACTTTTGTTCTCGATGTAGATAGATACTAGCAAAAAAATGCTGTAATTTAACATCATGTAAAACAACTAAACCTGGGCATTGACAACTAACTTGCCATATTGCGAAGTGAAAGTCTGAATTATTGCCTATGTGATATACATTTAAATCAGCTTGGTTAATTTCAATCCAAGGAATATTAGCCAAATCATAATGACGCACTATAGCGTACTTCTCCAAATATGAACTCCAGTGCTGTTGATCTGTCCACAGCACAATTTCAGCATGTTTTTGCAAAGCAGGAATCAATCGAGATGTATACTCAGCAATGCCGGACTTTGCAGGCGATAGTGGGGAAAACCAGTTAATTTTCATGAAACTAGCTTTTGAACAACTATAGACCATGAAATACTGAAGCTATCATAATAATCTCGTGCTGCCTTACCAAGAGCTTGTGCCCAAGAGCGATTTTCCCATAACTGATCCATAGCTGCGGCAAGAGATGTAGAAGTAGGTTCAGCAAATAAACCCGTTTCTTCGTGACGGACAAATTCTAGGGAACCTCCTGAATCTGTACAAGTAATAATTGGTTTAGACGCTAGCATTCCTTCCAGAGTGACATAACCATAGTCTTCGTCCAAAGGTGGGTAAATAACTCCTATACTTTTTGCATAGGTTCTAATTTTTTCTTCTTCACTAATTTGACCTAAAAAAACTACTCTCTTGGCAATATGTAATTCTTTAGCTAAATCCTTTAAGTGTTCACCATAGCTTACTGTATCTGGTTTACCTGCAAAATATACCTTTACAGGATTCTTTGTTTCTGCAAGAGCTTTAATTACAAGTTTCTGTCGTTTAATAGTTGTAAGCCTACTGGGAAAAAACAAATAATCGTTTATATCTTCACAATAAAAAAGCTCTGAATTTTGAGGAGGGTGATAAAGTGGGATAGAATCTACTTGATTAAATATCTTTAATCTTCGAGAAACATTTTCAGCAATAGTAAAAATAGACTTATACTCTTTTAATGCTTGATTATCAGCATTGATAATTGCTTCACGAACCTGTAGTCCATTGGGAAATTCAATTAAATCGCAATAATTTGTATCCCATAAATCATAAGCTGTGCGATGCTGATGCAAAAGCCACATAACTTTATTATGATGAGGTATTAGGTATGCAGGAAACTTTAAACCTATAATTTGGTCTACTGCTTGACCACAATATTCTGAGAGGTCTAATAATCTACAAGCCAACATATGATCCAGAATCCGCTCTGGAGGATACCATTTAAAAGGAATTGCAACTATCTCGGCCTCATGACCGACAGCAGATATAGCTTTGAGCAGACCTTCTGCTAGTATCTCTGCACCTCCTCTAATAAAGGGAACTTGAGTCGTAACTATCAATACTTTCATGGTTTAAATCCTACAACTGCATAATCTTGTGGACCATAAAAGTAATCATTGAAACGTTCAGCTAGTTCTGATCCAGTTAATTTAGGTTGAGTAGTATCAGGATGAAGTTTGATACATCTAACTCTGGATAGACCAAATGATTCTGCCACAAATTTGAGCATAGAACTTGGCAGTGGATTACGATGTGTCGGATCTAAATAGAATGTGTTACTACCCACTAAGACATTATCTGGATTTGGTGTTTCAAAAATAACCAATCCTCCTGTCTTAAGCACTCTCATACTTTCAGTAAATAACTTTAGCAACACTTCAAATGGTAAATGTTCAATGATATGGAAACCAGTTACTGCACCTAAACTGGCATCTGGTAAAGATTGCAAATAACTAATTACATCTCCTTCTATAACCTCTAGTCCTCTAATTCGGCATTGCTCTATCATCACTCTGTTGATGTCCAAACCCCTAGTGATGTATCCTGAATCTTGCAGAAGTTCTAGCCATTCACCCCGCCCACAACCTACATCTAAAATGGGCGATTCTGGCTTACCAGTGTTTGCTTCTGCAATCAATGGCAAATAAACTTTTAACCTATTTAAAATGTCTTCACGACTCCCTCGGAACTGCTCTTCAAAAGCAACATAAAAAGCATCTAAAAAATGCATATCTTCATTAACAAAAGTTTGTAATTGCTCTTGAATAAAAGGCTCTGGTAAACGTTTTTTTGCCTCTTCCAGAAACACTGTTATTAGACGCTTCTGCTGCATTAGATCACTTTTGAGGTAACTATCGTTTCTGATGTAACGCTCATTTATTTCTTGAATCCGAGTATTTGCTGTAATTAAATCCTCACTCACTCTTTCAATACGAGCATCTACAATACTTTTATGTTCATCTATTGCTTGTACTCGATTATTCACAGTATCTAAACCTTCTTGAATGCCAGTTAGCCAGTTGCCAATTAAAGTATCAATAGCATTTAAGCTGTCATCTATTCCTTGGATACTGCTATCCATAGCAAGCAGGCGCTCATCTAGCCCTTGGATGCGATTATCTACAGCAATCAGGCGCTTATCTAATCCTTGGTTCCTGTTATCCAGAGTAACCAAGCGCTCATCCAGCCCTTGGATGCTGTTATCTACTTGCGCTTTTAAAGTTGCAATTTCTTCTATTAGCTGGTGATTAAGGGCTACAGACTCTTTTAGAGAATTAATTATATTGAAATTGACTTCTCGTTGATCTTTAAAGAGAAAATTGATGACTTTTAAAACAAGTTTTTGTAACTTAGCACTGAGATTCAAAGGAAAGAAATTAAGTTTATCTGGCCACTTTGTACGTACAATTGAACGAGATTCTGCATTTTTAAGAAAACTTTCAATATAACTAATACTTAACTTCAGTGTTGATGTGTCTAGATTAGATTGTAAATTTCCTAACTGAGAATGAACTTGACTTTTGCTCACCTGTTCAACAATTTTTTGTATTAATTCATCAATATTGATTTCAGGATCATTAGATTCAATCATTTTTTACCACTTAAAATAAATGAAAATTTGCTGTATATCTTAAATTATTGATTATATTTTTTCCAATCTTGGTACTATGCCATCATATTCTTGGCTACTAAATTTAATTTTAGAGTGCAAGTCTATTAAGCCATCACAAGAGATACTGTTGTTAACTTCAAAAACGATTAATTCATCAATCCAATCATAACTTAAACCTTCTTCAGAATGTATACCTATTGTTACTGTGCACACACCTTTATTCATGTAACAGGGTACTTGAAATATAACTGTTAATTGCTGTCTTTTTTTTAAGTCTGGTAATTTAATATTGAGTAACTGGGTATTGGTTCCATAAATTACCAATCCCATTAAATTTCTAATGGAAATACCTACAATTAAATCTGATAGTTCAGCTTGTGCTTCTAGAAAGACACTAATCTGGAAAGTTTTCCCTGTTTCTAACTTGGTAATTTCTTGACCTTCTAAATCATTAATTTTAACGTGTTTAATAATAGCTAATTTATTTCCATGCCTATGCATAGAATTATCTTCTTTATTTTTGATGAAATCCTCTTCATTGTTGAAAATTTCTATTTCTTCTATATTTTGTTTTTCCATCTCCGGTTCATTTTGCGCTGAACTTAATAAAGCAATATAATGATTTACCACTTCTTTAGGATTACCTATTTCTAGCATTCTTCCATGATTCATGAGTACTGCACTTTCACACAGCATCTTGACGCTTCCAGAATCATGAGAAACAAATAAGATAGTTACGCCTTGTTCTTTCAGCTGACGAATTCTCTTCATACAGCGAGCTTGGAATTTTACATCACCTACAGCTAAAGCTTCATCTACAATTAATATACTGGGTTCCGTATTGGCAACGACTGCAAATGCTAGTCTTAATACCATGCCACTGGAATAAGTTTTCACGGGATGCTCTATAAAATCTCCAATCTCTGCAAAAGCAGCAATATCATCAAATTTAGCTTGTATCTCATCTCGGCTTAACCCTAAAATTCGCCCATTAAAAAATACATTTTGCCTTCCAGTAAATTCGGGATTAAATCCGCTACCTAGTTCAAGTAAAGCTGAAACTCTGCCGTTAATCCTTACTTCTCCTGTAGTTGGTGTCAAGGTTCCAGCAATAATTTGTAGCAATGTACTTTTACCAGAACCATTTTGACCAATAATTCCTAGTGTCTCTCCTTTAGGAATTTCCAAGTTAATATCCCGCAATGCCCAAAACTCTTGAGCGTGGCTCTTACCAGGTAGTAAAATTTCCTTGAGCCTATCTACCGGACGAGCGTAACGCTTATAGCACTTTGAGATATTCTTCAGCGAAATTGCAATCTCCTCACCCATAACACCGCATACTTAAACTACTAAAGAATTTCACACGCTACAACTTTATCAATTAAAAATTAATTACGTCATTAAAATTTTGACTTTTTGTTGAATCATATCGCTATCTACTATACAGTTCACATTAGCATTTGTTTGTATTAAGAGCAGTTGAATAGTGATTGGCTACAACACATCGGCAAAAGCTGGACGCAAACGCTTGTACATTGTAAACCCACAACAAAATATAATTGTTGCTACGACACAAGCAACTCCCCATTCACCCCAATGCTTCACCTCCCCAATTAAAACTATGTCGCGATAAACTTCAGCGATCGCTGCTATTGGATTCAACCAGAATACCAAACTCCGCCATTGCTCTGGAATTGCTGATGCTGGATAGACAAGCGGTGTCGCATAAAACCAAATATTTAAAATTACTCCTAAAGTTTGCGGGATATCTCGCAAAAACACCGTTAGTCCTGCCACTAAATAGCCCAACCCTGCTGTGAGCAATAACTGCGTTAGCCAGACTAAGGGTAATAGCGCCAAGGTAGCATGTAAAGTATGAGCATTTACCGCCACAAAAAAAATCAACGCCATTAAACCAAAGGAACTCTCAATGAATGTTGATAAAATTGGCACGAGCGGTAACAAAGCTAGGGGAAATACAACCTTCTTGACTAAATTCGGCTGTCCTACGACTGAACTAGCAGACTGCATCAACCCCCCGGAAAAAGCAATCCAGGGAAGTAAACCCGCAAATAGCCACAAACCAAAGGTTAAATTATTTTCTGGTAAACTATTAATACTCAACTTCACTCTTAGCACAATTGAAAACACATAGGTGTAAATAAGTAATTGTGATAGCTGATTTAACAAAGGCCACAAATTACCTAAAATAGAACCTTTATACCGCGCTTCTAAATCCCGCCTAACCAAAGTTCTCAACAAGTCAAATTTTGCCCACAACTGTTCATTTATCGGCAGTATGCGCCTTAGCCTTCCCCCTTTACGTACAAATCCTCGCATTCTTCGTAACAATTCCTGCTTCCTGGTTCACTACCTACACACCCAATTTCGCTTTATAAATAAAGCTTAATAGCGATCAAAGTACCCTTGTGTTCTTTGGAAAATACATCATTATTATAAAATCGTACCCCAATTGTCTTGGTGATTATACAATAAATCGGCTATTGCCAAGTGTATTTTTACTACAAATATAACTCCTGTCGGTAACGCTGCTTTGTTTGTGAAGGGAATAAGTTTTTGCTTAACTCAAGCTATCTAAATCAACTCTGTGCGTTCACAAATACTCTGGCAATCGCTCTGCCCATTGATGTTCTTCAGCCCGTTGGCGCTCTGGCTGTGCTTGTTCTGCTCGCGTCGGCACCCAACCCCCTGCGTTATACCAACGCAACCACAAACCTGTTGTCTGCTGATAAGTGCCTTGCCAAAGACCCAATCCTAGTTCTAACTCTTCCAACCATAAGCGGTTCTCTGGTAAAAATAATGCAACGAAGTTTCCATTTCTGGCTGCTCACTTAACAACCGAGTTGCATCGGGCACCTGATGTTCTAGCGGTTGCACTGTGACAAACATTGAGTATATACCTGTTTGGTTGTTGATTTAATTTTAAGCTGTTAGATCAGGAGTTAGAAGTTAAAAGTTTGAAATTTTCTCCCTTATCTTCCCTTACTCCCCTCAAGCCGAGGCACTCGTGAACTCTCCCTGAATCAGTGACCGTTGAGTCACGGATTCCGCTACACTGAGACTTGGTTTATTTGAAATCAGGCATGGAAATCGGACAAAAGGTTAAAGTTTTTCGTTTGCGCGATCGCGTTTCCCCCCCAATTGTAAAAAAACTCGGACAAGTGGGTATCATCCAAGGCTACAAAGTCACCGATGGTGGGATCGGTGTAGTGGTAGCGTTTGACGACAATTCTTCCACTTGGTTTTTTGAAGATGAAATCAAACCTGTGTAGTAGGAAGAACTCAGATCAGGTTTTTCTTTGACTCTGAAGTTGAAAGCACAGGCTGAGATTCTTTATTGAGTGCTAAGTTGGAGTTGAAAAGCTCGGCGGTGAAAAGAGGAATCAAGTAATGGCTCTAATATTGACATTTTTGGGCAAAGGCGGCACCGCTCGTACCAAAATTGCGATCGCCGCCGCCAAATTATTGGCAAGTCAAGGCAAGCGCGTACTTCTAGCAGGACATCCGGAACCAGCATTACCAATTCTGCTGGGTACTCCCATTGCTTCCGAACCCCAGGAAATCGCTCCCAATTTGCAAGCAGTCCAGTTTCAAGCATCTGTACTGCTAGAACGCAACTGGGACGAAGTGAAAAAACTTGAGGCGCAATACCTCCGCACGCCCATCTTCAAAGACGTTTTTGGTCAAGAACTGGTAGTACTACCGGGGATGGACAGCGCCCTGGCCCTGAATGCTATCCGCGAATATGATGCCAGTGGCAAATATGATGCGCTCGTCTATGATGGCACGGATGACTCTTTAACGTTGCGGATGTTGGGTTTACCAGAATCTCTGAGTTGGTATGTCCGGCGATTTCGGCAATTGTTTGTCAACTCAGATTTGGGGAAAACGATTACTGAATCGCCCTTGATTCAACCGCTGATTAGCAGCTTTTTCAATATCAATTGGACAGCAGATAACTTTGCAGGGCCCACTAACCAAGTCAATGATTTCTTAGAAAAGGGGAGAGCCGCTCTTGCTGACCCTAAACGTCTGGCTGCTTTCTTAGTGACTACGGGAGATCCGATTGAGGTAGCAAATGCCCGTTATTTTTGGGGTAGCGCTCAACAAATCGGTTTAACTGTCGGTGGTGTTCTGCTTGTGTCTACTCAGACCAATGTCAACCTATCAGAGGAATTTATACCCCTAACAGTGAGCGTCGTTCCCGACTCGCCAACAGGTGACTGGCAACCCCTAATAGATGCCCTACCCAACTTTGAAGCACAAGCGTTACAGGCTCCTAAACCAATTGAAATAGACATCCACAATCGTCAAGTACGCTTATTCTTGCCAGGATTTGACAAAAAGCAGGTCAAGCTCACCCAATATGGACCAGAAGTCACGATAGAAGCAGGAGACCAGCGACGAAATATTTCCCTACCCCCTGCTTTGAGTGGCAGACCCGTTGCTGGAGCAAAGTTTCAGAATAATTATTTGATAATTTCGTTTTAAGTTAATTAGGAGAGACGCGATTAATCGCGTCTGTACAGGAGTGAGGAGTTAGGAATAAAACAATAATTCATAACTCCTAACCGGAGGCGGAGCGTCTCCGGCTTTGCTCCTAACCTCTCACTTTGAAAAAATACGCCTTATGTCCGAATCAACTCCCATTATTCCAGACCCCAACCCATCTGAGGCACTAGACTCAGTGGTAAACAATCCCAATGAGCAAGCGAAGGCATCTGCCGATCGCAGTGCGAAAACTAGGCAGCTGCTGGGGATGAAAGGTGCAGCGCCTGGAGAAACTTCAATTTGGAAAATTCGTTTGCAGCTAATGAAGCCCATCACCTGGATTCCCCTAATTTGGGGTGTAGTCTGTGGTGCGGCTTCTTCTGGTAACTATACTTGGACACTGGAAAATGTGTTGAAGGTAGCAGCCTGTATGTTACTAGCTGGGCCATTGATGACAGGTTACACCCAAATCCTCAATGATTACTACGATCGCGAAATCGATGCTATCAATGAACCCTATCGCCCCATTCCTTCTGGGGCAATTTCCCTATCCCAGGTAATTATTCAAATTTGGGTATTACTGATTGCTGGCATTAGTTTGGCATTTGTGCTGGATGTGTGGGCTGGTCATGAATTCCCTACAATTACAGCGATCGCGATCATCGGTTCTTTCATCGCCTACATTTATTCTGCACCTCCCTTAAAACTCAAGCAAAACGGCTGGCTAGGCAGTTACGCCTTGGGTGCAAGCTATATCACCTTACCTTGGTGTACAGGACACGCTTTGTTTGGCGATCTCAATTCCACAATTGTGATTTTGACAATGTTCTACAGTTTAGCTGGATTGGGTATTGCGATTGTCAATGACTTTAAGAGTGTGGAAGGCGATCGCCAGCTAGGATTAAATTCACTACCTGTAATTTTTGGCATCACCACTGCGGCTTGGATTTGTGTAGTGACGATTGATGTATTTCAAGGATTGATCGCAGCTTATCTCGTCAGCATTCATGAGAATTTGTATGCAGCAATATTAGTACTGTTAATCATCCCGCAAATAACCTTGCAGGATATGTATTTCCTACGCGACCCCGTGAAAAATGATGTTAAGTACCAAGCCAGCGCTCAACCCTTTCTTGTTCTGGGAATGCTGGTCACTGGTTTAGCGCTCGGTCATGCTGGCGTTTAACTTATACTTTTCTATAGTCAGAAGTTAGGAATTAGGAGCAAAGCCAAAGACGCTCCGCCTTCGGTTAGGAGTTAATATACTTCTAACTCCTAATTTGTATAAGGAAATACTGTGTTAGAACTGATCTCTTTCCTGATTCATGGGATTCAACCTTTTTTAATCCCGATTTGCTTTCTGGTTGCTTGGACTGTAATTATTCTCGTTGTTTTGAGTCTCTGGGCAGCGGCGCGAGATAGTGTAACTACAGCCAAGCAAATGCATCAAATTCCCTGTACTGGTTGTCAATTTTTTACCGACAATTACCGTCTTAAATGTACTGTACGCCCATCTATTGCCAATACAGAAGAAGCGATCAATTGTTCTGACTATCAACCGAAAACGAATCCTTATCTGTATTAGGGAGTGGGGAGTGGGGAGTAGGGAATGGGGAAAATAAGGTAGATGAAGAAAGGATGAATTATCCTAACTCCTAACTACTGACCAATCTCTAACAATATCTTCAAAACACCCCGACTCTGAGCGTGTTCAAAAGCCGCAAGCCCTTCACTCAGGGGGTAAGTGGCATGAATCAGGGGTTGCACGTCAACTTGTCTTGTGGCTAGTAGCTGGAGGGCTGGAGCAAAGGGGCCACAACGAGAGCCGATGAGGGTGATTTCATCTACTACTAAAGAAGAAGCATCAAGGCTGAGGTTGCCAGCATAAGTACTTTTAAGCACTAATGTACCACGGGGACGTAGGGCGCGGCGGGCGATCGCAAATCCTTCTGGGTTGCCAGTACATTCTACTGAAATATCGAAATATCCATCTGTAACAGTGTCGGCTAGACTCGTTTTTATCCCTTGTACATCTAAGTTAGCCAGTTTGTCTCGATGACGCCCCACAGCTAAGAGTTCACAGCCAGTTAAGGCTAATGTCTGGGCTACTAACTGCCCTAGTTTACCATCTCCAACCACTAGCACTCGGTCATTTGGATGCAATGGCACTTGCTGCTGAATTTCCAAAGCTGCTGCTAAAGGTTCAGTAAAAGTTGCTACTTCTGTTGGTACATTATCAGGTACGGGATGCAGGTTCTCTATCGGCAAACAGAGATATTCACCAAAGGCTCCGTGACGGTTGACAATACCCAAAACTGTGCGATTTTCGCAGTGAGTTGGTTGTCCGCTGCGACAAAACCGACAATGCCCACATACAGCGTTGATTTCTCCAACTACGCGCTGGTTCACTAGGTGTTCTGGTCCTTGTTCGACGACACCGACAAATTCATGACCTAAAATACCAGTGTAGGGATAATAACCTCTAAGTAGTTCTAGGTCAGTATTACAAATACCAGCACGCAAGACGCGTACCAACGCTTCTCCCGGTGGCGGTTCAGGTATAGGAATGTCTGTGCGTAATTGCAACTGGTTGTTTTCGAGCCAAAGTCCTTTCATTTTTCTTCACGTCCTTTTACTACAAACTTTTAATTATTTACGCCTACTTACTTAGATATTTCTTTAATTTTAGGAACTTACATCAATTTTGCTTAACCAAGTAACCAGGTCATCTGAGTCAAGTGCTATCTCGCTTCCTAAAGTTTTGATATAAAGAAGTCCATCGCTAATAATTAAATCTCTAATTGGATACCATGAATCTCGTGCCCTGATCAGAAGTTCTAACGGAATCCCTGGTCTTAAAGTATACTTGCGATATTTCCACCAAGCTCGCCATAGAAGCACAGATTTAGTACAGTGCATCCGATAGCCTTTGGGAACTTCGCAATATTGATATTGATAGAAACCCCGACTATTTACTTCTCCTTTGAGGAGATAACTATATTCTGCTAATGCCTGATTTATCAATTCCCACTGGGATGATTTTGGAGAAATCGAGAATTCAGATAGTGTGTTAGATAGTTGGACGCTAGCAATCATACCTTCGGCTTTTGCTGTCAGTTGGTTAGTTTTGTACACTGTTTGCGCTGTCAAAATAGGATTTGACAACAAAACATCTTTTTTCTGGATAGAGTTTTGCACAAACTCTCGAATTAAATCTAGATTAGACAACATAAAATTATTTATACTAAATTAACCAGTGTAATCGAAGCTACAACACTACTTAAATTAGTAACTACACTGGTCTTGCACTAAAATCAGGATTATCACCAGCTTTATTTATACTCAATTCTTTGTTTGACTAGAGTTTTGTTAAGTTTAATATCGGGTATGTCGCCGCCTAATAAGGTTAGTTGACAAAATCACTGTTTCCAGGCACCAAAGCGGCAGCTTAGATTAAATTTTTACGCCTCCAAGAAAAGGTTGAAATACCGGAATCAATTCGGGACGACTGACAACAAGGGTAGAAAAAGAGCGATCGCTATAATCTTCTCCTGGTAATAAAGGAAACGGTTCTGAATTGAGCGATAACCAGACGCCGCCAGCAGCCTGGACAATTACCCAAGCCCCCGCTAAGTCCCAAACTTTGGGTGTCGCCTCAATACCTCCTAGAGTAGCCCCAGTGGCAACTGTCAAAAAGTTATAGCTAGCCACACCCAACATCCGAATTTTGCAGGGAAAGCCGTTTTGAATAACTGCGGTACTACGGGAACAGAGGTTAAAAAAGTGATTATTGCTGGGACTATCAACACTGGTGTAGATCGGGTGATAGTTGAGAAATGCTCCTGTTGGTGTTGCTAAACCAGATGAACCTGCCCAAAAACCATGAAAAGCTTGATTCAATGGTGGTGCGTAAACATAACCAAAAATGGGTATGCCTTGATACAGTAAACCCAGAGAAATTGTCCAGATGGGAATGCCCCGTGTGAAGTTGGTTGTTCCGTCCAGAGGGTCAATTACCCAACACCACTCCGTACCGGGAAATAACTGATCGCTCTCTTCGCTCAAAATGCCGTAACCAGAGAAATTAGAAGCGATCGCATCCCGAATTTCCTGATCTGCCCATTTATCTGCTTGCGTCACCAAACTACCATCAGCTTTCTGGGAAGCCTGTACTTGCCCAAAATCTTGCATAAGCTGCTTGCCCACTCTAGTAGTGGTAATTTGGGCAAAATCAAGAATTGTTGTCCAAAAATCACTCATTGGTTATTAGTCATTTGTCATTTGTCATTTGTCCCATGCCCCATGCCCCATGCCCTATACAGTTTAATCTAAATCGCTTTCTAAAACCGAAGCGATCGCAAGCTTTGTACTTGTTTGAAATTCTGTAATGTTCACCCGATTCAGAAACCAAATCGACAGCACCATTCCCACGGCTTCTAGAACGAATACCAGTCCATAAGCTAGTTCTAGGCTTGGTAGCAGCTTGCGTCCAATATCCAAAACTGTACCTCCGATTACCACCGCGATTCCTCTAGAGAGGGATTGCGCTAACCCCCATGCCCCAATAAACGTACCTGCGGCTTCTGCTGCTGTGAGATCCAACATCAAGCTAATTGCTGCCGTTGTTAAAAAACCTGTGGCTAAACCGAACAATACCAAACCTAGTTTGAGAACTGCTGCGTTAGCTGTAAATCCTGATATACCTAGCAATATTGCACAGAATGCTACTAACATACAGCCTAGACGTGCAGTTCTGCGCTTACCCAAACGTGGGACAATGTAAAAGCCAGTAACCCCGTAGGCAATCAGTAGACCCGTTCCATAAAAAATATTTAATTTGGTACTTTCCGCTAGGGGCATTTTAAACACTTGACCGGCATAAGGTTCCAAAATCGGGTCTTGCATAAACAAACTGATAGTCATCACCAATAAAAAGGTGAAAAATATACCTGTTTGTGGGCTAGCTGTCAATATTTTCCAAGCATTGCCTAGAGTAATGCTGTCTTCCCGGTTCACCAGTGTGGAACGAGTTGAGTATTGGGAGTACTTTTTTTCTACGCCCAACGTCGCTGCGATCGCCAAACCAAATACAATTGCTGGAACGATAGTAAACAACCTGTTGATTGCTGCTTGTAAGGTTTCTACTGTTGTTTCTGGCGTTAACTGTTTCAGCAAGCTGGCACTGATAATTGCCCCAACAATAATCCCCACCATTAGCATCGACCAGACCACACCAACTACTTTGGAACGGTTATCTTCTTCAGATATATCCACCAATAAAGCAGCGAAGGCAGTACTACTAGCAGAAATTCCTAGACCGTATACAGCGAAAACTAAAGCCAAAAGTGCTGTCCAGCCGATTGTTTGGGTTGTCCATACCCAGCCACCTGTATTAGTATCGGCAAGATTCAGCTGCCACATCACTTGTACAGCTAAAAATGCTGTGATCGCAAATATTGCCGCACCCACCCAAACATAAGCTGTGCGGTGGGAACCCCATAACGGCTTGGCATCGGAAATCTGGCCGAACCAGACACGGGAAGGAGCAACAAATAAAGGCAGTGCTAGAACTACTGATACCAGCGTCGCCGGAATTGCTATTTCTTGAATCATGACTCTGTTGAGTACGCCCAGAGTCAAAATGGACATCATGCTCAACCCCATTTGAAATAAACCCAGCCGAAACATGGTCAGTAGGTTTACCCTTGGCACAGATAGGGATTTTGTTTTGGTATCAAATACTTCACCGCTTGCCATAGCTATTTTTCGTATCGTTTATGGAATATAGTCTCTCTTTAAATAACAATAAACTGTTCGATAAAACTTAAACCCACATTCAAAAAAAAACCCCCACTAAGTTAGGGGTATCAATTTTTGGGTTTGGTGATAGAAGCAGATGCTGATGACTTCGCCAGAGTTGGAATTTGGTAGCAGGGGAATCCAGTCCCTCTACACTTTTTCCAAAAACTCCCTAAACGCGGCAGCATAACGTACACAATACTTTTGGGGATACCCTGAAAAAATTTACTCAAAGATCCTGCTATTTGTAACCCATTGTTAGTGACAAGCCTTTCACCTGTGCCATCTGTAAAAACAGCTACTCCTGTAACATTCTGAACATCAATAAAACCATAGTGAATATCCTTATCGGTCAGATTTTCAGTCAAAAAAGTAGTTTGATTTGCAAAATCACCTTTACCTCAAGACCCAATCAATTCCAGATTATTTGCTTTTTAAATAACTATAAAACCATTAGAAACTTTCAACTAAAATAATTAATTTTCATCAATTATTATTATTAGCAATTCATATTTAAATAAATCAAAAGAATATTTTTATTCTCTGACAAATCTTTAATGATTTCAATGGCATATTTGAGAAAACGATTAGCATATTTTTTTCAAGTTCTATGTCTTCTTGTGTATCTTTATCTAATATTTATTGGTTAATATCTTCTATAGATGCTGTAAAACGATTAAGTATCTAACTACAGCACTTGAGCCAAAATGAGACAATCTTGCGCTTCCAGCGCCATCTGCGACAAAAATAGCAGGTCTTGAAATCAATACAGATAATGCTGAATCTTGGCAGGGGATAGGAGGATCGACCCGTAAATGCGAACTTCCAACAACAGCATCAAAGACCCTTCGCCATTTCTTCCAAGCTGTCAATTTCTCTTACTATAAACTCTTCTGACGCAGCTAATGCTTGCGTAATGCTTGCAGGCTATGTGTTTTATGTTTGATTTCTAGCCAGTTGCGGCGAAGTGGTGACAATCGCGCTATGAAGATACTGCATCAACCATTCAAGGTTATTCTACAGGACGGGCGTTAGTATCTGGCAATTAATTGGGTAGAAGTTCTGAAATTATGGTATTGCGCTGTAACTTTATCAGACGCAATCAAGTCATATAAAAACATCAATGTGAAAATGTGGTTTTAACTACGCTATTGCATTGAATTAGTAAGATAAACTTGCCGTATGTATGTCATCAAACTACTTACCTTCATCTAGTTAAAAAAAGGCATAAGCAATGAGTAAAGAATCAGTCAAAGTAATATTATGGGAAGAAAATCAAAAAGATTTTCTAAAAAAGTTCTATGATCTCCAATTTACTCCCAGAGTAGGAGAGGAAGTCTACCTAAAAAAGGAAAGATGGAAAGTAACCAGGGTTGAGCATGATGTAGAAATTAGTGAGATTAATGTCTATATGGAATTAATCAAAAAAGCCAAACAGGATAAATCATCTAGTTCATAAATACAAGTAAATACACTCAATTATTAGAAAAGGGAGGTTATTAGCCTCCTTTAATTCTGAGAATAGTAGATTCTCAGGTGTAATTTGTAAATCTTTATGCAAGCCGCGATGTCTACGACGGGCTACGCCTACACACAACAAAAGTTACGGCAAAGTGGTGATGATCACACCGTAAAGACTACATCAACTTCTCCACACCCAATCTTGTCTGTAACGATACACTATAAAAGTAAAGAAATGTAAATAAATTAAATTTTGTAACCGTGGAAACCATCACGTTGGGGCAAAATGGCCCGGCTGTTACACCTTTATGCATAGGCACTTGGGCTTGGGGTGATAAACTATTTTGGAATTATGGCAATGCCTATGGCCCAGAACAGTTACAAGAAGCCTTTACAGCAGCCTTAGAGGCTGGTGTTACCTTCTTTGATAGTGCCGAAGTCTACGGAATGGGACTATCAGAGAAATTTTTGGGACAATTTTTGCAACAGACACAACAACCTATACAAATCGCCACAAAATTTGGTCCCTTACCGTGGCGATTTACAGCCCAATCCGTCTCTGATGCTTTAACTCAAAGCCTCAAACGCTTACAATTAGAACGAATCGCCCTGTACCAAGTGCATTGGCCTTTTGCCTTCTTTTTAAGCCAAGAAACTTTGATGAATGCCCTAGCGGATGAAGTGAAGCGAGGCAGAATTGCCGCAGTTGGTGTGAGTAATTACTCAGCAGAGCAAATGCGAGACGCGCATCAAATATTGGCAGCCCGTGGAGTTCCTTTGGCTGTAAACCAAGTACGCTATTCTTTACTCAGTCGCCAAATTGAAAGCAAAGGTATTATCACAACTGCGCGTGATTTGGGTGTGACTATCTTGGCTTATAGTCCTCTAGCACAAGGATTACTTACAGGCAAGTACAGTATTGATAGTGCTGAAACCCCCACTGGTCCGAGGAAAATAGACCCGCGATTTAAAAAAGAAGGTCTGCAAAAAATTGCCCCAGTCATATCTTTGCTACGCAACTTCGGGGAAAAATATGATCGCACCCCTGCCCAAGTTGCTCTCAACTGGTTAATTGCTCAGGGGAACGTTATTCCCATTGCTGGGGTGAAGACAGCCGAACAGGTGCGTCAGAATGCTGGTGCTTTGGGCTGGAGATTGAGCGACGATGAAATTGGAGAGTTAGAACAAGTTAGTCGTCCTTGGCTGTAGTATTTTTGAACTACTCAAACACAGGAGGCCAAATTTCTGACACTACTACCTCCCAACCTGGTAATAAGTCTGGTAGTGTCAGTTTGTCGTTATCCTGCAAAACTATTGGTTCTTGATTGAGTCGATAAACGGTGAGCGTTAATTTGTCAGGATCAATCAAGACACCAACCGTAGACCCAAGTTGTAAGAATAGCTGAATCTTTTCTACCAGTGGTTTGATCCGGTCTGACTTAGATTTGACCTCAACCATCAAGTCAGGCACCAGTTCCACAAAGTCGCGCTTACTTGTTTTTAGTCTATCAGCCCGAACAAAAGATACATCAGGAGCGCGGAGATTTCGTTTTTCGTTATCAGCTTCTTTTCCGTTTTCAGTTTCTAGTGTAGGCAAAATGAAACCCGCGCTAGAACCAGTTACCCGTCCTAGACGCTGTGGGCGCACCCAGTTGCCGAGTAATCTAACTAACTCAGCACTTATTTCCTCTGACTCATAATCTGATGGGCCCATAACAACTATATTTCCGTCTACTAGCTCCATCTGCCATTCTGGATGCTCTGCTTGTAGTTGCTCTAAGTCTGGGATAGTGAACATAAAACCACGAAGAATGCATCTTTAATTTATCTTTCTACAAACTGGTAGAAAAAGTTACCCAAAAAGCCAAAAAGTCAAGAGCCAAAGTCAAAATCTTGACCGGAGGCGGAGCGTCTCCGGCTCCGCTCTTAACTCTCAACTCTCCCATTTTAGATTTGGATTTCGGATTGAAGAAAAAATCTAAAATCTAAAATCCAAAATTGATTAACTTCTAACTATTGACTAAGAAGCTGATTCCCTAGCTGTGGGTGAACCTAGCTTTTGATTGGTAGTAGGTGAAACAGAAGAATCACGACGGCTTGTCCGCAGTTTGGGCTTGGGAGAAGCATTTTTTTCTTCTTCCCCAGTACTACTATCTGATTTCCATGCAGAACGGGGGCGATCGCTGGAAGATTCACGACGTTTGCCGAGTCTGGGTTTGGGAGTGGGGCTTTCCTCTTGAGGAATTTCCACGTCTGAGTTCAACCAAGCGGGACGAGTTTGATCGTAAGCAATTTGCAGTGCAGCTGCGGCGATCGCCTGAGGATCGTATTCTTCAATCAGTTCGCTGACAATCGGTAAGAATGAAGCCAAACGCTCACCTGTTAAAGCTTCTCGCACCTGTTCTTGCAATTTCAGGATGTGTCGCGCTTCAATCTGTGCCTTTGTGGGAATTGTCAGCACTTGCCAAGTTTGGCGGTTATGACGTTCAAATGTTTGCTGCTTGCGCCGCTCAAATGGCTGTACTAAAGAAATTGCTGTTCCTTCTTTACCAGCACGACCAGTACGACCAATGCGATGGACGTAAGTTTCTACGCTATCGGGTAAGTCGTAGTTGATCACATGGGAGAGTTGATCAACATCTAACCCTCGTGCCGCAATATCAGTTGCTACCACCCAGCGGACTTGACGATTACGGAATCGGCTCAATAAACGTTCCCGTGCTTGTTGGGACAAGTCACCGTGGTATTCATCGACACTGTGACCAGCCCCTTGCAACTGACTGGTGAGTTCTGCGGCTGTGCGTCTGGTGCGGACAAAGATTAAAGCTGTTTCTGGATCTTCCATTTCCAGAATCGGCTGTAAAGCTTTGGCTTTTGTCCAGTGGCGGGGGATCAGGTAAGCTACCTGATTTATCTTGTTGGGAGCGGCTTTTGGTTGCTCAACGGTGACAGTCGCAGGCGATCGCAAAAACTTGTTCACCAACATCCGAATCGATGGTGGCATTGTTGCTGAGAATAAAGCTGTTTGGCGATCTACAGGCGCTTGGGAAAGAATTTTCACCACATCGTCGATAAAGCCCATGCTCAACATTTCATCGGCTTCATCTAACACAAACCACTTTACTTGATCGAGCTTTAAACAGCCGCGCTCCAGCAAATCTATCACCCGTCCTGGGGTGCCCACTACCATGTGAACACCACGTTTGAGTTGTAACATTTGACGGTCAATTGATTGACCACCGTAGATTGCTAACACCCGCAATCCTTCATTGCCGATGAACTGAGCGATCGCATCATGAACTTGCATCGCTAATTCACGAGTTGGAGTTAAAACTATAGCTTGTACGGCTTTTTGATTAATATCTAGCCGCTCTAAAATGGGCAGTGAAAATGCTGCTGTTTTCCCTGTTCCAGTTTGAGATTGACCTACGACATCACGACCGGCAAGCAATTGGGGAATTGCTTGCACTTGAATGTTAGTTGGTTCGGTAAAACCGATTTTTTCTAGTTGTTCGACACGTTCTTGGGAAATGCCTAATTCTTGAAACGAAAGAGTCATTAATTCTCCTAAATTTTATCTAAGGATTTTTGGATTAGTCATTAGTCATTAATTATTAGTCATTAGTCATTGGTTATTGGCTATTAGTGAGCCAAGGGCGATAGCGGAGCCTCAACTCTTGGAGAGGCTATGCCAACGAGTCCGCGTTCGCGTAGCGTCTCGTAGAGAGCGTCTCAGGAAACTCCCATGAAAACTGCCATTAATGCAGCGTTGACCTCAGGATAAGGGCGAATCCGTAAGGGTCATTTAACAAAGGACAAAGGACAAAAAACAAATGACAATTTAGTTATTGACTACTTGACCATAGAGGTCATATGTATCAGCGTGGTGAATCGCTGTTGGTACGATGGTTCCTAACTTTGCCTGACCTTTGACATACACCAGACCATCAACCTCGGGGGAAAATCTACCTGAACGACCGATTAATTCACCACTTTCAGGATTTTCTTGCTCAATCAGGACATCAACTATTTTGCCTACTTCCTGTTGATTTTTCTTTTGAGAAATCGGTTGCTGGAGTTCCATAAGTTGGTATCGGCGCTCGTCCATCACCAATTGGGGCAACTGATTTGGTAACTTGTAAGCTGGGGTTCCTTCCTCAGAGGAAAAGGTGAAGACACCAACATGGTCGAATTCATGCCGCTGGACGAACTCTAATAGATGCTCAAAATGCTCGCTTGTTTCTCCTGGAAAACCAACAATAAATGTTGTCCGCAGTACGGCTGTTGGTAGCGCCGTTTTGATGCGATCTATAATCCCATCATTTACACGTCCTTGCCAAGGACGGTTCATGGCGCGGAGAATCTCTGGATGAGAATGCTGCAAGGGCAAATCCAGGTAAGGCAAGACGTTGGGTGTTTCTTGGATCGCCACGATCACATCTGGGGTTAGTCCCGTGGGATAAGCGTAGTGCATTCTGATCCACGGTATATCTACTTTCCCCAAAGCGCGAAGTAACTCGGCTAATTTTGGCTGACCGTAAATATCTAGACCGTAGTTAGTGGTGATTTGGGAAATTAAAATAATTTCCTTTACCCCTTGACTAACTAATTGCTCCGCTTCGGCGACTATAGATTCAATAGTACGCGATCGCTGGTTCCCTCGAAGATGAGGAATTATACAAAATGCACAACGATAATCACATCCTTCCGCAACCCGTAGGTAAGCTATCCCCTCAGTTGTAGTGCGATAGCGCGGTGTAGTTTCGTCGGCAATGTAGGTTGGCTCAATACTAACCTGTTTGACCCGCTCGCCTTGTTCTACACGCTCAATTACATTTACAATTTTGTGATAATCGCCTGTGCCTACAACAGCTACTGCTTCGGGTAACTCCTCCAAAAGTTGTTCTTGGAAGTGTTGCGCCATACAGCCAGTGATTACGATCTTTTTATTTGCCTCTGCCAGTTCTACTAAAGTTCTGACAGATTCTTGTCTAGCTGCTTCAATAAAACTACAGGTATTAACAATAACGTAATCTGCTAACTCTTCATTTGTATCTACACCGTAGCCTGCTTCCACGAGCATTCCCAGCATATGTTCTGTGTCAATTCGATTTTTCTCGCACCCCAAGTGAGAAATCGCAATTGTTGGCTTGTCACCCATATTTTGAAAAAATCTTCATTTTTTTTTCCAGTAGTCAAACATTCCGGCGCTAACTTTGCTTTTTTGCTATCAACATCCTCATGAAAACAGTACAGTGGCAAATTCTCACTGTCAGCAACTGTCCGTGGAACTATCACCCTATTAATAATAAAAATAGAGGTCATGTTATGATATTCCTATCAATCTGTTCCCCAGGGAAAATTGAAGTGCCTTTGAGTCCATTTGACACTTGTAATCTTTTTTAACAATTCGCCTATTGGTATTTTACATTACCGCAGCCTGTGCGTTGTTAATTTACCCATCGGGAAGCCGCCCAAAGGGCTTGTTGTGAGAAGTCGCTACCCTCAGGGAAATCGACGAAAGCGACTACGCCTATAAAGCAGTAATGCTAGCCTGGCGATTGGCAAGTCCTACGACTGTGCGCGGACGAGATGCCTAAACCACGGAAAGCTGCCTCGCGTCTAGTGAGTGGCAAACTCCTCTTGTAGCCAAGTTTTATCTTAACATATCTTATGAGAGGTTTGAAGCCAATTTCCATCTGACGAAGGAAGCAGTAAACCGACTATCATAAAACACATTTGACTAGTTAATGAAAAGTCAAGAGTCAAGGGTCAAGAGGAGCGAGTCACGTGCGTATTTTCCTCCGTTGAAGAGACACCACCGTGCGGTGAGGCAGTCCGGTCTTCTCCCAAAAGGAGACGCTTTAGCGCATAGGGAGCCGACGCGCTAAACAAGGGGTTTCGACGCTACTTCCTTCTCCTGTCAAAGACGCTGCGCGAACACCGGAGGGAAAATACGCAACGGAGTAGCTCCCCATTAGCGACTGGCGTCCGGCTCTGCCGACAGCCAAGCAAGTTGCGTGGTTTCCCCGATGAAGAACTGCCTTACCCGTTCGCGTAGGTCTTTGCCAGGAGAAGGGAAGTTCCTCCCTTAAGGGAGTAGCGTTGAACTGGCGTTCAATAGTCAAAAAATTCTGGACTCTGGACTTTGCCAGGCGGATTAAAGACGTGGAATTATATCAGATATTTAAAACTCGCTCACCGATTATTGGCGTGGTTCACCTGCTACCACTGCCTACCTCACCCCGTTGGGGAGGTAGCCTCAAAGCGGTAATTGACCGCGCCGAACAAGAAGCTGCAGCCTTGGCAAGTGGAGGGGTTGACGGCATGATTGTGGAGAATTTTTTCGACGCGCCGTTTACCAAAAACCAAGTCGATCCAGTGGTTGTGAGTGCCATGACCATTGTGGTGCAGCGGATACAGAATTTGGTGACTTTGCCTGTGGGCTTAAATGTTTTGCGAAACGATGCCAAAAGTGCAATGGCGATCGCTAGCTGTGTACAGGCACAATTCATCCGCGTCAACGTTCTCACAGGGGTAATGGCAACCGACCAGGGATTAATTGAGGGAGAAGCCCATCAACTACTCCGCTATCGACGGGAGTTAGGCTGTGATGTTAAAATCCTGGCCGATGTGTTGGTGAAGCACGCCCGTCCTTTGAGTTCTCCAAATCTCACAGTCGCCGTGAAAGACACCATTGAAAGGGGTTTAGCAGACGGAGTTATTTTGTCTGGTTGGGCTACTGGTAGCCCTCCTAACTTAGAAGATTTGGAAATAGCTTGTGGTGCAGCAAATGGTACACCAGTGTTCATCGGTAGTGGGGCCAATTGGGAGAATATTGATACATTGATGCAGGCAGCAAATGGTGTAATAGTTTCCAGTTCCCTAAAACGTCACGGACGAATAGAGCAACCAATTGACCCAATTCGCGTCAGTCAATTTGTGGAAGCTACACGTCGCAATTGGAACTCCAAAGTTGAAAGCAAATCAGCAGAACAAGTGAAGTTACATTCTTAAATGGAGCATGGAGAGAAATAAATAATACTCAATACCCAATTATCAATCCCCAATCTCCAATGGGGAGAAATAACTAATCCCCAATCCCCATTGCCCCTTATCCTCAGAGGGGGCCCCGAGTTACCCAATGCCCATTAATCAATAGCAGTTTATGATTCGCCGCCGTTCTACTCCTTGGATTCATAGATGGTCACGTCCATTGATTGCCGCGATCGCTGGATGTGGTGCCCTGACAACAGGTTATCTTGCCATAGAAAAGTTAACAGGAGGCAGTGCAGCTTGTGTGGCACAGGCTGGTGTCAAGGGCTGTAATGATGTGTTTTCCAGTCCTTGGGCAACGGTTTTTGGTCAGCCATTAGCTTTGTTTGGATTTTTGGCATACACCAGTATGGTGATATTTGCTTTGGCTCCCTTGGTATTCAACTCAGGGCAAAACAATAGCCGCAAACAATTGGAAAATTGGACGTGGTTGCTGCTGCTGGCCGGAGCGATCGCGATGTCTGTCTTTAGTGGCTACTTAATGTACCTGCTGGCATCTCAAATTAGAGCTATTTGTCCTTACTGTATTGGTTCAGCTTTCTTCTCCCTCAGTCTTTTGGTACTGACGATTATCGGTCGGACTTGGGAGGATATTGGACAAATCTTCTTTACCGCCATTATTGTGGGGATGGTGACGCTGATTGGCACTTTAGGCGTATATGCTGGCGTGAACAAATCAGATGTTACATCGGGAACTCCTGGACAACCCGTAAAAATTACCTTCACTCCCAAGGCAGACCCTAACCCAGCATTTGGTTGGGAAGTTACCACTACTTCTGGTGAGGCAGAAATAGCCTTAGCACGCCAGCTGGCGAAGGTAGGCGCGAAGGAATACACTGCTTACTGGTGTCCTCACTGTCATGAACAAAAGCTGCTTTTTGGTAAAGAAGCCGAGGAAATAATTAATAATGATATTAAGGTAGAGTGCGCTCCTGATGGACTTAAAGCTCAAACACAATTGTGTAAAGCCGCAAAAATTGAAGGCTTCCCCACTTGGATCATCAATGGTAAAAGCTATAGCGGAGTCCAAAGCTTAGAGGAACTAGCGAAAGTTTCTGGTTACACGGGTCCTCGTAACTTCAAGTATTTCAAGTAATTGACTTGAGTCAGTCTTAGCGACGCTTTTCATTAATTGGGTAGGCTACACCGACCTAGCCGTACGGTGTAGTTCACACCCCATAGTCAATCAATTTTGGATTTTGGATTGACGATTTTGGATTTGTTCCGCCCACTAGTAGTCTGTCAATAAAAATTTGAGAGATGAATTAATTTTTCAATTTCTCTTCCTTGGCGTTCTTCTCTACCAGACGCTGCGCGTAGCTTGCTTCTCCGTAGGAGTATGCGTCCTTCCTGGTTCGTTCCTTTACCCCTCAAAACTAAGTTGACAGACTAATAGGGACGGGGCATGAACCAAAAAAATCTAAAATTGGTACGGTCAACTGCATGAATGCAGCAAAGTCTGTTTCCAGTTAGCTTTTTTGTTTTTGGTAATAGATAATAGGTATTTTCCAATAGGCTTTTTCCCAATTTTCCTGCGGCTTTTATCCGCAAATATCTCAAGCAAAAGAAAATCAATTAAGCATAGTTACTGATATAAAATGTATAATTTAATTGATTTTTTAGAGCACTTGGAAGCTACCTTAGGATGTAATAATGTCAGCGCCGAATCAAGACAATAGTGGAGATTTCCACCAATGAGATGTTTGTACAAGTGTGTGAACTTGCCAATTTGGGTCTGGCTGAGGATAATCTAAACGGTAGTGTCCGCCTCGGCTTTCGGTTCTAAAAGCAGCACTTTTGAGAATTAAATCAGCCACATCTAATAAATTGCGGGTTTCTGCCCAAAGTCCCAATTGCCGTTCAACATTTGGTAGGTCAAAACTAGCTGGTTCTGTGGGATGTAAAGCAAGTAAGAATTGACTTAAAGGCAATCGGGCGAAATCTTGCTGCCAAGATTCAACAGTAGCGATCGCACTTTCTAACCTTGATTGCTCCCGACAAATACCAGCACTTTCCCACACTAAACGTGGTAACTTCTCTCTGAGTGCTTCTAGCTGTGCTTGCTGGATGTGCCATTCACTCGCATCAGCACTAAATTTCCGTAATGGCAGCACTGCTATTTCTGACGGCAGCCCAATATTTTCCAACTCAATATTAGCCATCTGGGCCCCAAACACAATACATTCCAGCAGGGAATTACTGGCAAGGCGATTTGCGCCATGCACCCCGGTACTAGCGGTTTCACCCACCGCATACAAACTCTTAATATTTGTGCGATTCATCAGATCCGCAACAATCCCACCCATCCAGTAATGGGCAGCAGGGGCCACAGGAATTGGTTCATGGAAGACATCAACGCCCCAATGCTGACAAACTTTGATGATGTTGGGAAAGCGGTTACGAATCTTGTCGGCGGGGATGGGGCGCATATCCAACCACACATGGGCAGTTGCCAGATCAAGGGCGGTATGTTGTAAATGGCTGAAAATTGCTCTACTGACTACATCTCTGGGTGCGAGTTCACCCGCAGGATGGTAGTCAAAGGCAAAACGCCGCCCTTCGTTATCGACAAGGTGTGCCCCCTCGCCGCGTACAGCTTCGCTAATTAGAAAGCGATCAGCACCAGGTTTAGTCAGGGCAGTGGGGTGAAATTGCACAAATTCCAAATCGCGGAGGATAGCCCCAGCCCGAGCTGCGATCGCTACCCCATCACCCGTACTCACAGCCGGGTTAGTGGTTTGGGCAAATACCTGACCGCCGCCGCCAGTTGCCAAAACCACAGCACCAGCTCTTACCCATGTGATTTCACCTTGATAAAACAGGCTTATTCCCTGACAGCGACCACTTTCAGGTTCAATCCATAAACTCAAAGCCAAAGCTTGCTGAATGACTTGAATATTCTGGCGACGTAATACTTGGGTGGTGAGGGTAGTGGTAACTTCCCTTCCTGTGGTATCAGCGGCGTGGAGAACGCGGTTGCGAGAATGGGCAGCTTCTAAAGTTAAAGCCAAGGCTTGACCATGACGGTCAAAAGCAACCCCCAAGTTAACTAAAGATTGAATACAGTTAGGGGCAAGTTGGGCGAGAAATTCTACAGCGGTGCGATCACATAAACCCGCACCTGCCCGGATTGTATCTTCAATATGCAGCTTGGGAGAATCTTCCGGGGAAACGGCTGCGGCAATGCCACCTTGCGCCCAATCACTGGCGGACAAAGCAACAGTTTCTTTGGTAATCAAGCCGACTCGCAAGGACTCTGGTAGACACAAGGCTGTGTATAGTCCAGCCGCACCAGCGCCGACTACTAAAACATCAAATTGGCTAGGAATATCTATCTGAGGCAAGGTAATGGGGGAGAGAAGTGAGGAGTTAGAAGTGAGGAGTTAGGAGTTTTGAATTTTTAACTCATAACTCCTAACTCATAACTCATAATCGTATCCCACTCCCTAGAATCAGGAGCGGGCTGCTATTTGCTACATTGACTGTAAGGTGCAGTTATCTGTAGATGCCATTGTTAAAGCGATCGTCTCCCTCGTTGAAGGCAGGCTCTAGGTCTGTCACGGTAAATTTATCGAAGTTGGCTTGCAGGGTTTCTTTTTGGCGATCGCTCAATCCTGGAAGATCCAATACATCCTCTACATTTTTGTAGGGAGCATTCGTGATGATTTTCTTAGCCAGGGTGGGATAAAGCCCTGGAAACTGTTGAAAAGCTCGGACGTTGGTATTATTTAAATCAATTTTTTTACCAAATTCCGTTCCTAGTTTAGCGTCTGCCCGATTCTGCCGCTCAATTGCCAGAACTGGGATTTGAGGAAAAGCAAAACTGTTGAAACTAGCAGCTTGGGCTATCTGAGTTGTTCCCAACCATCCCCAGCAACTAAGTAACAAACTAAACACTGTTAATAAACGCACCAATCCTTTCACGATTTTCTACCTCTTTCCATCAAACAGAAATAAAAGTTTTAAGCTAACAGCCGTCATTAGTCATTGGTCATTGGTCATTCGTTAGAGGACAAAGGACAAAGGACAAAAGACGAAGGACAAAACCTGATAGCTTAATCAACACAGCAGTCATCAGAAACTAATATACAGCGTATTAATATCCACAATATTTGCCGTTACTGGGTTTGACTCTACTTTTGCCAAAAATTTTCATAGTGGTAAGAGTGCCTGCATCAGCCTGGTAGCATTCCCAGCTAGACGAAATCTTTTCGGAGTGGCTGATTCTACCTCCCAAGCAGACATGAAACCATGCGATGTCTAATACCGAAAACCTAGCAAGAAGATTTGATGCCGATGGATTGTTATGTAATATTTCTTAACTAATTAATCATCTACACCATCATTCTTGATGTAACCTAGACTGGGCTGGAAAAAGTTTCAGTTTTGACATTACACAATTTTTTAATATTTAGGCTGCGATCGCAGCTAATAAAAATAGGCTGTCTACCAAAATTGTGCTTAAAACTGCGCCACCAAAGGCATACCAGTGTCTTTGCTTTCTAGCTAAAGGTAAAATCCCAACTATTGACAGCACTAGGGCGAGAATTATTGCCCAAGTTTGTCCCCAAGGTGCTTGTACTTGCATTAAAGCATTTTGTAAGATTTGTGGTGCTAGATCTGCATCTACTATCATAATTTGCCGCCAATAAGGCATTAAATCTACTAGATAAAAATATACATCTGTTAAAACTGTACCGAGTAAAGAACCTAAATAAAACCAGCTACCCACCTTACCCCAATTCTTCGCCAGACACCAGCAAGCAAACGGTAATCCTATACATTCCACTGGCAGATGCCATAGAGGTTCCCAACGTAACCAGCCCCAGTAAATCGCTCCTGCTAACCAACTCCAGCTAAATCCTAAGAACAAATCTCCCCAGACATAAGTTGCAGTTCGTGACATTAAAGTAAAACTTAGCCACACCCAAAATGCTGTCAGCGCTAAACTTAGACTTGGTAGCGATCGCACTATTGGCGCTTCTACAAATACTGGCACTGATACCAAAAATACCGCCGCCGCAAACACTAACCAAGTTTGTTGGGAAGAGATAGCCACGGGGAGCGGGAAAGGGGCAGATGAAGAGAGTATTGACTCTAATTCTTGGATATTCGTCTGTGCCACTTTAGCTGAAGACGATTCGGTATCAATTGAGGAGGTAGAACCGGTGTAGGAGAACAATGTATTATTAAGCAAAGTTTTTAAGATTTGTTACTAAACTTTATTTTATTTAAGATATCACATTTGAAAATCCCCCCATAGGGCATTTTGGTTTGACTGGAATTTTCTCTGGCTTGGATGTCACTTAGATAGTAACTGGGGCTTTTGGGGAAGCAGCAGTGATAAATTAGTGACGCGCCTTTGTGGGGATGAACAAAAAACCGATGTTTTTTTCAACTCTCATCCTGGTAAGTTCCCCAGGCAGTTGTTTGTGTAATTAGTTGAAACAACAGCGATCGCAGGTAAACTGATGACTCTATCAAAACGTCAATGGTTCGGGCTTTTAAGCGCAGCATCTGTAACTTTTTCGGTGGTTGCATTTGATCTCAAAGTTCTCGGCACCCAGCCGAATGTCGGGGAAAATGGGGTGCAACAGATGAACATTTTGCAGGCCATTGTTTTAGGCTTTGTGCAAGGAATGACAGAATTCCTGCCGATTAGTAGCACGGCGCATTTAAAAGTCGTGCCTGTAGTTCTTGGGTGGGGCGATCCGGGAGTCGCTTTTACCGCTATTATTCAGCTCGGTAGTATAGCAGCCGTGCTGTGGTACTTCTGGAGGGATTTGACGCGAATTTTTAAAGGAGCGTTCAAAGCAATCACCCACAAAGATTATGATGACTACGACTTTCGCTTGTTCTTAGGGATTATTTTGGGAACTCTGCCGATCATCTTCTTTGGACTTTTGATTAAGAAATTTATCCCAGACTTTGATAATTCACCGATTAGAAGTTTAGGAGCGATCGCAATTGCCTCCATAGTCATGTCGCTGTTGCTGGGGTTAGCAGAACGATTAGGTAAGCGTCAACGCGACTTTGAACACCTGTCGATGCAAGATGGGGTTTTGATGGGTTTAGCCCAAACTTTGGCATTAATTCCTGGTGTTTCTCGTTCGGGTTCCACCCTAACATCAGGGCTATTTATGGGATTAAAACGGGAAACGGCTGCGAGATTTTCCTTTTTGCTGGGCATTCCTGCCATTACTCTAGCGGGGTTAGTCGAGTTAAAAGATGTTATCGGAGCAGGATTAACCAGTGCAGCAATAGTTCCTATAGTCGTAGGAGTAATTTCTGCCGCAATCTTCTCATATATATCGATCGTTGGATTGTTACGCTTCCTCAAAACCCAAACCACTTGGGTATTTATTTGGTATAGGCTGGCATTTGGTGTAGCAATACTGACGGCAATTGGAACTGGGGTGCTAAAAAATAGTTAGTAACTGTAAGTTGTCAATAACCCAATACGCTTCAGTTAAAAGTATAGGACTTACGCAAAAACCTTCTCAAACTCTCGTTTCTCCGTGACCTCTGTGTTCTCTGTGGTAGCCTGTCTTGAAAAGTTCAGATGCCTGCGGCGGGCTGCGCCAACGGCGGGAAACGACGCGATACACTTTTCGCTGCGGCAAGCCGAGGAAGCGTCTACGTTTTCCGTTAACTGTGCGTAAGTCCTAAAGTAATAGCTGTACAGCAAAGATGAAAATTGAGAAGATCAATTTGTTGTCATGTTCTTGTGTCCTAACAACAACTTGAACGTTTATAACTACAACTCTAGCAACTATAATCACAACTTAAGTCGTAGTAACTACAGCTTAAGCGTTACTTATGACAACTTGAACGTTTATAACTACAGCTTCAGCAACCATAATCACAGCTTAAGTCTAGTAACTAAAACTTAAGCGTTACTTATAAAAGTTGGAACATTCATAACTACAGCTTCAGCCGTAGTAACTACAACTTAAGGGTTACTTATGAAACTTTGAACGTTTATAACTACAGCTTTAATTTTTTGAGTGACAGCGTTTAGTGTAGTGAGAACTGATGAGCCAATATTAACGGTACTTACTTATGAAATCGCCATAGTGCAACCTGATTCTTAACCAATACGGCAATTGTGCGATCGCGTGGATGTTGCCGAGGCTTGCTGCTAACGCACCATGTTATCTAGCGGTGCGTGATAGCAAAGCGTAACACAATGACAGTTATGATGCCTGCGGCAGGATGCACCCTAAGCGTAGCTATGTCGCAGGCTTTACGCCAAAAGTCGGCGCTCATCCTGCCTTCCCTACTTAAGATTTACTTTATAAATAGTCTGTTATGAGTGTATTAGCTATTAATCCTGCCCGAATTACCAAAGTATTACCTGATTCCATAGCCGCAGAAATTGGCTTTGAGGCGGGGGATGCGATCGTTGCTATAAATGGTACACGTCCCCGCGATTTAATTGATTATCAGTTTTTGTGTGCTGATGAAGTCTTGGAATTAGAAGTTTTAGATGCTGCTGGTAAAACTCATAGCCTGGAAATCGAAAAAGACTACGACGAAGACTTGGGGCTAGAATTTGAAACTGCCTTATTTGATGGCTTAATTCAGTGCAATAACCGTTGCCCATTTTGCTTTATCGACCAACAACCACCAGGTAAGCGTTCCAGTTTGTACTTGAAAGACGACGATTACCGCCTGAGCTTTTTGTACGGTTCTTACCTTACCCTGACAAATCTACCAAAAAGAGAATGGCAGCGGATTGAACAAATGCGCTTGTCTCCGTTGTATGTTTCTGTTCATGCTACGGAGCCGGAAGTGAGAATTAGACTGCTAAAAAATCCGCGTGCGGGACAAATCTTGCAACAGCTCAAGTGGTTTCAACAAAGACGACTACAAATTCATGCTCAAGTAGTTGTTTGTCCTGGTATAAATGATGGCGAACATCTGGAACAAACTCTCAACGATTTAGCGTCTTTTCATACTGGTGAAATACCTGCTGTGGCATCGGTGGCAGTTGTGCCAGTTGGGTTGACACGGTTTCGGCCTCCAGAAGACGAACTTACACCTGTAACTACGGAAAAAGCCCAAGAAGTGATTTCTCAAGTACGATTGCTCTCGCGGCAATTTCGCCAAAAGTTTGCTTCCAGCGTTGTTTGGTTAGCCGATGAGTGGTTTTTGATTGCAGGTGAGGAATTACCCAGCGAATCTGAATATGAAGAATATCCCCAAATTGATAACGGAGTTGGTTCGATTCAATTATTTCTCAAACAATTTGCCACCGTTGCGGCAGAATTACTACCGCCAAAAGTTTATCCTCAGAGAAAGTTGACTTGGGTAGTAGGCAACGCTGTAGAAAAAGCATTTCAACCCATTTTGGAACGCTTAAATTTTGTTGAAGGTTTAGAAGTCAATATGCGTGCTTTATGTAGTGATTACTGGGGACAAAATATTAGTGTAACTGGATTATTAACTGGTCATGATTTGCTTTTAAACTTAGAAGGGCAAGATTTAGGTGACGGGATTTTGCTACCGAATGTCATGTTAAAAAATGGTGAATTAGTATTTTTAGATGATATGAGTATTGAGGAATTAGCTGGCAGACTTAACACAAAAATTTTTCAAGTTGCAGGAATTGAAGATTTAATCAATACCTGTATTGCTAATTTTATGAATGCTTAATGAAAAAACATCAGTTGTTTTTCGGAGGTAATTTATTGTTATGCTAGATGATAAATAAGAAGTAATGCCTAATAATTAATCCACTAAGGAGCAAGTAGTGAAGAATCGGGAAGACTATCATAAAAAGGTAAATTTACAAATAAAAAAAGCCGGATTCTTCATTTTAAGTTTTAATTTTTTAATTTTAAATAGTTTTAATATTTTGCCAGTAACGGCGGCAACTGAAGAACCTGTATTGAGCGTAGTGCAGAGCCCAGAAAATGCGAATCAATGGATAGGGATAACTGACCGCTTACAGGCAATAGGGGTGAAATATTGTGTAATTCCCCTAACAGATGTCAAGAGTGGGGCAGATTGGGGCGATCGCCGGATATTATTTTTGCCAAATGTCGAGACATTAACGCCAACCCAAGCGATCGCCTTAGAAGATTGGATGAGTAAAGGAGGGCGCTTAATTGCCAGTGGGCCTGTAGGCAGTCTCTCAGCGCCGGGAGTGCGCCAATTATTGCGATCGCTTTTGGGAGGTTATTGGGGATTCAGCCTCAGTGACATAGAACAGATCAAACCCACAAAAACCAATATCTCAGAATGGGCAAATCAAACTGAACTCTTTGGCAAAGTGCGCGGCGGCGTTGTGATTCCTAATGATATAGGCACTCAATCTGCTGCTGTTTGGAATTCTAAAGATAATCCTGCCGCAGTAGTGACAACTGAGCGTTCCACCCTTTTGGGCTGGCGCTGGGGAACAAATGCAGCAACAGCTGCCGAGTTAGATAATGCCTGGTTAAAAGCTGCTGTCAATCACTATTTGACAGCGCTACCGCCATCGAGTCGGATGAAAAAAATAGCAGGAGGTTCGCAAAACTGCTCAACAACGGTGGCGGCTGTGTCAAGGGAGCAGGGGGGCAGAGGGGCAGAGGGGCAGGGGAGCAGGGAGGCAGAGGGGCAGAGGGGTAGTTCATCTCCCTCATCTTTTCCTGCTAAAACTGCCACTGCTCCCATATCTAGACCGCTAACTATAGTCAAACCCCCGAGTTCCCAAGAGGCTATTGACCAACTGGAACAAGCGGTGCGTCTAAATGTTGCACCTAACTCCAATGAGCCGATTGACAACAACCAAGCGATTGCTCTCCAGCAAGAGCTAGAAAATCTGATTGGTAGGGTGGAAAGTGCTAATTTAGCGGTATCAGCCGATGCAGCTAATCAAGGCGTTGGGATATCTGAGGAAAAGCAGTCCTCTAGGCATCTGGACACTTATACCCCCCAATTTGTCAAGGAGCAGACGACGCAATTGGCCTCAACTCAATTGGGGGGGCTAGTCATAAGTAAAGACCAAGCCTTGGCACAGGTAAGGGTAATTGCCAAAAACTTACCCCAATTGATTGCACAAAAAAACTACGCTCTGGCTCGTCAGCAGTGGCTGGCAGCGAAGACGATTTTGTGGCAGCAATTTCCTGTTGATCGGAGACTGGCTCAACCAGAAATTCGGGCAGTTTGGTTAGATCGGGGGACAATTGTTCGTTCTGGTAACAAGGCGGGATTAGCCCAGATTTTTGATCGCCTAGCCCAAGCTGGGATTAATACCGTCTTCTTTGAAACTGTTAACGCTGGCTATACCATTTATCCGAGCCAAGTCGCAAAAGAGCAAAACCCATTAATTCGTGGGTGGGACCCACTGGCAGATGCAGTGAAATTAGCCCATGAGCGAGACATGGAATTACACGCTTGGGTTTGGACTTTTGCTGCTGGTAACCAACGCCACAATGAAATTATCAACGTTAATCCTGATTATCCAGGCCCAGTACTGGCGGCTCATCCCGATTGGGCAAACTACGATAACCTTGGCAAGATGATTCCCGTTGGGCAGACTAAGCCATTCTTCGACCCAGCCAACCCGGAAGTAAGGCAGTACTTGCTCAAGCTGTACGACGAAATCGTCACTCGCTATGAGGTGGATGGTCTACAGTTAGACTACATTCGCTACCCCTTTCAAGACCCATCAGCAGGTCGAACCTATGGCTATGGCAAAGCTGCAAGAGCGCAGTTTCAGCAACTTACTGGTGTAGATCCGATAAATATTTCCCCCAGCCAACCAGAACTGTGGCAAAAGTGGACGACATTTCGCACCGCGCAAATTGATAGCTTTGTTGCCCAAGTTTCACAGCAGTTGCGACAAAAACGACCGAATTTGATTTTGTCGGTTGCAGTATTTCCTCTGCCAGAACTAGAGCGGATTCAGAAAATTCAACAAAACTGGGAAAATTGGGCAAGGCGGGGAGATGTAGATTTAATCGTTCCTATGACTTATGCTCTGGAGACATCTGGCTTCCAACGACTAGCCCAACCCTGGATTGCCTCTAAACAATTGGGAGCTACATTGTTAGTGCCGGGAATTCGCTTACTTTCTTTGCCAACAGTTGGAGCATTCGATCAACTCCAGTTGGTAAGGGACTTGCCAGTTAGTGGTTACGCACTTTTTGCCGCAGAGAATTTTAACAACGAGCTACAAAAACTCTTTATTAGCACCCAAGGTAGGGTTCAATCCACAACAAGTGAACCGATTCCTCACCGCCAGCCTTTTCAAACTGCCGCCATCCGTTACACGGCGCTGCAACGGGAATGGAAATTTGTTTTCCAAAATTACCAACTACAAAAGCCTGCTCAGACAATATCAGATTTTAACAACCAGGCAGAAGTTTTACGCAGTGCTTTAAATGAGCTTGCTGCTTCCCCTTCTCCTAGTAAGTTATTAGTGGCAAGAGCCTCACTAACTCGGTTCCAGTCTCAATTTCGGGTATTGATGAGCCAAGAGCTTAAGTCAAATTCCTATCAAGTCAAAGTTTGGGAAAATCGGCTTGTAACTATAGAAAGGTTATTACGTTACGGCGAACGGCGGGTGCAGTTCCGTCCTTAGTGAAGAGGCAGGAGAGCAGGGGAGGCAGGGAAAGAAAAAAAGCTTAACCCAAGCGTATTGCCCCATATCCGATTTCCAATTAGCTGGATATAAGCTGCTTTGTATTTCTTAACACAATTTTTGCTCTATTTATAACCCAAATTATTACTACTTGTTTGGCGTCAAAATATTGGAAAATGCTTAAGTAAGAAGTTTTAGATAACTATTTTTTTATAATAGCTATCAAAAAAATCTATATAAGCCTTACTTCAGCTTCTAAGGCTATAAAGCTTAGAATCAATAATTAACCGTTCGCTGCTGATGGTTGTGCCGTAAACATCACTATTAGATGCGATCGCACTGATGACAGCACAGGGCAAGAGTGTCTTAGTTTTTTATCTTCGCAGTTAGCGTGGTGCGTCTACCAAACTGATATGGTAATGCTTGTAGCTTCAGGAACTAGCTTGAAACAGCCAATATTTTTGAAGTTATGCATACCTCGTTCACGATATTCAATATGTCATAATTATTAAATTATTTATCAGTGTTTTTACAGTTAAAATAGCAGTTGTATCTACCGCCAGTTGTAAATAACCAATATCAAGTTGTTGGTCTTGTCAACCTGAAAGTATTTGTCAAGCACTAGCATAATAAAACAGAGAAAACTAGAGGTAACGCTAGTGTTTGTTCCTTTGAGGTAGCACATTAGATTCTCCTTGAGAGACAATTATCTGAGTACAAATGGTTACTAGCACACGCTATAGTACTGACAGACACAACAAACTAGCTCGTCTTACTGGAGTTTCTGTGGATAGTACCTCTTCTGTACAAGCAGAAGTATCATTGCATGAGAATGAAAGACAATTCCGCGCTATCTTCAACGGCATCTTCGAGTTTATTGAGTTGCTGACAACAGAGGGTATAGCGCTAGAAGTTAACCAAACAGGACTCGACTTTAGGCAATTACAGCCACAAAATGTAGTTGGACTTCCATATTGGGAAATATGGTGGACGATTTGTGAAGAAACACAACGTCAATTAAAAGCAGCAATAGCACTTGCTGCTAGAGGTGAATTTGTCCGTTACGAAGTTGATGTAATTAGTGCACAGCAAACATTAAGAATCATAGACTTTTCTTTGAAACCGTTTACAGACGAAACTGGCAAAGTCGTGCTGCTGATTTTTGAAAGACTCGACATTACTGGTCTTAAGCAGCAATATACTAGCCACTGGTTTAGGAATAGCAATTTTAAAAAAGTGTATAGATATCCAAAGCAAGCGCATCTTGTCAATAAAAAAGCCCCAATCTCAATAAACACCTAAATAATCGCATTAAGCCCTGCTTATTGATAATGAAATAGGTGATCACTATTAACCTGTAGAAATCAACCGAACCATAAATCCCTATTCTCTCGTCCATTCATTGAATGTAAGTTTTGTCAATCCCATTTGAGATGCGTTTACTCTGTATAGATATCTAACAAGATAAAATATTTCTCACAATTGCGTTGGAATTTTGGACAAACTTTGTTGTCATTTTTTCATAAATAATCAAATATAAATTGAGGAAAATTATGCCGAAAGTTTTAATAATAGAAGATGAAGAAGCCGTTCGTGAAAATATTTTAGATCTGCTAGAAGCTGAGGATTTTGAAACTCTTGCTGCGGCTAATGGCAGAATCGGGGTACATTTGGCTATCTGCGAAGTTCCCGATTTAATTCTCTGTGATATGATGATGCCAGAAATTGACGGTTATGGCGTGCTAACAGCGTTACGCCAAGATCCATCAACGGCAACAATTCCTTTCATTTTTCTCACTGCAAAATCTGCTAAATCTGACTTCCGTCAAGGTATGGATATGGGTGCCGATGATTATATAACTAAGCCATTCACTCGGTCTGAGTTATTAAGTGCGATCATCAACAGGTTGGAAAAGCACGCTACCTTAAAAAGGTATTTATCTCCTCCGACTGTAATTAACAACTTGTCTCCAAAAATGCAGCTATTAGAAATTAGCTTACACCGGGCTATCAAACAACATAATTTTCAAGAATTTGAAATTTATTATCAACCAATAATCGATATTTATTCTGGTAAGATAGTAGCTGCTGAAAGTTTATTGCGCTGGCAAAGTCCGGAATTAGGGATGATTTACCCAACAGAATTTATTCCGTTAGCAGAGTCTACAGGTTTAATTGTGCCAATTGGTAAATGGGTATTAAAGAGGGTCTGTAAACAAATAAAAAGCTGGCGTGATGCTGGAATTAATTCCTTGATTTTTACTGTAAATCTGTCAGTAATAGAATTTAATCAACCAGATTTTATTCAGAAAATAGTCAATTTTATAAATATCAATAATTTGGAACCAAATTACTTAAAGCTAGAACTCACTGAAAGTATGATTATGCAAGATGTAAATAGGGCGATCGCTACTATGAACAAATTGCGTTCTTTGGGTGTGAAAATTGCGATCGATGATTTTGGTGCGGGCTTCTCTTCTTTAATTTATCTGAAAAACTTACCCATTAACACATTAAAAATTGACCGTTATTTTATCCACAATGTTGCTAATGATAAACAGAAATCAGCTATTACTAAACCATTAATTCAAATGGCTCACAATCTCAATCTAGATGTAATTGCTGAAGGTGTAGAGACAGAGGCAGAACTGGCTTTTTTGCGCCAACACAACTGTAATTATATGCAAGGCTTTCTATTTAGTCATCCATTGCCGGCAGCAGAATTTGAAAAAATTTTGTTAACTAATAAATAGCTTATATATGTCAATATTTGACTAATACTAATATTGGGCATTGGGAAGAGAATTTAGTCCTCAGTCCGTAATCCCCAGTACCTTAGTAGTTTAACTAACCAAGAAAAATCAAACTTTAGACTGGCGACAATTATTAAGTCTCAAGTCTAGAGTAAAAAATTGTGTATAGTGTCTATCGCCATGAAAGTCCCTGCGCGTTTCTTGCTGCCAGTTTTTTTACTGACCTTGATAGCAGCCTGTAACCAGACTCGCGCTTCCTCAGATAATCCCATACCACAAACATCTGTACATTCTGCTAAACTGACACAGAATCCTACACAGCCAAAAGATATCGTCCGGACTGAAACACTTTCACCCAAACCCATCCGGATCAATCTGAAAAATTTACCAGCACCCTTCGCAACAGAAAGTGCCTCCAAGCGACCTGAGGTTGTGCCCATTCCGCAAAATCCGGTGCTGCGCGTACCACCAGGCTTTACAGTTAACGTATTTGCCGAAGGTCTAGATGCCCCACGTTGGCTAGCTTTAACCCCCAGTGGTGATATCCTAGTAACTGAAACCGAACAAAATCGGATTCGTCTGTTGCGTGATAGCAACGGTGACGGCGTAGCTGATGTTCGAGAAACCTTTGCTAGTGGGAACAACGGACTCAATAGACCCTTTGGGATGGCTTTTGTAGGTAATTCCTTTTTTCTAGGGAACACAGATGCTGTGGTGCGTTTTCCCTATACTCAAGGTCAAAATAAGATTACGGGTAAGGGGAAAAAAATCGCCGACTTGCCTGCTAAAGGTTATAACAACCACTGGACGCGCAATGTCGTTGTCTCACCTGATGGCAAGAAATTATATGTTTCAGTTGGTTCAGGAACCAATGTGGATGAAGAACCTCTACCACGGGCTTCGATACAGGTGATGAATTTGGATGGTTCCCAGCAGCAGACTTTTGCTTCCGGCTTGCGTAACCCTGTTGGATTGGACTTTCACCCTATTACTAAACAACTTTACGCCACTGTTAACGAACGGGATGGAATCGGTGATGACTTGGTTCCTGACTATTTGACACGTGTTCAGCAGGGGAAGTTCTACGGCTGGCCCTATGCTTACCTAACGCCAAATAACCTTGATCCTCGTCAAAAGACTAATGGCAAAAGTAAACGTCCCGATTTAGTAGCCCGTACCCAAACGCCAGATGTGCTGTTTCAGGCGCATTCAGCAGCATTGGGTTTGCAGTTTTATGATGGTAAAACGTTTCCAGAAAAATACCGGAACGGTGCTTTTGCTGCTTTTCGTGGTTCTTGGAACCGCGATCGCGGCACTGGTTATAAAATTGTATTTGTTCCCTTTGATGCTAAAGGGCGATCACAAGGCTACTACGAAGACTTTCTCACAGGATTTTTGCTAAATTCTTCTGTACCAACCACTTGGGGACGACCTGTTGGTTTACTTGTGTTGCCAGATGGTAGTTTACTACTAACAGAAGAAGCCAATAATCGTATTTATAGGATTCAGTATACGGGAAGGTGAACAATTTAAAATTCACGCATTCAAAATTAAGAAATTCAGAGATAGAATCTGTTACCTGGGGTCAAGTTAAAGCAGTTGTCATCAATAAAGATATTATAACCATCTTTGTCTCCAGGTTTATTGGGTTTAAGCTTAGATTACTAGGATTTACGCAAAACTAAACCCGCTCTGAGGCAATTTATAAATTGCTCCTACCTGAAAATCCTTCTTTTCGGTTATTGTTTGCGTAAGTCCTGATTACTTAAAAATACTGATAATCATCTGGTTGAAAAATTAGTTATGGCTCCGAATGACAATAATACTCAGTCGAATATCAACGAATTGTCTGCACATTCAGGTACACGATATTGGGGTGAGGTGGAAGTGATTGAGGAGGGAGAAACCTATAGAATTAGTCGTGTTGAAATCAAGCCCAGGCACGGCATTAAACCACAAATCCATTATCACCGCAATGAACATTGGGTCGTAGTCTCCGGTGTGGCGAAGGTGACTTGTGGCGATGCGGAAATATTACTGAATCGAAACCAATCAACTTATGTCCCCGCAGCAACATTACATAAGGTAGAAAATCCTGGACATATCCCGCTAATTATTCTAGAAATTCAAAATGGTGAATATTTGGGTGAAGATGATACTGAGCGTCCTTATGACTTAAATTTGCTCAAACCTGTAGCTGAAGGACAGTAATAATTTTAGATTTTAGATTTTGCGGAAAGTCTGAGCGGAGGTTTCCGACGCTCTCTACCAGACGCTCTTGCTAGCTAGCTTCCCCGAAGGGGTACGCGGACTCGCTCTAAGCGAACGCGTTAGCGTCTCTTCGAGAAGCTATGCCGTTGGCGTTCGCGAACAGCGTGTTGCAGACAAGCCTCTCGTTCGCTGTCTTCGTCTCTGAAAGAGAAGAGAAGGCTTTACGCTGCGCTATCCGTTGGCACAGCCCGCCGTAGGCATCAGAACTTTCCAAGACGGATTAAAGAATTGAAATTTAATCCAAAATTGAATTGCCCAATGCTTAAATCAAAACCACCCTTCTTGTTCCAGGGTTTCAATCAACTGCAAGCCACGGGGATCACCTACTCCTAACAGTGAGGCTTTGGCGTCTTCCCGTACTCCCAAATCTTGGTCTTCGGCAAAGGCTTGAATTAGGGCGTCGATCGCTGTGGCATAAACTACATTAGAAGGCAGTTCGCGGCACAGTTGACCAATTGCCCAAGCACTGTTACTCCGCACTGCTGCCACGGGATCTTGGACTAAGGCTTCAATTAATGGTGGTATTGCTCCTATAACTGCTTCGTAACCCACTTCTGCCATCTGTGCTAAGGCGCTAGCAGCCCACAAACGCACTGCGGAAATGTCGGTTCTTAAAGCGTCTGCCAAAGGTGCTAAAGAACGGCGATCGCGACAGTTTCCTAAAGCCCAAACAACACCTTTACGCACATAGCCATTCCAATCACTGTTTAGTTGAGTAATTAATGGACTCACTGCTTCTGAACTGGGATTGCGTCCGATGCCATAGGCTGCACTCACCCGTACTAAGGGACAGGTATCAGTTAATAGGCGAATCAGATGGGGGGTAGCACGCGCATCTTCAATATCACAAAAAGCACGCGCTGCTAACATTCTTTGCTGGGGCTGGGGATTTTCCAGCAAGGCTAGCATCACTTCTGGATCAGGCTTCGCCACATCTGATTCGGCAGCTAGCGGCTCTATTTTATCTAAGGGGCTTTCTAGCTCCTCCTCAATATCGAGTAGGCTTAGATCGTCTTCGTCATACATAATTTCATTTCAATCCCTTTTCGGGATTAACACATAATCCCCCGCGCCAATAAGTTAAAGCTTTATATATACTTTATATATATTAGTTGGGTTCTTATACATTTTCCCTTCTTCCTCGTTGAGTTTTATCCAAACGAGAACCGCCATAACTCAGACGTTACAGTATGTTACCGCTATCCTCTAGTTTATTTTTCTGCACTCAGGAATTTTACCATCCACAGGGATTGGGTTTGATAACCTAACTGATTGTAAAGATTTAATGCGGGTTTGTTGGATTGAAACACTTGCAGTCCAATCTGGCGATCGCCTCTTTGAATAGCCCAATTTTCCACATATTGCATCAAGGCTCTACCAATACCCCGTCGCCGATGTTCTGGCACAACGTAGAGGATAAAGATGTGAGCATGACGGTTACTCTGCACTTGATCTATAGCATTGCCCACCCAGAGGCAGGCTATGGGAGGATGGAGGGATGGGGGAGCAGAAGGGATGGGGGGAAAGAATTGCTCCTCTGCCCCCCCGTCCCGCGTTAGGGATTTTTGCTCTAGACCTCTGCCCCTCTGTCCCCATGCCTCTTCTTCGATCCACCACAAGGGCGTATCGCTGGAAAAGTATTGTTTAACTGTTTGTTCTAGGTGAGAAAAATCATCATTGGGAAAAAGATCCTGGTAAGTTCGCTGCATGAATTTAAGCAGCAGCGCCCGATCCAATGTGGAACCACGGCGAATAATATACCCCGGTAGTAGTTGCTCAGACACTTCTGACGTTTATTGATTTAGCTAGCTGAGTTATACGAAATTGGGGAAGGATGTCTTGTTTGACTCCCACAGGATAACGGATTGGAAACCGCTTCTATCAAGCATTTTTCTGTGTGTCCTAATTAGGAATTAGGTGGCTTGCTTCTCGCCATTCGCGTAGCGTCTCGTAGAGAAAGCGAGTATTACGAATTAGTATGTACTACTAGTAGTAAATCAGTTGGAGTCGGTTGATAACTTACCTCTACCTCTTCAATTGGTGCGGGTGCTGCCATATCGGAGGGTAAAAAGATGCGGGCACTGACTGCCACTAGCGCCAAAACAAATACTAATACTGCAAGCAAGGGGGCGATGTACTGACGAAAAATAGCCATATTTTAGATTGCAAACAAGCTCGGAACTTTTATGAGAACTTAGCTGAAGATTTGTGAACTATTCTGGAATTATTTTAGCGATTTTCTGTGCATGGGAATGGGAAATGGGGCATTGGGCATTTTTATTCTTCTTTTACTCCTCTGCCCCTTTGCTTGTGCAGTATTATTGGGGATCGCGCTCCAAATCATCAAGCACTCTCTCGCAATACCAATTCTCCGGCATCCCAGGATAAGTCTCCTTTGCCTGTTCAATTAACCGTTCAGCAGCGGCAGCGTCACCGGATAACTTAGCGATTAGCCTGTTTTTGAGATAGCTATCAGATACACCATCCTCTACCTGGTTTGGTATCCTTTCATTTATAGTTGATGGCCGGGACTGCTCTCTCCGCAACTGCCAAAATAAAACGTAATAAAGTGTACCAAAAATTAATATTAGGCTGAGTGTTCCGAAAAAAGTTAGGAGGTTAAATGGTAGAAATCCCAGAACTAACTGTGAGAGAACATACCCAAGTAATAAACCAACGAGTAAGAGAATAAATGTGCCGACAGCAATAACTACTTGATTCCCCATATATCCTCTTCTTCGTTCTCCAATCCTGGTCTGGATAATACTACCACTGGCTTTTGATTCCAAGGGGCAAAGAATGGCAATAATAGTAATCCCGGTAAAGCAGCTATTGCTGTCAGTAGAAAGAATGTAGACCAACCAGTGGCTTGTGCCCATGTACCTGCTGGAGCCGTAAGAATATCTCTACTAAAAGCCTGCAAACTCGAAAGTAAGGCGTACTGTGTAGCTGAAAAGCTTTGGTTACAAAGACTCATCAAAAATGCAACAAAAGCAGCGGTTTCTAAACCAGCACAGAATTGTTCTATATTAACGGCAGCTAACATTAGAGAAAAGTTTTTACCGACTACTGCCAACGCGAAGAAAGCCAAGTTGCCGACAGCTTGCAATATGGCGAATATCCAGAGCGAGCGATTAACACCAATTTTGGTCATTACCGCTCCTGCTGCCAAAGTGCCAACAATAGTGGCGAAAATTCCTAGCGCACCAGGAAATGCGATGTCGGTTTGAGTGAAATGTAAGCCTTTATCTAACAAAAATGGGGTGGATACATTCTTTAGTAAAGAATCCCCCAACTTGTAGATCACAATGAATATTAGGATTAAAAGTCCTTGTAGCCGGCCACGACGCTGAAAAAATTCAATAAAGGGTAATTTGACTGCGGCAGATAAAGTCTGAGGTGGGCGATCGCGTAGGACTGGTTCTGGTGCAAAAATAGAAGTTACCAAGCCTAAGAGCATTAACAGCGACATCAATAAGTAAACAGCTTGCCAAGGGATTCTATCTGCTAAAAATAGGGTAACGTAACCAGTTACGAGAATGGCAACGCGATAACCCAATAAATAAATAGATGCTCCAGCACCTCTTTCTTCTACTTCCACTACATCAGTGCGGTAAGCATCAACTAAAATGTCTTGGCTGGCGCTCAAAAAGGCAACGATAACAGCAGCAATTCTTAAAGATTGTAACCCTTGGGATGGGTGTTGTAGAGCCATTGCAGCTATACTTAACAGTAATGCTACTTGTGTAATTACCAGCCAACCTCGACGCCGCCCCAAAAAAGGCGGTACAAATTTATCTAGTAAAGGCGACCAGAGAAATTTTAAAGAATAGGGCAGCTTGACTAAACTAAAAGCGGTAATCGCTGCCAAGCTGATTCCTTCTTTAGTCAACCATGCTTGTAATGTTTGACTGGTTAAATATAACGGCAACCCTGATGAAAAGCCAAGAAATAACAAAGCTCCCATCTTTGGACTGCTAAAAATTTGTAGCAGCGATTTATTTACTTGCACAATCTTAAAGATTCCTTTTTATTTAATTGAATTGCAGTTATCTTGCCATAACTACTGTCTAATTTCGTGTAAGCACACAAATCTGCTAAGATTTACTTTATTTAAGATACATATCAGCAATACTCTAACAGTGTGATTATTCCTTAATTTTCCTTAATTAAATAAATCTGATGTGCCCTGATTTCTACCCCGTGGGCAGCAAGGCATTTTTTCCAACCTTCACGAGTGCCAATGTCGCTTTTTTGGTTCAGCAGCCCTAATTCCAGTTCTTTTTGGGTGAGTTTAGCAAATTCTTCGTAGCGTGGGTAGTTGCTAGTAACAAATGTTTCCTTACGGTGTAAAATCGGCGGATTTGCCCTAGTTTCGTAGTCTCGATGAGTTATGAAGAGGGTTTTTAAATCAATACCGATACTAGCTTTTAATGCCGGATGGGGATCAGTGTCGAATTCTGGGTAAGACAGATAGGATATTTGCGGCTTATCAGTGTGATATTTGATCAATGTGGCTTCATCGACACGCCCAATGGTACGGCTAGCGCAACCTTCACAAATTCGGAGTATGGGGTCAAGTGCAGCAAGTGCGGAAACATGGACGTACAGCGCACCGCGTGTATGTTTACCAACTTTACTTTTTTCGCACGCAGTTTGAATCACCCCAAGTTTACCTAAGCTGAAAAGCTTTTGGTCGGCTACTTGACAAGCTTCTTCATAGCAACTAAAAAAGGCTTTGATATCGTGACGCATTTCTGGCGCTAGCTTTTGCCATGCAGGACGTTTATCAAAGTGAGTGAGGGCGAGATAAACTTGGATATCTAGAGAACGACGGTAAGCGATCGCATCCCATTCTGCTTCATCAGTGGCTTGCAAAACTACACCAAAGGCCCGGCGGAAGTTACCAAATTCGCTCAGTAATTCCTGTTCATTTTCTAATTCGCCTTTCACAGGTAGTCTACCGCGTTTGGTAAAAAAAGCCATTAATGGTTGCAGTTGTTCTTGATAGTCTTCAAACCGTTTAATGGGGATGCGGACTCGCGGTATAGAAGTTGCAGAAAAGAAGCGGATTGCTTTGTAACTTTCTTTTTCAGCTTCATCTCGAAAAACAAAGTAGACACCTAAAGCGATTGGTACTGCATCGACATTTAGCACCTGATCAATATAAGTTTTGAGTTCTTCTTGTTCGTAATATTTCTGAAAAGTATTGCGGCGCGTCACAATGCCATCATTGTAAGCAAGTTGAGTTTTGCTGGGAGCGTTAATCAGTATTTGAGCAGCGACAATTAAAACTTTCCCGGTGAGTTCCCAGGCTTGACGAAGGCTTTGACGGCGTTCTTCTGGGTCTTCAATAACGTTGAGGACGTAACCCAGATTGACCACATCAGCGGCGGTGAGTGGGACATCAGGATGGTAGTAAGGGTCCCAGCCTGCACTGGTGTAGCCTAAGTTGCCTACTCGCTGCACATCACCACCATAGCCACAACCGTAGTCAAAAAAAGTGGTGTCTTGATTTAGGATTGCCCATTCTATTGCCAATCGCACGGGGCGAGATAAATCAGTCCGAGCGATCGCAGCTCTGTGACGCTCGATTTCTAGCGCTTCAGGCATAATACTAATTCGTAATTCGTAATTAAGACACCAGTAACTAATATTCTTTCAAGGTTTAATCGCCAGTTCAATTAAATCTTCAATTTTCTTGATATTTGGATCGCCTGCTAAGTAGCCAATACCGCGATGCAAATGTAAGCGAAATTGAGTGGCGAGGGTTTCTTTGTCGGTGGGATAGCCGTCATTGTGACAGCGTTGCTTGAGGGCGAGGAGGAGAATATCGGACATTTCGCCGCCAAAGACGCGCCAAGTCATTTCGACGTTGCTATCCTGGGGAATTGGAACGGGGGAGGGTGCGGCTGCTTCTGCTAGGGAACGACAAAACGCCCAACGGCATAAAATATTCCATTGGTCGATTTTGGTACTGCGTCTGAGTTTGGTAAGTTGGTCTTTGGCTGTTTGGGAAAGTTTTATTCTTTCGATTGGGGATTCCATGATTAAAGGTTATTTGAACGAGAAAATGGGACTTGCTGGCGTGCTGAGGCTAAAGGCAGACGCGTTACAAGAATAACTAAATCATTTGGCGGGCGGCTATCCCTCTCTATCCACTCTTAGGTAGAGTTTACCGCCGACTTTTTATGAAACCGAACTGGTACGTATAGCTCAACAACCATAACCATTTCAGGTGAAACTATTTATCTTCCAAAATGATAGTTATGTCATCTATTTCGGGAGTATAAATAATTCTCTTCACTCGCCATGTTTTGTTTTTTAATTGTACTTCTTCACCTATTCTCGGAATACATTGTAAGTTATAATACTTCCCTAAAAATTATTCTGCATTCCCTTTCCAAAAAATTGTTCTTGTCAGTTCACCAGTTTTGTTACTCATTTTTCTTCTTCCTCATATTATTTATTTATTGCAGTTTGTTCGTACTATGAAAAACTGTTTAAGCAGTTTCACTCAATAATCGCAGAATAAATTTGAGTGGAATTTCTACCCAATCAGAGCGATTATTTAGTTCATTGCCTAGTGCATCAATCGCTTGCTCTAGAAGATAGGCAAAAAGCAGCACATCTAGTTCTTGTGTTGTCTTTGGCAGGAAAGATTCTTGACTAGCAGTTTCTAAATAAGAATTGAGAAAGCTAGTACTAACCCAGATATACCAAAACTGTCCCCATTGTTCTATAAGGGGTAAATTTTCCGGCAGGATCATCCCAGATTCTTTTTGATAGACCAGAGCTTCGTTAACTGCATAGTTGAAAGATAGCAACATTCCTGCTACATCTCGTAGAGGCGATCGCTTTATGCGTCGTTCGCTTAAACTACGATCTACTTCGCCTTCAAAATCAGGAAGAATAAAGTCTTTTCCTGTATAAAATACTTGCGATAAATGGTAGTTTCCATGATGACGAGTACGCAATGCAGTAATTTTTTGCCCAACAATTAACTGAAAGCGTTCTAAGACTTTCTGTTGGCTATTAAAAACTTCTAATGCTAATGGTTGAGTATCGGTTGGCAAGTATTTTACTCGTTCTTTTAACAACCGAAATACTTGTCCAGTTAAGTTACGTGCATTTTGATATATCGAACGTTGATAAAGTGATGAAAAAGATTCTGGAGCAAAGTCTGAGCTATCTATATTTGTAGCCAGCGCTATATGGAATTCAGCTGTGGATTTACCCAATAGTTCAACACTTTGCAGGTAAGAAGTGATAGTTGCAATTGCAAATTCTGGAATCTCAATTCTCTGTAAATCTAACAATGAACCTGATGGCAGAGGCACTTCGGTAATAGTGGCGTGTTCTGTGGTCACTAAATCAAAGTACTTTTGCAAACTATCAAGGGTGTAGTCCCAGCCACTGCGGATATCGGAAATAAACTCTTGTAATATGCCTATAGTCGTAGGTAAGGCAGTTTTATTACCTGTTTTATTTGCACGGCGGTACTCTAAAGCACCAGCTAGGAAAACTGAGTGTTGCAAGCGTTTTTTCTGGTATAGGAAACGCCGGATTTCTAAATCTGGGTGCAAACCCTCCTCGATTTTGCGGAAGAGTTTCAACAACAAGCGATCGCCATAAATTATATAAGTATTGGTTTCTTCTTCTTTATTCAGAATAGTCGGCTCACTATTAGTTAACTGTTGGCGCAATTCGGAGAATGAATCAGTAGTAGTGCCAAATAATTCTCCGGTTATCCCTTTATAAGAGTAATGATTAGCGATCGCATCATCTAGCAGTGAGGTGAGAAAGTTCTTGTCTGCTAAAGCATCAAATAAAATTCCACCTTCTTGAGTATTGGGTGGAAGAGTGTCTATTTTGCCTTGCACCTCAAGCCGTGCAATCACAGCTTGCGGCATTTCTGCTAAAAGATTTGTTGCTTGCTCACCTTCTGCATAGGCGAGAAATAACAGATAAGTTTCGTGGTTTCCCTGGCTATAATCTACCTGCAACCAAACAATTTCAGCTATCTGCTGGTTATAGGGTAAAGAAATCGCTTCAATGATTTGTACTGATTGTACAGTCTGAGTTTTGCCGCCAAACCAACTACAGGTATAGAGATAATCCCGCAGTGATGATTCTAGAATGCTTTGTGACTCTCGTTGCCGAATCACATTCTGCCATGAACCATTTACCAACAGATAGCTCAAGTCTGCTTGGGGTTTAGGCTCTTGAGTTGAGCTAAATTTACGTTGTAAGGTGAACCAGTAAAACCCGTAAGGACTTAAGCTGAGGAAATAAGGCGATTCTGTAATCAGTGGGAACTCAGTGGAACCAAAAATTTCTACTGGTGTTAGCCCATTGAAGGTTGATAAATCTAATGCCACCGTTTGCACGTAACGAGATAAATTTGCTACTACCAAGACATCTTCTTCAGAGGTAATCCGGCTGAAGGCAAAAACTTTGCGATTATTAGACTGTACCAATTCAAAACGTCCTTCACCCAATGCCGCAAACCGTTTGCGAGTAGCAATTAAACGTTTCATCCAATACCAAAGAGAATTGCTATTAGTCCGTTGTGCCTCGACGTTGAGTGCTTCGTAGTGATATTCTGAGTCAACGATGACGGGTAGATACAAGCGTTGCGGGTTAGCGCGACTAAAACCAGCGTTGCGGTCAGAACTCCACTGCATAGGTGTGCGAACACCATTGCGATCGCCTAGATAAACATTATCTCCCATGCCAATTTCATCACCGTAGTAAAGTACGGGGGTTCCTGGCAAAGATAACAGTAAGCTATTAAGTAATTCAATTTGGCGGCGGTCATTGCCTAAAAGCGGCGCTAATCTGCGGCGGATGCCTAAATTTACCCGCATTACTGGGTCTTGTGCATAGACCCCATACATAAAATCGCGGTCTTCATCTGTCACCATTTCTAAAGTCAGTTCGTCATGGTTGCGGAGGAACAATGCCCACTGACAGTTATCAGGAATCGATGGAGTTTGCTGGAGAATATCTACAATCGGGAAATTATCTTCCATCCGCACTGCCATAAACAAACGCGGCATTAGGGGAAAATGAAAGTTCATGTGACACTCATCCCCTGCACCGTAATATTGCGCTGCATCTTCAGGCCATTGGTTGGCCTCAGCTAGTAACATCCGGTTAGGAAATTTCGCGTCAATGTGCGATCGCAACTCCTTCAAAAACCCATGAGTTTCGGATAAGTTTTCGCAGTTCGTTCCTTCCCGTTCGTAGAGATAAGGTACAGCATCCATGCGTAGTCCATCTACACCCATCTCCAACCAAAAATCTAGAACATCAAATACTGCCTCGCGCACCAAGGGATTGTCATAATTCAAATCCGGCTGATGGGAATAGAAACGATGCCAGCAATAAGCTTGGGCAACTGAATCCCAAGTCCAGTTAGATGTCTCAAAATCTTGGAAAATAATTCGCGCTTCTCGGTATTTCTCAGGAGTATCACTCCAAACATAAAAATCTCGCTCCTGACTTCCTTTTGGGGCGCGACGTGCTCTTTGAAACCAAGGATGTTGGTCAGAGGTATGGTTAATAATTAACTCAATAATTACACGAATACCGCGCTGATGAGCAGCGCTCAAAAACGCTTTAAAGTCTTCCAACGTGCCATAGATAGGATTGACACTAGTGTAATCGGCAATATCGTAACCATCATCCCTGAGTGGCGAAGGGAAAAAAGGTAACAACCATATAGCAGTAATACCTAAATCTTGTAAATAATCTAGTTTATCTGTCAGCCCTGGAAAATCACCAATACCATCACCATTACTGTCAGCAAATGTGCGAACACCTAGTTCGTAGATAATTGCATTTTTGAACCATAATGAGTCATCTTTCAAGCTGGAGTTTGGCATTATTTTAAAAAGATATGCGATCGCATATCTAATAGAACTATATTTTTACTTGATACAATCCCTGAGATTATCAGCTTATTTATCTTACACGAGTAATGTTTAAACTTTCGTACTTAAGTAATGAAACTACCAAACGAGCTATATTTAGTGATAAATAATCATACCAACTGCGTATATACATATAATTTTTTGCAGATGGATGCCATCCTATAATAAAACTTATTGTAAACTATCTCTTTAGTTAGTGGTAAGGTCGTTAGATATATTGTATAATTTGGAGTTAAAAAATTGCGATAGACGCGTAGCGGTAAGGGGGTCGCAGTCTTCTCTACGAGACGCTGCGCGAACGCTTAGAGCGACGAAGGAGCGTCACCCCCGAACCCAGAGGGCTTGTCGTTAGACATCGCTTAATTTTTATAACAAATGATATCTCCTACCAAAAATACCCTGGTTGGATAGTTGTTTGGCGGCTGGCAGAGTCGTATTTGAGAAGATATTCGCGGGCGATCGCTTCGTTTTCTCGCAGTGTTTCTACTTCTTTGTTTCCAATCTCGGTATCGGTAGATAACAAAATTACTTGATGACTGGCGGATGGAAAGTAACGTTCAACTAAGTTGCTGCGGTGGGAGGAGTCTAGCCTCCCTAGTGGTGTATCGATGGCTACTGGTAGGCGGTGTCCAGAGACTTTTGCTAGTCCCCAGAGAAAGGCGATCGCTAGTAGTTGTTTTTCGCCAGCCGAGAGGCGATGTTTAGGGACTAGTTTACCATTGAAATCATACAAGTAAAGTCCAAAAGTATTGCTATCAATGCCGATGCGATGCACTAAATCTGATTTGTGGAGGAGATAAAGGAAGCAATTTTTAACTTCTTCCTCTAATTTATTGAGCTTTCTAAGGGTTAGTTTTTCCCGAAAAATCTTGAGCGTTTCTTGAACTTTCGCCGCAGAGGTAATAATATGATCTTTATTTTTACGTTCAATATTTTCTACAGTATATTCTTGTAATTCTTTTTTGGTCTTATCAAGGGTAGTTGCTAACTCAGCTAACTTCTGGCGAGTTATCTCATAATTTACTTTAGCTTTAGAAACTTGATTTTGTGCTTCTTCCACAGCTTCGCGCAGCTTTTTATAAGCTTCTGGTTCTGCTGCTGTTTGCACTTGTCTTGCTAAATTGATAATTTCTTCTTCTAAATTTTTGAGAATATTTAATTTTTCTTTTGCAGTATTTAAAGCATTTTGCAAATAATATCTAATATTATCTAATTGACTCAAACTTTCCTCATCAGCTAATAACCAAGGTGATTCCGATTGGGAATAGCTTGTATATAAACTATCAATATCTTTAGCTAAAAAAGAGTTAATTTTATCAACTTTGTCAGAAGCGATCGCTAATTCACTTAGCCAGTTGAGTAAGCGTTTATCTCGTTCAAGTAAAACATCTTTAGCTAACTGTACTTGTTGATAGCGAAATTCATTTGCTCCCTGTGCTTGTACCTGACTGAGTAAATTAGAAATTAGCTCTAAAGGTAACACATCAGCAGCTAATTCACACATTGACTGCCGAATGTTTTCTGCTGCGGCAGTTTTATCTTTTTCTTGTTGTTCTAGTTGATTGCGTTCGGCAGCGATTTTACCCCCTTCCAAAACGAATTTATCTAACACTTCTTGCTGTATGGTTTCTAATTCTTCAAGTTGATTTTTGAAATGGGCTAATTTTTCTTCTATAACTAGGTAATCTTCTTGCTGCTGCGTTAACCTTTTTTCAATTTCTTCTATGTTAGCTAAATCTTTAGTGTCAGCCATTTCCTTACGTTTGCGGTTGACTAAAATCTCCAAATCAACTGCTAAACGGTCAGATAATTCTAGCCCTAAAAGTCCGCGAATAGCTTCAATTACAATTAGTGGTGGTGATTCTTGTTCTGCAAGGTTTCTTACTTGTTCACCATCAAAGAGAAATAAATTAGAAATTCCTAATGGCAGCAGATTTTCTATATAGTCATCCCAAGTATTCACCAAAGATTCAACAGGCCAAGTATCATCATCGCCTAAAATTCCCAAAGAATCTTTACCATCTTTAGGATTTTTTTCCCAAGTTCTGACAATCCGATATTTTACTGGTTTATCATCTTCGATGTGTTCAAAAACTAATTCAATCCGCGTTTTTTCAGCAGGGCTAGCTTTACTATTAACACATTGGTTTAGAAAATCGTTATAACTCAAATTACCACGGGTAGAACATTGAGCGCGATGACCATAAAGCGCAAGGCGTATGGCATCCATCAGCGTAGTTTTTCCCCCGCCATTCATCCCACCTAATAAAATAATTGGACGCGGATTTTCATCTTTTCTTGGATCAAGATTGATTACTTGTCTTCCAGAATAAGGGCCAAAGTTTTGTAGTACAAGTTCAAGAAATATCATTGATATTTAAAAAGAAAATATATGGCGAATGGAATTCACCCGGTATTGTCCCGTTATTTTTGTAGGGTGTGCATTGCCCACCCTATCATATTTTTTACTAATCGAATTAAAGTCAAGTGGTCAGAATGTACCTAGTTAAGATACTCATGACTTCTCCAGGGTTGGGACTAGGTAATAAAGGACTCCATTCATTAACTTGAGCAAAACCCAGCTTGTAAAGGGTCAAAATTGTGTTGTTAACACCTGTTTTAGAACCATAAATTACTACTTTTACAAATTCTCTCCCTGGTGTTGTTTGTTGAGATTCATTGGCGGAAACAAGCGGCAAGATGGTTGGAAAGGTATCTGCCAAAAAGCTTTTAGTCATTGGAACTCACATATTTTTCTAGAGATATTTATGTCCCGTATACGGGACATAAATATCTTACACCTTTTGTCGCTTATACGGGACATTTACTTGGTTAAAAGCCTTTGACACAATCAAAAGCATGGGAAAAGCAGGAAAAGCGCTGAAACAGGTATTAGAGACACATGGCATTAGCCAAAATAAGTTAGCAGTGACAATGGGAACTGGACGCTCAAATGTTAATCGCTGGGTAAATGAGATAATGGACCCTGTAGCGGAGGGGGTGCTAGAAATTCGGGATGCACTGAAAAAAATTAATCCAGCCGCAGCAGAAGAGTTTATCAGGCTATACTTGGGAAATGGTGACAAAGATGAACAGCAAACTTAAAGCGTCGTCTCTCTATTTTTAAATTTTATATTTGCCCAAGTTTTAGCCTCATCAGCAGATTGTGTAGCATTGGTTACGTCAGCTTGTGCATTCGTGACGACAAAATCTGCTAAAGTTAGCTGCTTGACCTTTTCAATATCACCTTGTTCAACTGCTGTTTTCAAATCCCGTTTCAAATGAGCATTTTTCACCGCTTCATCTTTAGAACGCGAACTAGTAGTAAAGCATTTTTCTAATGTGTCATAGATTCCCACGCGCCGCGACATTTTACGAAATTGACGTTCTGTGTCTAACAATTTCGCCATGAGTTCCAAGTGCATCGCATCACCTTCACAGATTTCTTCTAATACTATCCATTCATCACGACCTAGTAGGCTATAGTCAGCACCAGGACGGGGATCTTGAAATTCTTCACCAGTCACTTCTTGATAAATCCGGGGTAAACTATCATCAAATTCGTGTTTGTCTTCTAGCCAAATGCGACGAATTTCGCTCATTTCTTCTATAGTAATTAGGGTGATGTCGCGCATATTTTCTGGCGCTGTGCGACGGGTTTTTGTTTGGGCTTCTAATAATCGTCTGAGCCAATGTTCCCGCCAATATTTGGTATAGGGGCCAGGTATTGGTACAACAGTTGTTTCTCCATCTTTATTGCGCTCAAATAGTTGGACATCTCCCCAAATCCTTCTAAAGTCTCTTTTATCCCAGTCTTCTTTAATGTCTAATTCATTGCGAATATCCAATAGAGGCTGCATCCATTCTTTCTCTTCATCATTTTGGATCATCGCTTCCATTGATTTATCCTGACTCACCAGCGTGCAAACCCAGCAGCCAAATCGAGAATCACCACAACTAGGAGTAGAAGTATCAACAACTAGAGGACATTCATTATCTGCTGTTGCACCTCGATACAGAGTGAATAAGTCTTTGTTGTTTCCTCCCCAAGGGTTATGCCATTGCATTAAGTAAAGCCATACTTCATCATTACGCCAGTCTTCGATAGGAGTATAAACGAGGGAGTTAATCAAACTCGATCTAGGACTAAGGCGATCGCGCACCCGTCCTTCTTCGTGCTTTTCCATGACAGTCGCACGTTTGGTGCTTTCTGCCTTACGCATACCTAAAACAAGAATTACCTCACCATTATCTCGAACCATGTTACGGATAAAGGTATTCGCAGGCTGTATTTTCAGCCGTTCGGTACACCACCGAAATCGCATACGCGGCGCAGGATAGCCTTTACCAATTAAGTTTACCCAAAAGGTATCTTTGACTGCGGGATAAAGCAGATGAGTTTCAATTGGCATCCCTTTTTCTTTTGCAGCAGATGCGAGCTGCTGCATGGATGTACGAACCCAAGCAGAAACAATTGGATTTTCTACTTGAGTATCTGTTGTAATAACATGGATTGTTTTAGTTCTTTTTTTTGGAGCAAGAGCAGCGATCGCATTCCAAACAAGTTGCAATATTGCACTAGAATCTTTTCCCCAGGACACGCCTAAAACCCAAGGTATTTGGTCTAAACAATACAATTCTTGAATTTCAGTAGTGAGAGCTTGGATAGAGTCTACTAACTCTGCTACAGTACGTATCTGCTGACCTTGATTTTCTGGTTGTTGTGCTGTAGTCATTTCTCCCTACCTCTAGAAATACTGGCGTAATATCCAGGCGAATAGAATTCGCGGCTATACAGACAAAACCCACTTCCGTGGGGCAAAAAAAGTTTTTAAAAACTTTACTACTAATATCCATTTTTTTGGATAATTAAACTACATGATACTATTCTGTTTTTAAAATTTAACATGAAAGATAGTGCATCTGACCCCACTGCTGACATAGCTAGAGAATATCTAGAACGGGAAAACAAGGAAAAACAGGTACTAGCTTTACTCCTGGAGAAGTTTTTAGGGAGAAAAGATCAGATTCTCGTTCAAAAAACCGAGATGGGTGGTACTGAGGCTTATGTTAGCTCTGTTACCTTGGAATGGTTTGCAGGTCGGGTTCACTTTGCCTCTGGCTTACCTCTGTTTCAAAAAAAGTATAATCCAGACACTGATAATGTCGAGATTGACGCGGATAGTATTGATGAAATTCAGCAGCGTCCCCTTGATTGGTCACGTCAAGCGCCGCTAGTGCAGTATTTAGCAGCTCGACACAACCATAAGTTTCCGCCAGTGCTGGTAGTAATAAATCAACTGTGGGTGGATAATCCCAAAGCTACTGAGTGGGATAGTGAAGGACGCGCCACAAAATCTACTACTGATTTCATCCCCCTAGATAAAGACGGTAAGGTAGGTCTGCTAAATATTTCTGAGGATGATGTGACTATTTATGCCTTAGATGGTCAACACCGATTAATTGGTGTACAAGGGTTGATGGAGTTAATCAAAACTCGTAAGCTTCAGCGCTATAAAAAAGATAAAGGTGCTGATGACAGTTTTATTACAGTAAATGATTTGATAGAAAAGTACCAAGTAGACCTTGCTTACTTGCAAAATTTACCCAAGGAAAAAATTGGTATTGAGTTCATCTGTGCGGTAGCGGCTGGGGAAACTCGCACCCAGGCGAGACGGAGGGTGAGATCGATTTTTGTTCATGTCAACTTGATGGCTGCACCATTGACTAAAGGGCAACTAACACAGTTGAATGAGGATGATGGTTTTGCGATCGTTGCTAGAAAAATTGCAGTTACACATCCACTATTAGAACAACGACAAGAGCGTAATCCTCGCGTCAATTGGAATAGTGCAACAGTGGCTTCCAATTCTACAGTTTTAACGACTTTGCAAGCTCTGCAAGATATGTCTGAGCGATATTTGGCTCAAAAGTTCCCCCACTGGAAACCTTTGGAGAAAGGTCTAATTCCCATGCGTCCAGAGGATGAAGAACTTGAGCAGGGAATTGAGGAATTTAGAAAGCTATTTGATTGTTTGGCTAGTCTTTCCAGTTATAAAATTTTAGAACATGAGGATACACCAGCTTTACGGCGCTTCAGCTTTGAGAAGGATGGAGGTGAAGGAAATATGCTTTTCCGTCCGGTTGCTCAAGTTGCATTAGCGCAAGCTATCGGAATTTTGGTATTTAAAAAAGGTTTCTCTCTGTTCGCTATTTTTAAGAAGCTGAGGAAGTTTGACCAGCAAGGTGGTTTTAGTGGTATGGAATATCCGCAATCTATTTGGTATGGGGTTTTGTTTGACCCAAATAAAAAGCGGGTGCAGGTTGCTGGACGAGATTTGGCGGCGAAGTTATTGATTTACATTTTGGGTGGAGTTCAGGATCACATGGAATCTGCTGAACTTCGTAAGGTTTTGGCAGATGCTAGAACTGTGGAAGATAAAACAATAGGTTTTGATGGCGAGTTTGTTGATCCAAAGGGCGTAGGGCTTCCGCCTATTCTTTAAATCTGAAGTTAATGAATACTGAGAACCTATAAAGTTTTCCAAAACCGAGCTTTAAAAATAGAAATACTAGTTATTAACGAACTTGCTTTGCAATTGTACTACTTACAAAACGATTTGAGTCTAAAGGATCGTGATCGGGACATATAACACGTAGATTAGTTGGATTTATTGCACCTTCAGGATGTCTAGGAAATACAGTCAATTGCCCATTTTCTACAGTCTGATGACAGCCACCTTCATATTCACAGGATCTACGTACAGACAATAGTCGAACAATCCAAAAGGGGTGGGGAATACTCTGTTTTCCTAATTTTGGATGAATTAATGTACGTGGTTTAAGAGAGACATCATACAAAGATACTCGATTACTTTTATGAGAATTACACCATCTACAAGCTAACCGGAGATTATCCTCTTCGTTACCGCCTTTTGAAAAGGGAACAGCGTGATCAACTTCAACACAAATATGACGTTCTTTCAGACCATGTAATGTCATATAGTCAACGAACAGAGGAAGAGGAGCTTCATTATAGTTTGTATAACCTAAGAACTTATTTTCAGCCCACTTAGTAAATTTATATCCACAAATCCAACAACGTTGTTCAGGGCCGTAGATATCCCATAATAATTTCTTATCATCTAGGCTTGGAGAAATACGTTTTCTAGTCTTTCTACGCTGGATTTCTTTATCAACCAATCTTGCAATATATGTTGAAATTTTATTTCTTTCTTCTTCAGTAATCCCAGAGAAAATAACAGGTACTCTTCTTTGAACTGTTGTAAATATGTGAGCATATCCTTGGTTAGAATCAGCAAATAAATCTGGATCACAGATTGATTCGATAAACCACTGCGTCCAGAGTATATGGATATCAGCTCTCAACAAAGTCCCTCGACCACTCATTACAAAATCAGGAACTCTTTGATTGGCTATATTGCTTAAGCATTTAATATCCCAAAACTCTTCCAGTTTATCTGCTGTAGTATTTAGAAAAGAGCTAATTTCTGCAAATTCCATAGTTATATATAAAAAGTCTAAGTACCAAGTGGATCGCGATATTGATTTGATCTTGGTAATCTCTGTGGGTCTTTTCTATACTCTACCCAAAGCTTTGACCATCTTTTTTTGATACCAGGAACATCTTTTTTAACCCCTTTTAGGTTCCAGTCACGGTTAAAATAGTTAGGATCAACGCCTTTCAACCATTGCTCCACAAGAGAGTGGATATCATTTGCACTATCGATGCCAATCTCTCGATCACCGAGAAACTGGAAGAAATCTGCCGCAAGGATAGTCAAAGATGTTTGATTAAAAATATTAGAGCGGGTTGGAGAACCCCAGTAATGGTAAGCTTCATCGTTATTTTGTACTGCTAATTTATCACGTACTGAAGTCCAGAAGGAGATAAATACATCTCTCCAACACCCATCAAGTTTATGCCAATAATCAAAAGCACTTTCACATCCTTCAATTTCCCAATTTTCAACAATTTTTGAATCAGGTAAGAACTCACGTCTCCATTTGTCAGCATAATCAACACTTTCGTGGAAAAGTTTACCTCCTTTTAAATCACGGAAAATTTTTACTATAGATGAAAGGACATTCCATTTCAGCAGGTCTTTCCTATTATTATTAATTCCTCTATCAACCAAATCATAAAATGGACTTATTGGATATCTGGTAATAAATGTTACTGCTCTCGACTCTTCAAGCTTAATACCAGCAGCTTCAAGTCTATCTGATACTCTAGTCAATTCTTCGTTAGAAAGACTAGTCGATATAATAGTTCCCAATAGAGAATTTTTTATGGGTGTTGCCTTTTGATTAACTACTACAAATTGAAAAACTTGCTCTGCTGGATCATTATTCATCAGGAGTGAAACTGGAAGTTTACGTGCTACATCAGCTTCTATTCTTCTTTGAGCATCTTCTGGTTCAAATTGTTTATCTATAATCAATTTTTCTAGTGCATCTTTGTATATATCTTGGTTAACTATTTCTTTGGCTGAGTCAATTGCTGCTCGAAGTCTGTGTTGTCCATCAACAACTACTATAGGACGAAGAAAGGCAATCATTGCATCTTTGGAATAGTCTAAAAACTTGTCATTATCAAAAGTATCTTTTATTTCTTCCAGTACATAGATATAAGCTGCAATCTCTTGCCAAAAATCTAAAATATGAGACTCATCATTTAATGAAAGTCCTAAATTGCTATCATCATCTGTTTCCTCAAGAGTCTCTTCTTCATTTTCATCAAATGTATCTTGATTATTACGAGCAATTTGTGTAATTTGTGCACGTTGTTTCAGTTCTTTTTTCATCTTTTCGGGAACTAGTTGATTGGCAAGATCAGGCACTCTCACTTCTAAATCTGCTTTTACTCTTTTAAGTAATTCCAGTAAACTCAATTTCTCTAATAACTCAGCGTTGATGATTAAAAATCCTTGCTGAATACTCTCACTATCATTACTATGTGTTTCGCTAGCTTCAAATTTAATAAGCGATTCATTAGGTTGACGCAACGCACACAGTAAAGGATTCTGAATTATATTTTTTTCATTACGATAAAATTCACTTATTTCTTTAATACGTTTACTGTTTTCTTCTCTTTGGAAACCAGTAGTTTCCTTAGATTGTGCCCCAACTTTCTTTTTCTGCGGTACTCCTGCCCAAAGATCAATCTCTATTGCAGAAGCGGCAAAAAGTACCAACCAATCACCAGAATTTGTTTGTTTTATACGAACGGCTTTATATTTAAAATCATGCATATTTTTTCCTAATTATATAAAACGGCTTAAGTCAAAATTTGTTTCTTCTTGTAGCGTTTCATTGAATCTTTCAGCCATCAAAATTAGAAGCAGCCTTTCTGAATAGTCTACTGCACCTCTTAACTCATTTTGTAATATTTCAAGTCCACCATTAGCATATTCTTCAAACATACGAAGGCGTTGATTTTCATATTTTTCGTTTTCATAAGATAAAATATTAAGTTCTTTAGCTTCAACAATTGCTAGTAGTTTGATTACCAAATCATATCCCTTAATTAAGAAATGTTCTTGTCCAATCGGCGACGGTTCTCTTTTAGAAATTTCCCCCAAAGCCACCCGCTTTTTATGCTTGACACCTAAAGCCGCTGCAAACACAATCACATCAGCATAGGTTTGAAACGGCCCTGTTCCACCATCTGAAGACGTTAATGTTAAGTCCTTGACTAACTCAGCTTTATCTTTAGCTACCCTGATTCTGCCAGTTTCCGCCATTGTTTTAATATTTAATGTGTAGCTATCTTAACCGAAAATTAAAAGCGAGCAACCTTTTATTTGTATTATTTTATACTAGCATATAAGCGATCGCTAAACAAACAAATTACCCACTAACATAGTCCATCCTGTGACTGCGGGTTCAGCTTCAGCCACCTCATCACGTCCATAGACTTGCGGTTTTTCAGAATTACTAGCACGATACACTCTGATAACTTCCTCTTTAAGTACATCTACATCCCAAACTACCAACGTACCAGCCGCAAAATAATCACGGCGTTTAATAACCATATCTTTCTCAGCCTTATCACCGTAATCATTTTCACTTCGCACCTCAGTAGCAAACACAGGCGCACCATTAAGAAACTTCCCGCCTGTAGGTTTGCCAGTATAAAATGCGGCATCAGGACTTAAAGAACGACGATTAGGGAGATTGACAATAAAACCGACATTATCAGGTAAAGCGTAACCACTTTTTGTCAGACGTTCATAATCCCGTAGACTTGCATAAATTTCACCACCTGCACGTCCTGGTAAAAATCCAGTTGGAGACATCAGCACCAATTTTCCATTGACAATCTCTGCTTTACAATTGTCAGGTAAGACAGAACTTCAACAATTAAACAAGGATATTGGAGAAATTGAATAGCTTGTTTATCCCGTTCATCGCAACTCACCACAACATCGGGATAATGAAAAGTCCCGTTTTCAGATACACCTACTTTCCCATCCGCCATATTCACACGACACCCACTTCCTCGCAGGTGACTTTTTAACGCCAAAGCTAAGTTTAAAGCAATATCATTATGGGGAAGAGTACCCCCAGTCATGGCGAAAACTTCACCATCAATATATTCATATTTAATTTCTTGGCCTTGTTCCCATTCCAGGTATTCGTGGGGAGACATATAATTTCTGTTTGGACTGGCAACCATAACCTGATTCCTTCTCAAAAGTCACTTTTCTCAACTTTAACTAAAATTAGACTTACGCACAGTAATGGAAAATTTAACCACAGAGGGACAGAGAACACAAAAAATAAGAGTTTGAGAGCAATACACTTGGGTTAAGAATTTCTTCCTTCTCTTTGCGTCCTTTGCGTCCTTGGCGGTTCGTTAAAAAAGTTGACTTGAAGAAAGAGTTTTAGCCTTAACCCAAGCGTATTGAGTTTGAGAGGTATTTTCCGTCAGTTCTGTAAAAAACCTTTGCGCCTACTCTACAAGAACGCCTAACGGCGAATGCGCGAAATCATAAGATTCCTTGCAAAAGTCTTTCTCTACGTCTATGCGTGATAATTACCTATCCCGTTTAACTTCCATAATTTCCGTATATTCAAACTCGTTCGGACTTTGTTTCACCAAAGGATATCTTTCTCCACCCAACTCAATATAATCTTGTTCGCAATCCGGCTTAGATGAATAATACGTAAGCACATATTCTCTACCAATTCTGTCTGTCATTTCTACTTCTACTTCACCCCGCCACTGAGTCTTAGTAACTAAAACTATCAACTGATTCGCTAATTGGGGAATTGTTTTAGCAATGTGTCGCCGCGAATTTTCATCCAAACTACCAAAGGGTGAATCCATGACAATTGGGAAAGTACTACTATCGGGAATCATCATCATTTTCCGCTTTTCACTCCATTCCCGTACTTTGTCAATGATGCTGGCAATAAAAGATAAACTGAGAATCTGATTTTCCCCAGTGGATGCTGCAACTGGTGCTTCTATCCCTGTAGTATTTTCTACTAATGTCAGTTCATATTTCTCGCTAATTCTAGGAATGTATGGAGTTACAGAAATCTCTGTGAATATTTCTTGTACTCGCTTTTCTAGTTGTAGGCGAAATTGTTGCTCTTGACGATTTCGGACTTCTGTTAACCGTTCGATTGCATCTTGAGTGGCGTTAATCCGTCGCTGTGCTAAAGTTTGCTTGTCTTCATTCAGCTTTTGTTTAGCAATTTGTTTATTAAAACCTTCAATTTCAGTTGTGAGTTGAGCAATTTGTTGCTGATTTGCACCCTGTTCTCGATTCAATTCATCAATTTTACTTTCAATTTCATCTAACCGTTTTTGCAAACTGCTAATTTCTTCATTAGCATCTTTTCGCAACCGTTCTTGAATATTGTCTAAATCGGCTTCAATTTGGGATATGCTTTGCCTTAACTGATTAATCCTAGTTTGTTCTCTATCAACTTCTTCCCAAAATCCTATCGCTTGCTTATCAATTTCATCTACTTGAGCACTCATGCGAATTGCAGTTTCTTCTACCGCTGAGGAACCTGCTCTATTTAACCAAGTACTCACATGAGTATGAAAATGATTACCCTCGTGTAATTCTGCGCCACAAATACAGCGTTGAGAATTGAGTAAATCATTCACAAATTCCCGCGATATTCCTGATGTTAACTCGCCGCGCTGCTTCAAATCATTGATAATTCCTCGGAACTGTGCTGTAGTTTCTGACAATAAAACGGTATAACCCCGCGCGGAAATAACTTTTTTCAGCGCTTCCTTAGTTTTTTTATATTCTTCTTGATTCGCAGTTTTCTGAGATTCTAAATTTTGCCATCTTTCTTGTAATTCTTTAGCAGCACTAAGTTCTCGCAACCGATTACTTGTTTCTTTTTTAAAAGTTTGTTGATATTCTAACTCTTCTTTAATTTCTGTTTGCCGTTTGGTAATGCGTTCACGCTCTCGCTCTATCTTTTCTTGCTGTCGTAATAGTTGTTTAGTTTCGGAATCACCGATAGCTTTTAACTCATTTTCTAGAGTTTTTTTAGCATCTCCCAAATGTCTGATGGAACGGTTGATTACCTCCACACCCAAGAAAATTTTTGTAGCTTCAGCAATTTCAGCTTTTTTGTCAGAACGGACTATTTCTTCAATTCGTTCTCCGTCAAAGAAAAAATATTGATGCAAACTAGCCGGTAAAATTTGATTAATTATATCGTCTGGTTGCTGATTTGGTATATTCCATTTACCATCGTCCCCACCAACCCACATGGTTAATTGAGTTTTGCCAGCATCAAAGTCACTTTCGTTTTTGTAACCCCGACAGGCGCGTTTAACTCGATAGCGTTTACCTTCATGTTCCCAGCCAATTTCTACCCAACATTCTACAGCTTGACCTTTTTGAGTTTCGGCGATCGCCCGCTTATTTACCAACTGCTCTATCGATGCAAATGCCGCACTAAATTTATCATACAATACCCACGTAAAGGCATTCAGCAAGCTAGTTTTACCAGAGCCATTATTGCCATGAATAATTGTCGTATTTTGAGCATCTCCCCCAGCCAGGATCATTTCTGGTGTCGTACCATAAAAGGAGCGAAAGTTGCATAGCTTGATTGAAGTCAGCTTCATCGCACCTCTTCCTTAATAATGTCCAAAATATTATCATTTATATGGCTGTTAATCTTCTTATCTAGCCTGCCTTTTTCCAGCTTCCATACCCGCTCAATAATTTGCCGTACTTCCGGCGGTGCGGTGGTTATTGGCTCCTGAACATCATCAATATTTGGTTCTAGTGACATCTTGGTTGTCAAAGACGTTTTTTTTATTTTAACTGTCTTGAACGCTGGAATAGCATCCGTAAAGCCACTGTCAGTCTTATCTTTAATTTTCTGCAAATTGTCGGTGGAAATTTGAGAACTTTCTTGAAAATAAAGCTTTATTTTTAGGCAACTTTCTGATATTATTGTCTCAGGTAATATAATGGAATATTAATGGTTTTCAAAATTTTATTTCCACTCCATTATATTAAAATTATATTATCTTCCCACATCAGATGACCCAATTCTCATAATTATAAAAGTTTTTACAAAAAGAAATGATCAGAAATTTAGAACCGCCAATGAACGCTGATCAAGAATCAGGTTTATCGGCGGTTGATCATCAAATATCTAATAACCCATATCGCTTTTGTAAATCTAGTAACTTCATTCTTGCTTCCCCAGCGTTATCAGCCAAATCAGCAAACTCTACAAAGCGACGCAATTCCTTTTTCAACAGATTGCGCTCAACATCTATAGTTTCTCTATCTAAATCTGGTGGTAAAACAATCATGTCAAATATTGTCGCGCGTTCCTTAGCAGGATGAGGACGCAAAACTCGCCCTCGTCGCTGGATAAACTGGCGGGGATTACCAGAACTTGATAAAATCACCGCAGTTTGAATTGCCGGAATATCGACACCTTCATCTAAACAACGAATTGCAACTAAACCCTGCAACTCTCCGCTTTCAAATTGACAGCGCAAAATTTCCCTTTCTTGTAAAGTTGTTTGAGCCGTATAAGTGCTTACCTTGTACCCTAAATCCACTCCCAAGATTTTAGCAACAGCTTTAAGTTGACGTAGGGATGAACGTTGTCCCGCATCTTGTGAACCATCGCTACAATAAAAAAGAGTGTGAGTAGTTTCGCGGCGAGTTGCCATTAATTCATGCAAAGCGGTTAATTTATTTTCCGCTGCACCAATTAATCTTGCTCTTTGCATCAACAATGGCTTTAAATCTTCATTATCTTCAAATCCCGATTCGCCATTTTCTCGATCCCGATACAGTAGCGATCGCCCAATTCTTTTAGTTAACTTTAAATAGGCAATGCTTTCTGCTTCGGTTAACTCTACCAACACCGGATAATACAGATAATGTACCAAAGCACCTTGAGCGATCGCATCCCTCAAAGTAAATTCTGGCTGGAGAACAGGCCCAAAATAATCAAATATAGATTGCGTACCAAAATCATCAAAATACCTCTCCGGTGTGGCAGATAAAGCCAGTCTCAACCCAACGCAACGCGGTAAACTTTCTTCTAACTTGGGTGCGCCTAAATTATGCGCCTCATCCCCAATAATTAAAGTTTTGGCGGGAAAATATTTGAGTTGAGACCCAAACCCATCTCCAATTAATGTAGAGTTCGTAGTAATCACCGTCACAAACCGTTGAGAACCAGAACGCAGATTATAAATTTGCGTAGAAAGTTGACTTTGCCAAGTGCGTAAATTCTCAAAGGCTAAAATGGGTTGCAAATTAAATTTTTCACATTCTCGCGCCCATTGGGTGACAAGATGGCGATAGGGACACACCACCAACAAAACTTGTAAATTAATCTGCTGATATAATTCACAAGCGATCGCTAGTGCAGTAATCGTTTTACCACTACCAGTAGCCATTTTCAGCGTCCCTCTGCCATTGTTGGTAAACCAGCTAGTGATCGCTTCTCGCTGATATTGCCGCAATTGCAGAGATGGAGGCATTTTTGGGCATCCTGGTAATGGTTGCCAAGTGTGATAACTGCCCTTACTTTCCCTTACAAATGGTAATTTTAATCGAAATGCGTCACGGGGAGTATCCCCGTGGTCACTTTCGCGGAAAGTGGACAGTTGCTGCACTGGATTTTGCGTCAGGTACATATGTTAAGCACAAAATTGGTAATGAACCCTAGTAATAAGTTGGGGTTAGGAGTTAGGAGTTGGGAGTTGGAAGTTAGTAATTTAAAACTCATCACTCATCACTCATCACTTTCTTATTACTCAGTTGTAACCACGCCAAACACCAATGAGTGAACCTTGTACCTGCACTTGTATGGCGCTGACTTCAATGGGGTTGTATTTAGAATTAGCTGGTTTGAGGGTAACGCGATCGCCTTGGCGATAAAAACGTTTTAATGTTGTACCGAATCCATCAACTCTGGCGGCAACGATCGTGCCATTTTTTAAATGATTTGGTTCTGCTACTGGACGCAGGAATACTACATCGCCATCAGCAATTAAATCTTCAATCATGCTATCGCCAGCTACCCGCAAAGCATAGGTTTGGGGAGGTAATGAGAAATTAGAAAAGTCTAGATGATCTACAGCATCAGTAAATGGTTCTATTAAACCACCAGCAGCGATCGTCCCCAAAATTGGTATACCTTGCTTAACAGGACGCAAAATCCGAATCGTTCGTGCTTGACCTTCAGTCCATTCTATATATCCTTTAGTGCGTAAATGTTCTAGGCGACTTTGAATTGGTGCTGGTGACTTCAAATTCATCGCTTGCATCATTTGCCGAATTGAAGGCGAATGCTGGTGCGATCGGATGTATTCTGCCAACCATTCGTAAAGTTCTTGTTGAGCTTCCGTTAGACGTTCCATAAATTTGCGGGAAGTAATTATAAATGTCTCTAGAACATTAGTACTACAAAAAACTCCCTATAACAAGAGAAAAGTAAAAATATGAAAGGCAAAAGAAAGAATATTCTCTTTTTTTTTACCCATTTATTTGGGATTTTTGACCAGGAAGTTGTCAGGAGCCAATCCACACTTACTATTCTGACTCCTAACTCCTGTACAGACGCGATTAATCGCGTCTCTCTTAACTCCTAACTCCTTTCATTCTGCTCCTAAGATACTGGCAAGCAAAGCTTGTTGGACGTGCAAACGATTTTCTGCCTGTTCCCAAACTCGTGATTGGGAACCTTCAATAACAGATCCGGTAATTTCTTCACCACGATGGGCTGGTAAGCAGTGTAAAACAATTGCTTGTGGGTCAGCAAGGCTCAATAGCTGCTCTGAAATTTGGTAAGGCTGGAAAATTGGCAGGCGATCGCCTGCTTCTGCTTCTTGCCCCATACTCGCCCAAACATCAGTATAAAGTACAGCGGCTCCCTTAGCGGCTAATTCTGGATCACAAGTGAGGAGGACTTCAGTTTTGTGATTAGCGATCGCTCTTGCTTGTTCTACAATTTGAGAATCTGGCTCATATCCGCTAGGGGTAGCAATTTTAACATTCATCCCCACCAAAGCACAGCCCAACATCAAAGAATTAGCCACATTATTCCCATCACCCACGTAGGTTAAAGTTAACCCAGCAAGAGTGCCAAAAACTTCCTGAATCGTTAATAAATCCGCTAATACCTGACAGGGATGTTCTGCATCAGTAAGCGCATTAATCACTGGAATCTTGGCGTAGTGAGCAAAAGTTTCCAACTCCTGCTGTGCAAAAGTGCGAATTGCCAAAATATCCAGATATCGATCTAATACCCTCGCCGTATCTTGCAAAGGTTCCCCGCGACTAACTTGAGTGACATTGGGGTTAAGATCGATTACCTGTCCACCCAGTTGGTACATCGCCACAGTAAAACTTACCCGCGTGCGAGTTGAAGCTTTGGAGAACAACAACCCCAAAACTTTATTACACTGCAACTTCAACTGTTGTGATTTAAGTTGAGTTGCCAATTGCAGGAGTTCTTGAAGTTCCGTTGGACTGATGTCCGCCAAACTTAATAAATCTCGTCCGATCAACGCTGCCATGCTTGTGATGTGTAAAGAACAATTATATATTTCTGTTGCTTTACCAGCTATGTCAAAAAAGTACAGTTTTAGAAAAGTACCAGATATTTTTGCGTCCAGCTCAGGATTTGACTTAGCTTTTGATATAAATATTAATTTATTAACTTTATCAGTGATCAGAATCACTGATTTTTTTCGGTTTGATCACAATTACTACGCAGCTTAAACCATCTAGACGCACGAAAGCAGCGATATTGCCAAAATCTCTGGTCTTTTAGCCTAATTTAGGAAGATGAAGATATTTTTTAGGAATTACAGCTAGACAAATAAGTTGATTATGGTACAATAATAAATTGTGATTGCTATTTGAGAGCGATACCTACGGTGGGCTACGCCTACGCTAAACTCGCCAGCATAGCACAGTGGTAGTGCATCCGACTTGTAATCGGAAGGTCGCGAGTTCAAATCCCGCTGCTGGCTTTCACAAATGTCGAGTAAAACATTATTTGTGGTCACAAACGATAAACAGTGATTTTTTCGTTAATACATAAACTATATTTTTTGTCAAGTCTAATTTAAATGCGCTTACCCTGAGGGACAGCGTAAGAGATTGCGATCGCATCCTTAAACTAAGTTAAAAGAATTTATTTCCGTGTGATTAGACAAAAATTACCAAGGTTAAAATCACAACTTACTAAGTAAGCCAATAAGTATCCTATTAAAGCTTGACTGTGGCGAGCAATCGCAGCCAGGAGATAGGGAAATATTTTTTACCGGGGAGTAAGTATTTTGTTGAGTGAGGAATACACTGAAGACGGTAAACTTAATGAAGCTGATTTAATCACTATAACAATGGAAAAGATTTACGTTAAATAGTGTCAAAAGAATAATCATAAACGGGTTGAAAGCTATGCGTTTAAATGTACTGATAAAGGAGGTAAACAGGAATTAATACCTGATTTTCGTGGAAGTTCGCGCACTCATTTTATTGCCACAACGGTTGACCAAAGGTGAACTGGGGGTGCGCTGAAGGTTTTGGGTAAGCCAGGTGATGTGTTGCGGGAATTAAGGAGAGAAGATTTGCAGCATTATAGAGATTATTGGGGATAAAAAGATGAACCAAGCTATTAGACAAAAGGCGCTTGTTAAACCAGGTGGAGTCATTAATATTCAGTCATCATAATTACCTGTTGGTACTGAGGTTGATATAATTGTAATTGTGGAGACGGCAGTGAAAAAGAAACAATCATTACGTAGTATCATTGGTACTGGTAAAGGCTGTTTTGCTACACAGCAGGAAGCTGATGATTTTATTAGTAGGGAGCGGGATGCTTGGTCGTTGTAAATGCTATTCGGGGGGGAAATAGTTTATTTAGATACTAATATTTTTATCTATGCGATAGAAGGTTATGCTGATTTTATTGATGAATTAAATCAGCTTTTCGATAATATCGATGCTGGGAATTTAAGAGCTTTTACCAGTGAACTGACTTTAGCGGAGGTGCTAGTTAGACCTTTGGTGGATGGAAATCTAGAAATACAGTCTGTTTATCAACAAGCTTTGCAAAGTTCAGAAGTGCTGGAAGTTGTTGCGGTCAGTCGGGATATATTGATTGAAGCTGCAAGATTGCGGGCTATTACTAATCTGAGATTACCAAATGCGATTCACGGTGCTACTGCAATTTTGAGTGGTTGTGAAACCTTTTTAACTAATGATAGGCGGTTAACTGCGTTATCTAGTATTGAAGTAGTTGTGCTGTCTGAGGTGATGGGTAATTAAGAAGGCTTTGGGAGATTAAAAAGAGGGTTTTTGTCGGGTGACAAAGAAGGAAGAAATTAGTAGTGAAAGGGTGTGAAATAGCGGATATTTTGGCGAGGTTAAGGACAAGGAAACATTAATTTCTGAAGACGATATTTAATTAGTTAGCCGACACCTATTGTTTCATATTAAGGACTTCTACAAATTTGTAATTCTTAATTAAGAATTACGAATTAGTACAAGTCCTGTCGTTCATGAATTCGCAACTTGTCGGAAGCGTTCTTGAACTTCTTGAATCGAAAACAAAGTTTCAAACTTCAACCCAGCTGACTGGTATAACTCGCCTCCTCCTTGCTGGCGGTCTACCAGTGCAATTACTCGATTTACGGTATAACCTGCTTCTTTAAGACGCTTAACTGCTTTCAAAGCAGATTGCCCAGTAGTAACGACATCTTCCAAAACTACTACTTTTGCACCTTCTGGTAAACTGGGGCCTTCTATATAAGCTCTCGTCCCATAACCCTTGGCTTCCTTGCGAATAATCAGCGCTGGTATCGGTCGGTTTTCATAAACAGAAACTAGACTCACTGCTGTTACAATTGGGTCAGCCCCCAATGTTAAACCACCCACAGCCTGTGTATCTACAGGTAGCAAAGGAAACACTAAACGACCAACTGCCAAAGCGCCTTGAGGATGGAGTGTTACCTGTGTTTTATTCACGTAATAAGAACTACGCAGCCCAGAAGAGAGGAGAAAATCACCTTCTTGATAAGCAAGTTGGCAAAATAAATCTAGTAACTTGTGGCGCAAAGTGGTCACATCAGCAGTGGTTGCCCAAATATCTGAATGGGTAAGAGTTTCAGTAGGATACGTCATTACAAAACATTAAAAGTTGTGCTACACCAAAGGTTGAACTCATCAGAGTTCTGAAATTAAGCATAAATTAAGATTGCCCAAAAATTGAGGAGTCAGAAACGTGCGTATAAAATTAAAAACCTTTGGTGGTTTATTGGTGCTGCTTGCTGCTGGTGTTGCTTTTCCTTCTATTGCATCTGCCCAAACGCAAACACCCAATTATCAAACTACGAATGATGTATTTGAACAAGCTTATTTCCGTCACGATCGCAATTTCTACGAAAATGGCAGCCTCAAGCGTCAGCTAGACTCATTTCTCGGATCTGGTTCCAGTTTTGGTGGTTCCTTCCCAGAAAATGAAATTGCCCGCGATGCTGAGTTGGTTAACACTTTATATCATGATGTCCTGACTCAGCAAGTTGGCAATGATCCTTATATTCGCACTCCTGATTTACCAAATCCTTATAACACATCGCTGATGATGTCTCCTTTTTTTAATAGCAATAAACTCAAAGTCGGAACTGAATTTAGGTTTGAAACTTTACCACCTCCCTAACAGTCCTACCTATGGAGTCATTAGTCCTTAGTTCCTTGTCATTTGTCAGCAACTAGTGACTAATGGCTAAATTACTAAATCCTGACTAGAGGAGTTTAACAAGCATGTCAATACTTAATATAATCTAGTATTACTCATGTCCCAATCATCTTTGAAGGTCTGGTAACATAAGACAATACTGCTTCTTAATGATTCAGTGCGCCCTGCTGGAATCGAACCAGCCTGAAGACGAATTATGAGTTCGTTGCCTCCCCAATCGGCCAAAGGCGCTTGTTTTGCTGGGTTTCGGGTTACTAGGAGTCAATGACTTCAACTCTTAGGTCAACCTCATTTGCTAATTTTAGACTCAGGAAAATACCTCAAGCACTGAGTTTAGCCAATTGCGTAATTATAGCATAAATTTCCCACCTTTGAATATTGGACAATAGTTTACCAGATTTTTATACTACATAATTTGATCATGAAATAGTGCAAACTAATATTGATTAAGTTCCTTTAAGGATTGAGGTCAAAAGCTTCACTATTCTTAAATAGACCAGCATTCTTTGGTGATAGCTTGTCAGCGATGAAAATAAATTCTACTGTACTTCTTACTTTGATTTTGTTAATCCTAATGTTGGGAGCAGGTTCTGTGAGCGCGTTTTTGGGGTTCGATCTAGGGAGTTCAGCACTTAAAGGCGTTACCACACCAGATGGGCGTCCCACAACCAAATTTGCCAGCAATAAGACAAATAACTCCCAACAGGGAGGGCTAGTGTTATTAAAAGAGGAAGAGATTCTGAAAATTGTCAAGGCGCGAATTGAGGGTAAGACCAAGGCTGCTAAATCAGAAAAGCTAGAGGAAGATGATGAAGAAACCAATAGCAGCAAGCAGAAGCCAGAGGAAAAACCCCCAGAAGTGGTTGAAGAAAAACCCCAGCCAGGTTTTCCGGTTACTGCCCAGAGTGAGGGTGTAACCATGTCTGTACAATCTGTCCGCTACTCTGGTGGTGATTTGCTACTGAAAGTGAAAATGCAGAACAAAGGTAAGGATTCTGTGCGTTTCCTGTATAGTTTTTTAGATGTTACCGATGATAAAGGACGAACCCTGAGTGCTAGTACAGAGGGTTTACCAACAGAATTGCCTGCAAATGGACCAACATTTTCCGGTACAGTGAGCATTCCCACAGCTTCACTTGATGATGTCAAGAAGATATCACTCGCTCTGACTGATTATCCCGCTCAAGAATTGAAGCTACAGGCATCAAATATTCCTGTAGAAAGGTAGGAGAGGACTGGGAACTGGGGACTGGGGACTGGGGACTGGGGACTGGGAACTGAATTCTTCCCAATACCCATTCCCCAATCCCCCTAAATGGAGGGCGTGAGTTTTACACGAGCTTTGGCAGTGAGTGGTTTTCCTAATTTAATTTGGACAGACGTGGCGCTGCGGTTGTTGTCAGTGCTAGTGCTGATTGCCATAAATGCCTTTTTTGTGACGGCGGAATTTTCGATGGTGAGCCTGCGGCGATCGCGTATTCACCAGCTAGTTAAGGCTGGGGATATTCCAGCGATGGCTGTGGATATGCTACAACGTAGTATTGAGCGACTGCTATCTACTACCCAGTTAGGCATTACTCTCTCTAGTTTGGCACTGGGATGGATTGGAGAAAGTACGATTGTCGTGCTGGTAAATGCATGGTTAAAATCCTGGCCTTTACCCACTGTGATGACTACCTTCATCGCCCATTCCCTATCAATTCCCATCACCTTTTTCTTGATTGCCTATTTGCAAATTGTGATCGGAGAACTATGTCCTAAATCCTTAGCCATGCTGTACTCAGAACAGTTAGCTAGATTTTTAGGGCCTTCGGTAAAAGCGATCGTGCGTTTTTTTGGCCCCTTCATCTGGATTCTTAACCAATCAACTCGTTGCTTGTTGCGTATTTTTGGCATCCAATACACAGGTCAAGGCTGGAAACCGCCTGTGACTCCCGAAGAATTGCAACTGATTATCTCTACAGAATGGGGGTCTACTGGTTTACAGCGTGCGGAGCGAGAACTGCTCAATAATGTCTTCGAGTTTGGGGATGTCATGGCCCAAGATGTGATGATCCCCCGTACCAGTATTGTCACACTCCCAAAAGATGCTACCTTCCAGACATTACTCAAGGAAATGGCTTCTACTGGTTACTCTCGCTATCCCGTGATTGGTGAATCTTTGGACGATGTTCGCGGCATCGTTTATTTTAAGGATTTGGCACAACCTTTGGCTGTAGGAAAGCTAAGTTTAGAGACACAAATCCAACCTTGGATGCGTCCCGTCCGGTTTGTTCCAGAACACACGTCCTTGAGTGAACTTTTGCCAATGATGCAGCAAGAGAAACCAGCTATGGTCATGGTAGTAAATGAATTTGGCGCTACTGTAGGACTAGTGACAATCAAAGATGTCATTGCCGAAATCATTGGCGACGCCAGCGAACCTGAAAACAGCGACGACTTATTGATTGAGATGTTAGATGAGCAAAAATTTCTAGTGCAGGCACAGATCAACCTCGAAGACCTCAATGAAGTTTTGCATCTGAATTTGCCTTTGACAAGAGACTACCAAACACTAGGGGGCTTTTTGCTGTATCAGTTACAGAAAATTCCTGCCAAAGGCGAAACCTTCTGTTATCAAAATCTCGAATTTACTGTGGTATCAATTGTTGGCCCACGCCTGCATCAAATTCAACTGCGACGGTTAGAAGAGTTAGGAGTTGAAAGTTAGGAGTTAGGAGTTATGAATTTTAACTCCTCACTCATAACTCAAGAAGCATATGGTAGTGGATCAACGAGTCCCAATTCAGCAAAAGCTGCTAGCCGCAAGCGACAAGAATCACATACACCGCAGGCGATATCTCCATCGGCATAGCAAGACCAAGTTAGCTCCCAAGGAACTCCCAATTGGTTACCTAGTTGAATGATTTCAGTTTTTTTCAAGTTGATTAGGGGTGCAACAATATTAATTGGTTGTCCCTCACGTCCTTGTTTGGTTCCCAGGCGAAATACTTCCTGCATTGCCTGGATATAGTCGGGGCGACAGTCAGGATATCCAGAGTAATCTAAAGCATTGACGCCGATATAGACACGTTCTGCTGCGATCGCTTCGGCGTAACTAAGAGCAAAGCTTAAGAAGATGGTATTACGAGCCGGAACATAAGTTACAGGAATATTTTGAGACATTTCATCCAGAGAACGCTCTTGGGGTAAATCAATGGCGTCATCAGTAAGTGCTGAACCCCCCCATTGTCGTAAGTCAAAATTAACCACCTGATGTTTCACGATCCCAGCTTTTTGAGCGACGGTAAGGGCTGACTGTAACTCTCGTCGGTGTCGCTGCTGGTAATCAAAGGAAATAGCATGACATTCACAGCCATCAGCCTTAGCTTTATACAGAATTGTGGAAGAGTCCAATCCCCCAGATAACAGAATTAAAGCTTTCATCTCAGTTGCAAATTTTGGATTTCAAATCGCCAAATCACACCTTAACAACATGCCAGGAAGCAATGCCAAAAATACTTCTGAACCCCTGTTAATTATGGCAAACAACGGCGCACCCTACATATTCTAAAGAAACAACCCATACCAGTTTCTCTCAAAAAGCGGTGCGATGTCTTCTCTTCTCTACCTTGGGCTGCGCCAATGAGACGCTGCACGTAGCTTGCTTAAAAGAAGGGGTGACAAGCCACTTCTCTACCAGACGCTTTGCGTAGCTTGATTCTTTGCAGGAGTACGTGTCTACGACAGATGCTGCAAATAATCATACAAAAATCGTTTCAGATAATCAGTGACTGGAATTCCCAATAGCATTTTTTTGAAAAAAAAGCACAAGTGTTATTGTTTGATTATTTTGTAATTTTAGTGGTGTAAATTGGATATTGCTCTCGGTAATTAATTGCTTAACTGTCACCCAGAAGGAAGTCCGAAGAGAGGAAACTGATCTTTATAACTTTGGATAATTTACACTTATGTCTTACTGAATTTTTTAAAGTTGATAAAAAGACATATATTTTTTGTAGAAAGTGCAAAAGACAAAGCAAACCCGAACTATCTATACAAAAGATATCTGGATTACGGGAACCGATCACAAACTTTGAAATTCTTCATAAACATAGGCTCTATGTTACCATCTGGATGGTTTTAGACGGATCGTAACTGGCTTTCGAGTATAAACGCCAACGGCCGTAGCGTCTCTAAATTTGGTGGTTGAGGAGAGAATAATAGTGCAAAATAGCATGTCAGTGGCAGAACCGAATCCATATACACAGCGCAACCAGCCACGACCGATCCGCATAGGCGTGATTGGAGTGGGTAACATGGGACAACACCACGCTCGCGTGCTGAGTTCAATGAAAGATGTTGAACTAGTGGGAGTGGCAGATATTAACGTCGAGCGAGGGTTAGAAACAGCCAGCAAGTACAAGGTGCGTTTTTTTGAAGATTACTGTGACCTGCTACCCCTTGTGGAAGCAGTTTGTGTAGCTGTTCCCACCCGCCTGCACTACGCCGTGGGCATCAACTGTCTTCTCGCGGGAATTCATGTTTTGATTGAAAAACCGATCGCAGCCAGTATTTCTGAGGCAGAGTCTTTAGTAAATGCCGCCGCTGAGTCTGGGTGTATCTTGCAAGTAGGTCATATTGAGCGTTTCAATCCAGCTTTTAAAGAACTGAGCCAAGTGCTGAAAACAGAGGAATTGCTGGCGCTAGAAGCCCACAGAATGAGTCCTTACTCGGATCGGGCAAATGATGTTTCGGTTGTGCTAGATTTAATGATCCATGACATCGACCTACTTTTGGAATTAGCTGCTTCCCCAGTCACGAAATTGACTGCTAGCGGTACTCGCGCCTTGGACTCTGGTTATTTAGATTACGTAACCGCCACCTTGGGGTTTGCCAATGGTATTGTTGCTACTCTGACTGCCAGTAAAGTCACCCACCGAAAAATTCGCCGGATTGTCGCCCATTGCAAAAATTCATTTACTGAGGCAGATTTTCTCAAGAATGAAATTTTGATTCACCGACAAACGACTGCCAATTCTCTCACCGACCACCGACAAGTACTTTACAGGCAAGATGGTGTGATTGAAAAAGTCTACACCAGCAATATTCAACCCTTGAGTGCAGAATTAGAACATTTTGTCAACTGTGTACACGGTGGTAATCAACCCTCAGTAGGTGGAGAACAAGCTCTCAAAGCCCTGAGACTGGCAAGTTTGATTGAGCAGATGGCGCTGGAAGATCGAGTTTGGAATCCATTAGACTGGCAAGCGGAACCAAGAGTACAATCATTGACCCCGACAGCGTAAAACAAGAAGAGGGGCACAGGGGAATAAGGGGATGAGGGGGACAAGGAGGACAAGGTAACATTTACTCCATTCTTTCCCCCTGCTGCCTTATCTCCCCCACAGCATCAACCTCAGAAGAAAACCTGAGAGTATGTTTTTAAATTTACTATCAAATCTTTAGATTCTACTTAGTCATTTTAAAAAACCGACTAAGGAGGATCTAAAAAATTAGAAAACAAAACCTAGTGGTTGGTTTCATTAATTTTATGAGGTTCGTAGTGAGCGATTTATTGCTCAATTTCAAAAGCTAGAGCTACTGACCCTTCTCCTGACAGAGACGCGCAAGGACGGGTGACGCTCGATAACTCGCTAACGCTGCGTTCGCGGAGTGTCTGGTAGAGAAAACAGTTAGTCGTTCATGGGGAGCCACTCCGTTGTCCGGGTTAAAAGGCTTGAAGGAAGTAGCGTGGAAACCCCTAGACGCTCGAATACTCGCTCTAAGCGTTGGCGCAGCCTAAGAAAAAAAGCTATGCCGTAAAGCCTGCGGCATAGCTACGCTTAGGGCGCAGCCCAAGGTAGAGAAGGCTTTACGCTACGCTATGCGCGGCATTGTCTCCCCTTGTCCCCAAAAGAGAGGTAGCGCTCCCCGTAGGATACCCGTTCGCGGAGCGTCTCGTAGAGAAGGGCTGTAGGGAAAAGACCGCGCCAACTCACTACAAACTTTTATAACCCTCAAAATTAATCAAACAGACCCCTAGTTTTCACTTGTCTTACTCTGTTTCTCAATTGCGATGCCAACTTTTAGTACAGCCAAGTTACCTTGACTCTAGCAAGCGGGGATAATTACCTTCTAAAAAAGCTAAGGCTGAATTTAGTAACAAGACTAGTGCAGCAATTTCAGGAATTGACTCAATGCTTGAATGGATAACTAATACTATCAACTATTTTGGCTATTGGGGAATCGCCCTACTAATGTTCCTAGAGAACCTTTTTCCCCCCATTCCTTCAGAATTGATCATGCCAGTGGCTGGATTTACAGCAAGTCCATATCAACCAGGAGGGGCAAAGCTGAATATCATTGGTGTGTTTTTCGCAGGACTTTTGGGTTCTGTATTGGGTGCACTTATTTGGTATTATCCGGGTAAGCTTTTAGGCGAAACCCGTTTGAAAGCTTGGGCTGACAAGTATGGCAAATGGCTGGCTATATCTAGTAAAGATATTAACAAGGCCGAAGAGTGGTTTGACCGACAAGGTAGAAAAGCAGTGTTAATTGGTCGCCTTGTACCGGGAATCCGCACCTTGATTTCTGTTCCCGCAGGTATGAGCAATATGCCCTTGCAATCATTTTTGTTTTACACAACCTTAGGTAGCGCTGCTTGGGTGGGTTTGCTAACATACTCAGGATACGCGTTGGGTAGTCAGTATGAACTTGTGGATAAGTACCTCGCTCCTATATCCAAAATCGTACTTGGCGGTCTGGTTTTGGTATTTGTTTTCTGGATATTCAAGCGCCAGTTCAGACGTACTAGAAGATGAAACACGGACGCTTTTGGTTTGAAAGCAGTGAAAGCAGGGGTTACATCTGGCTAAAATTCGCCTACACTATGCCAAATAATACTAGATGTGCGTTGGCAAAGCCCATCGGAGGTATCACCGGAATTAATTTTTGGCGTATTTCTAGCTACACTTGACGCAACCTAGAATTTCTGGTTGCTCGCATTTTTGTAAGATGAGCATGACAACTTTTTACAGTTAAGTTTGAACTAGGAGCTTTCATGACAGACCAACCTTCTGCCGCTACCCCAATCAATGCCGCTGCTATACCCATGAATAGAGTGTCGGCATCCACTCCCATAAATGCTGTTAATAATCCCATCCCAAACACAAACAACCCTCCGGGAAAAACTATTCTCAGTGTTGATTTAGGCAGAACTTCCACAAAAACTTGTGTAAGTCGCGAACCCGGTAATGTAGTGTTCGTACCTGCCAACGTCAAGCAGATGTCAATAGAACAAGTACGTGGCGGTGTTTTTGAAGCCAGGGCTACTGACCCCTTAATGGATTTGTGGTTAGAGTATCAAGGCAATGGATATGCTGTTGGTCAACTGGCAGCAGATTTTGGGGCGAATCTAGGAGTCGGCCAATCTAAGGTAGAGGCTGCACTGGTAAAAGTGTTAGCAAGTGCTGGCTACTTCAAACTCAAAAATGATATCTCAGTCGTACTGGGTCTGCCTTTTCTTTCCTTAGAGCAATTTGAAAAGGAAAAAGCACAGTTGATTAGCCAAGTAGGTGGCCCTCATGTGTTGAACTTCCGAGGCGAATCTGTGTCGCTGAACGTCAGTAAAGTCTGGGTAATGCCAGAGGGTTATGGCAGTCTGCTGTGGTCTGAAGCTCAACCGAAAAAAAGCCCTGGCAGTCCCGATTTTACAAAAATATCGGTGGCGATCGTCGATATTGGACATCAAACCGTCGATCTTTTGATGGTAGATAACTTCCGTTTTGCCAGAGGTGCTTCTAAGAGCGAAGACTTCGGTATGAATAAGTTTTATGAATTGGTGTCCGCCGAAATCGAGGGAGCAGATAGTCAATCTCTAGCGCTGATTTCTGCTGTGAACAAACCCAGAGGTGAACGCTATTACCGTCCTAAAGGCGCTAGCAAGCCCACCAACCTAGACGATTTTCTTCCTAACCTCACAGAGATGTTTTCGCGCGAAATCTGTAGCCGTGTGCTAGCCTGGTTGCCAGAACGCGTCACCGATGTGATTCTGACTGGAGGGGGTGGTGAGTTCTTCTGGGACGACGTTCAACGTCTGCTCAAAGAAGCAAAGATTAATGCTCATTTAGCAGCACCTTCCCGACAGGCGAATGCTTTGGGGCAGTATATTTATGGAGAGGCACAATTATCCTCCAATCGCGCTGCTAGGGCATAAAGCTGATGTTCCAATGGTCAAAAAAGGTAGTTAAATCCGTCACGTTCAACCCAGAGCTTGCTGATGAAAGCTTGTTAGCGCAAGTAGAAAGTTATTTGGAAAAACAACCAGACAAGACTTTCAGCGACCTCTGTAAAGAAGCCTTGTGGCAATCTTTATGTGTACCGGCTGTACAACCTGCTCCACAAACAGCAGCAACAACACCGATTGAACAACAAATTGGTGAACTGCAACGTCAAGTGGCTGGACTTGAGGAACGTTTTTTTGCCAAGGGATCTAATCGTTTGGAGGCGATGGAACATCATCTCCTGCAACTTTCTCAACAAGTTGCACAATTGGCGCTCATAGTCAATGATCGATCATTCATTCAGTCTCCAACTCAATTAGAAGTAGTAAATAATACTTCTTATACTGTTGCTACCCCTCCTCAAGAGGTTGACCCCGTAATCAGTCGCCTTAGTCAGTTTCTTGATGATTTTTAAGGAAAAATCAGGTTTATGAGCAAAAAATGCTCATGTTAACAATCCTTAATAGTATTAACTATTAAGGATTATTAATGTTTATTCATATTTTTTAAAAAATAGTACATAGCTCAGAACAGGCTAGAGAGTGACTTAAGGAGTATAAAAAACAGAAAAAATATTACTCAGGGAAGAAAAACCCCGTACCTTTAAAAACTATTATCAACAGTAACTGTATTAAGTCATGATTATTAAGTTGAAAATGGCTGAGTAGATGATTGGCGATCGCCTGTTGAAATTCAGTTCCTGAGTAGACTTAGCATTTTTTGGAGATACAGCGTTTTTTAGGTAAATGAAGTACACGGGTAAGGGCATAACATTGTTCATTGGTGTCAACTTAACGTAAGACTGCTGTTTTACAAGGAACTTCAGTTCCAAGCTAATAGCAAAAGTCATCTCAAAGATGACTAAATATCTCCAGCAATCTTGAGTCTACTTCAGTTAACTTGAGCTATTAGCTTGGAAATTAATTCCCTGGCGGGTGATGAAGCCAACAATGAAGCTATTTTTAGCTTAAGTTGACACCAATGAACATTATTGTGTCCTTACAATGCTGTGTACTTCACTTCTTTGCAATCTGCTGTATCTAGTAGGTAATATAAAAATGGTTTTACCTCTGTTGATAAATACTTGCGATCCAAAAGCAGAAGAAGGAGCAGGAGATGCACGTGCAGCTTATAGATTACATCAGGGACTACTTAAGTTAGGAATTAATTCCCAGATGTTAGTCCAAGATAAGAAAATTGACGATCCAACTGTAATCGCTTACCCCAAAAAATTAGGTCAAATAATATCGAAAGTTCGTCCTTCTTTGGATGCTTTACCGCTAAAACTTTATGGTCATAGCAAACGCAATCCTATATATATGCGCTTACAGTGGCTCCCCAATAATCTTACCTCGCAGATTGCTACTCTTAATCCAGATATTATTAATCTCCATTGGATATGTGACGGATTTGTGCCAATTGAAGCTCTGGCAAGATTTAATAAGCCTATTGTTTGGACATTCCATGATTTGTGGTCATTCACTGGGGGATGCTGCTATAGCAAAGGGTGCGATCGCTATACAAAATCTTGTGGAAATTGTCCTCTACTCGGTAGTAACCAAGCTTTTGATTTATCGAGTTGGGTTTGGAAGCGCAAAGCTAAAGCATGGCAAAATCTCAAACTGACGATTGTCACCCCTAGCAAGTGGCTTGCTGAATGTGCTCAGTCAAGTTCACTATTTCAAAATAGTCAGATCAAAGTTATTCCCAACGGGTTAGATATTGGTATATATAAACCAATTGAGCGTCAAACAGCAAGAAACTTACTTAACCTACCGCAAAATAAGCAACTGCTTTTATTCGGAGCGCTCAACGCAACTGGTAACAAAAGAAAGGGATTCCATCTACTGCAAGCAGCATTGCAAAAGTTAAGCTCTAGTGAGTGGAAAGACAAGATAGAACTCATTGTTTTTGGTGCATCTCAACCGGAAAATCCAGTCGATCTTGGTTTTAAAGTATATTACCAAGGCAAAATCTTTGATGAGAAGAAACTAGTACTTCTCTATTGTGCAGCAGATGTGATGATTGTGCCATCAATTGAAGAAGCTTTTGGACAAACGGCTTCTGAATCTCTAGCTTGTGGTACACCTGTAGTTTCTTTTGATTCGACAGGTTTAAAAGATATTGTCGATCACCAAAAGAATGGCTATCGAGCTAAGTGTTTTAGTGATCAGGACTTAGCGAATGGAATTATTTGGGTGATTGAGAACAAACAACGGCATAAAAAACTCTGCTCGAGCGCTCGTGAGAAAGCCGAACAAAAATTTAATTTAGAACTAATTACACGTTCTTACTTGTCTGTGTATGAACAAGCACGCACGCAATTTAATAGGGATCGTGCAATTTAAAAGTATAATAGCTTAGATGTTAATACTATATTCTTTTTTTACTTTCTACACTGTATAAATGCTAGAATCCTCAAGTAGACAGTTAGGATACCTAGATGCCAGTTGTAGCTAACTCAATCAAGTTTGGTACAGACGGCTGGCGGGGCGTAATTGGAGATGAGTTCACCTTTGAACGCCTAGCCCTGGTCGCGCCAGTCGCCGCAAAAGTATTATATGATACATATTTTTCTACAGTGGGTAGCCGGACAATAATTGTCGGTTATGATCGCCGATTCATGGCGGAAGATTTTGCTCGTGCTGTCGCCGATGCTGTCACCGCTGTCGGATTTGATGTTTTACTCAGTGAAACCTACGCTCCAACCCCAGCTTTTAGTTGGGCAGCAAAACAACTCAATGCCTTAGGAGCACTAGTAATTACAGCCAGTCATAATCCGGGAGCATATTTAGGTTTAAAAGTCAAGGGATATTTTGGTGGTTCGGTGTCGCCAGAAGTCACAAAGGAGATAGAAGCACTGTTGCTCGAAGGAGTACCACCCGCAGCTACCCCAGGCAAGCAAGAGAAATTCGATCCCTGGCCCAGTTATACCCAAGCCCTAGAAGGTAAAGTTGATATCGCCAAAATTCGAGAAGCGATCGCCTCTGGCAAATTGACCTTATTTGCTGATGTCATGCATGGCGCTGCTGCTGGCGGATTGGCGAAGCTATTAGGCAATCAGGTCAAAGAAATCAATAGCGAACGTGATCCCCTATTTGGTGGCGGCGCACCGGAACCTTTGCCTAAATACCTTTCGCAGCTATTTGAAGTCATCAAAGCTCACCGAGAAACTGATAAATCAGGTTTAATTGTAGGGTTGGTATTTGATGGAGACTGCGATCGCATTGCAGCGGTGGATGGAGAAGCCAACTTCCTAAGTTCCCAAGTATTAATCCCGATATTAATCGACCACTTAACCCTGCGACGCGGCTTTACTGGTGAAATAGTCAAAACTGTTAGTGGTTCTGACTTGATGCCCCTTGTAGCAGCACTACATAACCTGTCAGTATTTGAGACAGCAGTTGGTTATAAATACATCGCTGACAGAATGTTAGCAGCAAAGGTGTTGCTGGGTGGTGAAGAGTCGGGAGGAATTGGCTATGGCAGCCATATTCCCGAACGCGATGCACTGCTGTCAGCATTGTACGTTCTAGAAGCGATCGTAGAATCTGGTTTGGATTTAAGTGAATATTATCGCTACTTGCAGAAACAAGCAGGGTTTAGTTCAGCATATGATCGCATTGATTTACCCTTAGCAAGTATGGAAGTGCGATCGCGTCTTTTGCAACAACTACAAACCCAACCCTTAACAGAAATTGCCGGGTTAGCAGTAATTGATTGTCAGACAATTGACGGCTACAAATATCGCCTCGCTGATAAAAGCTGGTTAATGATTCGCTTTAGCGGGACTGAACCAGTTTTACGTCTGTACTGCGAAGCCCCGACAATTGAACAAGTGCATCAAACTCTTGCTTGGGCGAAACAGTGGGCAGAGTAAAATTAATCATTAGTCATTTGTCTTTTATCCTTTGTCCTTGGTAAATGACTAATGACCAATAACAAATAACCAATGACCAATGACCAATGACTAATGACCAAATTACTTGTAGTAGCCACAGGAAATCCAGGTAAGTTGCGGGAAATGCAAGCTTACCTGACAAATTCTGGTTGGGAATTAACCCTCAAACCTGAAGAATTGGAAATTGAAGAGACAGGCGAAACCTTTGCCGCCAACGCTTGTTTGAAAGCGTCACAAATTGCTAAAACCACAGGAAACTGGGCAATTGCTGATGATTCGGGCTTGGAAGTAGATGCCCTAAATGGCGCACCAGGGGTGTATTCTGCACGTTACGCCAAAACTGACTCAGAACGCATTGCTAGGGTATTGACGGAATTAGGCAACGAGGTAAATCGGCAAGCTCAATTTGTTTGTGCAGTAGCGATCGCTCGTCCTGATGGTGCGATCGTATTACAATCTGAAGGTATTTGTCGCGGCGAAATTCTCTACGCACCTCGTGGTGATAGTGGTTTCGGCTACGATCCAATTTTTTATGTGCAAGAGTTGCAATTAACCTTTGCTGAGATGACACAGGAATTGAAAGGGTCAATTAGCCATCGAGGCAAGGCTTTTGCTGCTTTACTTCCCCAACTAGACACATTGTCTAGTCCTCAGTCCTGAGTTAGGATAAAAAACTGATTTAAGAAATGAAAAGCTATCTGAAAATTAGTAGTTTTGGCGTTACTGAATAGTCAGACTAAAATATAGCAATTAAGGAAAATATAACAAAGGCTTGTGGTATCAAAGCTAAAAGTGATTTTCCACAAGTTTTTGAAGTATAAATGCTGTTTACCTTTATTGTGCGGTTAAGCAATTATCTCCTTAAGTTTTTGAAGAGTCGCTTCAGACCATTTATTTATGTAGCTGGTTTTTCCAGCAGGAATACAGATATAGTAAATTGGATTGTTACGTAAATTTAAGATTTTTATTCTCTGAAGAACATCATGGTTCCGTATATTTAAAACTTCGGCTAGATGAGTACATGTATAGGGATAATGTTCTTCTTTAGGAAGGCTAATCGCACTCAAAGCAATATTTGTATTATCGAGATTAGTTGTGACTCTTAAAGCAGCATCTTCAGAGCTTCCATTTCGTACAGCCTCAAACTGGCTTACCACTCTGTTAATACTGTTCTCCAATCGAGTCAGCTTTTGCGTTAATTAATCACTAACAACTGAAGATAATATATCTCTGAGCCTATTCTCTGACACCTCAATCATAGGGCTAATACCCTTACGATTGAGGCGTGCTTGGCTTAACGGAGTTACATTATTAGCTTCTGAGTTTGGCTCAGATGACATAAACAAATCCTTACGCTACATTGGAATGTTGGAATTTTTGTTGAAGACAATCCAAAATATCATTTTCGGTTTTTTGCACGATTTCTTCAATTTCTTCCTGCGATAATATGTTACCCAACTCTTCCTGCAAAATTGCTATTAATTTTTCATAACTAATATGAGCTTGAGTTTTAGCCAAATATTTAGCTAAATTTTGACCTAAATCTAGCCCCGCAGCCACATCACAATCTACTTCATCTTCAAGTTGAACCGCCCACTGTAACCAAGAATTACTAGATAAATACTGCATTGCCCTATCCCTTCCTGACTATCCACAACCAAGTTAACCAGCTAACTAGATTGGCTGAGTATTTTCTCAGCTTAGTCTGATGAAATCTCAAAGTATCTTAGTCCTTGTTTATTGGAATCATATCCCAAATCAACCATTCCAAATTTTGCGTAAAAATTTTCTGCGCCAGGTAAGGAGTGTAAACCAATCCTACCTTTGTAATCTAAATCAAAGCTATGTTCTATAGCGAACTTTAGTAAACTACTTCCAACACCTTTATACATTGGTGGATTTTCTATAGAGCGCCGATTCCAAGGAGCTATAGTTAAGTAATCTACATAAACGAGATTCTTAGTAGATGCTAAAAGGGAACGATAGCAATATAACTCCAGAATCATAAGTCCTTGAGTAATCGCTTCGCATTCTAATGCGAGCCTTTCATAAGTTTTTGTCGTAGCTTGTAGCCAGTAGGACATGGGAATATGCCTATATGTGACTTATTAAGTCATATATAGGCATATAGTTCAGAAGCTTATCAGCACTCAAACTGCTTCTGTGTTCTTTTCCCCGGTACGAATCCGAATCACTTGCTCAACAGGCGAGATGAAAATTTTACCATCGCCGATTTCACCAGTGCGGGCAGCAGCAATAATTTTGTCCACCACCATATCAACCTGATTGTCGTCAACCACGATTTCCACTTTCAGTTTTTGCAGAAACTCAACAGTATACTCAGAACCGCGATACCGTTCAGTTTGACCTTTCTGGCGTCCGAACCCCCGGACTTCAGAAACAGTCATGCCGACAATACCAGCGTTAACTAAGGCAATTTTCACCTCATCTAGTTTAAATGGGCGGATAATAGCTTCTACTTTTTTCATCTTCTTGACTCCTGACTTTTACTAGCTTCGTTTATATATCTAACCAGATCCGCTGTCTGAAGCTGTAACTAGCAGTGCTTTTCCTAAAACATATGTAATAATTACCACTTTTTAAAATGTAGATGCTTTGCCTGAGGGTTCGGGACATGAGAAGTGGCAAGGATTTATTAATTGGATAGTCTTTAAGGTTCTAACATAGAGAAGTTGCTGTAAATTTAGCATTTTATGTAGCTTTTATAACCTAAAAATAGATCAACTCCGCCGTTTAGCGGATTTGTTCGGATATTTAGAGAGTGATTGCAGACAAATTGCTCAGTAGCCCGAAAGCCTGCTGCTGAATGTGAGAGTCTCAACTAACGTTTCTGATGTTCAAACAAAGGACGGACAACGAAATATCCAGCACTAAAGGCAGTAAGCATGATTAACAAGATAGTGATAATTAACCACCAACCACTGACTTCCTTGGCATCTGGCTCAGTAGTCGAATAATAACTTACTTGTTGCTCTTCTATAAAAACTGGTTCTGGTATCGGGAAATTCATTTCCATTACAGGTGTAGAAAAGTCTTGGCGGCGGCTTTTTTCGGGGGGCGCTTTGGGCACAACAGGTGGACGCGAACGAGAAACCTGCTGAGGTGGACGCGCTTGAGTTACTGACTGTTTGGCGGCACTTTTAACATCGCCAGAAGCTTGGGTAGCTTGGTGATAACTAGGTGTAGCATGGGAATCCACAAACTTTTGCAAGTGAGAAAAAGACTTAACGACTTTGGTAATTTCTTGACGTAGTAATTGATTTTCTTGTGCTAATTGCTGATTTTGGGTGGTGAGTGCATTTAGCCTTGCCTGTACTGCTTGCAACTCTGTTGACAATTCCCTATATACAGATAGTGGTACAGAGGGAGGGTAGGCTTGAGTAGTCGGTGTTGGCGAATTCCTGTGAACAGAACCTATGGTTGTTCGCATCGGGGGCTTGGTATTAAAAATCAAGGTAATTAGATTGTACAGAGATGCTAACAGAGATAGTCAGCCCTGAAACTATGCCCAAGAATAATAGAAAAATGCCGAAAGGGCAAAGATTTCTGATTAAGGATTAGGGATTGGGGATTAGGGATTGGGAATTAGGTTAAAACCCTGCTTCTGGTGGGCGGATTTCTTCAATCTTAAAGAAGGTTAAAACACCGCCTCTAGTGGGCAGATTTCTTCCCCAGTCCCCTTGATAACTGACCACGAGGTTAATTTGCAGGACTTACGCACTAACAACTTGAAACCTCGTTCGCGTAGCGTGCGCGAAGCGCACTCCCCCCTAACCCACGCCAGTCGCTCTACTTGAGGAGACCCCAGATGCTCGCGGACTCGCTAACGCTACGCTATCGCCCTACAGCCCTACGGGCATCCTACGGCGGGCGTCTCCCCTTCTCCCAAAGGGAGAGGCTAACGCCAAGGGAGAAGACCGTGTTGGCTCTCCGATAAATTGGGGAGAAACTCAAAAGCCCCCAATTTCGCGGGTTGGGGATCTCTTGTGCGTAAGTCCTAATTTGGTAACAATGAGAAGAAATGTCCTACAGGACCTTGCCCTTCGCCAATATCTAGGGCGTAAGTGAGTGCAGTAGTCACATACTCTTTTGCCTGTTGTACTGCCTGCCACAAATCTTTTCCCTTAGCCAGATTAGCAGCGATCGCAGCCGATAGTGTACAACCAGTACCGTGGGTATTTTTTGTCTCTACTTGCTGGCAAGTCAAAACTTCCAACTTGTTCCCATCAAACCAGATATCAACGCCACGCATATCTGTGTGCATACCTCCGCCCTTGACTAAAACAGCCTTTGTCCGTAAAGTCTTGTGAATAATTTCAGCAGCAGCTTGCATATCTTCCAAGGAATTGATTTGTAAACCGCTCAAAATCTGGGCTTCATAGCGATTGGGCGTGATGATAACCGCCTTGGGAATCAGGGCATGGCAAAGAGTCTTCACAGCATCATCATCAATCAATTGTGCCCCAGTACGTGACACCATTACTGGATCAACTACTAGATTATCGATTTGTAAAGCTTCCACCTGTTGGGCAACAGCTAAAATAATTTCCTGATTGAGCAACATTCCGGTTTTGGCAGCTTGTACACCAATATCCTCAACTACTGCCTGAATTTGCGCCACAACAGCCTCTCTTGGCATAGCATCAACCCTCCTCACCTCTAGAGTATTTTGTGCCGTGACGCAGGTTATAGCGCTAGTACCGTGGACACAGTGAAAAGCAAAGGTGCGTAAATCAGCTTGAATTCCTGCACCGCCACCACTATCTGAACCAGCAATGGTTAAAGCAACGGGTGTTCTGGAGTTTATTTCAGTGTTCATATATGAAGATTAAGTAAGTTGGCCTCATCAAACCAAACTATCTCAAAGATTGATCAACTAGGCTAAAACCCTCTTTCCTCGTGCCTGATCGCAACAACAAAGATTTACGGCAACCTTTTTACTGGCGAGATGGTCGTTACTTGGCGACACCGAATAGCCCGCTGTACCCTTCCCTACGGATGCTTTGCGAACGGGAAGCAAGCTATGCGTAGCCGACGCATCACAAGGCATGGCTTCTTTAAAAATTTTTAGAGAAACTTCATTAAATCCTTGCACAAAGCGCTCTCCATTCCCATATCACTCTGGCAATTAACAGGACTCTACCACGACAGTTGCATATTTTCTTAGATTTTTTTGTAAAAAAAACTACCTTAATCAGGGTATTCACCGATTTAAATCTCCTTTTTTAAGGTTAGTTTTAATACATGAATTTCCCAGACTCAGTTACACCTGCCCTATCAACGGTTGGCAGGAGAAAAAATTTTCAGTTTGACAACAGCGTTTTTACAACCGATGCGATTTCAAGTCGCGATCGGACAGCTGTGACTGTGCTGAAAAGTCCAGACAGATGACCCATTTAAATAACTACTTAGCAACTGAGGAAAGTTGCTGAGAGTGTACTACCAATTCCCCTTACACACATTCGGAGTAAACCTATGGCTGGCAAAACATACTACGTTTCTGGAACAGGTAATGATAAAAATAATGGCTTGAAAGAGGATCAAGCATTTCGCACCCTTCAAGCAGCTGCCAACTTGGTGCAGGCAGGTGATACCGTCTACGTCATGAATGGTACTTATGAGGAGAAACAATACCCTACCAAATCAATCCTTAGTATCGATCAAAAACACGGCACAGAGGCGGCACCAATCACATTCACTGCCTATCCTGGTCACAATCCCGTACTCAAATCGGCCAATTTCAATGCTATCAGTATCACAGGCTCTTCCTACATCGTCATCGAAGGTCTGACACTTATTGGAGCTAACGATCAAGTTACTCTAGCGTATGCACAATCCCAGAAGGATAACCCAGACTGTGTACTGACAAATGGAAACGGCATTTACGCAACAACTGACTCTTCGGGTGAGCATTCCACTCACCTTGTTTTTCGAGGTAATAATATCTCCAAGTTCTCCGGCGGAGGAATCGCAGCAGTAGAAGCAGATTATACCACTGTTGAGAACAACATCGTATCTGAATGTGGGTGGTATTCCTTGTATGGGACGCAAGGAATTTCGTTACTTAAAAACTATAATTCAGATAACAATACGAGCATTTATAAAAATATTATTCGAGGAAACATTACGTACAACAATTACAATTACATTCCTTGGGTTGGAGCGGGAGCAGTCACCGAAGGACATGGCATTATGATTGATAACGGAAATGTTCCAGGTTTAGATGGAGAGGCTTATACTGGGAAAACATTAATTACTAATAACATATCCTACAAGAATGGTGGAGCGGGTATCCAGGTATTTAACAGTGCTAATGTCGATGTGGTCAACAACACAACTTATCAAAATTCACAACACCCTGATTTACAAGGTACTGGTGAGATTTTTATCAATAAAGCAACTAACACACAAGTGTTTAATAACATCATGTACGCCAAAGAAGATGGTGCTTCATATGTTGTGACTTCTTCGTCAAAAGAAACCAAAGCTGATCATAATTTGATTTATAACACTGATCAGTACAGCAAAACAGGAACTAATTTTATTTTGGGTAAAGATCCCTTGTTTGTTAATGCCGCAAATAATGACTTTAGGCTCAAACTTGGAAGTCCTGCGATCGATACTGGTTCCGATGCCTTCAATAGCATTACTAAGAATATTCCCCAGGATGGTGATGGTAATGGCACCGCAGTGATTGATATTGGTGCATACGAAGCGTCCCGCAGCCTCATCCCTACTCCAGAAATTCAAGTTCTTGATGGTACAGTTGACATTGCAGATGACAGCACTACCCCGATTAACTTTGGCGACACCACTGTTGGTAACACCCTGACCAAAACTTTTACTATTAAGAACACCGGTCTAGCCACACTCAACCTAAGTAATCTCAAACTTCCCGACGGATTTAGTTTGGTCGGAACTCTTCCGACGAGCGTGGCTGTTAATGCTTCCACCACCATATCGGTGGCACTCTATACCACTACAGCCGGCACTTATAGTGGTAGCTTCAGTTTAAATAACAACGATAGTAACGAAAGCCCCTTTAACTTTGCGATTAGTGGCACAGTTAAACCCGCTCCGGCTCCAGAAATCCAGGTTCTCAATGGCACATATAACATTGCAGATGGCACCACCACCGCCATTAGCTTTGGCAACACCAGTGCTGGTAACACTCTGACTAAAACCTTTACTATTAAGAACACCGGTACAGCCGCACTTAACTTGAATAATCTCAAACTTCCCGACGGATTTAGTTTGGTCGGAACTCTTCCGAAGAGCGTGGCTGCTAATGATTCCACCACCATATCGGTGGCACTCGATACCATTACACCTGGCGACTATGGTGGTAGCCTCATTTTAGACAACAACGATAGTAACGAAAGCTCCTTTGACTTTGCTATTAAGGGCACAATTAGACCCGCTCCTGCCATCGTCGGTACTTCAGGAAATGACCAACTTTCCGGAGGCGACCCGGATGATCGGCTTTACGGACAAGATGGTAATGACCGACTTTACGGCAATAATGGCAATGACCAGCTTTGGGGTAATAACGGTAACGATACCCTGTTCGGCGGTCTTGGCAATGACCAACTCTACGGGGGTGAAGGCAACGACTGGCTTTACGGTGGTAAAGGCAACGATGTGCTTACCGGAAACTATGGTGTTGACACCTTTGTATTAGCTTCTGGTGAGGGTACAGACTCTATTACTGACTTTGAAATGGGTAAGGACAAGCTTGCGTTATCAGGTGGTCTCCGGTTTGGTCAATTGTCGATATACAACCAAGGAAGTCAAGCCTTGATTGTGGATAGTTCTGATAATCAAGTGTTGGCGAAGTTGGATGGGGTTAGTGCGTCAACGCTCTTGGCTCAGGCTTCTACGACTTTTATAACTATTTGATTGTGTTTTCCGATGACCAAGCCTCGTCACAGCAAGTATAGGTGTATAGGGGAATAACTAGAGAAAAGATTTGGTATTGAGCAACTAAATTTATTTTATCGGGTTTCTCTACACTTTAATCCCTATCAAGGTGACCGCAACTTCTATTCATTCGATCAGAGAACTCGAAACTTCAGGCTTAGAACTTGAAACTTCCAGATAAAAACTTGGAATTTTAAGAATTCGCCAACCAGTCCCGTCCTAACAATTTCCGGGGAATTTATTCTTCAGCTAATAGCAGAAAACTTCAAAGAGGACTGATGGCATCGGATGTGAGTTAGAAACCAATGCCTACAAAAAAATTTACGCAAGCAACTTGTTTCACCGGACTGATAGTAGCAAAATTGGCCTCATCTGTTATTGTCCGGCTTGGAGAAACGGATTTGCTTCTGGAGATCGCAGATATGACGACAGGGACAGCCATTCAAACTGCTAACACCCATGATCGCACACATGGTACTCCAAACCATACAGGTTCTTCATTGATGATCGCTCCACTAGAAACGCTCATTTCCCTTTAAGTCACTTTTAAATCGCTTCATAACTTATCAAGGCAATACATGCTTGAGTCACAGTGTAGCTCAAATTAACTGATGAACCAAAAGTAAAGATTTCCAATGCCGTGCCCCATGACTGTCTAATTAATATTTTCAAGAATGAAGGATATTGCTTTTGAGGCAAGGGAAGAAAAAAGTTATTGAACAATAATTCTTTCTCAAGAAAGCTCCTTTACTCCCTCTGCTGAAGAAAGCTCCTTTGGAATAAGCGATATAACAATTAAGACAGTCAGAGTGCCGTGCCCCTACACAGTTGGTTAAAAGAACTTCCAAATAAAAAAACATCCTATCGCCAAGGAACAAGGAGGAGGAAGTCGCGTTAAGTGCATAGAGAAAGATAATTTATTTTTTGGAGCTCCCAAATAACTACTGATTTTGTTTTGTTCGCAAGTCTTGTAATACAGAGAGCAAAAACTTACCCCATTCTGCTGCCAAAGGGATTTCTGTAAACGGAACCCGCACTGAACTAGTAGATTCGGAAAATAGAAATTCTAACTCTATAGAACCACCTTTATCCGGAATATCTTCTAAATCTACTTGCTTGTCATCTACCAAAAGATATATTTGCTTAACATCAAGCAAAGAGAATGTTTCGAGTTGAATTAGCCCTTTAGGCGTGGGTTTTCCCCAAGTTAGATTGTTGCCTTTTTGACCTAATACTGAATAAATATCGTACTTAGCCCGTTCAAATTGCTCTGCCCAGGTGCGATAAGCTTCAACTTTTTGATACTCCTTCGAGCCTTGCCAAGCCAACCAGAAAAACATTACTAATAGGGGCAACCACAAAAGACCACGTTCCATCGTTTAAAAAATCCTGAGTCCTGAGTGAAACTTGTAACTAAAAGTGCCAAATCCCCCAATAAAGGATGGAGATAAGTTATGGTAGTGAGCAAACTGACAAAAAGCGGTGATGAGTTAATATGAGAAAACTTATATTATTGTGCTTGTTTGTCATTGGGCTGGGATCTGCCATATTTGGTTTCCTGAATTTCCAGGGATTGGCAGCTAAAGGAGAGTTTGAAACGATTTTGCTTGATTTTCGGGAAGATATTCCATCACTTGTGGTGGAACAGAATTTGCAAGCGATCGCCAAACAATACAACGTTACACCCCAATTAGACAACAAGTTTTCCAAAAAAGATAATGTGTATATTGTCAAAGGCGATCGCCAGCGACTCCAAGAACTGAAAAAATCTCAGTTTGCCCAAACTACAGAATTCATTGAACCAAATTACATCTACAGGAAGATCCCACAACCCGGTCAAGCAGCTTGGCTGGCAGAATTTTTGAGACCCCAAGAAGATGAAGCAAACCCCTCATTAACTGGTCCCAATGACCAATATTACAGCAAGCAGTGGAACTTGCACAAAATCGGCATTGAAGGCGCATGGAGTCAAACCAAAGGCAGTGGCATTACAGTTGCAGTGATTGACACCGGGATTACCAAGGTGCGGGACTTGTATGAGACAAAATTCGTCAAAGGCTATGATTTTGTTAACGACCGAGAAGAAGCCAAAGACGATAATGGTCACGGTACCCATGTTGCCGGAACTATTGCCCAAGCCACAAATAACAAATATGGCGTAGCTGGAATTGCCTACGAAGCCAGTTTGATGCCGCTGAAAGTACTCAGTTCATATGGTGGCGGTACTGTTGCCGATATTGCCGAAGCGATTAAATTTGCTGCTGATAAAGGCGCAGATGTGATTAATATGAGCTTGGGCGGTGGCGGTGAAAGCAAGTTGATGAAAGAAGCGATCGAGTATGCCCATAGAAAAGGTGTAGTTATTATTGCCGCAGCCGGAAATGAAAACGCCAATGGGGCAAGCTATCCAGCCCGCTATCCCTATGTAATCGGCGTTTCGGCAATTGGCCCAGATGGCGAAAAAGCACCCTATTCTAACTTTGGTGCTGGGGTAGATATCTCTGCTCCTGGTGGTAGTGAAGCTGGTAAGATTCTCCAAGAAACTATTGACGAAAAGGGCGAAGGGGTATTTCTGGGCTTCCAGGGTACAAGCATGGCTTCTCCGCACGTTGCTGGTGTTGCGGCATTAATCAAAGCTGCTGGCATCAAAGAACCAGATGAAGTGTTAAAAGTCCTTAAGCAGTCGGCACGAGTTATCCAGGATGATGGTTTGAACTATTATGGTGCTGGACAACTCAATGCCGAAGCAGCAGTAAAACTAGCCTTTGCCGGACAAATCAGTTTTACAGATTTCTTCCGGTGGTTACGGGATAACGGCTATCTTAACCCCGGCTTTTGGATTGATGGTGGTGCGATCGCACTCTTACCCAAGATTTTAATGGTAGTTGGTTCCTATCTGCTGGCTTGGTTTTTACGGGTTTACTTCCCCTTCACTTGGAGTTGGTCTTTATCTAGTGGCTTAATTGCCGGCAGTTCTGGGTTATTCTTCCTCAAGGGAATCTATATTTTTGATCTTCCCCAATGGCCTTTCCGGGTTTTAGGCAGTTCAATTCCCGAACTAGGCAATACCCTCCAGGGAACTGATGCTTTTAATCCCCTGTTTGCTAGCGTACTGATTCCCATTGTGTTAATGGCATTGCTGCTGGGACATCCTAGTTGGAAATGGTTTGCCATTGGTTCAACTTTAGGTGTAGCAGCGTGCTTGACGATAAGTGCATTTCTCGATCCGGCAGTTTGGGGCTTGGGAAGTGGTCACTTAGCACGCCTCTTCCTGATCGCCAATGCCCTAATCTGTTATGGACTAGCTCGTTTAGCATTGAAAAACGAAGAAAAAACAGCATAAATGGGGAATTGGGCATGGTGCATGGGGGAAGAATTCTTAATAACTCCTAACTCCCTACTCTCCTACTCAGCACGGGCTAAACCATAGCTATCTGCTAACAGCACTTACAACTCAGCATTGTTTATGAGCATTACACTTAAAGGTACAATCGAACGCCGTGATATTGGCACAGGCGCATGGGCGTTAGTCACAGAAGAGGGCGTTACTTACGAAATCCTCAGAGGGGCTGACAAAGACTTACTCAAAGCCGGACAAAAAGCAAAAGTTAAAGGACAGGTGCGTGAAGATATCATGACAACTGCCATGATTGGCCCTGTCCTAGAGGTCAAATCTTTTGAGGTAATTAGTTCTGATTAGCTGTGGAATTTAGAACCTCTTGAAGACGGCTTCTAAACTCCCCTTTGGGATGACCTCCTTTTACCTCACCCACAATCTGAAATTCCCCTTCTGGAGAATTGCAGATGATGTAAGTAGGCCATCCCATTTCTGATTTATCGGGATACTGAGTTAATAGAATCTTGCGATACTTGCGGTAAGCAGCCGTATCCTGCATTTTTACATCGATAAATTCTAAACCCAGTTCTTCAGCCACCTTTTTGTCATAAAAAGACATTTTGTGGCAGATGCCGCACTCTTCTGAAGAGAACTTAATTACAGCTAAACTCATGGGTTGGCGACTCTTTGATTCTAGGCAAAGTTTTTTAACATAATGCCATGAAATATTACCATATAGCTGGTCATTAGTGTCAACTTCAGGCTGAAACCCTGAGCCAGTATCTTTTCCTCCTTCCTTGCTTCTAGCAGGGAAGGCAATTTTTTGGAGGCTCTGCCTCCAGTACTGCATTCCCAGGCTGAACCTGGGAACGAGAAATTATGATGTCTGAAGTTGACAGCATGATTGCTGGCAGACAAAGAATTAGGGGTTAAAATGTAGAAAAAAAATTAAGAATATGATTAAATATCATAGCAATCATTTTGAAATGGGATCTTTAGCTGAGAATAAAAAGAAAGCGATTCAAGGATTGCGTGAGCAGGTTATGCTGTATCCTGGCAACAGGAACTCAAGTCTACTAGCAGTAGCAACAAGAGTAGTCGTGTACTTCAGTTGTGTAGACAGTAAATGCTAGGGCGATGTCTAACGACAAGCCCTCCGGGTTCGGGGGTGACGCTCCATCGTCGCTCTAAGCGTACCCCTGCGGGGAAGCAAGCTACGCGTTAGCGTCTTGTAGAGAAGCTATGCCGTAGGCTTTACGCTGCGCTAACGCAATCGACGGGAACCGCCTTTCCTTCTCTGCGAGAGGCTGCGCCAACGGAACGCTATACGAACGTGCAGCGTCTGGTAGAGAAGACTGCGACCCACTCACCGCTACGCGTCTACGCATAAAAAAACCCCCAGCAAGTGTTAGCCAACCAGGGGAGTTAGTTATCAGGGTGCATCTACCAATTAAATGTTCTCAGGTTGAACACCATACTCCGGATAAATTTGTACAAAGGTCAGTTATTTTTTTAAATAAAAAAACCCCAGTTGGTGTTACCCTACTAGGGGAGTGAGTTATCAGGGTGCATCTACCAGTAATCTTTTCTAGGGGCAGCCAGTATCTTCAGGAGAAAATGGTCAAAATTAGGGTTGATAGCGATGTCTACGACGGGCGTAGCTGCGGCAACTAGAAAAAACCCCTAGTGGGTCTTAGCCAACCAGGGGAGTGAGTTATCAGGGTGCATCTACCAATAATCTTTTCTCAAGCAAATGGGTAGCTACCGGATGAATTAGCAGAGGTTGAAGTTGTTACTGTTTGTTTATCAGAGAAAAACCTCAGAGGGGTTAGTTATCAGGACAGACCTGCCAATTAAATGACTGGTGCACTACCTTAAAAAATGGGTGTGTCAGGGATGATTGCTGTTTTAGGATTTATGCACAAGAGATCCCCAAACCCCTGAAAAAGTTGGCTCTTAGAGTTCCCCTTTTCCAGGGGAGGCAGTGCCTTGCTGTTAGCGTAGTGATCGCAACGTAGGAACGCGCAGGGTAGGAACTACTGAAAGGGTTTCCAGACTCTTAAAGCTTGCTAGCAAGAGCGTTTTTGAACCAGAGAATCAACTGGCGTAGGCTTATTCAGATATAGGTTTGGTGGTTTTCAGTGCTTAAGTTTTGTACTTATACCAATTCTCCATGAAGATGCACTTAATCTTGAAAAACGAACCGCCAAGAACGCCAAGAACGCCAAGGAAGATAGAGGTAACTATTTAGTG
>NZ_JBALGC010000002.1:0-95901 GCF_036916575.1 Nostoc sp.
CTACTTTGAGCATTCCTGTTTCATTCTCTACACCCACTTATTCACAGTAATATGTTTTCTAGAAAAACTCCAGTTTTCAAGATGGATGAGGTTTATTAATACAACTCCAATTATTATGGTCATTGATAATTTGGACGATCGCTTCATGCTGACTGCTACCGGACTCTGAAATTTCTACTTGATGGCTCCCTAAGGATTCAAGTCATGCAAAAATCACTGAAGCTATTGTCATATAACAATCTGCAAAAAAAGTCGTAAATTCGGATTCTCAATAAACTTTGGGAAAATACCTGAACTTCCCAGCTTATTGCAAATAAAATTTAGACTAAACGACAAAGCCAATTTTGAAAGCCACTCTCTGACTAGGTTTGAAATACCTGAATTCTTACATGGCTCCATAAGTTAATGAGTAAAGTTCAGAATTCCATTTCATGGTTTTTTTGGTCTTATTTAGCGATAAGTCTAGTAATATTACTGTTTTTTTCAAGAAAAATTTAAGTTAGATATAGTACCTGTTACGTATTTATTTATAGTTTTTAAGTATTAAAAATTCAATCTGTAATTTCTTTCATTACAAATAATGATTAGAAAAACCTTGGTTAGAAATCAGCCAGAGGTCGGCAACTTCGTAGGCAAACTGAGGATTTTTGCTGAATTTATAACACTCAGCTTTGTAATAGCAGCAGTATTATGCAACTATCAGGATGCGATGTCTACGACGGGCTATGCCTACGCCCAGACTCCCAATCCTCAAACATTACCCCCAGGTCGGTTAGAGGTATTCCTGAAACTCCGTTACTGTTGGATGTGCTGCCCAAGCCACCAGACAAGAATCAATTGCTTCCATCCTCAAAACTACCAAATCAGCCGATTCTACAGCAAAATGACCTTAATGCCAGATTTCGGGTTGATCGCATTGACGTTGTTGGCAGTACAGTTTTCAAAGCAGAACAGTTTGCCGCCAGTCTTATGAATTGGGCTATCGACAACCTCTGGTACAAAAACCAAACCAAGAGTTAGCGGTAGGACTATCGTTCTCACGCCAGTCAAGTCAAACAGCGTTGGGTATTGATAATATTGGCCCATTTCAACTGTCACCTGGTGCAGATGCACAGGGAAGAACTAAAATTTCTGCTTTACGTTTTTTTCAGGAGTATACCCTGCAACTGACATCCTTCATTGATCTTGGCAAAGGCTGAAATATCAAGGGCGAAAATCCATCACCGAGTACGCTTGTTAGTACTGGGTTGGGGCTGTTGTGCAAACAGGGTGATCACTTCTTCGCCCGCCTAGATTGGGGCATTCCCCTGATCTCGATGGACGGTGAAAGGCGATCGCTTCAGGAAAATGGACTGTACTTCTCGGTGCGGTATTCACCGTTTTGAGGGAGGCGATTGCTCAGTTGGTGGTGTTCAAGTGAAACGCCATTTAGGGAACCCTATTTATATAAGTATTGAAGGAAACTTAGCGATGAAAGCACCCTCTGTTTACTGGGGTTTGATCAATGTAATGCTGACAGGCGGGATGTGCCTCTGGTGTGGCTTTGCCAACGCCCAAGTCACCGCAGATGGCACTGTCAATACCACTGTCTCCCAAAGTGGTAATAACTTCACCATTACTAACGGTAGTGCTGCAAATAGTAACCTTTTTCACAGTTTCCAGCAGTTTACTGTTCCCACAGGCACTTCAGCCATCTTTGATTTAGTCAACACACCTAATATATCCACCATATTCAGTCGGGTTACAGGAGGTAGTATTTCTCATATTGATGGCGTGATTCAAACCATCAACAGCAACAACCCCGTTAGCCTATTTTTGCTCAATCCTAGTGGCATTGTCTTTGGACCCAATGCCCAACTGAATATTGGTGGATCGTTTATTGGTACAACTGCAAATAGCATTAAGTTTGCTGATGGAGTAAAGTTTAGTGCTACCAACGCAACAGCAGCACCCCTGTTGACAATCAGTGTGCCAGTTGGCTTGCAGTTTGGGTACAACTCAGGCGCGTTGGCGCAGCCCGCCGTAGGCATCGCAGTACAGAACTCAATTAATGATATCTCCCAAACTCCATTAGGCTTACAGGTGAGTTCCGGAAAGACCCTTGCCTTGTTGGGAAATGGGATTGACATAGCAGGGGGCGTTCTCAAAAGTGTGAATGGCTCCATCGAACTCGGTAGTGTCCAGTCAGGACAAGTTAGCCTCAGTCCAACAGGTCAGGGTTGGGCGTTTGATTATTTCAATGTTCAGAGACTGAGCGATATTCAGTTAAGTCAACAAGCACTGATAAATGCAACTGGGTTTGGCAACAGTGCGATTCAACTACAAGGTAAAAATATTCGTCTTTTAAATGGTTCCACTGTTTCGACTAATAATTTAGGTGCCATGTCATCGGATCGAATTACAGTCAATGCCACTGAAACATTCCAACTTATCGGAACAACTCAGGATGGAACCACAAGCAGCCTATTGATCAGCAACGCGAGCAATCTGGGTAAGGGTGGAGATATTGTCATATCAGCAAGACAACTTTTGTTTCAGGATGGGGGAGATATTCTGACTCAAACCTTAGGCCCAGCAGCAAGTGGTAACATTACAGTGAATGCGTTAGAGTCCATTCAAATGAGTGGGTTTAACCCTGCCAGTCCGGGGGGAAATACAGCGATTTTAACGCTCTCTTATGGTTCGGGAAATACAGGTAATATCACGCTATCCACCCAAAAACTAAGTGTTACTAATGGTGCTGGCATTGCGTCATCCAGCTTCCAAAAAGGCAACAGTGGCAATGTTCAGATTAATGCCTCCGATTCCATTGATGTTGCTGGGATCAATAATGTCAACCTTTTGCCGAGCAATGTGAGTTCATCAACGATTGGTACTGGCAATGCAGGTAATGTGACTATTAAAACTTCACGATTAACCGTACGTGATGGAGCTAATGTTACCTCTTCAACTGCCGGAATCGGGAATGCTGGAAACCTAAAAATCAAGGCTTCAGACTTTATCGAGGTGAGCGGCGCGGCATCAAGTAGTACGTTGACTAGTGGAATTGGGGCTTATGCGCTCCGCCTTGATCCAGTCTCCCGCGCCGCTTATGGACTACCTGACATTCCCAGCGGTAATGCGGGTGGGGTAATTTTGATAACGCCGCAATTACGCATTTCGGATCGGGCACAAGTGGGGGTAAAAAATGATGGCACAGGCAATGCAGGCAATTTTGAGGTCTATGCTGATTCAGTTACTTTGAAGAATCAGGGAGCAATTACTGCCGCGACGCAATCTGGAAACGGAGGAAACCTAGTTCTCAATGTTAAAGAATTGTTGCTCATGCGCGGTAACAGCAAAATTTCTGCTGAAGCCAAGAGCATAGGTAACGGTGGTAACATCTCAATCAATGCACCCGTCATCGCCGGATTAGAAAACAGTGACATTATCGCTAATGCCATCAAAGGTCGGGGGGGCAATATCCAAATTAGCACCCAAGGAATTTTTGGATTGCAGTTTCGTCCCCAATTGACACCTGAGAATGACATCACTGCCAGTTCCCAATTTGGGTTGAGTGGCACAGTTCAAGTTAATACTATCGGTGTCGATCCAAATTCCGGTTTAGTAGAACTACCAGCAAATGTCACCGACCCATCGCAGCAAATCGCTACAGGCTGCGCGGGCAGTGAAGGTAGTCGCTTTGTGGCAACGGGACGGGGTGGTGTGCCGCAAAATCCCAATCAACAAGTGATCAGCGATCGCACCTGGGACGATGTGCGAGATTTATCTGCTTACCGAAAAACTGGCAATGTCACTCCCCAAACGCATGTATCACCAAAGGTTCTCGTTGAAGCCACTTCTTGGTACCGTAACGCTGATGGCAAAGTTGATATTAATAGCGGCTCCATTTCCTACCCATGTGCAGCAACCATTAACCTGTGCTGCTTCAACTAAGAGTTAACCACAAATAAAGTTAGCAACAGTTCCATTTTGGGAAACCTAAGCACACAGGTCAAAATGGAGATGGGGTAGTGAAAGTAATTTCTGCTAGGTTTGGTTTCATCAGTGGAATTTTAATATGGGCGATTTGGAGTAGTTCTGCAAATGCTCAAATAGTTACCGATGGAACTCTCAACACCACAGTATCCCAAAGCGGCAATAACTTCACCATTACCAACGGCAATCGTGTCGGCAACAACCTGTTTCACAGCTTCAGCCAATTCTCTATTCCTAGCAAGGGTTCTGCATTCTTCAACAATGCCGCAGATGTGCAAAATATTTTTAGTCGTGTGACTGGGGGCAGTATTTCTCACATTGATGGTTTAATCAAAGCCAACGGTAGCGCCAATCTTTTTTTACTCAACCCGAATGGGATTATTTTTGGTGCTAATGCCCAATTAAATATAGGCGGTTCGTTTATTAGCACGACAGCTAATAGCATCAAATTTGCTGATGGAAGTGAATTTAGCGCCATTAATCCCCAAGCTAACGCATTATTAAGTATTAATGTTCCCATTGGACTGCAACTAGGTCATAATCCTTCAGCGATACAAGTCCAAGGTACAGGACACTTAGATAGCCAGAGAGATTTTCCTCCTGTGATTCGCAATCCTAGCCCAACAAGATTGCAAGTACAGGCAAGAAAAACTTTGGCGTTGGTGGGTGGTAATCTGAATCTGAATGGCGCTACCCTGACTGCCGAAACAGGGCATATAGAATTAGGTAGCCTGGGAGATGCAGGATTAGTTAGTTTAGTGCCAACCACTCAGGGCTATAAATTGGAGTATGACAACGGGCAAAGCTTTGGTAACATTCAACTAGCACAAAAGTCACTATTAGATGTCAGTGGAGTAAATGCGGGTTCAGTTCAGCTTCAGGGACGAAATATTCGCTTGAGCGATGGTTCGTTAGTTTTAGCGCAGAATTATGGAAGTCTTCCTGGCGGAGACATTCGTTTTCAAGCATCAGAAGCCATTGATATCATTGGCGGAACATCTGCTACCACAATTACGGGTGGGATTAGCAGTGACACCTTCAGTACTGGAACTGGTGGAAATATAAGTATCATTACTCCCCGGTTAACACTCCAACAGGGTTCGACGATAGGTAACATTGCATACGGAATAGCTGACAGTGGCAACATTCAGATTGAAGCGGCAGCAATAGAGATATCCGGCTTTTCACCCGTGAAGTCCATTGTGACAAGCATTGTCACTGGCACATACGGTACTGGGTCAGCAGGTAATATCTTCGTTAATGGAGATAGATTAGTAATATCTAGTGGAGGTACATTGGCTTCATATACGTATAGCAGTGGCTCTAGTGGTAAAGTGGCAATTCGCAATCAAAATACCACAGTCACTGGGAAAAGCCCTTTTGAAATTCCTAGTAACATTAATATCACTAGCTTCGCGACCGGAAATACCAAAGATTTAATACTAGATACTGGGAAGTTACAAATCTTAGATGGGGGAACAGTTGGTTCATTGGTATTTTATGCTGGGAATGGAGGAAATGTCAGCATCAATGCTACCGAAGCGATCGCAATTAGTGGTAGCAGTTCCAACACCCACAGTAGCCTCGCCTCATCTGCCATCCGTTTAAGTCCACAATTGCGTCAATTCTTAGGCTTACAGGATATACTGACGGGAAATGCAGGTAGTGTTAGTGTTACTACACCCAACCTAATACTGAAGGATGGCGGTAGTGTGAGCGTGACTAGTCAAGGCAGTGGCAATGCTGGCAATCTCAACATCACCGCAGATCGCATCCAATTAAAAAATCAAGGCTCAATCCAAGCACAGACAGAATCTGGTAATGGTGGCAACATCGGCTTACAAGTGGGAAATTTGTTGCTGATGCGCGATCGCAGCAATATTAGTGCTACAGCAGGCGGCAACGGTAATGGAGGTAATATCAATATCAATGCACCGATCATCGCCGGATTAGAAAACAGCGACATTATCGCTAATGCGGTGAAAGGTCGGGGGGGTAATATTCAAATCAGCACACAAGGGCTTTTCGGACTGAAGTTTCGTCCCCAACTGACACCAGAGAATGACATCACTGCTAGTTCCCAATTTGGGGTTAGTGGCACGGTTCAAGTCAATACCATTGGCGTTGATCCAAATTCTGGCTTAGTCGAACTGCCAGCAAATGTAATTGATCCATCTCAGCAAATTGCCACAGGCTGCGGGGACAGTGAAGGCAGTAGCTTTGTGGCAACGGGACGGGGTGGTGTGCCGCAAAATCCCAATCAACAAGTAACGAGCGATAGCACTTGGAACGATGTACGCGATATCTCTACATACCGCAAAACCCAAAAGGTACAAGCACAAATATCATCATCCCCAGAGGTTTTTGTCCAAGCTGCTTCTTGGCGACGTAATGCCCAAGGAAAAATCGAGTTAGTTGCAGATAAATCTCCTAACTATGTGCAGCAACCATTAACCTGTGCTGCTGTTCCCAGGAGTTAATTGTCCGTTAAATATCATCAATAATTATTTATGATTTTCCTAATTAAGCAACGTCGTTGGCTGTATATCAGTCTTACTATCTTGAGCTTATGTTTAGCAGTTAGTATGACACCTGCAAAAGCATCTGACTTTTCACGGGATCTGAAAAACCTTTCTCCAAACCTCTCTTTTGCAAAGACAGAGGCTTTAAATTCTCCGCCTTCCCTACAAGGGTTGGGGGCTGGGGGATTAGGTTTAGCGTTAACTTTTCCACATGACGTGAAAAGTCAGGCAAAAGCATCTGTGCAAAATCTGCCACCGTCCACTTCTGTCTCATCTTCTCAACCTACCAACTGGCTAGAACAAGGACGGAACCTCTATCGTTCAGGACGCTTTAGCGAAGCAGTGACGATTTGGCAAAAGGCAACCCAGCAGTACCATACCCAAGGCGATCGCCTCAACGAAGCTCTAAGTTTAAGTTACCTCTCACTAACACAACAGGAACTTAATCAATGGCAAGCAGCCCAACAATCTATTGAGCAAAGTCTGAAACTATTGCAAACAGCTAAACCCTCTGCTGATGCAATTCTTTGGGCACAAGCACTTAATACGCAGGCAAATTTGCAATTGCATACTGGCAAAGCTGAAACTGCCCTGGAAAGTTGGCAACAAGCGCAAAAGTTTTATGAGCAAGCAGGCGATAAAATGGGCAGCCTGGGTAGTCAGATCAACCAGGCACAAGCTTTACAAACTTTGGGATTTTACCGCCGCTCCAAACAACAGTTAGAGGTGCTGACTCAAAAACTCCAAGAAATGCCGGATAATGAAATCAAAGTTATCGGATTGCGATCGCTTGGTTCAGCTTTGCAAATAATTGGCGATGGCAAAAGTCAACAGGTGTTAGAGCAAAGTTTAGTGATCGCCGACAAAATTGCAGCCAAACCCCAATTAAGTTCTATCCTTATAAGTCTGGGCAAAACTGCCGTTGACTTGCAAGATCCGGAAGCAGCATTGGATCACTTTGAACAGGCTCAACAGGAAGCCACCAACCCAAGCGATCAGTTAGAAGCGCGTTTAGCTAAGTTCAAACTTTTCCTCGATTACGACAAACCTGAGCTTGCTATCCCACTCGCACCTCAACTACTCCAACAACTTAGGGAACTGCCCCCCAGTCACACCTCCCTCTACGCAGCGATCAATTTTGTTGCCACCTTGGATCGCCAGTCAAATCCTGACCAAATCCTACCGCTCAAAGATTTGGCGCAACTGATGGCAGTCATAGTCCAGTCTGCACAGCAAATCCAGGATGCACCAGCCCAAGCTTATGCACTGCATCAGTGGGGAAAACTCTATCGTCGTAGACAGCAGATATCTCAAGCACAGGAATTAGCTCAGAAATCTCTCGATATTGCCCGTCAACTCCAAGCTAACGATATCATTGCTCAATCTGCCTGGCAGGTGGGACAGTTGTATAAGCAACAAGGCGATCGCGCAAAAGCAATTACTGCCTATACAGAAGCGGTCAATGCTTTAAAGGCACTGCGGGGGGATTTGGTGGCTATCAACCCTGATGTCCAGTTCTCTTTTCGCACCAGTGTAGAGCCTGTCTACCGGGAACTGGTTGATTTACTTTTAGATAATCAACCGAGTCAAGCAGCACTGATACAAGCTCGTGAATTGATTGAGGCACTCCAAATTGCCGAACTCGATAACTTTTTTCGGGAAGCCTGTTTAGATAGAACTCAACAGATTGATCAGGTTGATCCCACTGCAACCGTCCTTTATCCGATCATCCTGCCAGATCGTTTAACAGTAATCCTCTCAAAAGCAGGGCAACCACTCCGTTCCTATGTTACTCACAAATCTCAAGCTGAAATTGAACAGACTCTAGACAATTTTCTGGTTGCTCTTAACCCTGTCTCGGATTCCAAAGACCGGGATCGAGTGTCCCAACAGATTTATGATTGGTTGATTCGTCCAGCAGAAGTAGATCAAGCATTCATTGATACCAAGACATTGGTGTTTGTTTTGGATGGTCGGTTGCGGAATATCCCCATAGCAGCTCTTTCTAACGGTAAGCAATATCTGATCGACAAGTATGCTGTGGCGCTCTCACCAGGATTGCAACTGATGGCTATGCGATCGCGTCATCAAAACCACATTACTGTGATCGTGGGTGGCATTAGCCAATCTCGCCCTGGCTTTAGTGCTTTGCCCGCTGTGGAATCAGAAGTGAAACAAATCTCTAAGGCGGTATCGTCTTCTCTGTTGCTCAACCAAGAATTCACCAGTCAAGCCCTTGCTAAACGAGTAAAATCCAGTAGCGCAGGTGTTGTCCACCTAGCAACCCACGGACAGTTTAGTTCCCGCCTCGAAGATACCTTCTTGCTCACTTGGGATGGAGAAGTCAACGTTAAGGAGTTATCTGAACTTCTGAAAAATCGGGGTAGTGATCCATCGAAAGCCATTGAATTACTGGTACTAAGTGCCTGTGATACAGCAACAGGAGACGATCGCGCCGTCCTGGGACTGGCGGGCTTGGCTGTCAAATCCGGCGCTCGCTCAACTATCGCCACCCTATGGCCCGTCAAAGATCAGGCAGCTGCGATGCTCATGACTCGCTTTTATGACCAACTGCGACAACCCAAAATCACTAAAGCTGAAGCACTAAGACAAGCACAAATTAGCCTAATTCGCCAAACTGATTTCCACGATCCGTTCTTTTGGTCTGGCTTTGTTTTGATCGGCAACTGGATTTAATTAAGTAATAATACTGATTTAGCTAAAAGATAATAAGGCTATTTTTTACAGTTTTTTCGCTAAATCTCGCCTATACTGCAAGTAGAAGTTACCGAATTTGACTGTTGGTTGGACTTATTCTCTGAGCTTCTGTCCATAGTCCAAGGAAACGTATTTTGTATCACATTTCAATTACATAAGGTAAAACATTATGAAACGTCGGTATTTAGCTAGTACATTGAGTGTCATCGCTCTGATCGCTAGCAGTGCCTGGACTAGTGCCCATGCTGTTACATTTACTCCGCCCACCAACAGTGGCTCTCCTAGTCAAGCAACGGGAGGAGCTTCTCGGGGTAATATGTTTACTCCTCCCGCCGGGAAAGGTGCGCCCAGACAAGCAACTGGAGGAGCTTCTCGTGGCAACCTTTTTACACCTGCCCCCGGTAAGGGTACGCCTCAACAAGCAACTGGAGGAGCTTCTCGCGTTGGTACTTACTACTTGAATCCATCGACTGTAAGTACAACAGAACCAGCAGCGCTAATCGCCCTCTTGCCCCAAAGCTTCTATGGCACAACAGTATCTGAACGTCCCACAATTCTGGTGTATCTACCGGCTTCCAATGCCCAAGAAGCCGTGTTCAGCCTCAAGGATGAAGCTGGCAACATGCAACATCAAATGAACATTCCAGTCGCGGGGAAAACTGGGGTAATCGCGATCAAATTACCAGCCAATGCACCCGCTTTAACAGTTGGCAAAAACTATCAATGGTTCCTAGCACTCAAAGTAGATGGACAACTCAGTCCGAGTACGCCTTACGTCAATGGTTGGGTTCAGCGTATCCAGCCTGGCGCTAAGTTGGCAACAGCAATGCAAGAGCAAGATGCTCTGAAGCGGGCCACTACTTTGGGTAAAAACGGTGTTTGGTATGACTGTGTGGCAACACTTGCAACGGTATACACCGCCCAACCTAGCAATGCAACCCTCCGCAAACAATGGGAAGAACTTCTGTCCTCAGTGAGTTTGAAGGAGATTGTAACAGCGAACTTATTAGCATCTACTAACTAATACCAGGTCAATCCTAGAAGGTGCAACGCAAAAAAATAGAATCATAATCAGAGAGCAGGGGAAGCAGGGGAGGCAAGATAATGACTAAATAAGCAATTAAAGACCATAAAAATTTAGGAATTTACAAAATTGTTTTTGAAGCAGCAATGAAAATTTTTCAGGTATCAAAGAAGTTTCCTGTAGAAGAAAGATATTCGTTAACTGACCAAATTCGGCGCTAAGACGCTCCTGGGGTCGCTACCGCTTACCTAACACGTTTTGTGTGTGCCAACATGGCAGAAGCTTGGCGAAAACGCCATGAATCTGGAAACAAGACGAGAACTTTACAGTAATTACAACCAAGTTTTATCAGGTTCTAGTAAGTATGATTAATAATCCATCACCTTGATTGATGAATCATTAATCTCCCCCTGCTTCCCACTTTTTCGCGTTCCTTTATCAACGTTGACCAAGATCAATGAACTGTATGGCACAAATATGTGGCGCAGATTTCAGGCTTTTATCCAACGCACTCGCAGCGTTTTGATTATTACTCCCAGTGTTGCTTTGACGATTATGGTTGGGCAATCATTGGGACTTTTCAATTTACCGGAATGGAAAATTCGCGACGAATGGGTTCGTCAGCGATGCCAAGGGCGGGCTACGCCAACGCCACAGGCGATCGCTGATGAGATTGTGATTGTCACAATCGATGAGCGCGATATCCAATCGGTGCGTAAATGGCCAGTTCCAGACTGGGCGCTGGCACGATTACTAGAAAAAATCCGGGCGCAGCAGCCCCGCGCCATTGGATTGGATCTCTATCGAGATTTACCGGAAGGAAACGGACATGAGCAACTTGTTCAAGTCTTTCGCAACACTCCCAATTTAATTGGAGTTGAGAAAATTACCGGTGAACGCGTCAATCCCCCACCGGAATTGAAAAAAAAGGATCAAGTAGGATTAGCAGATTTGGTGTTGGATGGCGATCGATTCGTGCGTCGTGCGCTCCTGACAGCTGAAGATGCTAAAGAGAAAAACACCATTAAACCCGGACTAGCAACCCTTGTAGCCCTTAAATATCTCGAAGTTGAAGGAATTAGCTTAGAAAGCATTGACCCCAAGCAGCAAAAGTTTCAGTTGGGCAAGGAAATTTACCTGCCACTGCAAAATCAACAAGCAGGTTATACCGATGCCGACTTCGGAGGCTATCAAATTCTGCTCAACTGGTATGGAACCGATACAGCATTTCGTACAGTTGCTATGCGCGATGTCTTAGCAGGGCGAATTCCAGCAGATTTAATGCGCGAGCGCATCGTATTTATTGGATCAATCGCCTCCAGTACCAATGATTTCTTCAGCACACCCTTCTCTTCCTGGGTATCTGCTCAAAAACCGACTCCAGGTGTCGTTGTTCATGCCAATATTGCTCATCAACTAGTACGAGGGGCAAAAACAGGAAAAGCCAGCCTGCATGGCGTTTCTGGCATTTCTCTATCACTTTGGATTGTTTTTTGGTCTGTCATCGGTTCTACGGGCAGTTGGTGGTTAGCTAGTGCGCGTACCGGGCGACGGATTCCTGGTGGTAAAATTCTTTGGGCAACTGTAGCCATCAGTGGAGCTTACATCGGGGGTGGCTATGGAATGTTTTTGCATGGTGTTTTAATTCCGGTAACACCTGCCTTAGCAGCGTTTATCGGTAGTGTGATTACAACAACGAATGCCTATAAACAGCAGAAATTAGAAGAAACAAATCGCCAACTAGAAATTGCCAACAGTCAACTATTAGATTATTCCAAAACCCTGGAGACAAAAGTTGAAGAACGAACTCATGAATTGGTTGAGGCAAAGCAAACTGCCGATGCTGCCAATCAGGCCAAGAGTGAGTTTCTCGCCAATATGAGCCACGAACTACGCACACCTCTCAATGGCATCCTTGGTTTTGCCCAGGTATTAGAAGGAGCGCCAAACATGACAGTTAAAAACCTCGAACGAGTCAGCATTATCTCCCAATGTGGATCACACCTCCTAATGCTGATCAATGACATTCTCGATCTCTCGAAGATAGAAGCGAGGAAATTGGAATTAGTTGTCACCAGTGTGCATCTGCCCAATTTCTTACATGGTGTGACAGAGGTTTGTGGTATCCGGGCTGAACAGAAAGGGATTGCATTTAATGTCTTAATTAGCGATCGCCTACCACTTGTCATTGAAGTTGATGAAAAACGGCTGCGGCAAGTGTTAATTAACTTGCTGGGCAACGCGATCAAATTTACAGACAGCGGTGGCGTCATGTTAAAAGTAGAGTTATTAGAGACTGGGCAAGAGTCTTCCCAATCTCCAATCGCCAAGATTCGTTTTCAGATTGAAGATACGGGTATTGGGATGTCACCAGACCAACTCAAGAAAATCTTTTTGCCCTTTGAGCAAGTGGGTGAAGCAGGGCAGCGATCTGAAGGTACTGGCTTGGGATTGGCGATTAGCCAAAGAATTGCGGCATTGATGGAGAGCCAAATTCAGGTGCAGAGTCACCTGGGCGAAGGAAGTCTATTTTGGCTGGATTTGACAGTACCACTACCACTTGCTCATGATTGGCATGGAAAAGTGATGTCTACGACGGACGTAGATGCAACCCCAACTCCCCAGAAAATTACCGGGATTCGGGGTAGTGCGCCTCAGATTCTGATTGTCGATGATGATCGCAACCACCGTTCCATGTTGACCAGTTTGCTGCAAGAAATTGGCTGTCGAACCCTAGAAGCGACCGATGGCAAACATGGGTTACAGGTGGCAGGTGAACACAATCCAGATGTAATTCTGCTCGATTTAGCCATGCCCAATATGGATGGTTTTGAGCTAATGGTTCACCTACAAGCGAATCCGCAAACCCGTTCTATTCCGATTATCGTCTCTAGTGCCAGCGTCTTCGAGTCAAATCGCCAGCGGAGTTTAGAGGCAGGGGCAACAGCATTTTTGCCCAAACCCCTCCAGCTCGACGAACTACTCAATAAACTGCGATCGCTGTTGGGAGTGGAGTGGATGTATGCCCAATCTTCGCCTCCCAAAGGTGAGCAAGTAACTACTAGTGAATGGGTTCTACCATCTCAGGATGTTTTGCAACAACTCTATCATCTGGCAATGATGGGGGATATTTCGGCGATCGAGGGAATGTTAGGAGAGCTAATTGAGCAAAACAGTCAGCTAGCTCCCTTCGCGGCAGAGTTAAGCAAACTCACTGCTAATTTCCAAACCGGAAAAATCCGTAAGTTCCTCAAATCATTTGTCGCAACGGAGTTACATCCATGATCGTCGATTCTCTCTCGAAACCCATACATATTCTATTCGTGGATGACAATCCAAACAATCTCAAGCTGCTATCTGAAGCGATTCAGGGGTGTGGCTGGAAAGCCTTGATGGCAACAGATGGAGAGTCAGCGATCGAACAAACAGAATATGCTCATCCCGATCTCATTCTCTTGGATGTGATGATGGCAGGTATTGATGGATTTGAAACTTGTCGCAGGCTGAAAACTAATCCCATCACTCAGAATATTCCGGTGATTTTCATGACTGCCCTGTCTGATTCTACAGACAAGGTGGCAGGACTGGAAATTGGTGCAGTTGACTACATTACCAAACCCTTCCAACAGGAAGAAGTCATTGCCCGTTTAAAGTTACACCTGAAAATTTCCCATCTCACTCGCACATTAGAAGAACGTGTGCAAGAGCGCACCGCAAAATTAACTCAATCTTTACAACAGTTACAACAAACCCAACTACAACTGATCCAGAGTGAGAAAATGTCCACTCTCGGACAGTTGGTTGCAGGTATTGGTCATGAGATTAATAATCCGGTTGGTTTTGTTGGCGGAAATTTATCCTATATTGAAGAATATGTAAATAATCTGCTTCGCCTGGTCAACCTCCAACAGCAGAAGCTACCGCAGCCAGACCCGGAAATTCAAGAGCTTGTTAAAGAAATCGACTTGGAGTATTTGGCAGAGGATCTACCGAAACTACTGGCATCAATGCACCAGGGAATTACCCGTCTTCAAGATATCAGCCTCTCTTTGAGAACTTTTGCTCGCGCAGATATGTCATCTCAGGTGGAGTTTCAGATTCACGAAGGAATCGATAGCACTTTAATGCTGTTGAAACATCGACTCAAAGACAAGGGAAACCGCCCTCAAATCCAGGTTGTAACACAATATGGTAAGTTACCTGCAATCAGCTGCTATCCCGGACAACTGAACCAGGTGTTCATGAATATCATCGCCAATGCCATTGATGCATTTGATGAACTCAATCAAAACCATTCTGATCAAAAGATTGCTGCTTGCCCGAACATCATCACCATTACTACATCAGTTGAACCTCAGCAACAAACCGTCACAATTTGCATCCAAGATAATGGCCCCGGTATGCTTGCTGAAGTGCAAGCTCGAATTTTTGAGCAATCTTTCACAACCAAGCCCGTGGGCAAGGGAACCGGGCTGGGATTAGCGATTAGCTACCAAATTATTGTTGATAAACACAATGGACAAATCAACTGCTTATCAATGCCTGGTGAGGGGACAAAGTTTATTATTACTCTGCCCATATGACATCTCCATACACTGATTTGTATTACCCCAGAATAGTGAGTAATGGCTTTGCCAAAACTTACCCTTTGAATTCTCCTTTAGAGTACAGCGATCGCTCCTTCTACATGGCTAAAATCATCTATTTTGCCTGAAAGTATTGTGTAGCGAGGATTATTGTTTTTTCTCTGGGGAGAGTGATAAAAGAGCGATAAATAGGACTTACGCATTGTACAAATTAACTCTAATGGATTGGGAACGTGGCTACACAAGCCTTTGGGCTTTTCTTGGTGCCATTCGATTCTTAGTTTTAGGTTTTGTTCCTCAACCCGAACTTCCCTTAATTCATAAAGCCAATGAAAATCAAGGTTTATGATTTTTATTTTATGAGAGTAATAGAAGAGGATTAACCAATATCGTGGTCTAAGCAAAAATTATCAGTGTCTTCCTGAAATGAGTAAGGCGATCATCTAGGATGTTATGACTTGGATCATACTGTGTGGTCTATCTGTTTAAAGATTTAATGTATAAACGGTTTATAACTGTATTTTTTTTGCAAAGAATTATCTATTCTGTAATATTTCAGAAACTTTACACTAAAAAAGGAATAAACTCTTCAAATTTTAAGTTGTTCAGTGTAAGCTAATTATGTAAATATATTTCTCATGTTTCTCACAAAAGTCTTTTAACCACTCGCACTGATTACGCTAGAGGAGGTGTAGCATAAATTACAAATTTTTTTGGTATTACTTGAAAGACACTAAACACGCCTGGAAAAAGATTGACTTTAGTATTTTTCAAGCAAGCTCAAGCAATATTCTTTAACAATACCTTCGTCAAAAATAGAGCTAGTATAGCTTTTGCCGAAATAGCCCAATATAAAAGCGTGCAATACTTTTAGGCAAAACGTAAAATCCTAGTCTAGACAGATAGGACAATATAAAGTCCTGACATAAAAACATACAGGATTTTACTGGCTCAGTTTTTTGCCTTATGGTAAAAACAAGTCTGTATTATCTAGATTTGCTATATGCCAATAGTTGTAAATTGGCCAAGGTATTGTTTAAGTGAGATTTTCATTAACTAGTTAAATCTCAAAAAATTTTAATGTGCTTTATACTTTTTGTTGTCTCTTGACTGTACTCTGGGCGAAGCCAGCTTTTTAATGCTGGAGGTTACGCACTGTAGACTGAAGTTTGGACGCTAAATGCACATTGTGTAAACCTTTGATTAACCTTATAGAGTTAATCTAGTATCGCAGTTGTAATCTTTTTGCTCTCAGGCTTTGATCACACAACTGTTACGGATTAGTTTGCCTATAATTTCCGACTTAGTGGAACTACATACAATTATGTCACACCATTTTACAAACGACAAGGCTGTTGAAAAACTAGGAACTAGAAATGTCTGAAATATTGTGTTCTGATGCCTTGGAAAAGCCGTAAACGCTCCTTACCAAATAAAAATACCTGTTTATATAAACAAATATGCGTTTGAAAAAGTTCTTTTCACCTAAAAAGCTTAAGGTTTCACAGCAGAAGATAACAGTATCAAATAATACTTTTTGTATTTTTTAATTTAGATCGATAACTAAATTCTGTGTTGGAGGTTAGAAAATGCCACCAGTGCTTTCTGGGCAACATGTAGGCGAAAGGCTCTTATACATTTTGAGTGCAACGCTTTCAGAAAAAGAATTACAAAACTTATTGGCAGAAATGGAGATTGTGGAGCCACCAGTGGCGAAGCAGTTCTGGCAATCTGCACAGACGAATCCTGGTATCTACATTATCCTTACAGGTAAAGTCCGACTGTTGGATAGCTCTGAGAATTTAATTACTAGCTTTGGTGCATGGTCTGTTTTCGGCGAATTGACTCTGTTTCCTGAAGCTAACTTTAGTCCTTATGTAGTCAGAGCTTCGACAAGCTTAAAACTTGGCTATTTCAGACAAGACGCATTGCAAATATTGATAGAGAAGTATCCTAACATAGGCGATCGTCTACGCGCCCGTGCAGAACTTTGGGATTTGCTGTTGTTATGTCGCCAAATCTCACAACTTCCGTGCCATACATCACAAGTTTCAGGAATGCTCAGAGCTTTATCTCTGTTTGAGCGACACCAGCTAGAAACTGGCACTATAAGTCCACAAATATCCCAAGATTCGCAGTTGTGGCTATTGTACAGAGGTCAACTGCGGCATTCTGAAGGCCATTCTTTGACACCAGGCACAATCTTTGCCCAACCAAAACAAGGAGATTGGCAAGCAACGCAATCGACAATTGCTTACATCCTGAAAAACGACCATAGGCAAATAGCACTAGAATACTTCCCGGAATTAGGGAACTGGGGATTAGAGATTGAGGATTTGAGACTGGAGACTAAAAATAGATCTTCCCAATCTCCAAAATCTAAAATCATTCCTTTTCCCCAACGAGAGAAGCAGTCACAACAACAGCCAAAAAAGTCACGTTTTTACTTTCCTAGTCCAAAGGTGCAAGTGGGGCATTGGTGGAAACGCCTCACCAAGAGCTATCCCTTCTATGCCCAACAAAGCGCTGCCGATTGTGGCTCTGCTTGCTTGGTGATGATTGGTAACTATTGGGGCAAGCATTTTAGTATCAATCGTCTGCGAGAGATGACCAACGTCAGCCGCAATGGTGCATCTCTCAAGGCCATGGCAGCAACAGCAGAAAACCTGGGTTTTGCCACCCGTCCGGTGAAAGCCACTTTTGATAAATTAGCAGAACAACCTTTACCTGCAATTCTCCATTGGAAAGGCAATCACTTCATTGTTGTCTATGAAATCACGAAAAAGCGGGTGATTGTGTGTGACCCTGCTCTTGGTCAACGCAGCCTGACAAAAGCTGAATTTCAAGCAGGTTGGAGTGGTTATGCATTGTTAGTGCAACCTACAGCCCGATTAAAAAATACTAAAGACGAAAGTACAAGCTTCTGGAAATTTTTTGAGTTAATCAAACCTCACTATCGGACACTATTAGAAATCTTTATAGCTTCTGTATTAATCCAATTATTTGGACTGGTAACGCCAGTATTCACCCAGTTGTTGCTTGATAGAGTACTTGTGCAACGCAGTGTTACAACCTTAAACGCCATTGGTTTGGGGATGATTATTTTTGGGTTGTTTGGTGTCGCTGTCAATGCTCTACGGCAATATCTCCTATTTCATACTGCTAACCGCGTTAGCATCTCCCTACTTGTAGGTTTTATTAAACATACCTTCCGCTTACCACTTTCCTATTTCGAGTCGCGTTACGTTGGGGATATAGTCTCACGCATCCAAGAAAACCAGAAAATTCAGCAATTCCTGACTGGTCAGACACTCTCCATCTTGCTGGATATGCTGACATTAGTAGTTTATCTGGGCTTGATGTTCTCCTATAGCTGGCGGATGTCATTATTCGTGCTGTTTACTGTACCGCCATTTTTTATCTTGGCGTTGGCTAGCACAAGTATTTTGCGCCGCATCTCTAGAGAGATTTTTAATGCAGGTGCCAAAGAACAAAGTTATCTCATAGAATCCTTAAGCGGAATTCGTACCGTCCGCTCATTAGCAATTGAACAGACTGTGCGCTGGCGTTGGGAGGAACTGCTGAATGATTTGATCAAAAAAGCTTTTAATGCCCAGATAATTGGTAATCACCTGCAAATTATCAGTGGCGTTATCCAAACCTTTGTGAATACTGCATTGTTGTGGTATGGAGCAACCCAAGTAATTAATGGCGAACTCACTATTGGACAATTAGTTGCTTTCAATATGTTGGTGGGTAACGTCTTGAGTCCTTTCCAGCGGCTGTCTATGCTGTGGAATCAATTGCAGGAAATCGTGATTTCCACCGAACGTATTAATGATGTGTTGGAAGCGGAACCAGAAGAAGACTTAGAAACTAAACCCCGGAAGTCATTGGGTAAACTCCACGGTAATATTCGCTTTGAGAATGTCACCTTTCGCTATCACTCGCAAAGTGAGACTAACGTACTAGAAAATCTCAACTTTGAAATCCAGCCGGAACAGATGGTAGCAGTAGTGGGGCGGAGCGGTTCTGGAAAAACAACCCTTAGTAAATTGATTTTAGGTTTATACCCACCGACAGATGGCAAAATACTCATTGATGGTCGCGACATCACTAGTGTTTCCTTGCGATCGCTCCGTTCTCAAATCGGCGTTGTAGACCAAGATACTTTTCTGTTTGGTGGGACTATTCGCGAAAACATCGCGATCGCTCATCCAAATGCCTCTTTTGAAGAAATTATCCAAGCTGCAAAATATGCCGGAGCCAATGATTTTATTCAAAAACTACCGATGGGTTACGAATCCGAAATTGGTGAAGGCGGCGGTATGCTCTCTGGTGGACAGCGCCAACGCCTAGCGATCGCTCGTGCTTTGCTCGGAAATCCTCGGTTATTACTATTTGATGAAGCCACCAGCCACCTAGATTCGGAATCAGAACGAATTATTCAAAACAACCTCAAAACAATTCTTCAAGGACGCACAAGTGTAATCATTGCCCATCGCCTCTCTACAGTCCGCAACGCTGACTTGATCCTGGTTTTAGACCAAGGTGTTTTGGTAGAAAACGGTACTCACGACGAATTAATCGCGAAAAAGGGTCATTATTACTACCTGAATCAACAACAACTGGCTCAAGTCAGTTGAGATTGAGTATGGAGCATTGCTCAATAATTAATAGTTTTTCTACCCTACTCCCTCATATATATATGTACCTTTATCAGAAATAAAACCATGCCAAATTCCAATAGATCATCTCCACTTCCTAAAGATGAGCCAGATGAGCATCAAAGTTATATACAGCAAGAGGAATCTGTAGAGTTTAACGAGCAGACAGAGGCAGAAAATCATAGTCAAGATTTGTACTATGGTACTGAAAAATTGCTCAATGCCTTACCTCGAATTTGGACTCGTGGTTTGTTGTATGTACTCATCGCCTTTGCGGGTCTGTTCTTACCTTGGGCAACTCTCTCGAAAATAGATGAGACTGGCAGCGCCAGAGGGCGTATAGAACCTAAAGGCGCAACTCAAAAATTAGACGCTCAAGTTGGTGGGAGTGTCAAAGCAGTTACGGTTAAAGAAGGAGATACAGTCAAAGCCGGGCAGGTTCTACTAGAACTGGAGTCTGATATTTTGCAAACGGAACTGCAAGAAGTTCAGAGCAAATTGCAAGGGTTACAAAATCGGCAATCCCAACTGGAACTGCTCAAAAATCAACTCTTAATGTCAACTAACCTCTTAGAGCAACAAAATAAATCCCAAGAATTAGAAAAAATGGCTCAAGTTAACCAGGCGCAGCAAAACCTGGATGCCAAACTCAGTAGCTATAATCTGCAAAAGTTAGAAAAACAAGCATTAGTTAAGCAAGCAGAGCAGCAGATTTACACTACTCGCGATGATCAGCAATCGGCTAAAACTCGTCTGGGTATAGATTCTAGACAAATTGCCCGCTTTAACAAACTCGTTAACAATGGTGCAGTTTCTGCAACCCAAATTGATCAACTCAAAAAAGAAGAACAAGAAAGCAAACGACTCTACAAGAGGGCTGTATCAGATATCAAACAAGCACAATTGCGTTTAGCGGAAGAGCTAAATCGTTATCAAGTAACTATCAAGACGTTGGAGTCGGATATCAAACAAGCAAAACTGCGACTGCAAGAAGAACAAAGTAGCTCTAAAAGTGTGATGCAAGCCGGAGAACTGGCTGTAATGAAAAATCAGGAACAGCTAAAAGACCTACAGACGCAAATAACAGCAGTGCAATCAGAAGTGGCTCAGACTAAAAGCCAGATTACATCTATAAAAGTTCAAATACAGCAACGAGTGGTGCGATCGCCGATTAATGGGGTGATTTTTGAATTACCCACCACTAAGCCAGGAGCGGTAGTACAAGCTGGTCAAAGGATTGCCCAAATCGCGCCTAAGAATGCAGACTTCGTACTTAGAGCAAATATGCCTAATCAGGATAGTGGTTTCTTGAAGATAGGAATGCCAGTGAAAGTCAAGTTTGATGCCTATCCCTTCCAAGAGTATGGCATCGTGCCAGGGAAAGTTACTTGGATCTCTCCTGACTCGAAAGTTAACAAAACACCCCAAGGGAACATCGAAACCTATGAGCTAGAAATCACCTTAAAACAGCAGTATGTCCAAAATGGCAACAAACGTATTCTATTAGGTGCCGGTCAGACAGCAAATGCTGAAGTCATCATTCGCCAACGGCGGGTGATTGATTTTGTTTTAGATCCATTCAAGAAACTGCAAAAAGGCGGTTTAGAGATTTAGTCACAGCGATGCCTACGGTGGTCACTGAGCCTGTCGTACCCCTACGGGGAAGCAAGCTACGCGCAGCGTCTCGTAGAGAAGTACAGCAAGCTACACACTGGAATTAGGAAATACGACAAGGGAGATAAGGGAGACAAGAGAAATAATCAATGCCCAATACCCAATGCCCAACACCCTTAATTATTGAAGATATCATGTTATGCCCCACAATTTGACCATTTCCAGTTCAGATATTATTCACAGTCTCAAACTCTCCTGTCAAATACCTGAGGTAGTTGAAGCAATAGCATCGCAAAGCATTATTGCCGAAGCAGCTCAACAGCTAGGAATTACAGTCACACCAGAAGAACTACAGCAACAAGGAGATGACTTACGGTTCGCCAAGAAGCTTGTCAAAGCTAAAGACACCTGGACATGGCTAGAAAAACACCACTTGTCTGTGAATGAGTTTGAAGAATTAGCCTACAACAACATCCTTTCGTGGAAGTTAGCGAATCATCTATTTTCTGCTCAACTCGAAAAGTACTTTTATGAACGCCAATCAGATTATGTCGCCGCCGTTACCTACGAAGTCGTCTTTGAGGATCGAGATTTGGCTTTAGAACTTTTTTATGCCCTAGAAGAAGGCGAAATCAATTTTCCAGAAATTGCTCGTTTATATATCGCAGAACCAGAACTTCGCCGTGCTTATGGATATCAAGGACTCCGATACCGCAAAAATTTTCGTCCAGAGTTTGCAGCAGCTGTATTTGCTGCTACACCACCAGAAGCTCTCAAACCGATTACGACTTCCAAGGGGGTGCATTTAATTTGGGTGGAAGAAGTCATTCAACCCCAATTAAATGAACAGTTGCGCCAAAAAATCATTACAGAATTATTTTCTGATTGGTTAAAGCAACAAATCAACGCTATGAAAATAGTCACTCAGATAGACTCAGATGCAAATGTGCGATCGCAGCAAAAATTTGCCAGATAACTTATTTACCAAGACCAAAGAAGTTATTAAATTCCAAATGTTTTTGTAGCTAACTATCTCACCTAACTTTTGGTGGATATCTCTAGATTTCAAAAATGCTATCAATGTTGATATTGTTTGTTTAAAAATTTAATATTTTTCTGCTTTTAGTATTTTGTAAATACGTCCACAAAGTGCTGTTTGAACGCGATTAAAAAATAAGTTAAATCGCTACAAACCTTGCTAGACATAAACAATTTCAGTTACTGTCTAAATTTACTATTTAAATTTTTTAATTTCATTTAATTGTGTAAATACTTTTTAAGTATAAATATATTAATTTTATTAATCAAAAAATTATTCAAAAACCTATTGACTTTTTTAAAGAATAAACTATAGTAGTTATGTAGACAAAAACAAATTGGCTACAGCAAAAATTACCAAGAAAACTTACAATTTTCAGGAGAAACTCAAATGATTATTTCTGATCTGAACTACTTGGAAAATACCTGTGAAGAAATTTTCGGTGGTCGTGGTACTGCCATCGCCAACACCTACAGTGCATACAAGAGAGTTAGATCTGATGTTGTAGAAAGCTATACCAAGACAGTTAGCACTTACTTGGGTGCTTTAAACGGAAACGTTGCTGAAGCAGTATTTAGCGCTGATGCTACTGGTCCAAATACCTTCTCAAGCGTCATTGGTGGTACACAAACCGAAACTGATCGTTCTGAAACTTTCGTTAACGCTATTTCTGCTACCAAATAGCTAATACTTGATCCAACTGGATTAGTTAAGCTTAAGCCTAAAAACAAAAGCAGGTTAGAGAGAGTATGAAAACCAACATTCCAGAGCAATTGTTTTGTTGGGTTATCTTGTACTCTACTCAACCTACTGTTGGATGTTCAGAAATTGCTGGAAACTATTTTGAGTTATAGTTTTCAGCAATTTCCTAAATTTCAGTCAATGTTAACACAGTTAATCAGACAGTTGCAAGACTTACCTCTTTATGGCAGCCTGATATCTCTTCGTTGATGTAGCAAGCCTGTTGTCACCGCCAAATCCTTTGTAAATGGCAAAGATGTCGGCGGCATTAATATTGCCATAGCCACCTCTCAACCTTGGAAAAATTGAGTAGCACTAGGGCGGTAGCATTCAATGCTTATGCCAAGTCGAGTAATGCTAGCGCCTCCAAAGTTCAGCCTCTATGACGGTTCTCAATTGCATGGAATACAAACCTAACTCTTGCAGTGTTGGGGAGTAGGCCTCAAAGCCTCTCTTTTTTAGGAGAGAGGAATGGAAGTGAGGTCAGACTGTATTGCATCTAAACGAGAAGCGCTATCATCACAAGTGCCATAGTTGAACTTCAATATCACAGGATCTGTAAAGTCAATATTGCCGATCTAGCAGGATAAGGAGGAAATGTTATGAGCAGTATTTATGTCACAAGTTTGTCCTACGTCAACAAAAGTGGTGCTGGCGGTAGGATGAATGTAAGGGCTAATTCCTCTACAGGTTTGACCATTAACAAGAGTCAAGAAGTTTTTTTAGCTGGAGGAAGATCGAATAAAACTACTGTGGCAGTCACGGATTCCTCCATTGAAGCTGACGGGAACGATTTGCTATTGGGAGGTAAAGGTAACCATACTCTCGTCGGCGACTTAAACACTGATACACTTACCAGAGATGCTGATGACAATTTATTTGAATTTAACGCAGAAACTTCTGATTCTTTGCTTTCTGATGTAATCAGTGATTCCAATAATTCCAATCTATCTGAAGGTGATAGCATTAGCATCGGAGCAAATAAAAACCTGTCAAATGACTTGGGATTTGCAGGCTTCGATTTACTAGGTGATGGAGAAATTAACAACACCTTAGTTCAATTGAAAAATAGTTTCCTGAGCGGGGCTAATTCATTCTATTTTTAGGGCAGTTTTTATGAATTATTTAGGAAAAAAGTAGATGATAGTCAAATTTACAACTTTACTTTAAGAGATAAAAAATATGCCAATCTTACGAGGAACTAACGGCAACGAGGTATTAAGTGTCCCACGAGGAGACACTAATACTAATGATTACACTATTTTTGGTATTAGTGGTAGTGATACCTTGACTGGGGGAGGCGGTAACGACAACATTTTTGCAGGTTTCAGTGGCAATTCCATACTCAATGGGGGAGCTGGCAATGACAAATTGTTTGGCAACCTCGATAACGTTACCCTGAATGGGGGTAGTGGTAATGATAACCTTAATGGAAATCTTGGTAATGACTTCTTAGATGGGGGTAGTGGCGATGACACCCTCAATGGAGGTCTTGGCAATGACACTCTTTATGGGGGCCTCGGCAATGATGCTCTCTTCGCAAGTCTTGGAGATGACTTGCTTTTTGGGCAGGCTGGCAATGACACCCTGAATGGAAGTGATGGTAGTGACGTACTATTTGGGGGTGATGGTAATGATAATCTGAGTGGAGGTACTAACGGATCTCCTAATGCTCCTCAAGGATTCTTTGAGGACTTTCTGGTTGGGGGTGCTGGTAGTGACACTCTAAATGGATTTGGCGGTGGTAAAGGAAACTTTGAGAGAGATGTGTTAGTAGGTGGCGGTGCGGTTGACAAGACCGGCACTATCACAAATTTTTCTCCCGATGGTGCCAAAGACGTATTTGTGCTTGGGGATGCAAATGGCCCTTTTTATACAGCTGCTGGCTCAAAGGACTATGCGATTATTTATGGCTTTGAGAAGGGTGTTGATCAGTTGCAACTTAGCCCAACAGTGACTTATGCATTTGGAACTGGATCTATTTTCAGTAAGCTTGATACGTTGATTTTCGCCAAACTTCCTGGCGGTCCTGACCTGATTGCGATTGTGGCAAATGTTAACCTTGTCCGCTAGGTATACTTCGTTATAACTAGAGAATGAAATTAACAATACCTTGATTGTGGTAAGAGTAATTTAGATGCGATCGCCTTGGACAACCGATATTAGTGTTCAAATTATGAGATTATGCGATCACAACGCCCAACTCAACAAGATAGTGTTGCATACACTCATATATCTTTCCAGACAAAGTAGATAACAAGATAAACAGAAAATATCATGCGGTCACAGACACTATTTTTACAGCCAATTGTAAATCCAATTCCTAATCCCAACCCTAACTTTGCTGACGCTCAAGGAGCTGCTTTTTTCTCCAACTATAGTCAAAAGCCCTCAGGAACTTTGACTACCACTCAAGCAAAGACGCTGGTTCAAGGTGGCCTTGCTGCTGCTATGATTCAAGCCAAAGCTGTTTTTAACTATGATCCGACTTTTTCTTTGCTCTTTAGTGACAGTAATGGCATTGGATTAGATGGTACTTACGTAGGAAGTGCCAAGAGTAAAATGGAAGTGGTTGCTAGTTTTAAAGTTGGTGCTAATCGAAACTTCTCTTTCGATTTTTCTGCAAATTTAGCACTAAAAGCTAAAGAAATTGAAAATTCTGCTATTGAATATAACCAGGCTAAGGGAAAAATTGGTTTCTTGGTACTAGACACTACAAATTATAAGAAACCTAAGATATTAGATTATTTTGGTATCCAAGGTAAGTTAATTTCCTCTGAGCACACTGCTGATTTGAAATCTAGCTGGAGTAATAAAGTTACTATTAAAAGTCGCCCACAAACTATTGATATTGACGGCAACAATGGCAAAGACTCCCTCATAGAAAAGGCCATTGGTAGTTATAAAAAGACTTTTCAGCATAACACCAATATAACAATAGTAGAAATGAATGCCACTAATATTACTTTTTTAGGAGATACTTTAATCAATAATTTAGGTCAAAATGTTATTTATGGCACGATTGGAAAAGATAATCTTAAAGGAACTAACAGTGCAGATAAAATTTATGCCAGCTTAGGAAATGACAAGGTAGATGGAAAGAAAGGCGATGATATCCTCGAGGGCGGTCAAGGTAATGATACTTTAAATGGAGGTCAAGGCAATGATAAACTTTATGGCGGTTGGGGTGATGACGTTCTGATTGGTGGTAAAGGGAATAATCTTTTGGTTGGTGGCGACGGTCATGACACATTTGTTTTCAACGGTGGTGATAGCTTGCTGAAAGATGAGTTTGATATCAAAAGCTTGGTGAAAGGTGCATTAGATATCATTCAAGATTTACCATTTGGTATCGATAAGATTTTCACCGGTGGTGATAGCTTGTCGAAAGGTGAGTTTGATGTTATTAAAGATTTCCAAGTTGGTATCGATAAGATTGAAATCGACGGTGGGGATAATATTAATCCTAAAACTTGGTTAAATCAAATGTTTTCTCAGGGAAAAATAACCAATACTAAAGATGGTCTACTTTTCAAGTTGAATTCTGAAGAAACTCAAGGAACATTACTACTATCAGGTGTGAATTCTAAGCAGTTTAACTCTGACTCAATAATATTTACTTAGAGTAATTATCGAGAATTTTAATATTGAAATATACTTATTTGCAAGAAATAATTTGCATTATTATATATGTTTACCAATGGAAAGCAAAAATATCTCAAAATTACAAATAAAATCTCTCGTTGAGATAGCGGTGCAAAAACACCAATCAGGTGAATAAAATGAAGCTGAGTTACTAGATCAACAAATATTACAAATTTAATCTGAATGTGATGAAATCATGTTTTGGTGCTGTCAAGCATTGTATAAATATTTACCTTAGCATGATGATGTATTTGTGCGAATTGCCAAAGATTTAGGTAGTTGCAAGTTTGTATTTATTAAATATGAGAAAAGCGAATATGTGTTGGAAGTCTTTCAGTAGCATTTAAGCCGTGCTTTTCAGAAATACGGGCTGAACTATCAAGACTACTGCATATTTTTGCCGCGTATGGATATCAACACGTTTGCAGGTATGACAGCGATCGCAGATGTTTTCCTAGATAGCATCGGTTGGTCTGGATGTAATTCTACCTTGGAAGCGATCGCCTATAATATACCAATCGTGACTTTGCCAGGAGACTTGATGCGGGGACGGCATACTCTGGCTATCCTCAAAATGATGGGCATAGAAGAAACGATTGCGGTGACGAAAGATGAGTACGTGAAAATTGCAGTCCGTTTGGGGCAAGACGCTCAATATCGTCAGCACATTTCCCAACAAGTTTCTGAAAATAAATATAAGTTATATGGTGATTTAAAACCAGTCAGAGCATTAGAGGACTTTTTTTAAAGGTACTCAACAAACCTCGGAGATTTACTGCACCTGAAGTAGCTGAAATCCTCCAGCTTGCAGTTCAATATGAACGAGTTAATCAGCTAGCCGAAGCCGAACAGCTATATCGTCGAATTCTGGAAAAACAACCCGACCACCCTGAAGCCTTATACAGACTTAGTATATTAATGCAACGACTGGGGCAAACCCAAAGTGCTGAACAGTTGCTGAGTGCTGCTTCTCAATATCAGCCTGATTCTGCCAAAATTTGGTTTAATTTGGCTAATTTGCGTCAAGCCCAAGGACAGTTATCAGAAGCTGAGTCAGCTTACAAAAAAGCTATTGCTCTGCGACCAGATAGTGTGACAATTTGTAATAATTTAGGTTACACGCTGGAAAGATAAGGTAAGCTTGATGAAGCGATCGCACTACAACCAGATTTGGTAGAAGCTCATTATAACTTGGGGGTGATACTGCAAGAACAAGGAAAAGAAGCAGAAGCTTAGGCGTAGCCCGTCGTAGACATCACTTACTATCAAAAAGCTTTGGAGTTCAATGCCTAACACCAAGAAGCCAAGATGAATTTAGAACAGATTTATCAAACCCAGCACCAATAAATTATACAATTTGACTCACTACAAATTTGTAGTAAAACGAGTGGTCTCACCTGACGGCAAATGCTAACTTAGCTAGAACACCAGTTCAGTAAACTCAGAAAAACCTCTCCTTCTATCTCTTCTCTTTTAGTTAGGTAAGGAAGCTGGGTAATTATATTTTTGATTACTGAATCGATGCTCTACTAGAAAAAAAGTTTCTAGTAAGGACTTTAGTGTGGCTGAAATCCCTACTCTAAACTTTTTAGGATTGACAAAAAGAATCATGTTCAAGGAGAAAACAAGAATATGTCCCTAGAAATTTTAGAAAAAGTCAAAAACTTCCTGATAAGACTCGTTAAAGACGAAGCTTTTCGCACTCAATTCATGAGTGATAAAATCGACGAAGTGACAAAAGTTATGGAAGAAAATGGCTATAATTTTTCTCAAGAAGAGTTTGAAACAGCTTCCATTAAAATATTGGAATTAAAAGAACTAGGTCTGTTTGAAGACCTCAGCGAAGAGGAATTAGTAGGAGCCGTTGGTGGGTTTGCGAATACCAACGATATAGTTGCTCGGCCATTGTATGGTGTTGTAGTTTCACCTCTCAAAGAATGTGCAAAACCGCCAATTAAATGTATTCCCAAAGAATGTGCAAAACCGCCAATTAAATGTATTCCCAAGCCACATCCAATTCATCCACAGCCCCTCTATGGCATAGTAATAGCTCAATCTTAATGATCATAATTATGCTCCCAATACGGTTTGGTTAAGATGCACAGTCCTTAAAGATCCCTGTATTTCCCCTTTAAAAAAGGGGAATATAGCCATTCTGAGCAAACCTTTTTAAGGGGTTGCGAAGATCGAATCTATCGGAACTGTATTGACTACGATCCTCCTAATTCAACCATTATCCGGTTAAAGTCAACTTCTAAAATCGAGATTGAGAGTTAACCTATGGCATATCAGCGCAAAAGCTACGCAGTCTGGGAAATTACCTTAAAGTGCAATTTAGCTTGTAGTCACTGTGGTTCCCGCGCCGGACATGAGCGCACCAAAGAACTCTCCACAGAGGAAGCTTTGGATCTTGTCAAGCAGATGGCAGAAGTTGGAATTAAAGAAGTTACTCTCATCGGTGGTGAGGCATTTCTGCGTCCAGACTGGCTGGAAATTGCCAAAGCTATTAATGAGGCGGGGATGCTATGTGGTATGACTACAGGCGGTTATGGCATTTCCTTAGAAACTGCACAAAAAATGAAGTCAGCAGGGATTCGCACTGTCTCTGTTTCCATTGATGGCTTAGAAGCAACTCATGACCGCCTGCGGGGAAGAAAAGGCTCTTGGAAATATGCATTTAAAACCATGAGTCATCTGCGAGAAGTGGGTATTTCCTTCGGTTGCAACACCCAAATTAACCGCCTGTCAGCGCCAGAGTTTCCGCGCATCTATGAGTGTATTCGTGATGCAGGTGCCCGTGCTTGGCAAATTCAGCTGACTGTGCCAATGGGGAATGCAGCCGACAACGCAGACATCCTTCTCCAACCCCATGAACTGTTAGATATCTACCCCATGCTCGCCCGTGTTGCGCGTCGTGCTTACCAAGAAGGTGTGCAACTGCAAGCGGGAAATAATATTGGTTACTACGGCCCTGATGAACGACTATTGCGGGGACGGGGAAACGAGCATGAATTCTCATTTTGGCAAGGTTGTGGTGCGGGACTCTCCACCTTGGGAATTGAAGCTGACGGAGCGATTAAAGGTTGTCCCTCGCTGCCTACTACCGCCTACACAGGTGGTAATATTCGAGAGCGATCGCTCCATGACATCATTGAAAATACAGCAGAATTGCGTTTAAATCTGGGAGCGGGAACACCTGAAGGTACAAAACACCTGTGGGGTTTCTGTAAAACCTGCGAATACGCTGAACTTTGCCGTGGAGGTTGCAGTTGGACTGCCCATGTTTTCTTTGACAAGAGAGGTAATAATCCTTACTGCCATCATCGTGCTCTTACTCATGCAAAACAAGGGATGAGAGAGCGTGTAATTCCCAAAGTGAAAGCGCAAGGCTTACCCTTTGATAATGGTGAATTTGAGCTAATTGTCGAGCCTACAGACACTCTTTTGCCAGCAAACGACCCATTACACTTTATTGCTGACAGCATTCAATGGTCAGAAAGTTGGCAGCAAGAACCCGAAGTTTCTTATACCATTTCTTTGTGAGGCTGCGCCAAATTTTCTTTCTTTGTGTCCTTTGCGCCCTTTGCGGTAGCCTGTCTTGAAAAGTTCAGAGACGCTCGCGGACTCGCTACCGCTGCGCTAACGGCGGGAAACGACGCGATACACTTTTCGCTGCGGCAAGCCGCTTTGCGTCTACGTTTCTTATATAGTTTGGCGCATCTTCATACAGAATTGGTATTATTCCCTAGCGAGATCATAAATTATGATAGAAAATTCCGAAATTACCACAATCTCAGAGAAAAAAACTAACCTTGAGTCATCACCATCTGAAGAATTAGAGAAAATCCCCCTGCTTCCACGTTCAGCTTGGAATAGTCAATTAACCTATTTGAAAGTGCTGTTAAAAGCAAAGCAAGTCCTAGATAAAAGCTCATTGTAAGCGCATAAAGATTACGGCTAACCCATTTCTAGGCAATTTGCCTTTAATGTGTTCTAATTGCACATATTCATGGCTTAATGAGGCGTTCTTCGGTCTTGAGATGGGGCGCGACTTCCCATTTGCCTTGTAGCAGTGTATCTAGGATTGGATTCTCAATCGTAATAGTTTGCTTTACCTTTTCACCTAACCGAGTTGCGGTGAACTCCAGCACCGATTTACTCAACTCAACTTCAAAGACACGAACAACATCAAGCAGCTTTAAGGCTTTTAAAGCTGTTTGTGCATTAGCAAAACGGTCTTTGAGCTTGGGTTTAACCATCAACTCCAACCAGTTAAGAAAGTGCAGACTTAACTGGGGTAACAGATGATGGAAGTTGATGATATAAGCGGTAAAAACACATTTTGTCCTATATAAGTAATTACACTGCTGACTTTGTAAGTACTTAAAATTACAATTATGTCTAAGTGACACAGTACTAAGTCTAATCGGATAACCAAGCCGATTGGCAGCCCCTTGTCTATTTTTAGGAGCATTAAAATGAAATCAATTCTTGAGTTAATTGAGCACAAGAATCAGGTGTATGCTCAGTTGCCATTCTTTGAGTATATGAAAGACGAGATGATTGACCCACGCCAGAGGCTGGCATTTGCACCTGTGATTGTTCCACTCGCCCTGGAGTTCAGTGAGTTGTGTAAACGAGTTCTCAGAGATGAGCCAACGACTAATTACATTCAACAGATGGTCAATGTGCATACGCACGAAGAACATTTCCACTGGCAATGGTTACTGGAAGATATGGACAAGATGGGGATTGACTATCCTATGCGGTTCAGTGATGTGGTGCGATTCATTTGGAGTGAGGATACCAAGGTTTCCCGTTCCATGTTTCCTCTGTTTGAGCGGTATACTCGTGGGGCAGATCCGATCATAAAATTGGTTGCCATTGAGGTATCTGAGGTGACAGCGAATGTCTTTTTCCGTTCAACCATGTCTGCGGCCCTGCAACTGCAAGAAATAACTCAAACAGAGTTCCGTTACTTTGGTATGCGTCATAACCATATTGAAAATACCCATACTCTCCATACTCCTGCTTCTCTGCAAGTAATGAAAGAGATTCAGGTATCAGAGGAGATTCGTCAACAAGCACTTGAGTTGATTGATGTGGCATTTGAGTATTTTACAGAGTTGATCAATGAGTTTTTAGTCTATATTAAGACCCATTCTTATCAAGAACCCTTTTCTAAAGTCTACCAACCAGAGCGATTACTAACAGCTGTCTAAGCTATCTGCTCAGTTTTCAGTCATTCTGCGATGGTAAAGGGTTCTAAGCCTTTTATCATCGCTTCTTTAATGGTGACTGCTACTGTATAAATTAGCATTGCGCTCTTCCTAAATCGGTTGAATTGCTCCATCTTAGTCAGTGGCTCGGCTGATCAAGCGATATTTTCCTGGCGTTGGTGGAGTCCATTGAAAGATGAATCGTTGCCATGCATATTGCAACCGTGCTTCAACTTCAGCAGCTTGCCAGGTGATGCCATGAACCGAGCGAATGCCGCTAGATGCCCCATGCCCAGCCCCAATGTGTTTGAGGTTGAAGATTTAATACCTCATTTTGGTCAGAGTATTATCAGCTGCTTTCAGACTAACTTTGCTGCATGAGTCAACAAACTCTCGTCCAAAAATTACTGGATAAATTGTGATATTGCGAGTGGATTAGGGAAAACTGAACTCAGGTTATCCAGTCGCAACAATTATGGTAGAGAATCGAGTTGATGTTCCCGGCTATCAAATTGGTGAAAACATTTACACCAGCACTCGCACCCTGGTTTACCGAGGTTGGCGAGAGGCTGATCAAACCCCAGTTGTCATCAAACTCCTTAAAAGTTGCTATCCCAGTCTGATTGAATTGGCTCAATTCAAAAATCAGTACACGATTGCGAAAATCTTAAATGTCCCTGGGGTTGTCCAGGTCTACAGCCTGGAGAGTTGCCAAAATCGACTTGCCCTTATCTTGGAAGACTTTGGCGGAGTTTCTTTGAAGGAGTACACTACTTTTAGAAGCAAAGGACTCAGCCAGACAGAAAATCAGGAAAATTCCTTACCCCTTCATCCTTCTTTACTGACTGAGTTTTTACAGATTGCGATCGCGCTTGCCGATATCCTGGGTGATCTCTACCATTACCAAATCATCCACAAGGATATCAAACCCGCCAATATCCTGATCAATCCTACCACCAAGCAGGTCAAACTCATCGACTTTAGCATTGCCTCACTGCTGCCAAGAGTTACTCAACTTTCAATCAGCCCGACTGTTTTAGAAGGAACCCTCGCCTATCTTTCGCCCGAACAAACGGGGCGAATGAACCGGGGGATTGATTACCGCACTGACTTCTATTCTCTCGGAATCACATTTTATGAACTGTTAACGGGGCAATTGCCGTTTCAATCCGATGATTTTATGAAATTGGTGCATTGCCATATCGCCAAACAACCCGTCGCTGTTGATCATCTCAATCCTGCCATTGCTCCCCAGCTATCGAAAATTGTCAATAAACTGATGGCGAAGAATGCCGAAGACCGCTATCAGAGTGCATTAGGGCTAAAGCATGATTTGGAAACCTGTTTGGAGCAATTGCAGGAAAGCGGCAATATTGTGCCGTTTGGGCTTGGGCAACGGGATGTTTGCGATCGCTTTGCAATTCCGGAAAAACTCTACGGCCGTCAAGTAGAAGTAGCAGTCCTGCTAGCAAGCTTTGAGCGGGTGTGCCAAGGAACTTCTGAACTAATGCTGGTGGCAGGCTCCTCTGGCATTGGTAAAACGGCAATTGTCAACGAAGTTCACAAACTTATCACCCGTCAGCGGGGATATTTTATCAAGGGCAAATTTGATCAATTTAATCGTAATATTCCCTTTTTTGCTTTGGTGCAAGCGTTTCGGGACTTAATGGCACAACTCTTGACAGAGAGTAATATCCAAATTGAGCAATGGAAAACCCAAATTTTATCCGCATTAGGTGAGAGTGGTCAGGTAATTATTGAAGTGATTCCAGAACTTGAATGCATCATTGGTAAACAGCCCTCTGTTCCTGAATTATCGGGCAGTGCTGTCCAAAGCCGCTTCAATTTGCTGTTTGTGAAATTCATTCAAGTATTCACAACCCAAGATCATCCCCTAGTCGTTTTCCTCGATGACTTGCAGTGGGCAGACTCCGCTTCATTAAAGCTGATGCATCTGTTGATAAGTGAAGCAAGCAACTCTTATTTGCTCGTGATTGGAGCATATCGGGATAATGAGGTTTCATCTGCACATCCCCTGATGTTGACCATTGAACAGATGCGTCAAGAAGCGATTACAGTTAGTAGTATTGTCCTTTCTGTGCTCACCCAGACCGACTTCAATCAACTGATTGCAGATACCCTCAAATATTCACCAGAACAAGCAGTAGCGATCGCAAATCTGGTGTATCAAAAGACCAAAGGCAATCCATTTTTCACTAACCAGTTTCTGAAATCGCTGTATGAAGATGGGCTGATCAGGTTTGCTACCAAAACAGGCAGTTGGCAGTGTAATATTGCTCAAATCCGGGCGCTTTCTTTTACAGAAGATATTGTGGAATTTGTGGCGTTGCAACTCCAGAAATTACTACCGCAGACTCAGGATGTTCTTAAACTGGCTGCGTGTGTAGGCAATCAGTTTGATTTAGAAACCTTGTCGGTTGTTTGTGAAAAATCTCCAGCACAGACCGCTGCGGATCTGTGGCCAGCTCTCAAGGATGGATTAATCTTGCCCAGTGGGGAAGGGTATAAACTCTTTCAAGATGAGTCCGCCGTTATCAGTAATTTGTCATTCGTTGAGAACAACCTGCCAATGACAAATGACCCTTACGGGTTCGGCAGTTGCTACAACGGAGGGAACCTCCGCAACGCACTGCCTCACAATAGACAACTAACAAACCCGCAAATCACAAATGGCAACGGATCGATAACTATTACTTACAAATTTATCCACGATCGCGTTCAACAAGCCGCTTATTCACTAATTCCGGCGAATCAAAAACCAGCAACTCACTTAAAGATTGGTCAATTGCTGTTAAGCAATACCCCGGAAACTGAACGAGAAAAGATCATTTTTGAAATTGTCAACCAACTAAATATTGGGATAGAACTGATAAAAGCCCAGCCTGATCGCGATCAACTGGCACAACTCAACTTGCTGGCAGGACGGAAAGCCAAGTCTTCCACGGCTTACCAGGTAGCAATTGAGTATTTGACCACGGGGATTCGTTTATTGAGATCAGACTGTTGGCAAAGCCAGTATGAGTCGGCTCTGGCACTGCACGAATCAGCCGCTGAGGCTGCTTACCTTTGTGGCGCATATGAACAGATGGAGCAATTGGCACAAACAGTGATGCAGCAAACCAAAACTCCACTAGATCAAATCAGCATTTACGAAACCAAAATCCAGGCGTATACAGCTCAAAATGATGTGCTAGGCGCGATCGTGATCGCCCGCCAGGGAATGAGTCAGTTTGGCGTGGTTTTCCCAGAAACACCCACCCCCCAAGATATTCAGCAAGCCCTTCACGAAACTGCTGCTCTGATTAACAGACGTGACATTGCTTCCTTGGTTAACTTACCCGTCATGACAGCAAAAGACAAGCTGGCAGTCACCCGCATTGTGGCAAACGTTGCTCCAGCCGTTTACATCGCCGAGCCAAATCTGTTTCCCCTACTCATCCTCTCCCAAGTCAAAGCATCGATTCAGTATGGCAATGCTCCATTTTCTGCCTTCTGTTATGCCTGCTATGGTATTCTTTTAAACGGAATTCTTCAGGATATTGAAACAGCCGATCAAGTTGGTAACCTTGCTTTGGCACTAACTGACAAATTTAATATTAGCGATATCAAACTCAGTGTATTTTATGTCGTGGGTGCTTTCATCACCTACTTGAAGTCTCCTCTGCAAAAATCCTTACAGATTATGCTGGAGAACTACAAGATTGCCCTGGAAACTGGAAACGTATACTACGTAGGCTTCAATACGAAAGACATCTGCCAGTATTCCTATTTCCTGGGTCGAGAACTGAACTCATTAGAGCAAGACATACGGGCTTATAGTCATGTTTTGGAAAATTTTAAGCAAGTTACAACCCTCAACTACTGCCGCATCTTTTGGCAAGCAGTTTTGAACTTGCAAGGGCTTGCTAAAAATCCCTGCATTCTGACCGGTGAGGCACTTAACGAAGCCGAATTTGTGACCCAACTGGTTAATGCCAATGAGTTTACTGGGCTTCACTACTTCTGGCTCCACAAGTTGATTCTCTGTTATCTGTTTGAAAACCTCTCTCAAGCAGTGGAAATAGCCGCTCAAGCCAGAGAATATCTAGTTGCAGGCATGAGCTATGCCACTGTGCCGATGTTTTATTTCTATGATTCACTAACGGCTCTGGCAGAGTATTCTACGGCTACAGCTTCTAGGCGAGAAACACTGCTGGAACGAGTCAGAGACAATCAGGGAAAAATGCAGATTTGGGCGCACCACGCACCCATGAATTATTTGCACAAATTTGAACTGGTAAAAGCCGAACAATACCGAGTGTTAGGACAAATGGAGCAGGCACTGGATCTCTATGATCGCGCGATCGCCGGAGCAAAAGTTAATGGATACATTCAGGAAGAAGCCCTCGCCAATGAACTGGCTGCCCGATTTTACCTGGAATGCAACAAAGAAGCGTTGGCGTACCCCTGGGGGGAAGCAAGCTACGCGCAGCGTTCCGCAGGAAAGCCCACCGTTGGCGTTCGCGTTAGCGTCTCTGAAAGAGAAGCCTCTCGTAGAGAAGGTATTGCTTTAATGTACCTGGCAAATGCCTATTATAATTACCTCAACTGGGGAGCGGTAGCCAAAGTCAAGCAGTTGTCACATCAATATCCTCAATTATTGGCTACGATCTTTCAGCAGCAGGAAACTGGTTCTTCAACCCCCACCCAAACCACTACAATCGGATTGGAACACAGTAGTTCCAGTGGGTCTGAAGCGTTAGATTTAGCAACTGTAATCAAAGCCTCTCATGCACTTGCTGGAGAAATTGAGTTAGAAAAGCTGTTAACAACCCTGATGCAGGTAGTGATCGAAAATGCCGGAGCTGAAAAATCCGTACTCCTGCTGCTTCAAGAGGATAACTGGGTGGTTGCGGCTCAAAGAACCAGCAACCCGACTGTCGAAACGGCGATGCCTACGGCGGCAAACTACGCAAATCCAATTCCTCAGTCAGAGGAGCAATCGAATGAAAACCTTGGGATAATCAACCATTCTCCCTTTCCTCTTTCAGCTAGTCAGAATATTCCCAAAGCAATTGTGAACTATGTCTCGCGTACCTCTGAAACCCTAGTGATAGATGATGCTCGTACAGAAACTACCTTTGCCAAAGATCCTTATATTATTCAATGGCAACCCAAAAGCTTGCTGTGTACGCCCATTCACAATCGTGGTCAGCTAATTGGCATCCTCTACCTAGAAAACAGTTTGACAACTGGAGTTTTCACCCAAAACCGTCTTGAGATTTTGCGGCTGCTCACAGCACAAGCTGCCATCTCGCTGCAAAACGCCATGTTGTATACTAATCTAGCCGTGGCAAAAGCCCAACTAGAGGACTATAGCCATACATTGGAAGACAAGGTGCAGCAGAGAACTCTTGAGTTGAATGATAAAAATCAGCATCTCTTAGAAACCTTAGAGGAACTTCAACACACGCAAACCCAATTGATTCAAACTGAAAAAATGTCTTCGTTGGGACAAATGGTGGCAGGTGTTGCCCACGAAATTAATAACCCTATTAACTTTATTTATGGCAACCTCACCTATACCAATGAGTATTGTCAAGATTTACTGCGCTTGGTTGAGCGCTATCAGCACTACTATCCTCAACCGTTGGCTGAGATTCAAGAGGAACTAGAAGTAATAGATTTCAAGTTCCTCAAATCAGACCTACAAAAATTGCTGCAATCAATGAAAGTGGGAGCGGATCGCATCCGCCAAATTGTCCTTTCTCTCCGCAACTTCTCGCGCCTAGATGAGTCCCAAATGAAACCTGTCAACATTCACGAAGGCATCGACAGCACCTTACTAATTTTACAGCACCGTTTAGAAGAGAAAGCAGACCGTCCTGCAATCGATGTGATTAAGGAATATGTACAGTTGCCAGAAGTTAACTGTTATGCTAGCCAACTCAATCAGGTGTTTATGAATATTCTCAGCAATGCTATCGATGCATTGGATTCATCATTTACAACGAATGAAAGGGCAATTACAACTGAACATAAACAAACAGCAATTCCCACCATCAAAATTCGTACCAACATGACTGATGCCGATACAGTAAGCATTCAAATTGCAGATAATGGGTCTGGTATGTCTGAGGAAGTGAAGCAGCGTTTATTTGACCCATTTTTTACAACAAAACCTGTTGGTCAAGGAACAGGCTTGGGATTATCGATTAGCTACTCTATTATGGAAAAACATGGGGGACAACTAAATGTAATATCGTCACCAGGAAAAGGAGCGGAGTTTTTCCTTTATGTCCCCTTAAATAATACCAATTCTCTGTGAGGCTGCATAGACGCAAAATGCCCGTTTCCGGCGCTGCTCAAACGCTGATTTGGTCGCATATTTACTGTGTTGGGTGTTATATTATCTCTCGTAAAATACTCAGCGGCTGACCAATCATTGCTTCTGGATGTATGCGATCGTGCAGAGGAACTCTGACTTAGTACCAAAATCGAATTCAAAAATTGGGCAACAATTAGGAAAATAACTAGAAACAAGAACAATACCTATGATTTATATTCCAGGTTGAGAGGATGTTTTCTATACCTATTCAAATTTTCTCACTGATGATCAAATCATTTGGGAAGCCTTTTAGTAACTTCTCTGCACAACGCGCTACCTCGCCTTTGCATGTTACTCAAAAATGATGAATTATGTTCAATTTCAGCAAAACTCTAGCTTTTATTTGACTCCCGACTGCACCCGCCAAAAATTAGCATAAATCCCGTTTTTATCCAACAATTCCTGATGAGTTCCCGACTCTATAAACTCTCCATGTGCCATCACATAAATACAATCAGCATTGCGGATAGTGGAAAGCCGATGGGCAATTGCTATGGTCGTTCGATTAAAAGTAATTCGTTCTAAAGAACGTTGAATAGCAGCTTCAGTTTCATTATCTACTGCTGATGTAGCTTCATCTAAAACTAATATAGGCGGATTCTTTAAAACAGCCCTGGCGATCGCAATTCTTTGTCGTTGTCCACCAGATAATTTTTGACCTCGTTCTCCGACCATTGTCTCATAACTTTCAGGGAGCCGCATAATAAAATCATCAGCTTCGGCAATTTTGGCAGCTTCAATTATTTGTTCATCGCTAGCATCAAAAGTACCGTAGGCGATATTTTCAGCAACAGTACCATGAAATAAGAATATATCCTGACTGACCAAGCCGATACTGCGACGTAAATCCCGTAAACTTAATTTTTGGATATCAATCCCATCAATAGTAATCGTTCCAGAAGAGATGTCATAAAATCGCAATAATAATTTGACTAAAGTGCTTTTACCAGAACCTGTAGAGCCAACTATAGCAATAGTTTTGCTAGAGGGAATATGTAAGGATAGGTTTTTAATTACTGGTTCTCTATTTGGATAAGCAAAAGTGACTTCCATAAAATTAATTTCACCACTGAATTTAGCAATATTTAAAGATATATTTCCTCCAATAATGTTGATGGGAGCATCTAATAAATTCAAAACACGATTGGCAGAAGCCATTGACCTTTGATATTTGTCAAATATTTCTCCTAATGTTACTAAAGGCCACAATAGCCTCTGTACTAAAACGAGTAAAACACTGTAATTACCAATGGATATTTTCCCAGCATATGTCTCCATACCTCCCCAAAACAATAAGGCTGTGAACCCTACTAAAACTAGCATTCTGATTAACGGTACAAATGCAGCAGAAAGTTTAATTGCTTCGGTGTTACTTTTTCTATATGCTTCGCTATCTCCTGCTAATCTAGCGCTTTCATAATCTTCAGCAGTGAAACTTTTAATTGTATTAATCCCACTGAGATTATTTGCTAGTCGCGAATTCAAAAAACCTACCTTTTCCCGCACCTCAGCATAACGGGCTTCCAGACGCTTTTGATAAGTAAAAGAACCCCAAACAATAAATGGTATTGGCAACATTACTGCTAGAGTAATGGAAGGAGATAAAATCAATAAAGCACCACTAATTAAAACAATCAGTGAAGTGCTAATTTGGATGATGTCATTGGCTCCAAAATTCAAAAAATCTTCTAGCTGGTTGATATCATCATTCAAAATTGACATCAAGCTCCCAGTGCTGCTTTCTTCAAAGTAGGCTGAATCTAATTCTTGTACATGATTGTAAGCATCCAAGCGTAAAGTATGCTGGATATTTTGAGCTAAATTACGCCAAAGTCTATCATAAGCGTACTGAGAAAGTGATTCAAATATCCAAATAATGATAGTGATAAATGAAAGCAATAAAAATTGCGAAAATATATCTTTAATTCCCAACTTTGCAATTAGGGAATCTTGCTGCTTTACAAGAATATCTACCGCAGTACCAATCAACCACGGTGGTGCTAAGTCTAAGAGCGTATTAATGATAGAAAATGTTGTTGCTTGCCAAATTTGTTGGTGATACCAACTTCCATAGTTTAGCAAGCGTTGTAAAGGATGGGCTGAATTCCTACGATTTTTAGATACTCTAGGAGATTTTGATGTTATTGTCACGACTATTTATTCTTTGTAGTTGGGTAATTGATCAGAGCAATATTTTTAGTACACTATGGCGGAAGTTTGCCTACCTTTAAGGTTAAGCACGGGGACGCGCAGCCGAATATTAGGGAGAAAAATACCTGGATTGAGATCGTTGGGTACAGACTGCGGGAGTACCAGAACGGGCTCGTTCTTGGAACAAAGCACAGAGTCCAACTTTTCGCAGTTATCTCGATGCTTTTGCTACTGGGATCAATGCTTATGCTTCTCAAAATCCTAAGTTGATTGATGATCAAGTTGAGGTGGTGCTACCAGTCAAGGCAGAAGATGTCATGGCTGACTTACATCGGGTACTCAATTTTACCTTTGTGGTCAATCGGGAGGAAGTATTAGACCTGAGCAAACAAAAGTTACAAGCAGGATCTAATGGTTGGGCGATCGCACCAACTCATACTACCAATGGGAAAGCGATGTTGCTAGCAAACCCACACCTACCTTGGTCAGATTTATTTTTGTGGTATGAAGCCCAAATCACTGCACCAAGAATTGATGCTTATGGGGCAACACTTGTAGGTATTCCTGTATTAGCGATCGCATATAACAACAACTTAGGTTGGACTCACACCGTTAGGGACTTCCAGAAAATAAATTATCCAATTTCACGCCCATCAAAACGATTTTCTCTCCAAGAGCTAAGTGCTAGAAAGCTCCCCTGCCCTGAAAGTGTTCGCGTAGCGTCCCGCAGGGATGGAATATTTTTTTAATTGGAAGTCCCACAGCGTGCTGTTTCACCGTATCAAGGATATTGTTTGCACACTGTTATACTTTGGTGCTTACGAAACAGGGGACTTTATCGACGGCGCCGCATTTTATTATTGGTAAGTGCCTTAGATATAGCTGCTATATCAAATATCTATCTTTAGACATACTTCTTTAAAAATGCCTTGTTACTCAGTACACTTCGCACGGTGGATTGACTTAAATCTACTTAGATATGTTATAATTTGTATTGTGCTTCTAAGTTATCAACCAGGAAATTATTTGCTGGTTTAAGCTAAAATAGCTTAATTTCAAGCTAGAAAGCCAATTAAAGCAAACTTAGAAATTTTTTAACACACAACCGTTCCTTAATAAAAGTTAAAGTTTTGTTAATGATAACTCAGATATATTTAAAATCTGAACTTTCAGGAGTTGCTGAGGTAGGTATGTTGAATACCGAGCAGTAACTTGACTGAATGAAAAAGGAATTTTACTGTCATTCTGAATAGAGTGTAGTGAGTCATTTTGGTTTTTAGTCATTTTATGGTTTGAGATTAATGCTAAAAAACAGCTAGTTGAGGATTAATCATTCCTGTAATCTCAAATGTCAGCCTTGAGATAGACAATAATAGACAATATGAGTAGTTTACTAAGATAGAAGTTTTGCAAAGTTTAACAGTCGGAAAATTGCGAGAGACAAACATAGTGGAGTTAATTAAAATTTAGATAAACTTCCTAAAAGTCCACTGTCATTCTGAACAAAATAGAATGTAACTAGTTTAGTGATACAAGGTTTGATACTAATGCTAAAAAACAGCGAACTAACGATTAATCAGGGTTCTAATCTAAAATTGAAGCTTGGAGAGCAACAATACGATCAGTTTTGTCGGCTAGAATTTTCGCGGAATCGTACAGTTGGAAAGCCACTAGAGTTAAACATAGTGGAATAAATCTGAAATCAGATGAATTTTCCAAATTTAAAGTCAATAATCCCCGGAAGAAACAGGCAAGTATTATGCCAATATATTGCTAGTGGGAATAGTTGACTAGTTTTAGGTTATGCCTAATTAAAGGTTAACCCACCTACAGAATTTACCCAAATGAATGGTATTGTTTAAAAGCATTGCCAGTTAGTAAAAAAAGTAAGCTTTTTTATTGAAAGCTAATTTTGTACTGTCTTGAATCTGAAAGGATAAAGAGCATAATTGCTTGCTGGCATACATTAGGGTAAACCGGAATTATTACCGAAATCTCACAATTTTTTCATTGGAATAAGGTCAACACACATGAATAAAGTTCAAGCATCATTTGAAGCTACAGAAGCTGCATTTCACGTGCAAGGTTACGAAAAAATCGATTTTAGTCTTGTCTATGTGAACGGTACATTTGATATTAAAAACAGAGAAATAGCAGATAGCTATGCAAAATTTGGTCGCTGTCTGACTGTAATTGATGCCAATGTTCATGAACTTTATGGCGAGCAGATCAGGTCATATTTTAGACACTATGACATTGAACTGACAGTATTTGCCATCATCATTACAGAGCCAGCTAAAACCCTTGCAACTTTTGAAAAAATTATTGACGCTTTTTCGGACTTTGGCTTAGTTCGTAAGGAACCAGTCTTAGTCGTCGGTGGTGGTTTAATTACTGATGTGGTTGGATTTGCTTGCGCTGCTTATCGTCGCAAGAGTAACTATATTCGCATTCCTACTACGTTGATTGGTTTAATTGATGCAGGTGTAGCGATTAAGGTTGCAGTTAATCATCGGAAGGAAAAAAATCGCTTGGGAGCATATCATGCACCTTTAAAAGTGATCCTGGATTTCTCATTTTTGAAAACCTTGCCAACGGCTCAAGTTCGTAATGGGATGGCAGAGTTAGTGAAAATTGCTGTAGTTTCTAACTCGGAAGTCTTTGAACTGCTATATGAATATGGCGAAGAACTGCTTTCCACTCACTTTGGACACGTGAATGGTACACCGGAACTTAAAGAGATTGCCCATAAAGTCAACTACGAGGCAATCAAAACTATGCTAGAGTTAGAGACTCCTAACTTGCATGAAATAGACCTTGATCGCGTCATTGCCTACGGTCATACTTGGAGTCCAACCTTAGAATTAGCACCTCACATACCGCTCTATCATGGTCATGCAGTTAATATAGATATGGCTTTGTCTGCAACCATTGCAGGACAACGGGGCTATATTACAACAGAGGAGCGCGATCGCATCCTAGACTTGATGAGTCGTATAGGTTTATCACTCGATCATCCTCTATTAGATGGGGATTTATTGTGGTATGCTACCCAGTCTATAAGCTTGACACGAGACGGCAAACAACGCGCAGCCATGCCTCGTCCAATTGGTAAGTGCTTCTTTGCCAACGATCTCACCCGCGAAGAACTTGATGCTGCCTTAGCTGAACATAAAAGTCTTTGTGCTAGATACCCTCGTGGTGGGGAAGGGATTGACGCTTACATTGAAACTCAAGAAGCGAAGCTCTTGGGGGTGTAAAGACATGACTAGTGTTGTAGGACGAGAGACTGCTAGACCGATAACGCCACACAGCATCTTAGTAGCCCAGCTACAGCAAACCCTCGAAATAGCAGAAAAGAGCAACATTCCCGTAGAAATATTAGATTCTCTGCGGCAGGGGGTGCAATTAGCCGCGGGTTTAGATCCCTACTTAGATGATTACACTACCCCCGAATCGAGCGCATTGACAGCATTAGCGCAAAAAACCAGCGAAGAAGACTGGAGCAAACGCTTCAGCGATGGTGAAACAGTGCGTCAACTAGAACAGGAGATGCTGTCAGGACATCTTGAAGGACAGACATTGAAAATGTTTGTTCACATGACTAAAGCAAAGCGCATTCTAGAAGTGGGAATGTTCACAGGGTATTCAGCCTTGGCAATGGCAGAGGCACTACCAAATGATGGGCAACTTATAGGTTGCGAAGTTGACCCCTATGTTGCCCAATTTGCTCAAGCTTGCTTTAGTGAATCTCCCCACGGCAGCAAAATCGTTGTAGAAGTAGCACCTGCCCTAGAAACACTCCACAAGCTAGCAGCGAGAAAAGAATCATTTGATTTAATCTTCATCGATGCCGATAAAAAGGAGTATATAGAGTACTTCCAGACCATCTTGGATAGTGACTTACTAGCTGCTGATGGTTTAATCTGCGTAGATAATACTTTGTTGCAGGGACAAGTTTATCTACCACCCGAACAACGTACCGTCAACGGTGAGGCGATCGCTCAGTTCAACCGTGTTGTCGCCGCCGATCCTCGTGTAGAACAAGTTCTGTTACCCATACGAGATGGTGTGACCCTAATTAGACGTATAATAGCGTAACGAAGACTGGGAATTGGTTTGTAGAGACGTTGCAATGCAATGTCTCTACAATAAACACAAAGGGAAGACTTATGGCACAATCAATCTCCTCATCTCTGCCTCAATCTACAACGCCCTCAACGGGTGTTAGGGTAAAGGTAGTGGGTCTATTCAAGACTCTCGGTACTTTGACATTATTACTAATAGCCTTACCGTTCAATGCTTTTATAGTATTGATATCTTTGCTGTGGGGCATTGTGCAGCCGTTTAGGAAAAAAGCTGTAGTAGCTGCCCATCCTCAGACTATCTTGGTAAGTGGAGCCAAGATGACCAAAGCATTGCAACTTGCTCGCAGCTTCCATGCAGCAGGACACAGAGTTATTTTGATTGAAGGTCACAAATACTGGTTGTCTGGGCATAGATTCTCAAAGGCTGTAAGTCGTTTTTATACAGTTCCAACACCGGAAAAAGACCCAGAAGGCTATATCCAGGCGCTAGTTGAAATTGTCAAAAAGGAGAAGGTTGACGTTTATGTACCTGTATGCAGTCCTGTAGCTAGCTATTATGACTCTTTAACAAAACCTGCATTATTATCAGAATACTGCGAAGTTTTTCACTTTGATGCAGATGTAACCAAGATGCTAGATGATAAATTTGCCTTCACTGATCAAGCGCGATCGCTTGGTTTATCTGTCCCCAAATCTTTTAAAATCACAGATCCTCAACAAGTTATCAATTTCGATTTTAGTCAAGAAACCCGCAAATATATTCTTAAAAGTATTTCTTACGACTCCGTTCGCCGCTTAAATTTAACTAAACTTCCCTGCGACACTCCAGAAGAGACAGCAGCCTTTGTTAACAGTTTACCCATCAGTCCAGAAAAACCTTGGATTATGCAAGAGTTTATTCCTGGTAAAGAATTATGCACTCATAGTACAGTCCGGGACGGGGAATTAAGATTGCATTGTTGTTCAAACTCTTCTGCATTTCAAATCAACTACGAAAACGTCGAAAATCCCCAAATCCGTGAATGGGTTCAACACTTCATCAAGAGTTTGGGATTGACTGGACAAGTGTCTTTCGATTTTATCCAGGCTGAAGACGGTACAGCTTACGCTATTGAATGCAATCCCCGCACGCATTCCGCAATCACAATGTTCTACAATCATCCTGGGGTTGCAGACGCCTATCTTGGTAAAACTCCCCTAGCTGCACCTCTGGAACCCCTAGCAAGTAGCAAGCCCACTTACTTCATATATCACGAAATCTGGCGACTAACTGGTATCCGTTCGTGGAAACAATTGCAAACATCGGTTAATACACTAGTGCGAGGCACTGATGCCATTTACAGTCTTGATGATTCTATACCATTTTTGACTTTGCATCATTGGCAAATTCCTTTACTTTTGTTAAAGAATCTGCAACAACTCAAAGGCTGGGTAAAAATAGACTTCAACATTGGCAAACTGGTGGAATTAGGTGGCGATTAAAATAATTCGTAATTCGTAATACTCGCCTCCGGCGAGAAGCCAAGCTACGTAATTCGTAATTAAGTTAGGAAGATAAATCATGCCAGTACTTCGTATCCTTCATTTAGTTGGGTCTGCACATAATGATTTTTACTGTGATTTGTCACGCCTTTACGCCCAAGACTGTCTAGCAGCAACGGCAGATCAATCCCACTATGACTTTCAAATTGCATACATCACACCTGATCGCCACTGGCGATTTCCTCCCTCCCTCAGTCGAGAAGATATCGCTAGCACCAAACCGATGACTCTGTCTGATGCCATACAGTTTCTAACAGCACAAAACATTGACCTTGTGTTACCACAAATGTTTTGTATTCCTGGAATGACTCAATACCGCGCCCTATTCGACCTGCTCCAGATCCCTTACATAGGCAATACTCCTGATCTGATGGCAATAACGGCCCACAAAGCCAGAACCAAAGCAATTGTTGAAGCAGCAGGAGTGAAAGTGCCTCGTGGAGAACTGCTCCGTCAAGGATACCTTCCGACAATTACACCTCCAGCAATCGTCAAACCTGTAAGTTCCGACAACTCTTTAGGGGTGACCTTAGTCAAAGAGGCTAGTGACTATGACGCTGCTTTGAAGAAAGCATTTGAATATGAAGATGAGGTGATCGTAGAAGAATTTATCGAACTCGGTCGAGAAGTCAGATGCGGTATCATTGTCAAAGACAGGGAGCTAGTGAGTTTACCCCTTGAAGAGTATTTGTTAGACCCCCACGAAAAACCCATCCGCAACCATGCTGATAAACTCAAACAGACGGACGATGGCAACTTGGGTTTTGCTGCTAAAGATAATAAGAAGTCTTGGATTGTAGACCTTAACGACCCAATCACCCAAAAGGTTCAGCAAGTGGCTAATAAATGTCATCAAGCTTTAGGTTGTCGCCACTATAGTTTATTTGACTTCCGAATCGATCCACAGGGACAACCTTGGTTTTTAGAAGCCGGTTTATATTGTTCTTTTGCTCCAAAAAGTGTGATTTCTTCTATGGCTAAAGCAGTGGGAATTCCTCTAAATGAGTTATTAATAATGGTTATCAATGAAACTTTGGGCAGTAATAAAAAGGCGTTGCAGAATTGCTCGTGAATTTATCAGCAAAGGTTTTTCTGCTTATAGTGTGTAGGTGAGTGATCGCTACCTCTCTCGACTCGATTGTGACTACCATTGTAAAATTGGTCGAGTCCAAAGGTCTTTTTCCCGCTTTTGGCAATGAATGAGCAATCCATCACGGCAATCATTAGACCTCTTGCAAAAGTCGGTCAGCAAGATTCAGTTTGAGAGAGATGAAGCTCATAATTGTAGAGAGCAGCAATCAGATTAAACCTTAAACTAAATCTTTTTAGACAATTTCTATAGGTAAGGGACAAAATTTTAAACACCTTCAACTTTCGATTTACGTGTTCACCCCCCCTTTTAAGGGGGGTTAGGTGAAAGTCAGTCTGGGTACATCGGTGAGAGGTTAAGATAATATTATTTTTGTCAATTATAAATTATGCTGAAAATTTGGAAAAAGCAGAGGTATTAAGTTAACTATTGTACTGAACTTATAGGTAAAAAATGAATGAAACGCCCTAGATTATGCGTAGGCGTAGGCATCACTTGCTCAAAAATAGTGTTTCCAACCCCACTTTTCAGCCATATTTTGAGTACTCTTGCTTATTGACAAATGGTATCCGACCTTAACCTCTCACGAATGGTCTGGGTAATACTTTCTCAATCTAAAATCTAAAATCCAAAATGGTATAATTAGTTATTGAACAAATCCAAATCCGTTATTGCACCGACACTGCTAGAAGATACCAAAAAGGCATATTTTGCCAATACGCCTTTAGTGTAACGGGCTGAAGGAGGTTGCCAATTTGCACGGCGACGAGCTAATTCCTCCTCAGATATGTTCAACTGCAAGAGGCGTGCAGGTGCATCAATGGTAATACTATCGCCTTCTTCTACAAGGGCGATCGCACCTCCAACTGCGGCTTCTGGAGCAACGTGACCAACTACCATGCCGTAAGTGCCGCCAGAAAAGCGCCCATCGGTAATTAATCCCACAGCATCACCTAAGCCAGCCCCAATAATTGCCGAAGTGGGAGCTAGCATTTCCCGCATACCTGGGCCACCTTTGGGCCCTTCGTAGCGGATGACGAGAATATCACCAGCTTGAATTTTACCCGTCAAAATTGCATCTAAAGAAGCTTCTTCTGATTCAAACACGCGGGCGGGCCCAGTAATTACTGGCTTTTTCACCCCGGTAATTTTAGCGACAGCTCCTTCCGTTGCAAGATTACCTCTAAGGATGGCTAAGTGTCCTTGAGCATACATCGGGTTATTCCAAGGACGGATCACATCTTGGTTGGCGGATGGTTCTGCTGGTACATCTGCCAAGACTTCTGCAACTGTTTGACCACTGATGGTGAGGCTGTCTTTGTGTATTAAGTCATGCACAAGTAGCATTTTCATCACTTGAGGAATGCCACCAGCTTTATGCAAGTCTGTAGCCACATACTTACCACTAGGTTTTAAATCACATAAAACAGGAACACGGGCGCGGATAGTTTCAAAGTCATCCAGGGTTAACTCTACATTAGCAGCGCGAGCGATCGCTAAAAAATGCAATACGGCATTGGTCGAACCACCTACCGCCATAATTACAGAAATCGCATTCTCTATAGATTGGCGGGTGATAATTTGGCGGGGTAAGATTTGCTTCTTGATGGCTTCGACTAAAACAAATGCCGATTTTTCCATACTATCAGCTTTTTCAGGATCTTCAGCCGCCATTGTTGAGGAATAAGGCAAACTCATCCCCATCGCCTCGAAAGCTGAAGACATGGTGTTAGCTGTGAACATTCCCCCACATGAACCAGCACCAGGACAAGCACGGCTTTCAACTTCTAATAGTTCTTTGTCGTCAATCTTCCCAGCGCTATATTGACCAACAGCTTCAAAAGAACTAACAACGGTTAAATCGCGTCCGTTATAGTGTCCAGGTTTAATGGTGCCACCGTAAACAAAGATAGCGGGGATATTCATCCGGGCGATCGCTAACATTGCCCCTGGCATATTCTTATCACAACCGCCAATGGCCAGCACACCATCCATACTTTGTCCAGTACAGGCGGTTTCAATCGAGTCAGCAATTACTTCCCGCGACACTAAGGAATATTTCATCCCTTCAGTTCCCATCGAAATCCCGTCGCTGATGGTAATTGTGCCAAACACTTGTGGCATCGCCCCAGCACTTTTAACGGCAACTTCTGCCCTTTGTGCTAGTTGATTTATCCCCAGATTGCAGGGGGTGATAGTGCTATAGCCATTGGCAATACCGACAATAGCTTTATTGAAATCTTCATCTGTAAAACCAACTGCACGCAGCATAGCTCGATTAGGCGATCGCTGCACTCCTTGCGTCACAACTTGACTTCTCAAATTCTCCGACATAGTTACATCTTCCTATGACTTCCATGTATGAGTATCATAGGTAGCAATTTTTCCGATGTCCAATATATATTTATAAATATTTGAGACTTATAAAATATCAAAACTATGGAACTACGACACCTGCCCTACTTCATTGCTTTTGCGTGCTACGTTTTATTCTTAATTACTAAAAATTTGATACCACTTTTTAAATTGTCTTTTAAGCATTTTAAGCTTTTTGAGGACATATGCAGGCAGCAATCCAAACATCAAAGAAATAGGTTGATGCGAATATGCTTTTATAGTATAGTGTGGGCGTTTATCCATCTTCCAATTGTCGTACCAAGGATAATCACTAATTAGATTAATCTCGTCAACTTTATCCTCATAAGCTGACTTAACTACTTGTTCAAAAAGTATAGTGCCAGGAGAAAATTTGGAATAACTCTCATCGTAAGCCAGCTTCCAAATAATGGTTGAATGCTTCAACTTAATCGCTAAATTGATCGCAATTGTCTTACCTTCAGCTTCAAGTAATTGCCATTCAAGCCAACCAGCTTCTGATAATCGGCGTGTAAGATTAGTGTAAAATGATACATCTATTGATGAATTTGCAATTAAATGTCCTTTAGTTCTTTTCCAACTGGCAGTTTCCACTTCTATTAATTGAGGTAAATGTTTTTCAGTGGCATCGCTTCCTTTAAGGAAAATAGTTTTCACACCTTCTAGTTGATAGAGTTTCTTTCCCGACCTTTTGATAGTACTTTTTAAATTACCATTGAGGTTTTTTCGATATTCATCAAAACAGCCAGTTATTTTTAAGTGAGCTCCCATCATCTTATCAAGCTCTTTAATGAGGATAATATCTGACATCCCTTCTAAAGCAGCAATAGTCGGTGAGTTCTCCGGTAAACGGTTAAATACCATGCCCAGATGATGGGGACAAAATTGTCTGGCAGCATCAATAAGGACTGGAATAACTATATTTTCAAGCCCCAATGCGGCTACAATATCAAGCGAACATGATTGCGAAGCCCTACGTGTAACTAATAACGAAAAATTGAATCCACAGAACCGTTGTCGAGTTACAATTAGCGGCAAAACACCTACTAGCTCCGAATCGTTATAAGCAAATACACAAAACCATGATTCATCAACTTCCACATAGTGTTCAAAATATGATGATACCCATGCATAGGATGTCATTGGTAACTGTTGAGTAGATTCAAAAACAATCTGATTCCAACTGTCTGCATGGAGCTTGAGTTCTTCAAGGTTTTCAACAATCTGTATTTTTAATTTTTCCTTAGTTAATAATTTTGATTGTGTTAATGCTACCATAGTTATAAATCTCTAATTATAAAGTTTTTGCATAATAAGTGTAAAGCTACGAGTTTAAGAAAAATAATGTCTCTAAAAACCGGACTTATACCGCCAAACGAAAATGTAGGAGTTGATTTTACAGAAAACAAAATCAACTGAAGTTAATTAATTTCTATTATATATAAAAAAGCTGTTTGTGTCAAACCCAACCATTTTAAAAAGAGACAAAATCCCGGATTAAAGTTTTTATTTTTGGGTTTTGTTATGGACTTTATTGTTGCCATATATGGTAGTTTTAGAGTAACTAAAACATTTCCAACTGTTAATATCTGCTATTTTCTATAACCGTGTCTTTGCGTCTTCCCATCACACCATTTTTTTGTTTGAATAATCGCAGTTTGATTAGCTAACTCAGATTGGGAAAAATTATACAACAAGATGGCAATACATTGACCAGCTAAAATAAGTGCAACTTATCTAATTTTTTCTTTTCTCTGTTTCAGAATCCGCCCATCCTAAGTAAGTAATTGTTAGCTATTTAGGTGCTGTTGATTGTCCTTTGTTATTTTTGCTGCTTTGCATTAGCTTGACAACACTTTATAAGGGGTTGTTTAGCTAAATTCTCTAAATCTACTGACTTAAGCAAATTCATCCACTCCACCGCTAAAGTTGGATCTTCAGGTTTGGCAAGACGCAATTCAGCCAGAGTAGTCAAGGCATCGTACCAAATACCATTCTTAGCATAGAGGTTTACCCGTTGCTGAGGAGTTGCTTGTTTCGGGCTATCTACTAATTTAGGATTTAGATTAGCCCGTTGCACCCATCCTTCCACATACTCCCGTTCTGGAGGTTGTTGTGGATTGCAAATGATTTTCATCTTAAAAAACCAGTGATACATCTTGTCTATTTGCAATGGGGGAGTAGTTGAGTTTAAGCGAATGCTAATAATTCCTGGTACTTCTGGTATTGTTACTGTTGTTCGGTAAAGAGTTTGACTTAGTTTACTTGACTCATCTTTAAGAACAAACTCAATGGAATTAATTGCAGATTTTTGATAAGGGACAAAAAACCAAAAACTTGGATATTCCTCAGTCGTTAAGCCCCAAACTTTAGTAACAGAAACTGCTTCTGTTTGTCTTTGATTGAGTGTCTCTTTGTATACAGGTACAAGTGCAATGGCAGACTGATTACTAACACCACAACCACGACTTGCAGCTCCGCCGCGATCGCCTGTTGCACCCCTGTCTGGAGGAGGTGGAGGAGGCGAAAATGTAATTGGAATGGCAGCAACTGGTGTTATCCAAATCATTGGATAATAGCCGATAATTCCCAACAAAGCCATCCTGAATATAGAGATTAATTGTATTTTTTGCCAATAGCTTTTCATAGAGAATCAGAAGTTCAATAATTTTTGATTTTTGATTATGCAAAACTTATATACGAATACTTATCAAAATTTATCTGTGAGTTTCATATTTTAGATTGGCTTTGTTATTAATTTTAAATTTTATGTTTAAGTAAGTTATAGCTATTAAACTATTACCTCCTAAAGCTAACATAGCAGGAATGAGGGGAACCCAACAACTATATGCAATTAAAAATGCAAAACAGCTAGCATATAAACTCGTAATAGCTATCCCTCCTGCCAAGCTTATGTAAGTGAATCGGTGCAGATAAGCAGTAAGCAAACCCCCTAAAAAAGACCAGCCCCAAATCCAAATTACTTCACCCCAAAGTGGCCAAGTCCACAATAGAGGTCGTCCGTCCAAAGCAGCACTGAGCAGTTGACTGACCATCTGGGCTTGTAAAAATACTCCTGGTATTGCCTGTAATTTCCCTTGAGGAGTGGTGTAGGGAGTTAACCAGTAATCATGAAAAGTTTCTGCTGTTGTGCCAATAATGACTATTTTGCCTTTGACTGTATTGGCATTTAGCTTACCCGTTAGCACTTCTCCCAAGGTAATATGTGGTGCGTTGGCGAAGCCTGCCGAAGGTATCGCTTCTGGGGAACCAGAGGAACGATAATTTAATAAAATTTGGTTTCCAAAAGCGTCAATCCCTTGATAACCTCCGGTATGAGATTCTATTGGTTTAAATCTCAGCTTCCCTAATTGCCACGCGCCATCAGGGTGAAATTGCAACTGAATTCCCTTGGCGTCCAGGTAACGGTATGCAAGTTGAACACTCAGGGCATACTGGGTAGTACAAGGAGATGAGGGTGAGGGCATTAACGATAGCAGATGGCGACGCACGACATTATCTGAATCTACGGCAATATCGCTAAAACCTAGACCCACTGAAGAAACTTCTGGTGGTGGTTTCACACCTGGTTTTCCTGCTTGGGAATCGTCGAGTTGACACACTGCCACAAAGCGATCGCTTTTTCGCATTCGTTCTGCCAATGCTGGATAATCCTTACCCACTGGATAATCTCGGTATATATCCAAACCAATAACTTGTGGTTGATATGTTTCTAATTTTTCTAACAGTTGAGCAAGTGACTTGTCTGACAAGGAACCCTGAGGTTTTTCCTGTTTTTGCGCCTGCACATCTTTTTCAGTCACAGTGACAATCAGTAGGCGTGAGTCTGGTTTCTCAGGAGGACGCAAGCGTAACAGTTGGTCAAATGCACTTAGCTCTAATGGTTGCAGCACACCCGAATACCGTACCCCCATTAATATTCCAGTCATTGCCATGCTGATCAGTAGGAGAAATGAGAAGCCAAGCCGATTTGTGATTCTTTTAACAGGGGTGGTTTTAGATAAAGATGTCGGAATATTACGTGCATTTCTAAACAATTCCCCCCAATTCAATGGCATCTCTGCAGGATTTTGACAGATGACAGGCAACCATGTCGCGCAGGGAAATTGATTTTCTAGCCCCTGTAACCTTTCTCGTGCCTCCCTCACAGCTAAATACAACGAGTTTCCCCGCGCGAAGGCTTCCAAAAAATACTTTAAAAACTGCTGCGCCACCCGATCAGGTACAGGCTCTCGCATCACGATGATTTCGGGAATATGCAAATCTGCAAACTCCCGTGCCAATCCCAAGCCATCACAGGAATTGAAAATCGCCAGTTGTAGACCTCGTTCTACTGCCTTTCTCAGAGCATACTTTAACTGGCTAATTGTTAGACTTTCAGTTTGATTGACGTAGATTTTTCCTATTTCATTCGTTTCTTGAGTAAAACTGTGTCCGGCAAAAAATAGAATCTGCCAATGCTGCTCCCATAGCTGGTCAGTAAGGTCTTGGCATTGTGGTTCAACTAAAAAAGTGATGTCTGCATTGGGTAACAAATTAAGCAGCGCCTGGTCTGCTTTGGTATCAATTCCTTGGCTGTTACCCAAAATCGCTAAGATTTTTACTTTGTCGGATGTGGTTGTTATTCGGTTGACTTGTTCGTAGGCGGGAGCGCTCAAAGCTATTTCTGCTTGGGGATAGCGTTCCAGCAAATCCCAAAGATGCCAGGGAAGTTTCTGTAATCGGAAGTCTTTGGTTTGTAAAAGCACACGGATATTGTCCGCAACCATGAGTTTTTCCAACCATTTCTCGCGGATAGGACGAAAGGAATCGGAAGCAAGCCAAGTATTAAAACGTACTTTAAATTCCTCAGTCACCCGTTGGCAGTCTTCTAGGGTAGAGACTTGGTTATGTTCCTTAGGTAAACCAATAGGACGAGATGGCAACCTTAAATTACGATAAATAGATTGCCAACGGTGATAATCGCGGGGAATTTCTGGGTTGGGGGGAAGTGCACCCGTGATTTCCACGATAGGGCGGGCATTTTCATCACCAATCTGTAGGGTCACGGGAAATCCTTGTTCAAAGTTTCCCTCCCCTAACTTTAAGATGACTAACTTACCCACAGGTATGGTTATTGTTCTTACCCGAATAATATTTTTCTTGTTCATCATCATCTGCGGGTCAGTCTGTGACTTGTTCATAGCTATCTACTATTAATTCATATTCTGTGAGTACTTCTTTTACTATTTGACAGATACAGGAGAGTTAGACGAAGTAACTCTAGCCAATTTAAAAGTTATTAACTCTGACTTAATGCTTCGTATAGAAAAACAACTAGAGTCATTGTTACAAATTAAGTGTATTGCAGTGGTTGTTGAACCAATAGTCAAGAGTATTCCTCCTATGCACTGAGAATATTTACTACCTGATAATCAAGCGATCGCCCCTGAACATATAGCAGTCCTATTTGATTCCTGAAAAATATAGACAAGCACGATCTCACATTTTCGCGTTGCTCCCTTGCTTTTGTTGCTGCTGTTTGCTTCGGGGTGGACGGTATGCCTCCGTCCTCTAACCAATCAAAAAATCATAGTATCCCTTGACAAAATTATATTACATATACTACAAATAGATGTTAATACAAAAGCTTTCTTAAAAGGCAAAATCAAAAGTTTTGATCACAAAAGAAAACTGCTCTGTCAATTTGTGCGAAAAGACAATTAATTATTTCCTTACCTAAACCTTTGTACAAGTGAATAAATGCTGCTGACAATCACAACAACACATTCCCCAGCAACGGAGTTAGGCTACCTGTTGCATAAACACCCAGACCGTTGTCAGTCCTTTGACCTAAGTTTTGGAAAGGCACACATCTTTTACCCAGAAGCTAGTGTAGAGCGATGTACTCTGGCGTTGTTGTTGGATGTTGATCCTATGAAGTTGGTGCGAGGACGCGGTGCAAGGCTAGAACAATATGTAAGCGATCGCCCTTATGTTGCTTCTTCATTTTTAAGTGTAGCGATCGCTCAGGTGTTTAGTACAGCTTTAGGAGGTCGTTGCAAAGACTTACCAGAATTGGCGCAAACCCCTATTCCTTTGGTAACAAAACTATCGGTCTTACCTTGTCGCGGTGGTGAAGAGTTTCTGCGGCAATTGTTCGAGCCGTTGGGCTATAGTGTCAGTGCTGAAGGTCATAGTTTAGATGAGAAATTCCCTGATTGGGGGCAGAGCCAATACTTTACCGTCGAACTTCAGCAAACCTTGCCGCTTAGTGATTTGTTAAGTCATCTCTACGTTCTAATTCCGGTGTTGGATGACGATAAGCATTACTGGGTAGGCGATGAAGAAATCGAAAAATTATTACGTCACGGTGAAGGCTGGTTAACTACCCATCCAGCGCGAGAGCAAATTACCAAGCGTTACCTGAAACGACAGCAACGCTTAACTCGTCTAGCATTAGCTCAACTAATAGAGTCAGACAATTTCGATCTTGATAGTGCTGAAGAAAGCCATGCTAAACAAGAGGCGGCGGTAGAAAAGCCGATTAGCCTGAATCAGCAGCGCTTGGATGCTGTGATTACGGCGCTAAAACAAAGCAATGCAAAGCGGGTGATTGATTTAGGGTGCGGGCAAGGCAATCTGTTGAAAATACTCCTTAAAGACGGGTTTTTTGAACAGATTACAGGTGTCGATGTTTCCTACAGAGCGCTAGAAGTTGCCCAAGAACGATTGGATCGTCTGCGCCTGACGCGTAACCAGTGGGAACGCGTACAACTGATCCAAGGCGCACTCACTTACCAAGATAAACGCTTTAGTGGCTATGATGCTGCTACGGTGATTGAGGTAATTGAACATCTTGATTTGCCGCGACTGGGAGCATTTGAGCGAGTTTTGTTCGAGTTTGCCCAACCCAAAACGGTGCTGGTGACAACGCCGAATATTGAATACAACATCAAATTTGAGAATCTCCCGGCGGGGAAACTGCGACATCAAGACCACCGCTTTGAATGGACGCGATCGCAGTTTCAAAACTGGGCAAACCAAGTAGCAGAAAGCTTTGGCTACACTGTGGAATTTCAACCTATAGGGACGGAAGATCCAGAAGTCGGTTCACCCACACAGATGGGGGTATTTAGAAGATGAGTTGGCATGACCCTCGGTCTACCCCAGAACTGATAGAACTGGCTTTAAAGTCAGAAAATGACAATGTAGTTGGAATTTTGCACTTTCGTGGCAATCACGAAGTTTTTGCAGCTGCGTCAAAGTTGTGCAAGAGTCAAAACATACAGGAAAGACAATTAGGTGCTGATATATTAGGTCAGCTTGGGATACCCCATCGGACTTTTCTTAATGAGTCTTTAACGATTTTACTAAGATTGCTTGAATGTGAGCAAAATAGTGATGTCCTTAACTCAATTGGAATTGCACTAGGACATCTGCACGATGCCAGAGCGATCGCCCCATTAATTCGACTCAAAAGCCACCCCAGCCCATCTGTGCGTTATGGAGTTGTCTTTGGTCTTCTGGGATATGAAGATGAATTAGCAATCAGCACTCTGATTGAATTGTCTTCAGACCAGGATGAAGACGTGCGAAATTGGGCAACTTTTGGATTAGGTTCGCAAATTGAAACTGATACAACAGCTATTCGCGAAGCACTTTATCAGCGTTTTATTAATGAGAATACAGATGAAAATTATGAAATTTATGGAGAAGCATTAGTTGGTTTAGCCAAAAGAAAAGACTCACGAATATTAACTCGATTGATAGAAGAATTATTGTCTGATTATGTTGGTGTACTTGCCGTTGAAGCAGCAGAAGAATTTGCCGACTCAAGACTTTATCCAGCTTTGATGCAATTACAACAGCGGTGGAGTGAAAATAAAGACTTGCTAGAAAGCGCTATAAATAATTGCCAGGAGCAAACTTAATGAAGCTGACTATTCCCGAACTATCCCTAATTGTCCTCATCGGTGCTTCTGGTTCCGGGAAATCGACCTTTGCGCGTAAGCACTTTCAACCTTTTGAGGTGCTGTCTTCCGACTTTTGTCGCGGGTTGGTGTCCAATGAAGAAAATAGCCAGTCTGCTACCAAAGATGCCTTTGAGGTGCTGCGTTTCATTGCTGAGAAGCGGCTAGCAGCAGGTAAACTAACAGTAATTGATGCTACTAACGTGCAGATGGAAGACCGCAAACCCTTACTGCAAATGGCACGGCAGTATCACAGTTTTGCGATCGCCATCGTCCTCGACCTCCCAGAAGAATTATGCCACGAACGTAATCAACTCTGTAGCGATCGCCAGTTTGGTCTCCATGTAGTGCGTCGTCATACTCAAATGTTACGGCGTTCTCTGCGAGGTTTAGAAAAGGAAGGCTTTCGCTATGTCTACACTCTCAACTCTTTAGAAGCAATTGCATCCGTCGAAATTGAGCGCCAGCCTTTGTGGAATAACCTGAAGCACGAACACGGCCCCTTTGATATCATTGGCGATATTCATGGCTGTTGCAATGAACTTGAAGCATTACTTCAACAGCTAGGCTACCAAATCTCCTCATTTCCCTTTGTCTCCCCTGCTCCATCTTGGGACTACCCAACCTACCACCATCCCCAAGGACGTAGGGCTGTCTTTCTTGGTGATTTAGTGGACAGAGGGCCGCGTATTCTGGATACAGTCAAGCTAGTACAAAACATGGTTGCCGCAGGTACGGCTTTTTGCATTCCTGGTAATCATGAAAATAAACTATTGCGAAAGCTACGCGGTAAAAATGTCCGGGTTAATCATGGGTTAGAGCAAACCCTGGCTGAGATTGAGGCTTTACCCGATCAGGTGCGCGAACCTTTTACCAAAGAACTACAAAAGTTTCTGGATTCCTTGATAAGTCACTACCTCTTAGATGATGGGCGGTTAGTGGTGGCTCACGCGGGGATGAAACAGGAAATGCAAGGACGCGGGTCTGGTGCTGTGCGCGAGTTTGCTCTTTATGGCGAAAGTACTGGTGAGATTGATGAATTTGGCTTACCCGTCCGCTACAACTGGGCGGGAGAGTATCGCGGTGAAGCAATGGTGGTTTACGGACATACCCCTGTGCCAGAAGCCGAATGGCTGAATAACACTATTGATATAGATACAGGCTGCGTCTTTGGCGGCAAACTTACTGCCCTCCGCTATCCAGAAAAAGAACTGGTGAGCATTCCTGCTGCCCGTGTATATTGTGAACCTGTGAAACCTTTGGTACAGAACACAGCAACACGCACATCCCAACAGGAATTGGATGATGTATTGTACATTGAGGACGTTGTAGGTAAGCGGATTATCAACACCCGACTGAAATCTAATATTACCATTCGGGAAGAAAATGCGATCGCGGCTTTAGAAGTGATGAGCCGTTTTGCCACCAATCCCAAATGGCTGATTTATTTACCCCCTACTATGTCTCCGGTAGAAACATCTCTATTGCCAGGATTTTTAGAACATCCAGCCGAAGCCTTTACCTATTACAAAAATCCAGGGATTACACAAGTAATATGTGAGGAAAAACACATGGGTTCGCGGGCGGTTGTGATTATTTGTCGAGATTTAGCAGCTGCCGAGAAACGATTTGGTGTAATAAATGAGGGAATCGGCATCTGCTATACGCGCACGGGACGGAGATTTTTCGATGATTCAGCATTAGAGACAGAACTTTTGGCGCGGGTGAATCTTGCCCTCTCCCAAAGCGGTTTTTGGTCAGAATTTCAAACCGACTGGGTGTGTCTAGACTGTGAATTAATGCCGTGGTCAGCCAAAGCACAGGGGCTACTACGAGAACAGTATGCACCCGTTGGAGTGGCATCACGCCTTGCCCTTAATGATGCTGTTAGCTGTTTACAACAAGCAAGCGATCGCGGTGTAGATATTAGCACCCAACTGAGTCATTACCAACAGCGTGCAGAGATGGCACATCAGTACGTCAGTGCCTACCGCCAATACTGTTGGTCTGTCACTGATATTTCTGGATTAAGGTTAGCTCCTTTCCACATCTTAGCAACAGAAGGAGCCGTCCATATCGATAAAGACCATCGCTGGCACATGGAGCAAATTGCTAGAATCTGCCAAAAAGACCCTGTTTTGCTCCTAGCTACTGCCTATAAAGTGATAGATTTGACTGACCCCAGCAGTCAGGCAGAGGGGGTTTATTGGTGGGAAAATTTCACCAAAATGGGGGGTGAAGGTATGGTTGTCAAGCCTATGGACTTTATCGTTCGAGGTATTCGCGGCATTGTCCAACCCGCAGTCAAATGTCGCGGACAAGAATACCTGCGGATTATCTATGGCCCTGAATATTCAACCCCAAAGAATCTGCAACGTCTGCGCCAACGTGGGTTATCTCACAAACGTTCTCTGGCTATGCGCGAGTTTGCTTTGGGTGTTGAAGCATTGGAGCGATTTGTCGCCCATACCCCTCTGCGCCGTGTGCATGAATGTGTTTTCGGTATTTTGGCATTGGAAAGCGAACCCGTCGATCCACGACTTTAAATTATAAAGTTGTGTAATTAATTCTATTTGACTACTTACCACCTGATTCTCATAGTTTTGACCGCTTAGGGTGATGGCATCGGGTGTGAACGGTAGAAGCAGCAACATGATGAGTTTAGTTGCTGCCTAATCCCTGATCTCAGCAGCAAGCTAGTTAAGACTGGGGATTTTGCCGAAGCCCCAACAAGTTTCCATCAAGATCCTTAAAGACAGATAATTGTACTCCGTGACCGACATCGGTAATTGGTCCAACTTCTACTCCTTTTTCAATCAAGCTTTGACGAGCAGCAACTATATTGTCTACAACAAAGGTACTAACAGTACTACCTGTTTCAACTGAGTTACTTAAGTTCAGTCCAATTGCAAAACGTGGAATATCAGGGAAACTAAACTGTCTCCAGTTAGGCGTGTCATATTTGTTTTCAGGAACTAATCCGAGTTTAGATTTATACCACTCGACACTAGCTTCCAGATTACTAACGTCTACTTTAGTCACAAAACTGTATTCACCAAAGGTGTTTTTCAATGTCATAATCTACTGTGCTAATCCAAAACTTTTGCAATATAGATATTATCAACCTTTTTGACAATTATAAATACTGTAACACAATCGGTATACAGTAGTTATCTGATTGGCTTATTTGTATCAAACAAAGTATTTCATGAACGAGCTTCGCTTTTTCTACCTCCAAAAAATTTTTGGACAATCCCTGCACCGTTACCGTATCCATTCCACAACACCTGCAAGAGACAGCGATCGCAGTTTACTGCCTCGGTTCACTTGGACACGGAGGCCCAACACCATTGAATCTGACTATTGCTGGTGCAGTTCTAACTGCTTTGTTATCTTCAATTACCACAGGTGTACTGATTTTAAGCGATCGCCTATGTGATGTGCCTGTTCATAAGATGTTCTACATTTAAATTACATATACTGGGCGCTGATGTTGCCCATTCCACAAGAGTTATATTTAATTCGGTTATGCAAATTAGATATTTTTTAGCTTAATAGAGTCTCCTGGTATTCTTCTATGATTAAAGTGAAATGTTGATTTAAGGGGTCTGAAGTAATTGAACAATGGCGCAACGAATAGAGGGATTGAGAAGAGGAACTGTATAAGCTATTGCGAAAAATGCTGCGCCACTTTAGCTAACCTGCTTTCCGTTTCTGATAGATATTGAACCGTTGTTTCGCGCTTAAAGCGAATCTACTCCAAATTCCTGCGGACGATGGCGAACCACCGTATACGCTTTCATTGGCTGCAATTCTGGCTGTCTTAAAAACCAGTATTCTGAAGCATCAGAGCCGTAATTAAACCCTACAATTACCACATACTCTTCCTTGGGCTTATAGGTGTCAATCACATTAAACAACTCAGCATACTTGATCGACTGTTGTTTCGCTGCTTGCGAGAGGGTCATCATCTTCCAAGGTTCACTTCCTTGCGCCACATAATGCACCTTACTTCCGATCGCCGATGGACTTTCTGTGATTGAAAAATCGTTGCCACCAGAATGCTGGATATTCACAACTTTGTGGAGGTACAGGTAGCCACGACCAGAGCGCTGATAGAACTTCCACGCCTGGGCGCTAAACAGGACTTCACATTCATCTATGATGTTTCTTGCGATTTCGACTCTCAGTTCGCTCTCAGGTGTCATATCAGTTCACCCATGCAGTGGTCAGGCTTCTTGCCCTCATTTATTATGATAATAAAAGACAAGGAGTAGGGAGTTGCGATCGCTATGTGTTGTTGGCGATCGCGGGTTGACCTAAGTCTTTTGTCAGAGTATCTTTACCAAGTGCAAGACTAAATAGCCAATATTATTGGTAATATCATCACAATATGATTTACACATCTCTATCCTGAAGGGCGATGGCTAACTTGAGAGAAAGTCTTGGTATATGATAACTCCACAGTTAAACTCAAAAGCCATCTGTCAGCATCAGCCGCTTTGCGGCTACGCACTTTCAGACCAATTATTCTTACAATAAGAACTTTGTAAGTTTTTACAACACAACCTCTTGCACAGCCTTTTTTGCGATCGCTCCCTTCAGGTAATGCGATATTTCAAAGGCGGTTGCTTTGTTGAGAGTATCACTTAAAATAACTGATAGCTGTGTATTAGACCTGTTTTATGGAACCTCGCAGTATTAAAGAAGAAGCCCGACGCTTAATTGATAGGCTGCCTGAAAACTCAACTTGGGATGATTTAATGTATGAAATTTATGTCAAACAGGCAATTGAAGCTGGACTGGCGGACAGTCAAGCAGATCGAGTTATATCTGTTGAACAAGTTCGTAAACATTTCAGGTTGCCAGAGTGAGAGTTTTTTGGACTGATACAGCCGTACAGCATCTCTCGGCAATCTATACTTACGTCGCTCAAAACTCTCCTCAATACGGTCAACGGTTGGTTGACCGTCTGACTAGACATTCTCAACAAATTGCTGATTTTCCATTGTCGGGTCGAGTTGTGCCAGAGTTTGAAACGAAACAGATTCGTGAAATAATTGAAGGTTCATATCGCATCATCTACTACATAAAACCTGAACAGATTGATATACTGGCGGTCTTGCATGGTTCACAACAAATTGAATCAGAAGAATTATCAGAGTAGTTTGCAATAGACAAAAGCGATCGCTCCCTTCAGGTAATGCGATCGCGTAAAGCCTGCGGCATAGCTACGCTTAGGGTACAGTCTCTCGTAGAAAAGTGATTTACAAAGAGTAGCGTTTAAAATGTAACAGAGATAGAACCAACCACAGAAAAAGGAGCGCCTGCAAAAGCGTCACGAGATTCACTTGAGCCTGTGTAATACGTTATGTCGAACAAATTCTGGAAGTTTATCTGTGCTTTCCAGTTGTTTCGGCGATAGAAGATAGAGGCATCAGTGCGGAAGTAACTGGGAATCTCAAACGAATTATCTAAATCTCCTGCTTTATCACCTACATAATAGAACCCTAAACCAAATCCTAAATCCTTGAAATTTCCTTGTTGAATTTGATAAGTGTTCCACAAACTTGCAGAGTGACGAGGCGTGTTAGTAAATCGATTGCCAACAGGAATTATATTGTCTTTACTCACGAAGACATCGGTATAAGCATAGGCAGCAATAATGTTCCATCCCGGCAGAATTTCACCTGATAGATCAAACTCGACACCCCTACTTTTCACCTCTCCCGATAAAACAGAAAAATCTAAATTTGCTGGATTGGGATCAGCCGTTGGTACATTCGTCTTCGTAATCTCAAAAGCAGCTAGGGATGCAGCAAACTTGCCAAAATCAAGTTTGACACCTGTTTCATACTGGGTGGCTTTTTGCGGTGAAGGAGCAGAATTGTCTACCAGGATAACACCAGTGTTTGGATCGAATCCCTGTACAAACGAAGCATAAAGGGACACAAATTCTGTCGGTTGGTAAATAAGTCCGACTCTTGGACTGAAAGCAGAAGAGGTTTGACTTGTATTGACTGGAGTTAATTGATTAGAGGTTTCTTGTTGATAATTGTCATAACGTCCGCCAAGTACTAGCTTCAAGTTGTCTGTAAATGCAATTTGATCTTGAAGATAGACACCGTAATTTGTGTTAGTTTCATCGCGGTTGAAGGTTGTAAACGGAAACGTGTCAAATAAAAATCGCTCTGTGGAGTAAATCGGGTTGAAAATATTGATGGATGGATAGCTCCCTTCTGCACCCCGGAAGATCCTGCGATTTCTAGTTTCTCTACCAAACTCAAACCCTAGCAACAGCTTATGATCGATTGAACCAGTTTTAAAATTTCCAACAATATCTAGATTGTTCGCTAAGTTGTGAAACGAATCATCCGTAGTTAAAATTATCCGTGTAAGCTCTCCTGTAGTTTCATCGAAGGTATCATCATTTGGCAATGCACGCCGCACGCTGTTCGATCTATAAAAAAATGTGTTACGAAGCGACCAGTTTTGACTGAATCGGTGTTCGAGCGTTGTACTGAAAGTGTATCGTCGATTGTCATACTTATTAAAAGGATCGCCAAAACCGCCCGACTCTACCAGAGCGCGAGATATGGGAATAGGAGCGATGTTTCGTCCGATGACAGGAATGGAGTCGATGCTAGTCGTACTGGAATCGGTGAACTCGAAATCAACTACTAAGTTTGTGTTGCGAGAAATCTTCCACTCGATGGTGGGTGTAAAAAAATAGCGCTCTGAGTTGGCGAATTCTACAAAACTATCTGCTCTGTCATAAGAGCTGATAAATCGATACAAAAGCGTTTTCTCAGGATTCAAGGGTCCAGAAATATCGAAGGATGGATGATAATAATTGAAACTCCCAGCTTGAAAGCTGAGATTGTAGTATGGCTCGCTCAAAGGCTTTTTGGTAACGAGATTGATAATCCCACCAGGGTTCCCTTGACCGAAAAGCACAGAAGCAGGTCCTTTTAAAACCTCGATTCGTTCCAGGTTATCTAAATTGAAATTGTCAAAGAAATTGAGAACTGGACTGCCATTTCTAAAAAAGGTGTTACGGCCGGAAAAGCCACGCAAGTAAGTATTAGTGTTATTCCCAGTGAAATTGACTGCATTGACACCACTCGTGTTTTGCAGCACATCCGTTAGATTGGTGACAGCGCGATCCTCAATCAGTTGGCGTGGAATGATTTGAATAGATGCAGGAATATCACGGATTAGTGTGTCAGTTCTTGTGGCAGTTGAAGCATCAGGCACGCGATAGCCATCTTGCTCACCTGTCACCACCAATTCAATCGGCTCATCGCCAGAAGTTGATGGAAGACTTGGCTGTGTCTGACTCTCAGACTGACCAGCTTGGGGTGTTTGTGGTTGTTGCTGTGGCTGCATAGAAGGTGCTGCACTTGCAACAGACAATATTATACCCTCATCTGGACTATCATACAACTCCACAACTGGCACACTTGCCTCACCTTGAACTATCACTCGGATAGTGTTGGCATCAAAATTTGTTACCGTTATCTGTGTAATACCCGCTATTGGTTTTTCTGAACGAAATGTGAATGTATCGCCACTAGGCAGCTGTAGTTGAGCATTGGGAACATCTACAATGAAGCTATTACCAGCACTGCGATTTACCAGTTGTAATTGTTCACCTTTAGATGTCTGTAAAATCACCTCCACACCTTTATCGGTGGGATTTGCCTTCACTCCAGTAACTTGCACAACAACTGAAGTTGGCGACTGCACTAACATTTCGGCGCTAGTGAGCGGAAGTTTGATATCGCGAATACTAGGGATATTAGCTAAGGCAGATTTCTGCTGTTGCGTTTGTGCTAAACCAGCTTGAATACCCAACACGAACAGGGTGCTTATCATCAACACCACTTGTTACAATTTATTTGTCATCACTCCACACACCTAACATCCAAGAAATTGAGAAAAATTTCCGCAATCAACAATCTTTCTCAAAAATCTTACCAGGAATAGATTTTTTGTGAATGAGTCTGTCTTCTTCGAGAGCGACTTTTTCTTCTTGCAGCGCGACTTTTTTGGCAAATGCTCAATAGCGTTTCAAATAATCTCCAGGATTGATGCCGAATTTTTTGCGAAATGCAGCATGAAAGGAAGTTGGACTGGCATAGCCAACAATTCGTGCAACTTGTTTAACACTTAATTGCCCCGCAATCAAAAGCGATCGCGCCTTTTCCATACGATAATCATGCAAATAGCCAAACACTGTTGTGCCAAAAAGCTGACGAAAGCCCTCTTGAAGTTTGCGTTCATTTAATCCGGCTTGTATTGCTAACTCTGTTAAAGAGGGTGGATTGTCAAAATTTCCTAATAAAAGATTTCTCGCCAAGTGTATGCAATTAAGATCATCTAGTTTCAATGCAGTAGAATTGTGCTTGCCCTGTTTTACTTGCAACTCCTCTTCAACCGTTAGCATCATTAATTCCAGCGCCTTGCTCTCTAGATACATCCGCTTAGTCATTCCGTAATACGGACAGCGCACTATTTGCTGTACAATTTCTTGCATTGCTGGTGCGATCGCTCCACTACGGATATATCTTTCTTGCGTTGGTTTTCTGACTAGATGTTTTAGCTGTGGGGAAACTTCTCCTTCGACATTGCCTGTAAAGGAACAAAATAGCTCTGGTGACATCCAAATGTGTACTCGCATATACCGTTCCTTTGCTGAACCTGCACTAACTGCACTCGGACATGCACCATTTCCCGACAACCAGTATTGTCCCCCGTTCCAGGTAAAATGATTCTTTGTATGCACATCCCAAGCTTCACCACCTCCTGAAACACAGAAGTCATAAACTATACCGCCTTCACGTTCTGGGACTTTAACAATTAAGCGGTCATGGAGTTGATAATTGTTGATTATTAACCGCAATCCCTCGCGCAATTAAATATCCCGGCTATATCCTTCGCCAAACTGAGATGGGTACTGCCAAAGAATATCAAATTCATCTGAAGGATCGTAGCGTTGTTTGGTTTGTTCAACTTCAAAATAGACATCCCAAAAGAGATTCCGTGAAATGGTGATGGTCATCTTTAAGCTTCAGCGATTGCAATACTTGCAATATCTCATAAAGTCAGTGTGAAGCAATGTCTATTGACAAGCTGAGGAAGCGTGTGTGCTTTTGTCAATTGTAATTCGTAATTAAGAAAGCTAGACTATATCAGGGTTTGGTGGTTTGAATGTGTTGCCTCATTTTAGATGATGCGATCGCGTAAAGCCTACAGCATAGCTACGCTTAGGGCGCAGCCTAAAATAAAGAAGTGACTCCCAAAGAGTATAGCCTAAAACTCGGATAGCTGTGTATGTTAAAACTCCCATGAAATCGTTCCTTGCACCGTAAATGGTTCACCGGGATAAACACGCAATCTAGATTGGGCACTCTCAAAATAGTCAATATTAAACAGATTCCTAAAATTAAGGGCAGCGCGGAAGTTGTTTCGCTTGTAAAATATGGCAGCATCGGTGCGGAAGTAACTCGGCACCTCAAAAGTATTGGCTAAATCACCTTGGCGATCGCCCACCAAGAAGAAACCTACACCACCTCCAAAGCCTTGCAACGAACCTTGTTGAATTTCGTAGGTTGTCCACAGGTTGAAGCTGTGCTTAGGGACATTGTTTAAGAAGTTGCCTTCCAGATTAGGATCGTTGTCTTTGGTAATTTCCGCATCAGTGTAGGCATAGCCTCCGATGATGTTCCATCCAGGTAAAATTTGACCTGCGATGTTCAGTTCAATTCCCCGGCTACGTTGTTCACCTGTTTGGATGGAAAAGCCTGGTGGTACACCCGGTCTAGTGTCAGTCGTCAAAACATTCGAGCGGGTTAGGTTGTAAAAAGCCAGGGTTGCTGACAGTTGATTACTCAAATCAGCTTTGACACCTACTTCATACTGAGTGCCGCGCTCTGGTTGGAATGAACCGCCACCAAAGGAAGTTCCAATGCTGGGAGTAAACGAACGATTGTAGCTGGCATAAAGGGAAATTGGGGGAATGGGTTGATAGACAATTCCCACGCGGGGACTAAATGCATTATCAGATTGACTGGTTTTTGTATCGGCTAAAAAATCTTCGTCTGTCTGCTTGAAGGTATCAAACCGCACGCCCAATAGCAGCTTGAGATTCTCTGCTAGCGCCACTTGATCTTGAACATAAACACCCAATGTATCTGCTAAAGTGGAGGTATCGCCACTGAAGATAGCTGGCCCAACTGGCTGAGTAGGGTACACAGGATTAAACAGGTCAAGCTGTGCAGAAGATCCCACAGAATAGCGGAACCGAAAAAAGTCATATCTATCTAGATCGAGTCCGAACACTAACTGATGTTTCAGCGAACCAGTTGAGAACTTACCGTTAATGTACGTTGTCAGATCGTAGGTGTTGATATATATTTGCGAACCGCTTAAAGTTGAGCCAAGATTTAGGGTTCGATTATCGTCTGCAAGACTTGTAACATAAAAACTGTCGCCTCTTCCATCGTCACGATAGGACGACACTCGAAAAGCATTGCGTAACGACCAGTTATCACTAAATTTGTGTGACAGTGTGTATCCAACTCTACTCACTGTTTGATCGAGCCTCTCGGATGAAGTACTAATATTGCGGTTACGCGGGATCTGACCATTTGGGTTGGGTAGGACTGTACCAATGGCTGGCAAACCCGTCGGCGAGCCGTCATATTCCGTGTCTATGTACTCTCCTTCCAGAGTTAGATTTGTTCGAGGACTAATTGCCCAACCCAGAACAGGTGCAATAAGTAGATGTTTGTAGTCGGTAAAATCAACAAAACTGCGGGAATCCCGGTAAGATGTATTTAACCGATACAACACTGTTTTGGAGTCGTTCAAAGGTCCAGACAGATCCACCGCACCTCGGTAGAAGTCATAATTCCCAATCGTTGCCTCAACAGAGTAAAACGGATCGCGCAGTGGTTGTTTTGTAATCAGATTGATTGTGCCACCGGGATTGCCTTGACCAAACAAAACCGAACCAGGACCTTTTAAGACCTCGATTCTTTCAATATTGGAGAGTTCGAGCGATCGCAGTCCTTCAGGATCTCTCAGACCATTCCTGAGAACATTACCCGCATCACCAGTGGTGGAAAAGCCGCGAATGGTAAACTCATTATCTATTCGGTAAGAAGCATCTGCTGAAGTCACTCCGCTAACGTTTCTCAGGGCATCGTCTAAGCGGGTAACTTGTTGATCTCGCAGTACCTGTTGGGGAACCACCTGAATCGATTGGGGAATGTCGCGTAGTGGGGTATCAGTTTTCGTAGCAGTCGAAGCATCTGGTATATTGTATCCGTCTTGTTCCCCTGTCACCACCAACTCAATCGGTTCATCACCAGTTGATGGTTTTGGCTGTGTCTGATTTTGAGGCTGACTAGCTTGGGGTGTTTGGAGTGGCTGTTGTCCAGAAGTCGCCGTTGCTTTAGTTGCTACTGCAAAAATCAGACCTGCATCATCATCATATAACTCAACTGTGGGCAAAGCCTTTTCGCCTACCACTGTCACTTGCACAGTATTTGTATCAATATTTATTACTGTTATTTGAGTAATTCCCGCAAGCGGTTTATCAGAACGAAATCTAAAAGCCTCACCCGATGGTAAACGCAATTGCCCACCAGATACATCGACAATAAAATTGCTGCCCGCACTGCGATTTGTAACTTGCAGTTGAGTACCAGCAGGTGTCTCTAAAATCACCTCTACACCTTTATCGGTGGGATTCGCTTTCACCCCCGTTATTGGCACAATTTCATTCCCTTGTTTTCCCCCTTGCGAAGGCGGGTTTTGTGCAGCTTGAGACTGCACTAACATTTTGGCACTAGTGAGCGGAAGTTTAACTTCACGGATGCTAGGGATATTAACGATATTTTTCTCAACTGTTAGTGCCCAAACAGACCTAACGCTTAATGTTAGCAGCGTACTTACCATTAATACCACTTGTTGCCACTGATTTTTCATCACACCCCACCAAAACTAATAAGCCTTCTCAAGAAGATTACTGGATAGACTAGTGTGAGTGAAAGAAATTTTGTGCTTTAGACGGACTTTTTCTGCTGCATTTGATATTCTTTGGGGCTAAGACCAAACTTTCTCTTAAAGGCGGCTGTAAAGTAACTGCGACTGGCAAAGCCGATGCTGTCTGCCACTTCAATTACTTTTATCTCTCCAGTATTGAGGAGTTGGCGTGCTTTCTCCAAGCGATAGTCGTGTAGGTAGCCAAAGGCAGTTGTACCAAATACTCGGCGAAATCCTTGCTTGAGACTGCGATCGTTTAATCCTACTTGCTTTGCTAACTCAATCAAAGATGGTGGATTGTCAAGATTTTCTAGTAAAATATTTTTTGCATGGTGAATGCGATCAATATCATTCGGCTTCAATGCAGTGGGATTGTGCCTACTCTCTTTTGCTTCCAACTCCTCTTCTACCAGCAACGTCATTAATTCCAGCGCCTTGCTTTCGAGATACATCCGCTTGGTCAAACCTTGGTAAGGACAGCACAGAATTTGCTGCACAAGTCCTTGCATTACTGGTGTAATTGTTCCCAGACGCTGATACAGTTCTTGAGTGGGTTGCCGAAGCAGATGCTGTAAAGACGAGGAAACCTCTTTTTGGGCATTGCCTGCAAATGAGCGAAATAGTTCCTGTGTCATCCAAACAGATATAGCAAGATGAGGTTGCGCTGTTGAACTTATTCCAATTTGGCTTGGTATTGTGCCACCGCTGGAAAAAAGGTACTGTCCTGCTCCGCCTGCTAAATATTTTCCCGTATGAACGTCCCTGCCTTCGCCGCTTCCTGAAACCCACAAGTCGTATGCGACAAAATCACCTCCACGTTCTGGAACTTTGATTATTAAGCGATCGCGCAGTTGATAATTACTAATTAATAATCCTAATCCCTCTCGCAGTTGAATATTTCGGCAATATCCTTTGCCAAATTGGGATGGATATTGCCAAAGAATATCAAATTCATCTGAAGGGTCGTAGCCTTGCTTGGTTGGTTCATCTTCAAAAAAGATTTCCCAGAAGCTATTGCGCGAAATGCTGATGGTCATTTTGGGATTGAGTCAATAGATTATAATACTTGCAATAGCTTCTCATATAGAGCAACTAGAAGCCTATAAATGGCTAAAACTCCCAAGAAATCGTGTCCTGCACCGTAAACGGATCGCCATAGAAAACGCGATCGCGATACGAGGCATCAAAATAATCGATATTGAACAAATTCTTGAAATTAAGTCCTACCCGCAGACCCTGGAGTTTGTAGAAGATAGCAGCATCGGTACGGAAATAACTAGGTAATTCAAACGTGTTGGCTAAATCTCCCTGCCTATCTCCGGCAAAGTAAAATCCCACTGGAACAAACGTCAAGGCAGAAGTTACTTCCGGCTGCGCGAAACACGGTTTTGTCACGGCAGAAGTTACTTTTGGGACGACAGAAGTTGCTTTTGGCTGCGCGAAACACGGTTTCGTCACGGCAGAAGTTACTTTTGGGATGACAGAAGCTGCTTTTGGCTGCGTGAAACACGGTTTCGTCACGGCAGAAGTTATTTCTAAGACGACAGAAGTTGCTTTTGGCTGCACGAAACACATTAACTTTTTACTTTTGCCTTGTTTGGTCAAAACTCCCAGGAAATTGTTCCCTGTACTGTAAAAGGATCGCCATAGAAAACGCGATCCCTAGTTTGGGCAGAGTCAAAATAATCGATATTAAACAAATTTTTAAAATTGAGTCCCACCCGGAGACCCTGGCGTTTGTAGAAGATAGCAGCATCGGTGCGAAAATAATTAGGCAAGGTAAACGTGTTGGCTAAGTCTCCCTGCCTGTCTGATGCAAAGTAGAACCCTAACCCAACCCCTAATCCCTGGAAATTGCCCCGTTGAATTTCGTAGGTTGTCCACAGGTTGATGGCATGTTTGGGAACATTATTCAACTGATTGCCCACCGCATATGTATTGTCTTTGGTAGTTTTGGCATCAGTTAAGGCATAGCCGGTGATAATGTTCCATCCCGGTAAAATTTCACCTGTGACATCAAACTCAATCCCCCGACTGCGCTGTTCACCCACCAGAATCGTGAACAACGGGTTATTGGGATCGGGGGTGGGTAGGTTTGTGCGAGTCAGATCATAAAATGCTAGAGTCGCCGCCAGACGGCTACTCAAATCCGCCTTGACGCCCACTTCGTATTGAGTGCCGCGCTCAGGCTCGGCTTGTGCTCGGGCTGTGACTCCAGCTTGGAGGAACGATCTGCCGTAGCTGGCGTAGAGAGAAATGGGTTTGATCGGTTGATAGACAATGCCAACTCTGGGACTAAATGCTTCATTTTGTATAAAGCCGCCAAGCACAGTGTCTAATCGACGATAATCATTACTGGCAATGTCGAAGCGTCCACCCAACAGTACCTTAAGGTTGTCTGTCAATGCAATTTGATCTTGAGCATAAATACCCAGTGCGTCATTTCTAACACGATAGTCAAAGCGAAAAGTGTCAGGTTCGGTTGGTCTGCTGCCGTACTGAGGATTGAATATATCTAGCGAAGCGATCGCACGAAAGGGATTGATGCTAAGGGTATCTTCTCTGGAGAGATTTAATCCTGTGACTAGTTGATGTTGAATACTGCCAGTGGCGAACTTGCCGACAACATAGGTATCGAAATTGTAGATGTTATCGCTGAAGCGTGAATTGAGATAATATCGATCGAGGGTACGTTTATCTGCTTCAAGGGTGCCACCGGCGACAATAACTCTATTTAACTCATTAAATGCGGTTCGTAAGGCACTACGCACTTGCCAGTTGTCGCTAAAGCGATACTCAAAGTTATAACCGACTCGATAAGTACGACTAAAGCCGTCATCAATTGAAGGTTCACCGGTGAAGCGATTGCGCGGAATTTTACCGTTAGGATTTGGCAGCACAGTACCCTCTGCCGGAAGACCATAATCGAACAGTCCTCTATCGTTGTAATACTCGGTTGCCAAGGTGAACTTGGCTCTAGAGTTAATCTGCCAAGTGAAAGAGGGTGCAACATTATAGATCTGTTTTTGATAAAAATCAATAAAGCTTTCTGTGGTCCGGGCGGCAACCCCTAAACGATACAGCACTGTTTTATCGGCATTCACTGGACCCGACAGATCAATCGCCCCTCGATAAGAATTAAAACTCCCAGCAGAACCTTCCAGGAAGTAATATGGTTCCCGCAGGGGCTGTTTCGTAACGATATTAACAGTGCCCCCCAACACCCCTTGCCCAAACAGAACCGAGGCGGGTCCTTTGAGAACTTCGATACGATCAATCGTCACAGGCTCGTAGCCACCAGAAGCCAGCGTACGGTCTACGAGTCCGTCTTTTAGGATATCCTGAGCGCTAAAACCCCGAATTATAAAACTATCAAATGCGCTGCGTGGAGAGCTACCTCCTTGTACCACACCCGGTACGTTTTTTAACACATCAACCAAGCGGTTTGCTTGCTGGTCTTTAATCACCTGTTGCGGCACGACCTGAATGGACTGAGGAATGTCACGCAGGGGGGTATCGGTTTTTGTCGCAGTTGATGCATCCGGTGCATTGTATCCGTCTTGCTCCCCCGTCACTACCAACTCAATCGGTTCATCACTTGTTGATGGTTGAGTTGGCTGTGTCTGATTTTCTGGCTGACTAGCTTGGGGTATTTGCGGTGGCTGTTGTAGAGAAGTAGCTGTTGCTGTAGTTGCTACTGCAAAAACCAGCCCTGCATTATCATCATATAACTCAACTGTAGGCAAAGCTTTCTCACCCACCACTGTTACTCGCACAGTATTGGCATCAAGGTTTATTACTGTTATTTGTGTAATTCCCGCAAGCGGTTTCTCGGAACGAAATGTGAAAGCTTCACCTGACGGTAGTCGTAACTGCCCCCCAGATACATCTACAATAAAATTGTTGCCCGTACTGCGATTTGTGACTTGCAGTTGAGTCCCAACAGGTGTCTCTAAAATCACTTCCACACCTTTATTGGTGGGATTGGCTTTCACCCCCGTTATGGGCACAATTTCATTCCCCTGTTTTCCTTCTTGCGAAGGGGGGTTTTGTGGAGCTTGAGACTGCACTAACATTTCGGCGCTAGTAAGCGGAAGTTTGAGATCGCGGATACTAAGGATATTAGCGATATTTTTCTGAGTTGTTTGTGCCCAAACAGGACTAACACCCAATGCTAGTAGCCCACCTAGCATTAACATCAGTTGTTGCAATTTATTTATCATCACTCCACACACCTAACATCCAAGAAATTGAGAGAAATTTGAGAAATCAAAAATCTTTCTCAAGAATCTTACCTTGGATAGAGTTTTTGTTAATGAGTGTGTCTTCTTCAAGCAGAACTTTTTCTTCTTGCAGCCGAACTTTTTTGGCAAATGTTCAGCAGCGTTTCAAATAATCTCCAGGATTGATGCCGAATTTTTTGCGAAATGCAGCATGAAATGAAGTTGGACTTGCATAACCAACAATTCGTGCAACTTGTTTAACACTCAACTGCCCTGCAATCAAAAGCGATCGCGCCTGTTCCATGCGATAGTTGTGTAAATAGCCAAACACCGTTGTGCCAAAACAGTAGCGAAAGCCCTCTTTGAGTTTGCGCTGGTTAATTCCGGCTTGCTTTGCTAACTCAATTAAAGATGGTGGATTGTCAAGATTTCCTAGCAAAATATTTCTAGCTTGATGAATGCGATCGATATCATCTAGTTTCAGTAGAGTAGGATTGTGCCTACCCTCTTTTATTTCCAACTCCTCTTGAACCGTTAGTGTCATCAACTCCAACGTCTTGCTTTCGAGATACATCCGCTTGGTTATTCCTTTATAGGGACAGCGCAGTATTTGCTGTACAATGTCTTGCATTACTGGTGTAGTTGTTCCACTGCCGCCATAACTGGACTGTTCTATTGGACTAATAAGACATTTTAACGCTGAAGGAATTTCTCTTTCTACATTGCCTGCAAATGAGCAAAATAGCTCTCGTGCCATCCAAACAGACACAACCAGATGATGTTGCTCTGGTGAAATTGCACAAATTTCGCTAGGATCTGCACCACTACCCCCGAAAAGGTACTGTCCTGCCCCTCCTGTTTGATGATTTCCCATGTGAATATCCCAAGTTTCATGGCTTCCTGATAAACGGAAGATGTACTGTATATCATCGCATCCACGTTCTGGGACTTTTATAACTAGGCGGTCATCAAGTCGGTAGTCGTTGATCAGCAGTCCCAATCCCTCTCGTAACTCAATGATTCGGCTGTATCCTTTGCCAAACTGAGATGGGTACTGCCAAATCATGTCAAATTCGTCTGAAGGATCGTAGCGTTGCTTGGTTGGTTCATCTTCAAAATAGATTCCCCAGTAGGAATTGCGCGAAATGATGATAGTCATTTGGGGACTTATCGCACTACTTACAATAGTTTCTCATAAAAACAAGTATGGCGATCGCGTCAGTTAGCTCAATCACCAACGCGATCACTTCAAATAAAAGATTTCACATAATTGGGAGAAAAAATTGCCGCGTTGGTGCAAGTTACTGAATAGGTGCGATGTTTAGCGACAAGCCGCTCTGCGTCTACGCTCCTTCAGGTGATGGTTTTGGAGGGCGATCGCCTCTGGCGGGTGCTTTGCACCATCGCGTAACGTCTCCACAGGAGAATCGCATCCAACATACCATTGCTATACTGTTGACGATGAGCCTCTTAGAGCTAATTTGTAAACTAAAGTAAAGTACTTGTCTAATAAGGGTTTCAGGAATTTAAGTCAATTCAGCACTTATTCGCTGAAACTCAGACATAGCAATGAGTTGAGTACCCTTAAGATTTTCTTTACGAATCAGCTCTTAAAAGTTCTGTATCCACTCAGGAGATAGACTGCATGGACACTTTGACTCTGAAAGTACTTTTCATGATTGGCTTGGTATCTTGTTTTGTCATTCGTAATCCTGATCACAAAGAAAATAAAAAGAATAAAATTACTGTTGATCACAAAACAGCACAGGAAAAAATGCTGTTATTCCTAGTATTTATCGGGATGCTGATTCTGCCATTAATCTACGTTGTTTCTCCTTTGTTGAGCATTGCCGATTATGAATTACCACTGTGGGCAAACTGGTTAGGAGTTGCCATTTTTGTAATTGCTGTTTGGTTATTTTGGCGTTCTCATCATGACCTGGGAAAAAATTGGTCGCCCACATTGGAGGTGTGAGAGGGACATACACTAATTAGCCACGGAATATATCAATATATTCGACATCCCCTGTATTACGTCTGTTTGGTTGTGGTGTATTGCACAAGCACTACTGCTCCCTAAGAGTATTTCAACTAAAAAATGATCCAAAAATTCAGTCACTTCGACAAAAGATTTCAACGAACCATTTTTTTAAAGTTGGTAAGCGGTAAATCTGCTCTTCGATTTGATCCATTGCTTGTTGTGTGAGTTTAACTCCTGTATGAGAAATTTTCTCAACCAAAGTAACCACAGGATTTTTGCCCTTAAAAGTTAAGGTAGAAGCAAACCTTTCACTACCTCTGTCATGAATAGCAAGCCGCAATTATCTAACGCTGGAGAGAGCAAAATTTTGACAAACAATGCTATTTTAGCTATTAAGCAAATAAGTAATAAGTAGCACAAACATTCAGATAATTTGTGTATGGTAGGTAATCTAGTGGCAATTAAGACTATAAGCTAATGCGCGCTAAAAAAGCATAACTACTGGTGGTGGTTGTTGACCCTTACGGGTGACGCTCCTGCGTCGCTAGCGCTTGCGCTAACGGCAGTTCCTCATGAGGGAAAGCCCCAAGATCGGACTGCCTCACTGTTAACTGTTAACTGTCAACGGTCTCATCAAGTCAATGTGCAAGTTAAATGTGGAACAGCTTATCGTGACCAATGCTCTTACTTGGAGTTACATCTATGGGCGAAGCCAAACGACGTAAACAACAAGATCCAGCATGGGGTTTGAGCTTTGAGGCTTGGGGCAAACTATTCCAACCCAATGTTAAAACTTACGTGACCCAATCTGGTTTACAAGTCTGCGATTTTCAAGATTTATATAAAGATATGATGTGGTATCATCATCGCATCAATTTAGCTGTTGAAAAACGTGCTGAAGGGTTATCAATATTTGCTGTCAAAAACTATGTCTGTCACGCTCTTGATACTCGTTTAAAGTGCTTTCTAATTATAGAAAAATGTGATCGTTACGCCGATTCTGAATACCGAAAATGGATGACTGCTGCTTGGCTTGACTTGAGTAGAGAAAGAGACGGGATTTACATTTTTGGTCGTCATACTCCTGAGTTTGTGGGATGGGTTTACCATCATGAACCAACGCTTAACGGTCTTTATTGTTTTGCAACTCCACACCCGGAACTTTAGCACCGCAACTTCCTTGGGGCGATCGTTTCTGATACCAATTCGTAATACCCTTATTTGATTTAGGTTTCCTTGTTTTGAATCTGTTGCTTTATTTTAGCGAATTAGTATTAAGAATTTGCTCAACTCGCCAGAGCGATCGCCCATCACTTGCCCGGTATACGGATTTTACAAACACTTGCAAAAGGTGATCCAACCCATCCTGCAACCTCACCACATAGGGCTGATCAGCTTGTTGCGGCAGAATTATCCCGCTGAGAGTCAAGCCTTTGTCAGCATAGGCGTCTAATTGCAAAATCTCAGCAGCGATCGCCTTTTAGCCGATGAGATTCTTGCTTCAACCTGAGTTCGATATAAGAAATTAGCTTGAAAAGCTTGTCTGATAAGCTTTCAGACTAAATTAGCTTGGCGCTTTTTCATGGCATTTATTGAGAATATAGTGTTTATTCTCATTATGGTAGACTTGTTGAGAAGAAAGCCCGAGTGCGTTTTTCACCCGAAAGCTTAATGTCTAATGTTTTGGGACATTTTTTTACGTCGAACTCAGGTTTGCTTCACAGTGAACTAGAGTTTGACGACTTTTAGGTCGTACTTTAACCCAACTCTCTACAAGCATTTTATGCAATGCCCCCTGTTACGTACATCTTCTATGCGTTCACTCCATCAAAATCAAGCGCAGAGGATCTAAACGCACATACCAAGGAAAAGGTTGGTCTTTCATAGTCGCCCATTTTTCTTTGAAGACTTCAGCTTGCAGATGGTAATCTTGAGAATTCTTCCCAGCAGAATGTAATTTGAGAAACAACGTCATTCGATGGGGCGTTTCACTTGTTCGTACTACCCAGCAGGGAAAGGTATTTTCCTGTGATGAGTCGTTGGTAAAAATAAACTGATGGGCACGAATGCCCACGTGGGATAATTCGCTCTTGATTGGTTCAATTACTTGGAGAGTACAACCCCAATCAGTCGCTTCTACCTGTTGTGATGACTGGAGAACAGCACGAGAGAAGTTTTTACATCCGGTGAGTTGGGCAATACTCACAGTAGCTGGATGCTGGAAAATATCGTATTTGGAGCCATAATGAACGGCTCTACCATGCTCCAATACCAACAGATTCGGGCAAATCCGATAAGCTTCTTCCATATTATGGGTGACAAATAGAGTCACACCTTGATAGCCAGCTAGAGTTTCTGTCATTTGCTGCTCTAATTGACCACGCAGATGGGTGTCAAGTGCCGAGAACGGCTCATCTAAAAGCAATGCTTCCGGTTGACTTGCCAATGCTCTTGCCAAGGCTACCCGTTGTTGTTGACCCCCAGAAAGTTGGTGCGGATAGCGATCGCCTAATCCCTGCAATTGCATTGCTAATAGTTGCTCCTCTACCTGCACTCTCATACTTCCAGCAGATAGTCCTTTAGGCAAGCCGAAAGCGATGTTTTGCGTCACACTCATGTGCGGAAAGAGAGCGTAATTCTGCACTAAAAAACCGATGCGGCGATCACGACTGGGTAAATTAATTCCTTGTTCCGAGTCAAACAGGACTCTGCCATTTAAAACTATCCGCCCAACTGTGGGCGTTTCTATCCCCGCAAGACAGCGCAAAATCATGCTCTTACCTGCTCCAGAACCCCCTAATAATCCCAAGGGTTGCTCATCAGTAGTGAAAGCAACTTTTAAATGAAAGCTAGGAAGTATTTTTTCAATGTTGACTAACAATCCACCAAATTCAAAGCTAGATTGCGGGGTATTAAGAATTTCTTCCCCTGCTCCCCTTGCTCTCCCCACTCCCTGCTCCCTGCTCCCTGCTCCCCTCTTCCTTTCCCTCAATTCTTGCCAGAAGTTGACTGCAATAATTCCAGATAGAGAAATCATCATAATTGCGATCGCCCAAAACCAAGCCTCATTCATTGCTCCCGCTTCCACAGCAAAATAAATCACCATTGGAATTGTCTGCGTTTGTCCAGGAATGTTACCAGCCAGCATCAACGTCGCGCCGAATTCTCCTAAAGCACGGGCAAAAGCGAGCATTGTGGCGGCGACAATGCCAGGTAGGGCTAGGGGTAAACTGATGCGCCAAAAGATTGTGGCTTCAGTTGCACCAAGGGTTCTAGCGACTCGCAGCAGATTTCCATCTATTTGTTCAAAGGCTCCAAGTGCAGTTTTATACATTAATGGGAAAGAAACTACGGTAGCTGCGATCGCTGCACCATACCAAGTAAAGACGATGCTGAAGTCAAAAGCCTGCATGAGTTTCCCTACAGGACCATTTTTGCCAAAAAATAGCAGCAACAAGAAGCCGACAACCGTGGGCGGTAAAATCAGGGGCGCAATAAAGATACCTTCAATCAACGATTTACCTTTGCCACGATATCCCAGCATCCAGTAGGCAGCAGCGATACCCAAGAAGAAGGTGATAAATGTAGCAAGTAATGAAGTTTTGAGTGATATCCAAAGAGGCGATAAATCCAATGGCATAGTTGTCTGGGGAAGAATTAGCTCAACTAATCCATAATTTACCAACTTTAGTTTGAATATGTATTTAAAAGTTGGTAAATTCCTGACAATCAATAAAGTAAATCCTAAAAACTATCCAAACTTTCAAAAAGATTCTCCTTCGGTCAATTTATTATAAAAACAGAAGCACAACAATGTTGTGCTTCTGTAGTTCGTTTGTCTTTAGTTCATTGTGATAACAACATAGTTACTTAATTATTCCAGTTGAGTACTGTAGGCACTAAAACCATAAGCCAAAGTTTCTTTTAAATTACCTGATGGCTTGAGACTTCTGTTGATGGCATTAGCAAAAGGCACTGGAATTCCTTTAATGGTTTCCGGCAAAATTGCATATTCTTGCGTTGGTTCCACGGTGTATTGTGGACACTTCGTTTTTATGCCAGCAGTCGCTAACATTTCATTGATTTCAGCAGATGTATATTGCTTGAGATAAACTGGGTTTCTCACAAATGGGTTCAGCCTTCTGATAAAATTATGGATAATATGAGAAGGACAAGACTTGTTGTGAAATGAATGGTTAAAAACGAAAATTCCACCGGGTTTGAGTACACGAGATATGTCAGCCAACAAATTTCTTAATTGTGCATCTGGTATATGCATAAAAACGCAATTAGAAATTACCAAATCTATAGAATTATCTTCTAAAGGCAATATTTCAGCAGAATTGCAAATCAAGTTAAATTCAGCTTCAGGAAAAAAATTGTATTCATGTTTAACCTTGATTAACCGCCGCAATAAAGGCTCAGAAATATCAATTCCATAATATTTTTCGCATTTCAGATTTTTCGCCTTAGAAAGATGCAAAGGAGCGCGGCCATAACCACAACCAATCTCTAAAACAGAATCAACAGACTTATTCAAAGGAAATTTGTTCCAAGTACCTCCAGGCGTGCCAGTTAGGAGAGTGTAATCTTGTTTGATGGGCGATGTCTTTGTAACTTTTTCAATTTTTTGGGAACCATAGTATGTTTTACCAATTGCGTCCCATGTTTTTTTATGTTGAGTATTATTCAACTGTTCGTAGTCGCTAGGAAAATAAATGCCATCTCGTAATTCAAAGTCATTTAGACTGAATTTTACATTTGTTAATTGAGTCATTATGATTATTCCTCATGAATAGTTAAGTCTGTTTTCTGTTATACTCTTAACTCAGCATTAACCGCAAGTGATTTTTGCTGAGTTGCTTCCCTTTAGCCTTTCTTCAAAGTTTATAACTGTTTTCAATTCGATGGAATATAGATCATAGGGGCACACAGCTGTGCTACCAAAGCGCCTATTGCATCCAAAGGAAACGGCCTAATTAGCGTAAATATTGAAACCTCTTAGAGGTTTTACTACGCAAAACCGTCCCTCTCCGACTCCCAGAGTGACAGACTTTAACGAAAGTTCCAGGCAGGGAGAGGTTTGCCGAACTCACGTTACATTAGTTGATGGACTGCAACAATCGGAGGCTGGGATGGTAGAAGGGTCATCACAAAAACGAGTGGTAGTTGTAGGTGCAGGTTGGGCTGGTTTAGGAGCAACCTACCATTTGGCAAAGCAAGGCTATGATGTGACACTGCTAGAAGCAGGCCCCTATCCCGGTGGATTGGTGGCAGGTTGGCAAACAGCCGCAGGAAAATCTGTTGAAGCTGGCATTCATGGCTTTTGGTATCCTTACAAAAATATTTTTTCCCTAATCAATGAACTAGGAATTAATCCTTTTACTACTTGGACTCGTTCTTCGCAATATTCGCCAGCAGGTTTGGAAGTTGAATCACCGATTTTTCAAGACTTACCGCGACTTCCCTCCCCACTGGGAACTTTTCTCTACACTCAGTTTAAGCGGCTGCCACTAATTGACCGTCTCAGCGCCCTACCTTTACTTTATGCTGTTGTTGATTTTGACAATTCTGATGCAGCTTGGCGGCGCTATGACTTTGTAACTGCCCGTGAATTGTTCAAAGACTTTAACGTTTCTGCACGGCTTTACCGCGAGGCTTTTGAACCAATGTTATTAGTGGGCTTGTTTGCCCCTGGTGAACAATGTTCAGCCGCAGCAACTTTAGGGATGCTTTACTTTTTTATTTTGGCTCATCAACCGGATTTTGATGTAGTTTGGTGTCGGGGAACTGTCGGGGAAAAGATATTTCGTCCTTGGGTGGAACGGATTGAAAAAGCTGGTGTGCAAGTGTTACCCAAGCGCCGAGTTACAGACTTAATTGTTGATAGTAATCATCGAGCAAAGGGTGTGGTTTGCGGTGATGAAGTAATTGAAGCAGATGCCGTGATTTTTGCAGTTGGGATCACGGGTATGAAGAAAATTGTTTCAACTAGCCCTAGTTTACAAAGCCGTGAAGAATTCCGTAATTTGAGCAATTTAGGAGCAATTGATGTTTTAGCAACGCGACTATGGTTTGACCGCAAAATTGATATTCCTCGTCCTTCCAATGCTTGCTTTGGATTTGACGCAACTACAGGTTGGACATTTTTTGATTTGAATGCTCTACATGATGAATATCGAGATGAGCCAGGAACAGTGATCGAAGCTGATTTTTATCACGCGAATCAGTTTCTTAGTTTGAGTGATCAGGAGATTTTACCAATAGTTCAGGGTTATTTAGCAACTTGTGTGCCAGCGTTTCGGCAGGCAAAGATAATTGATAGCAGTGTAATTCGGCTAACTCAGGCGGTGACTCACTTTGCACCTGGTAGCTATCGTTATATGTTATCGGCTAAGACAAGTTTTGAGAATGTGTTTATGAGTGGGGATTGGATTGTGAACCGTCATGGTTCCTGGTCACAGGAAAAGGCTTATGTTACTGGTTTGGAGGCGGCGAATTTGGTGGTGTCTTATTTGGGAAAAGGTCAGCCATCTGAAATTTTAGCTGTAGAAGAGGATGAAACGCATATACAAGTGGCGCGATCGCTCAACCAAATTTGGCGTGACTTGGGCAAATCTATCCTACCTGACTTTTGGTTGCCGTAATCTCTGAGGTAGCACAGCTGTGCATCCCTACTGTATGTATATTTTTCGCAATCACAGGGAGTTATTAATTGTAATCTAAATTCGGTAAGCTAAAGAAGACTATTGCGATACCATCCTTATAATGTAAATCAAATCACATAAGCTTATGGAGCCAGACTCTTTACAAACCGAGGTGATTCTGACGCACCCGCATGAGTCCCTCGGTAGAGTGCAACTTGATTGGACACCCCAACCCGGAAACTATCTCGATTTTCAAGGTAAAACCTACGCGGTTTTAGAGCGCCGCCATAGATACCAACTTAAAGCTGGGCGCTACCGTTTGCATAATATTGCTATTTACGTGCAGTCGGCTAAACGACCATCTGAGAAAAGTTTAGTAGCGGGACGTTGGGTAATTGGCGATGCCACCTGCTGCTACAATGCTCATTCAGAAATTATTCGCTGTGCAGTCAACCCAGATGGCCCTTGCCAATCTTGCCGCTTTTATGAAAAATTAGGAGTTACAAGTTAGGAGTTAGGAGAGACGCGATTAATCGCGTCTGTACAGGAGTTAGGAGAGACGCGATTAATCGCGTCTGTACAGGAGTTAGGAGTAGAGACGCGATTAATCGCGTCTGTACAGGAGTTAGGAGTAGAGACGCGATTAATCGCGTCTGTACAGGAGTTAGGAGTAGTTATTTTCCCTCATCTCCCCCATCTTCCTCAACTCCCTGCACCAAAAACTTCTCCCACAGTTAAGTGGGTACCATTCACAAAATCCCATCCCGCCTGCGGACGTTTACCAGCTAGCTGAACCTCTCGCAACAGCAGCAAACCCTCCCCAGTTTGGATGATCGCCCCAATCCCTTTGGCAATGCTCACTACAACTCCCGGTCTGTCAGATACATTTGACAAATCAGACAATTTATCCACTAATTCTTGTAATTCTGGTGGGAGATCGGGATTGCCTACAGAACCAAGGGGAGCAGAAGCGGTGATTTTCAGCAGGTTGTTACGAAAGGTAGCCGTGCAATTAGGGTAAAAGCCTCTGATTTGATTGTGTAATTCGATAGCGCTTTTTGACCAATCCAAACCATAATCTTGTTTTTGAATCAGAGGCGCATAACTAGCTGCTAAATTATCTTGGGGAATTGGTTGAATTTCCTGACGTTCCAACTTCAACAGAGTTTCTACCAACAAATCCCCACCGATCACAGCTAGTCTATTGGCTATATCTTGGGCATTATCCAGTAATCCAATCGGTGTAGTGGCTATTTGTAACATTGGGCCGGTATCCATCCCCGCATCCATTAACATGGTTGTGATCCCCGTTTCCCTCTCACCGTTATACAAACACCACTGAATCGGCGCTGCACCTCGATATTTGGGTAAAATCGAGCCATGCACATTAATGCAGCCCAATTTTGGCATATTTAAGATTTTTGACGATAAAATCTGTCCATAGGCGACAACAACAAACACATCTGCGTCTGATTGTTTGAGTTGGGTTAAAGTTTCAGTGTCTTTTTTCACCCGCTCAGGTTGCCATACTGGTAAGTTGTGAGCAGTAGCGATCACTTTTACGGGTGAAGGCATAAGTTTATTTCCGCGTTCCCGGCGTTTATCTGGTTGGGTGACAACTGCCAATACCTCAAATTCTGAATGATTCAATAACTTTTCCAACGTGTGCACAGCAAACTCTGGTGTACCAAAGAATACAATTTTCATTAATAATTAATTTGTTAATCGTTAGTCATTAGTTAATGGTAATTGCACCCTTAATAACTGACAACATTTAAGTTGCATGTTGAAATAGAATTCACCAAACCAGGATTTAGCAGGCTCCTGTATTCTGGACAACAGTTGCAAAGCAGAGTTGATTTGCTGTAAATAATATCGGTTGTTTGGTGATACAATAATTTCGTATTGGTGAAACCAAAGGCTGCAAGATTTAACTTAATAGTTAAGTTGACAAGTGTAACAGCTAGTATCAACTGTATCTGCCTAAGGAAACCCAAATCGTTTAGTGGTGTCTCGTCACGAGCCGCTAGAGCATCTACCGAGTAAATTTTATTGTGTTCTTGATCATTTTCCCCAAATTGACGTTAAATGCAGTTGGGTTTCTAAAAAACTATTGCGTTTTCTAGCTATTTTTGTAGTTGGGATCGCGATTTATAGCTTTGGGTTGCTCAGAGCAATATTTTCTGAGTATGATGTGTTATGTGTCGGCTTTAAAAGCTTTTCACGTAACGCCTCACGTTTACCATTATGAGGGTTTGCGCTGTTATCTAGTGTGTAACCTGGTTTGTTTGCTGCGTACTAGCGATCACTAGTGCGATCCCCAGTAACAAGTCATTTCACTGTTGGTTGCCAGCTTCATAAGCTACAAGCTATACCTTGAATCTGCCTTGACTAATAGCTGTTTTTGATGTAATAGGTATAACAACAGCAACATTATATATCGTGTAGTAATTACTGACTTATCAGTATATTTACTATAGTCGCATATTTTTTCGCAAAAATATTCAGTAAATGAGTGATAAAAGATGTAAACAATAATACTTAGTTTTTGTAAAACTCTACAAACTTTGAAGAAATTATCTAGTCATTGCTTTTAATTTCTTGTTATACATATAATTACTGCCTGCCCCATTGCCGCATAGGTATTACTTCTCACATAGTAACCGCCCCTCTAGAGAGTCTACAAATGCTTAAACCCCTTCTGCTATCAGGATGGTTCCGCGTGCAACCATTTCTCAATTACGTTGTCGTTGTGATACTGCTCGCACCCTTGCTAGGGGCATCGGGTCACTCGACTCTAGTCAAATCCGAAGTAACTAAACTAACTCCGATGACTGGAGAGTCTGACTCTGTATCAAAGGAAATAGGTGTAGTTAGGGAACCTAAAATAGCTGAAATATTAAAAACAGATCACGTTAACTCCTTAACAAAAGAATTTGACTCTGTGCCAACACAAAGTACTACTGTCCAGGAACCGCAAGTATTAACAGCGGATAAAATTAAAATTGAGTCTTTGGATCAAGCAGATAGTTCTGTGTCAAACAGCGATTTAACTGTTCCTGATCCTTTGGCAGCAGTTGAACTCGCACCATTAACAAATGTTCCTATTAGTCAACTTAATTTAATACGAAAACTCAAAGCTGCTAATATCAAGTCTTTAAAAGGACAAGTAAATTCTATCTCGAAAGAAAAGTCTTTTACTGAATCATTGACAGCAACTCAAGTAACACCAATTCTTAAAGAATCACAACCAACTACAACGACGGAAGTACCTGTTGCTGAACCACGTGATGAACCCCAAGCAGAACAAATAGATCCCATAGGTAGTCCTCATCCTATTCCTTGGAAATGGATCACAGCGACTCAAGAAGCAATTGGTTCCAAGGGTGGTTCGGGAGTGCGTCACTACCGCAGCGTACCTGTGGTTTCTCCAGATGGTAAATATGCTGTTTATAGCCGGGTGCAACTAGAAGTAAAACCCCAAATGTACAACAGCCGTGTCACTAGCGTTCTGTTTGTCCAAGATATGCAAACCAAGAAGTTGTGGGTGATGGCTTCAACTACTCCTGTTAGTGATCCTTTATTAAAGGTAAAGGCTGTAAAGGCGGCGTCATCAGAAGAAACTGATACGAACGGTCAGATTGGGGTATTAGTTCCAGTTAGCTGGTCAGAAAAAGGCGATCGCTTCTTAGCCCGCAAGTTTGAAGGTATATTTAACACAGGTGATTCCACAGATAGTGCAGTGATTTGGGATCGGCAAAAAAATCACGCCAACACAGTTGCTCCTGCTAATGAGGAAGAACATGAAAAAATCGCCGTATTGTTAGGTTGGAGTAAAAGACAACCGGATAATGTGCTATTTCGTGCGGGTGAATTGGGCGAAGAAAACTGGCCATTAATGCAAGTTGCTAATGATGGCAAGACTGTAACGACAACAGACGATGATCAGCCGATTACTTTTGGTAAAAAGGTTACAGAAATTTGGGCAGGCCCACAAGTAGCCTACCGATAGTTTATAAAAATCTTATATTCTCCCGTTGTTAGCAGTGACGACAACGGGAGATTTTTTTAAAGGAAAAATACTAATAGGTGTATAGTCCAAAAAGAGCTTTTGAGTTATCAGGTATTGTCAGAAATCAAAATGATTGAAAATGTTATTTCCATTCTTCAAACTCCCGTATTAACACTCCCTTGAATGTCTCAATTTTGCCGCATTCATTTAATCTAAAAGTTAGTATGATTCGTTGCAATTGAAGGTAATTTAACTACCTCCTAAATAAAAATACTTAAGATTAAAACTATAAAGACTTATCACCCCTTTCCCACTCAGGTATGACACCTTTGACCCGGCGGATGGGTAAATTAGCAATTAAAGCTGTGGTTCGTTGGTTGCTTTCTAAAGAAAACTCTAAGCCTTCTGTCTCAACTTCGACATAGCGACAGACTACATCTAAGATTTCTTGCCGCATTTTTTCCAACGTTTGAGGGTCTATGTCAGCGCGATCATGAGCAATCACCAATTGCAGGCGACGTTTAACTTGAGTTCGACTGCTATCAGGACCGCGAGAAAAAAGTCGTTCTAGAAGTTCAATCATTACGAATAGGTCTGGGGCGGAGACTGGAAAATAAGTTAAACAATCTTTGTCCACAACAACCTTCGTAAACGGGCGAAGATGCTGTCTTGGGACGAGTCGATTTCCAGAAATTCGACACTTTCCCCTTCTAATCTACGAGCAATGTTCTCAAAGGCTGTGGCAGCTAAAGAGGGATTTTCCGCTAACACTAAAGGTTCGCCGCGATTGGTAGATACAATAACACGCTCGTCGTCAGGGATTACCCCGATCAGGGGAATAGCGAGAAGTTCCTGAACATCTTGCACTGACATCATATCATTTGCCTGCACCATTGCGGGTCTGATGCGGTTAATTATTAAATGAACACGCTTGATACCTTGTGCTTCTAGTAACCCGACTACTCGGTCAGCATCACGAACTGAGGAAATTTCTGGCGTGCTGACAACTAGCGCTTCTTTTGCTGGGCCGATCGCATTTTTAAACCCATTTTCAATGCCGGCGGGGCTATCAATGATCACATATTGATACTTTTGCGCTAGCGCATTCACCAATAACTTCATCTGTTCAGGTGTGACTGCATCTTTGGAGCGATTTTGGGCTGCCGGCAGGAGTACGAGATTGGGTTGGCGCTTATCTTTCACCAAGGCTTGTTCTAAGCGGCACTCTCTGGCTAAGACTTCTACCGCAGTATAGACGATGCGGTTTTCTAGCCCTAGCAGCAAATCCAAATTTCTCAGACCAAAATCCGCATCAACCAAGGCAACTTGACGCCCTATTTTAGCTAAAGCCATGCCCAAATTTGCTGAAACTGTGGTTTTTCCCACTCCTCCTTTGCCGGAGGTAATCACAATAATGCGAGTCATGATAGAAATGCGGTCAATGAGGGTTCAGGAAATATAAAACAGTAAATTGCAGTATAAAGTATGAAGTATCGTATCAAGCATGAAGAAATATCTGGTCTCCTTGATTTAGGCGAGGGATGAATATTTTTTTCTAGCGATGTCTGACGACAAGCCGATGCAGCGTCTGTGCTCGGTTATGTGCAATACACTTAGCTAGGGGAAAGAGTTAGGGATTAGAGTAGTGTATTCCATCTACATAAAAACCGCTATATTTCATCCTTCGTATCCTTCATCCTTTAAGTAAATATTTAGGGCTGCTGATTGATCTTAGTAATTTGGTTTCGGGAAAAATCACTAGCCCTAGCGATGCGAATCCCTTGGGGGGTAATATGTGCCACTTCTGGATAAAATTGCGTCGGCAATTTTTCTGGTGCCCTAGCTACAGCATCTGCGATCCGCAATTGGGTTGGTTCCATTTGCAAAGCCATAATCAGACATTCACTATTGCCTCCGGCCCCAGCATGAGCGATTCCACGTAGACGACCCCAGATGATAATATCTCCATCTGCAATTACAATACCACCTGGATTTAAATCTCCCAATACAATTACTGTACCAGGATGACGAATTTCTACTCCAGAACGGACTGTCATTTCCAAATAGAGGGCATCTGCCTGGGGTATAGCTGTAGCTTTTGACTCAGAAACCAGAGAACTTACGGGCTGTAGTTGTTCTACAGAATACCCAGATGTCACGGCAGCGATCGCAGTTTGCCGACGACTAGTCGAGACAGATATTAGCCGCAATTGGACTTCAGTTAAAGCCTCGGCGAGTTCTTGCAGTTGTCTGGCATCTACTAGGCGGTCTTGTGCCATCAGATGCACAGGTGTGTTAGATATACGGAAGCGATCGCTTGCATTCAAACGCTGTCTTATTTGTTGCCAAATATCAGACCAACTGAGTTCTGAAGCAGATACTTGAGATTCCGGAGGCAAAATCAATAACAGTCGTCCCTCCTGACTTTTTAACTGGACTTGAGTATTGTCATTTACGCGATGTCCTGATAATACTGACTCATTGGGATTTAAATCAGTCAGGATAAAATCTGATGCCGCATCAGTATTTGACTCTACATCTGGGTTAGCAGTATTTGACTCTACAGGAGCAAGGACAGTATTTGATTTTAAATATAGGAGGACAGAATTTAACTCAGCATCCGGGAGAATAGAATCTGACTCTACATCAGAAACAGTCGGATTTACCTCTACCTCAGAAAGGATAGAGTTTGGTTCTGCATTAGGAAGTGCAGAATTTGACTCTAAATTGGGAGTCGCAGAATCAGAAGTCATGCAGTATTAGCCAAAAGACAAGGGACACTCCGAATAATTACTAATATTAGATCAGTGTCAGGTAAGAAAGTGCGGAGTTAGGAACAAAGCCAAAGACGCTCCGCCTCTGGTTAGGAGTTAGGAGTAGCCCTGTCAAAGTGAGATGATCTCGTTTCCATGCAGAGCATGGGAATGCCCATCAGCGAGGCTCTGCCTATAGTCAAATTTTTGAGCTTTAGAGACGCGAAATTTAGCGTCTCTACCAAGGATTTTGGGCTTAACTGAATGGTATTGCTTTTTATGTGACTTGTAGACCAAAACACTGTACCTCACTAACTTGCAATCCACTGTAGTTTGGAATTATGAGCATTTTCACTCAGCACTCAAAACTGTTTTAGTCAACCTCTGATAAATTATCCCCAAGGCATCAGCATCGCCGACGTTACCTGGAAACAGCACCACTGGCAAATTAGGAAACTGAGGATGATCGGATGGCGTTAACACTATTGAACAACCAGCTAAAATTTGACCGAGTAAGCGGGCTGAAGTTAAAGCTAGTCCAGTACTCAAAACATCGTTTGAGGTAATACCACCCTTACTGATTAAGAATCCTATATCAGATGGTAAACCGCGCACAATATCCATCAATAAACCTGAGACTTTTGCCCCAAACTCTAATCGGGTCTTGACATCTTTAAAACTCAGTTCCTGACGGCTAGTATAAACCACTGGTGTTTTGCCAGCCTTGTGTACCGCGTGTGTACTTTCTTTGATTTCAGTTAACAGTGCCGCAGATTGGTTTGCATCATCATCAAGTAATCGCGCAACATTCACTTCAATGCCCACTGTTCCCTCTACTTCCAACAGCGCTTCTAACTGCTGAGTAGTCTTTTTTACATGTGAACCAACAATCACCGCACCTGGTTTGCCTTGGCGCACGTACTGCGCCATGTTTTCGGCGGCAATAGGTTGGGGTGGTAAAGCCGCTAAAGCCGTTAAAATACTTGCTGCACTGCGAAACAGAAAGCGTTTCCCTTGACTTGCTGCTGCTAATATGTCTACTGCAAAGCGGTTGAGATCAGCTTGAGTTTCACCATCTACAACAGCGCACTGATTACCATTGAGTTGTAACAAGCGTTCCAAACTACCAGCGCGAATATCAGCCAGGAGAAATCTTTCTACTGTATCGGCACTAATTCCTCCTTGAGTCTTCTCTTCGACATACTTGGGTAAGTAACTGTGATGGTAGCTGAAGACTGAATCACGGGCAAATTCAGTTTCATGGACTGGGGTGGGTACACCAGCAATAATTAAGTAATGCACACTGTCGCGGGTAATGCGTCCGCCGTCAAAAAATGCTGGTACGAGAAAATGAGCATCAAAGGGGCCGAGTTCTTGTGCGATCGCATCAGTTTCAATGGGATAATGTCCCCGCAAAGTAGAATCAGAACGGCTGACAATCAGAAAATCGTCAATTCCTTCAGCATTCAAAGCAATTTTCAGGTTTTGGCAAACTTCTGTGGTGACAGATGCAGCTGACTCTGGCGTTAAGGATCTAGTATTAGTCAGCACAAAGAAAATCGGCGAATCATCCTGCAACCCGCTGCGTAAAGTGTTCACATCCCAGTGCATTAGCAGCAAGCAGCTGTGGACTGTTTGAGAACCCGTAGGGTCATCATCTAAGACAATTATTTTGGGTTTGTTGCTCATTTAAGTCAACGGGGCGATTGTTTTTTAGGAAAGTCATCAGCAAAGAAAAACTCTACTTAGCTTTTGTGCAATTTTCTGATTTCTGCTTGCACATCGATCGCAATTTGCAATGATTGATTTAGCAGTTGAGCATATTCGCCTGCTTGACTACTAACTTCTAAAGCTTGCAGATTGGCTAAATTATTGACAAATAACTCTTGATTATTAGCAAGCAATTTTTTATTATCTCGCAAAATTCGTTCCGTTTTCAGAGCGCGGACTAAATCTTCTCTAATTAGTTGAAGGGCGGCGGTTACTTTATCTCGGTCATGGATACTGCTTTTTACGTTTCCTGATGCAGCCAATTGGTCATTGATATCTATGGCAGCAACTAGGTCATGATATTTATCAACTTCATCTAAAAGTATTGTCAGTCCTTCAGGACAGGTTACTTGTCGCCACAGCCATCGCCCCACTAATATCGGCATTGGCACTAGAATTAGTAAGAGAATTCCTAGTCGAATTGAAGAACCAATTGTTGGCAGAATAATAAACGCATAAACAAAGCCCACAATTATTGGGGTTAGCGCCAGCGTCACCAGCATTTCATTAATCAAAAACCCTAATCGCTTCTTGCTATCTCGCAAAACAGAGGGTCGAAAAACGTCTTCTGGATCGAACCCAGTCAAACGTCTTAGTTCCCCCTTACTAATTTCCAAGCCTATTAAGTCCGGCTGCACGGCTGGATAACTCCTATGGAAGCCCAAGTTGCGTATTTATTTTAATCGGGTTTGGTAAAGAAGCAATGGGTGGTTACGCATAGTTATGATAAAAAGCAGACTGTGCAACATGACTAAATAAAGCTAAAAAGCATTTGCACTTATTTTTTCTATTTTAGATACAATGCAGTACTTATGTAGGCGATCGCGTTTAAGCGCACGTCAAGTTGAGTATTATGACCGCAAAACAACGATTAATAAGTAAGGAGCATAGATATGAGTAACATATTGTCTGATTTATCTAATCTTAAAGAACTCGAATTGCAAGAACTGTCTGAGGAAGAATCTCAACTTGTAGTTGGAGGTAATTTATTTGGAAGTATTGTTGGCGCTGTTGCTGGTAGTTATATCGGCTCTAAAGCAGGACTAGCTGGTATTATTGCAGGAGGATTAGTTGGAGGTGCAGTAGGGTCTGTAGCGGAAGACTTCATTAACGGTCTATCCCGCAAAAAGCAAGTCCTAGTCCCAGTAACTGTATCTGATGGGGAGACAACAAGCACTTAGATAGTGTTGGCTGATGTCTGATGAATGCAGTTCAAGGGAGAGCAGAGTATTGAACGCTATCTCTGTTCGATTGTACCTCGTACTGAATTAGACGCAAGAATCCCACGGGTTTAGCGAAGCGACCCGTGGGAGTGTCAATCAGGAAACCAGTTTTCATCTAAAATTTGTTCTAAAGAGCCAAGAAGTGCAACAGGGAATGTATCAATAGAAAGTTGAGAGCGTGGTTTACCGCCGTAGGCATCGCTTGCTTCTGTCCTTGCGTCTTGATAAAATTTATCAAATATTTCTAAGATGTAAGGTTTAAGACTAGGACTATCTTTGAATTCATCCTTAATCTCTCTACGGAATGTCCTGATTTCACCTTTCCAATGCCCTTCATTTCGCTCCCGTTCTACATTCCAGTCTGTGAGCTTAAGTAGATGTCAAAAAGTCGAATTAACAAACTTTTCACCATTCGCTTCTGGCTCCTGCCCGTATATTCCAACTCTTCAATTAAGTTATCTAAATCCACAGATGAAAACTGACTAGTGCGAAGTTGGTTGATGGTTGTCCTGAGCCAAAGGTAATAATCTTGGTCGTATAAAGTCTGAGTTATTGGTTGTATTTCGCTCACCATACACTTGTTAAACTCCGATAATTTGTATTCTACACTGTGTATTTGATACACCAATTTTGCTTGAGTTTGTGAATACTCAGAATTGCCTCTAATCTCTCACCAAAATAAAAATACTCCCTGTGACACCATCATAATAAACAAAGTTGAGTTGTTGGTTGATTGATTATATAAGCGACTGGTCTGTGGAGAAATCTTCAGTTGATGTTCCAGATTGGAGTCGTAGCCTTGGGCTGCTAACGCTACATACTCAGTATCCATCATGCCGAGGTTATGAATTTCAGTTAGGGTGCAATACCAGAAATATTCCTTAAGTCTAAACTAAAGCTTACTGAAAGAAAGAGGTTTTGATTTACCAAATCATTGAGAATATACGAGATCCCATTTATCAACCTCCAAATTTTCAGCCCTATAAATTGATTATTACTGAGGGAAAAATGGCTAAAACTAAAGCAACAGACATTCTTTCATTTAATTAGTGGATTAAGTTTCCTAAGTTGTTCCTTGATTAGAGAGTATAAAAATGACTGCTACAAATAGTAAGAGCAAAATTCGTTACGCTGTTGTTGGTTTAGGTTGGTTTGCCCAAGAAGCTGCCTTACCTGCCTTTGCCAACACCGAAAACTCAGAATTAATCGCATTGGTTTCAGATGACCCCACTAAAAGCGAAGAACTAAGCAAAAAGTACGGTATTAAGCATACTTACTCCTACGATAAGTATGAGGACTGTCTGACAAGCGGCGAGGTTGATGCGGTTTATATTGCCTTGCCCAATCACTTGCATTGTGACTACACTGTGCGGGCTGCTAATCAAGCAATTCATGTGTTATGTGAAAAGCCAATGGCAGTTACAGAACAAGAGTGTGAGGCAATGATTAAAGCTGCCAATGACAACAATGTGAAGCTGATGATTGCCTACCGCTTACATTTAGAAGAAGCCAATTTACAAGCAGTCGAAATTGTGCGCTCAAAGCAAATTGGTGAACCACGGATTTTCAACTCAGTTTTTACTCAGCAAGTAGAAGAAGGCAATATTCGTTTACGAGATGTCACAGGTGGTGGCACGCTCTATGATATTGGCATCTACTGCATTAATGCTGCACGTTATCTATTACAAGATGAACCAATTGAAGTATTTGCTGTAGCTGCCAATAAGGGAGAACAACGCTTTAGCGAAGTCGAAGAAATGACTAGCGTCATCTTGCGTTTTCCCGATGAGCAATTGGCAACATTTACCTGTAGCTTTGGAGGGGCAAGTGTTTCGACCTATCAGATTGTAGGTACTCAAGGCGATTTACTAGTAGAACCTGCCTATGCTTGGCAGGGAGAACTGAAGCACTACCTGACAATTAATGGTGAAACCCAAGAGCGTACCTTTGAGGATCACGATCAATTAGCGGCTGAATTTACTTACTTCTCTGATTGTATTCTCGAAGATAAAGACCCAGAGCCATCTGGGACGGAAGGGCTGATTGATGTTTCTATTATTCAAGCGCTTTACCAGTCAATTGAGACGGGTCAACCCGTGCAAATACAAACTCGCGATGCCTGCGGCGGTAAACTACGCCATCAACGTCCTACATCGGCTCAAACTATTCAGCGTCCTCCTGCTGAGGAGACGCCAGACCTGATTCATGCTGGTTCACCTTCTGGGGAGTAAGGTAGAGGCAGATAAATCAATGGCGGATCAAGTAAAATTCCTACCGACAATGATCTATTCTGCCCGGTAAACAACTAAGTATAAAAACTTAAGGATAAAGACCTCTGTCAGTCAGCGCCTGAGCTACTCTACCCACCCCTATGGTGTAAGCTGCTAACCTTAAAGGAATTTGGCGTACCTCCGACTGGTGAATCACCTGGCGGTAGGCTTGCACCATCAAATGCTCCATTTCGCGGTTGACACGCTCCTCATCCCAAAATACGTAGGAAAGACCTTGCACCCACTCTAAATAGCTCACCACCACACCGCCAGCATTCGCCAAGATGTCCGGTAGCACTGTCACACCCCGCGCCTCTAACCACAAGTTAGCCTCAAGAGTAACCGGGCCGTTAGCTGCTTCTGCGACAATTTGCGCCTGCACCTGATTTACATTTTCTTCAGTGATCTGGTTTTCTAAAGCTGCTGGTATTAAGACATCGCAGGGTAAAGTTAATAAATCTGCATTGCTAATTGGTACAGATTGCGGAAAACCCATAATACTCTTGCGATTTTCAGCAGCGTAGACTTTCAACTTGGGAATATCAAGACCAACTTCGGAAAATATTCCCCCAGCACCCGTTGAAACAGCGATAATTTTCGCGCCCGCTTGATATAGTAATTCCGCTGCGGCACTACCAACGTTACCGAAACCCTGAATAGCTACTCGCACTCCTGCCAAGGATTTACCTTGATCTGCCAGCGCCTCACGGACAATAATCATCACGCCACGTCCGGTTGCCATTTCCCGTCCCAGCGAACCACCAATAGAAAGGGGTTTCCCAGTTACAACTCCTGGCACAGCATGACCGACATTTACAGAGTAAGTGTCCATCATCCAAGCCATCTCACGAGCAGAAGTACCCATATCGGGTGCAGGAATATCTACGGCAGGCCCAATATCCTTAATTAACTCGCTGATATAACGGCGGCTGATTCGCTCTAATTCGCCAATACTGTAGCGTTTTGGATCTATGGCAATACCACCTTTCCCACCACCGTAAGGAATACCTAATAAGGCACATTTCCAGGTCATTAGCATTGCCAGAGCGGATACTTCGCGCAATGTTACAGCCGGATGGTAACGAATTCCGCCCTTGTAGGGGCCTAAAACATCAGAGTGCTGTACACGATGTCCAGCGAGAACTTGTATTTCCCCATCATCTAGTTTCACAGGAATGGAAACCGTGACAACCTTACGCGGGTGGCTGAGAATTTCCAGCAAACCCTGATTTAAATTTAATTCTTTAGCTGCTGCTTCTAAGTAGCTACAAGCTTGGTCAAATGGGCATATGTGCGCCGGAGAAGCTGGTTCTGGCAGCAACAGAGATTTTGAAATCATAAAATTTTCTCCTAATCACGGTATCTTTGCGAACCGGATATCATATTTAACTAGCTTATCTTTTTTTTGGGTAAAATAAAGGTTTTGTAGTTTTTGTTACTGTTTTTTATTTTATATTCTGATAAAGATGCAAAGCAGTATATGGACTAATACATTCTAGATAGTCTGCTTTGTTAGCGCTCTTCCATCACTCTAGGCAGAGGAAAATAAGAAATCCTCTCCCTCGTAGGGTTCTGGGATAGCACCTCCCATTCGATTCATCAACGCC
>NZ_JBALGC010000003.1:0-32691 GCF_036916575.1 Nostoc sp.
AAATGCAAAAACAACTCCCTTGAGAGCAAGTTTTTCAATCAATTCTGGTAAAGCTTTAATTTCGTTGCTTTTGGCATCAACTTCACAAGGTTCCATCGTTAAGGTTAAGGGCATTGGAGTAGATGCTATCAAGTTTGTCACGGCCACAAGCCGCCAAAATATCATCAATCCCTTTGCCCAATGCCGAATGCCAAGTCATGACCTTGACTTCACAACCACGCGAAGATAAAAGCTTGGCAGTTTTAGCGATCGCGTGGTTGACATCTCTAACCGTGGTGCGCTTCACATCGGCATCGAAGCAAAAATAAATTCGCCTACCTTGTTGAGCAAATACGGCTAACTGTGGGATAAGATATGGAGCGCCGCTAATCTCGCCATATTCGTTTTTAGGTTGCCTGTACCCACCTCTTACCCCTGGCAGTGCGATCGCAACATAGCCACAGCTGAGAATTGCTGCTGCTTTTTTTGCACCTTCAGTCAAAATAACTGGAATTTGTGTATTACTTTTAACCCAATCCCAAAACGCACTATGGGATAAGTTTTCGTAATTTTCGGGTAATGGCACATCATAGCGCCTTGCCAGCAATGCCCAAATTCTAGAGGGTATACGCAATAAAAATGCTTCTGTAACAACCCCTTCAGGCTGTATGTACTTTCGTTGGCTTATTTTTCTTTGGGTCGATAGGTGGCTTGTTTGGCTTCAGACACCCCCACTCGCTATCTCTCCCTGTCAGAATGTCAATGCCCGAAACATATAAACCGCCCTCGTCTACAGTACTGGTAGCGATTAAGAACACTTGCCGCTAATCTTCCTGTATTCAGGCGTGGCAAATCAGGAGAAATCATTAGGAGATCACACGCTTCCCGCCCCACTGTACGCCAGTTTAAAGCGGCGATCTCTTGATCAATGGCACTACTAACGGGACTTAAACATTTTTTCGGGATAAACAAGCCTCAAACCCTTGCAGGGTAAGGGAAATACACCAAATGCTCAAAAATAGCCCAAACCCAGATATATCAATCAACTAAGCCTAACGATGTCAAAGTCTTTCTGTATATAAATTTGAGGCGATTTTTTGGGTGTTTTTTGTCTAAGTCCCACTAACAGTTAATTCCTGCCAATGTTTAGGATCAATCTGCTGAAGTTGACTATAAGATTGCCCAAGCTCAACAACTGCTAGTTGATCATCCTGTGGCTTAGTTAAAATGGTATCGTTTTTTATACCTGTAGTTTGCTGAGTACTTGATGTAATATGCTGGTATTCTTTGAGGCTAGTAGCATATTTTCGTGATGCAAGTCTTGATATTCTGCAAATTTTTCTGACTTGTTGTCGCCGGGAGAGTTTAAAGAGTGTGATTTTTGAAAAACCTTTCATGAATCACCCCCGCCACGCTGAAGTCGGGTTAGTCTAGCGATTTCCCGATCGCTCAACTCTAAAAGTCCTTTTTTGCAAGCTATGCGCTTGAGAAAATTTTGATCAGACTCAGATAATCTTCCATCTTCCAAAAGCCAAGCGATTTCTAGCTTTACCCAAGGTGGCATCACCGCGATCGCCACGTAGTATCACCAATCCTGTCACCTATAAAAGCTTCGTAAACTTGTCTTAACTCCCTGTCTACTGGTCTTTGTAAAGTGCATACCACTTTCTCACCTCTTGCATCAAAAATTTGCAAATTTTCGCAGTAAAACTGCTGTTTTTTGACACCAAATTAATGTTTCACGCATTAAGCTAGGTTTTTGCGGTAAAACTATTGATTATTAAGCTTGATAAATGCTGCCAAGAATCAAAATTTTCCTTTTACTTGTAGTAATTGCAAGTAAAAGGTTTTGGTGCAAAAACTATCTGATTAAATTAAAAACCCCCTAACCAGTAAGGGGCAATGATTAAAGTTTATAAGTCTGGAATTAAAAAGCTATTGGTGGGGGCGGCTCAATTCCTGCATCTTTCAAAACTCCCAGAAGTTGCACAACCCTCACTGCTAGCTCTCTGGGTGTAGCTTTGTTTCGATGCCATTGTGAAACCACTCTAGGACTTGTCCCCATTGCGATCGCAGCTTCTTGCTGAGTTGGATAACTAGCGATCGCATTAAGCACATCAATACAATAATTTTTGAAGTATTAGGTGAACCGACTGATGGATGGCAACACCAGGCATTAGAGCAATATAAAAATGGTGATGCCAAGGCGGTAAAAAGAACTTATGCCAGTCATCTCAGAGATTTTTACTGCAAATGTTTGGGATTTTTAGTGAGCGCTACAAGCACGAATCCCAATCTAAGCAAGATTTTGTCCGCCGCAGCTAATGCCGCCGCCGACTATGCACAGGTGAAAACCTTAGATAAAATCAGTGATGGCAATGCGATCGCTTTTGAATCTGATGATCCACTGGGCAATGCAACGGAATCTATTCTAAGATTTCTCATACCCAAAACTGAAGATCACCGATTGGCACTAGCTGCAAAAACAAATTATGAGGCTCTAAAAGAGCTTGAGGGCAAAAACTCAAAGGATCATTTAATCAAAGCTTTGCTCTATTTGTCCAAAGCCACTCCAGACTCCCCCGCATTGTTCACAATTATTGCTGAAGCTGGGGGAACGACGGCACTATATGTGAGAAGCCTGGAGCATCAAAAAATCACGGATGCGATCACTTCTGCTCTAAACTGATTTCTCAGAGTCAAAGGCGATCCAGAGTGCGATCGCATTTCAAATACGCCGGATTTCACCTAACTGGGGATTGATGCTTCGGTATTGTCAAAGCAAAGATTTAGAGAGTAATGCTTTATGTCTAGCTATCTAGAATCAAAATCTCATCCTTCAGAGAGGCAGCAAACTAGCAGCTTGCTGCGATCATTGGGCTGGAGTAGATTTTGGATAATAATCCCTTAAATCTTTCCAGATGATTAGTTCCACCTCAGTCTATGAATCGAAGCCATAAAGAACGGAGGACAAAAGACATTATGTCTCTTCATAAAATCGAAGATTTTGATGCCAATTATCATCAACAGAATTCTCAGGAGTATCTGAGGGGGTTTGACCTTTACTCCAAAGACGAAAAAGTTGGCTCTGCTGACGACCTTTTGGTTGATGATGATGGCCACATTCGTTATCTGGTGATAAACACAGGCATCTGGATTTTTGGCAAAAAAGTTTTGCTGCCAATCGGATGCTCCCAGGTAGACTATGATACCCACCGCGTCTATGCAGTCAACCTCACTAAAGCCCAGGTAGAAGCGCTACCTGAATTTACGGATGGTATGACTGTTGATTTTGATTATGAACATCGGGTTAGACAAGTCTATCGTCCTTCATCTTCATTTAGTGTCTTTGACTCTTCTGGGGTTGGATACGCCGGGTATGGAACTGATCCTCCCGCCCGTACCGATACTCCCACCTCTTCCGGGGTTGGATACGCCGGATATGGAACTGACCCTCCTGCCCGTACCGATACTCCCACCTCTTCCGGGGTTGGATACGCCGGATATGGAACTGACCCTCCTGCCCCTCCCTATGTTCCTACCTCTTATGGGGTCGGGTATGAAGGATATGAAAATGCCCTGCCAACTCCGGGTAGGGCACTCTCACCTGATACTGATCACAGCGCTGCTGTTGACCACTGCGATTCCTACACATATCAGCAAGATCCCTCCTTATATGAGATGAACGATCAAAATCATCAACGGCTGAAACTGTATGAAGAACGGCTAGTGGCAAATAGAAAACAGCACAATTTCGGACGAACGCTATAATATTCTGCTCACAGCAAATCTATCGTGTACCGCTCGGTTTTCTTCCATCAGCAATTACAGCAAGGTATTTCCATAATAGTCATTTACTATGGCTATATTTATTATGCTGTAAAATACCCAAAACCTATATAAGGTAGGTTTTAGGATTTATAAAGATAAAATTTTATATCCTATTTTTAGACTAATTTAATTTTAGGACGGGTCTAATGAGGGAAGAAATCAGTTTCTTAGAGTCAAAGGCGATTTAGCTGGACTGTGATCGCAGTTTGAGAGTGCGTTGCTTGCTGCCGCAGGCATCGCTTTTTATTATCAGCAATCGCATTTGCTATTAACTAAAATCACTGCTAGGGATTGAAACGATACTGACGAGTTCCAATCCCAGGAAAAGTACACTGGTGATATGCCAAAAATCCAAGAGTGCGATCGCTTCGTCCATTGAAATGTCTCACACGTGACACATTTGATTCCCCTTTAGTTTCTGTCCCATTGCAGGGAAGAGGAAAGGCGACCAGAGCGATCGCCTTTGAGTTTGATTTCAGTTGTTGAGTCTACCAAAGGGCGGATACACGAGAATTTAAGGCGGAAAAGGTATGCAAAAAAGCGATCGCGTCTACCCTCAGCATCTAATTGGTGTAGCTGTCGAGCTACTGCAAAAGAGTGATATTGATTGGAGTCGGGTAAAGAATGCAGAAAACTTGAGACAACAGCTTAAACTCTAATCAAATTATATCTTAATACTATAAAGGTCTAATAGTATAAAGGTGTTTTGGAGCGTAGCTTGCCGCTGATATTTAGCAATTACACGTTTTGGCTCATACGTGGAATCGGCGATTGAAATTAGTGCAAATAGGTTGCTTTTTAGGCATTCTACTTTCAGTGATGTGACCAGATGCCGTACTGCCATGATTCGATAATTACGTAACACTTTGCAACCTAGCAATCAGCTGTTGCCGCTCAATTGGTTTTAACTGTATTGCCATCTGTATCAATTCATTCACCCCTAAATTCAACGGCAGACTTTGGCAAAGCTGGTCACAAGGGGCAAATAAGGGACTTCAAAAAAATAAAACATCCCATCTAAAATAATGATAATCATTTTAAGAGGGGAAAAAGCCGGGCTAAGGTCGAAGCTGATGACCATGATTATCATCCTAAAACAACCGTAACTCCTTATGGGATATTTCTTCCAGAGGAGGATGAACTTTTTTTATATTTTACCGAATCGAAAGTAACAAGCGATTTTATAGTTGATGTTTTAGAAGATTTTTGGATGAGTGAGAAACATCGTTTTTCTGAGGTTGAAACATTGCTTATCAATCAAGATAATTGAAAAAAATTGAGCGTTTGACTAATTCTAAAAACGAATTGTTTCCCAATCTAGGTAATTGGTTTATTGATATTAATTTTGCCAAAACATAAGTTATAAATAGGAATTTACAACTTTGTAATCTTAAATGAACATAATTCACTTTGTCACTTGCTCCCGTGAGTGTAGACTTTTCATGGCTAAAATGGGGGAAGAAAGCGGCAGCCAACGGCTGCCGCTTTCTTCCCCCAATAATGATTATCATTGTTGATTAACTGCCCAAAGATTAATTCTTTGGGACAATTTATTCTTTGGAAGTCCCTAAGGAAAGCGATTTATTAAATCCTCTCGTCTGATAACAGCCCGGAAATTTATCAGACACAACAGCCTTTAGCAATTCTAGCGGCGAATGAATCTCTGTCAGCAGCCGAACTAGCTGGTCAGATTGTGGAATACTGCCAGCCTTGGGAAAAGTGGTTAGAAAGGCGATCACAAGAAAAATTATCTCTCAAAGATGCGGCCAAGATAGCGCTGGTGATAATGACTTATGAGCAAGAGCCACAAAGAAGTGTAGAGCTTGGTACGCTTCGGGTACGGTGTACTCAAGCGCGGGTTCCGTCGCAAAGATAAAGAATATATCCGCGTCCTGCCAGAGTGGACAATTGACCAGATGGGCGTTCTGGAAGCGGAGTTAGAAGATTTTCGCCCGGATGTGGTGATAGTGGATAGTTTGCGGCGGATATTTAATTAAGCTATTAGGTTAATCTGATCAATCTGATAGTTGATTTGATTATATACAGACAAAATAGCCCCGACAAGTTGCATCTTATCGGGGTGTTCTTTCAAAGCTGTTGAAATAATATGACAATTCAATGTTTTTCTCAAACGTCCTTTAACGGATATTTGAGCATCCTCTTTGTGCCAGATGCAACTAGGGGGATGCAGAAGTGACAGAGCAACATTACCGAATGACATTAAGCGATGCGATCGCACTCTACGAATCCAACGACCTTACAGCCAAAGGTGCATTAAAGATTTGGGTGCGGATTAAATTTAAAGAAAACTGGTCTGCATTTATTGATACAAAAGAAGTATGTTAAGTCTTTGATATGAAGCGCTCGACTTTCTGGGAAGCCCTTTCTACATTAGAGGAAGAGGGAGAAATCGAATTATCTGAACCAACCCCCCTCAATGAAATCTTGGTAAATGCCTACTCCAGCATTGAAGAAAAAAGTATGGGTATATCACCATCTGGGGTTACAACTGGATTTTATGACCTAGATGCAATGATAGTCGGATTTAAGCCGGGAAAACTCATAACAATTGCCGGACGCCCAGCAATGGGAAAGTCATCATTTTTAGGCAATTTAGCCTTTAATATCTCCGAACTCGAAAAGCTACCAACTATTATTTTTAGCCTTGAAATGAGCAAAGAAGAATGGGGAGATAGATTTTTATCCCAAGATGCAAGAATTGATTCAAGCTATTTGCAACAGGGGAAGATTACTAAACACCAGTGGGAACCTTTAGCACAATCAATCGGTAGGTTGAGCGATTTGCCTATTTATATCGATGATTCAGCCGTGATAACTGTCAATTCAATTCGTTCAAAAGTTAAGCGAATTGTTGCAGAATACGGTCGCATTGGTATGGTTGGTATTGATTATTTGCAATTGATGGAAGGGACGGATGGTGATAGCTACAACCTCGCTTTGAAAATCGGAAAAATCACCAGACAGTTAAAGCAATTAGCACGTGAGTGCAACACAACTGTTATCATGTTGTCACAGTTGAATCGTGGTGTAGAGAGCCGTAATATTAAGCGTCCTATGATGTCAGATTTGCGCGAATCAGGGCGAATTGAAGAAGATTCGGATTTAGTACTGCTCCTTTACCGAGATGAATATTATTTTCCCGATACTGTCGATAGAGGTCTTGCAGAGGTAATTATCGCCAAAAATAGGGGCGGCCCAACAGGGATGATAAAACTGCTGTTTGAATCACAGTTTACTCAGTTCAAAAATTTGGCACGTTAGCAAAAATGGTCTTGAACAGTGGGAGGCAGTGAATAAAGATTATTTAGTGGGTAAAAAAGATGAGTAAGTATTGTGTAGGCGATTTCATTATTGCTCCTGGTAGATGCTTGGGAACGATATCGAGCGTACATAAGAAAGAAGTTACTATTCTTTGGAAAGATAACGGGTTATCTGCTAAATATACATTTAGCCAAATCAAAGGTTTTAATTATCAGCACATTTCAAAGGATAGTCAATTTAAAATTGGCAAACGCTGTGAAATTGCTGTTCATAAAAAGTATTCAGGTGAGAGAGGTTATTTATCCCACATTCCGCACCTGAAACTGTCACAGAGAGAAAATACGGAGAGAAAAAACCCAAGTGAGAATAAAAACCAACATATTTAGTGAAAAAAGACATTTGGGTAACAGTAAATCACCAAAAATAGCATCAAAACTTATTCTCAATAAGGAGCGATAAGAACTGATGCACAGAGATGACTCTGACATAAATAAATGAAGATGTTCAAGACGTAAATCATAAATTAGACTAATAAATTAAAGCAAAAAATCTAAATTATTGACATAAAAAAATAGAGCTATTAATCAAAGAAATTAGCTCATGCTCCTGGGGAGATGAAATTAATAGATAGAGGAATTACGTGGCTAATTGATAGTAACCTAAACAATCATCTGGTAAAAGACTCAAGATAAAACCTCTTTCTTGATTCCAATTAGAGACGTGTTTTCCCTGGTTAAATTCAACTAAATGAATACACTATACTACTTCTTCTCATTAAGTTTCTTAACTTTTTCATCAAAATTAGTTTTTATGTACTACTGTATCAGCTTTTTGTTGATGTATGACAGTTAGGGTGCGGAAGGTGGGATTTATCTGGTTATCACACAGATGATAGTCCTGAGTTTTGGGTTAAATTAGATAATTCTGATTTGCAGATTAGGGTATTTCCTGATGAAGTTAAATTCTTAGAGGATGATTATAACCCTAAAAATGGACGTTTTCAGCTAGGCGATCGCTTTCAATCTAAATGGGATAAAAGCACAATTTGCACATTAATCAAAATTAGGAATGGCGGAAAGAAGCCCTATACAATTCACTGGGAAAACGGGCCCAAAGTTCATTGTGATGAGTCTTGGCTATTAAGCATGAAATTCTTAGAGGATGAGAAGACACAGGAGGAGATCGCATCATGCAACTCACACAACTTGACCTCTGCTCAGGAGTCGGTTTTTGTTATGCAGGACTCAAGCACGGATTTAAACTTATCGGAACCGCAGAGATTGACGAATACTGTAGCGGTATCCTTAAATTGCGATATCCCGACATACACAACTACGGAAACGTGCGAGATATGCCAAGACTTGCAAGACACAGACTTGGCTACTATATGCACCCAGGAAGAATCCACATTGTTACAGCTTCCCCACCCTGCCCCCCATTCTCCACAGAAGGGGCAACGCAGGGGAAGCGCAGATGAGCGAGTTGTTTCCCCCCTATCCTTCAAACCATTGGAGAATTGCAACCCAAATTTGCAGCCATTGAAAACGTTACAGGTTTGCTCACTTGTCCCTACAGAAAAGGAGATGAGCGCGGTTACTTCCGGTACATTTTACAGCAGCTTTCCTCCGGCGGGTACGATGCGGACTGGCTTACTATCGGAAGCGGACACTGTACCGCTCCTTCATTAGAGAGCGGGTATTGCTGGTTGCCGTCTCCAGGAGCCTTGAGCTTCAGTGGCAAGGGGCGGCCACCTGGACAGACCAAGCAAGAGGGTGGACCCCCAGTTTCAGTTTCAACAGAGGAAAAAGGGCGATGGCGTACCCGCCCACCGTAGGTGATCGCGTGCAGAATGTATTGAGTAATAGCTATCCTATTAAATAGGGTTTTAGCTTTAACAGGTGTATAACAACCAACCACAGCAATGTGAACTATGCCAAAGAGAGATGGAGAATTTAACTGTCCATCACTTAGTTCCGCGACAAAATACCAAACGCAAAAAACAAGACCCAGGCCCAACAGCAAATATCTGTTCTGCCTGCCATCGTCAAATTCATGCGTTGTTTGACAACAAGTTACTTGCAAGAGTTCTCAATACTCTAGAAAAACTCAGTAATGAGCCGCAAATGCAAAAATTCTTGGTGTGGGTAAGAAAGCAAGACCCCGGCAAACGGATTGCAGTCCATCGATAAACCTACACAGCAACTTGAATCAAGCTAGTATTCTCCTCAAGAATATCTATTTCATCTTGAGATAGTATTTTAGGTTGCATTTGTTGCAGGTTGCACAGCACGATTGTGATATCCTCAGCATTAAAATTATAGTACTCAGTTAAACTCCCAATGGGATAATTAAAGTCACGATAGCAGTGTTTAAAATACAGTTCAATATTCCCCCTATGCTCCCAAGTTCCTAATACTTTAACAGCAACACTCGAATAATGAGCAAGTAAATCAATTTTTACTTCTGCTACTCGCTTGAGAACGGGTCTTTGGGTTACTCCTATCTTGTACAGAATATCTTTGTCTGTTTGAATCTCTAAAAAATACAATGTACAAGATAAAATACGTTGAAGTTGAGCGCGGTAGAGTTTTAAATCTGTAAACCGATATGCCAAATCTGGAGTATTTTTGTGTTTGGCGTGTTCAAAAGCTAGCTCTAGCTTCAGCAGCTTTTTAAGTAAGAGCGGCGACTGTACATCGTTGAATCGTGTTAACTCCAGCGCTCCTACAGGAATTTTACCCAAATCAGTAAATTCATATTCTGGCGGGGCTAAGTATACGTTTTTTCTCAACATCCCTGCTTTTATTAACCCAGGAGTAACTAAGTAGGAACTAATAGGGTAATTTTTGGCTCCGTATTCCTTCCAGAGTAATTTTAACTGTGCTAAATCCTTGCTTGATAGTTGAATGTTGAAATTATCATAGAGAGGCAGAGTAGGAAATTCTCGGTTAGCTACTCTTCGACAAGTTTCTCCGTGATGAGCAAAATGATGTTCTTTTACCTTGCCTTTTTTTGCAGTTAACTCACCATTACAGTAAGGACACTTAAGTGAAGTCTTACCTCTTGTGATATCTTCAATACATATCAATATACCTTCTTCATTTACACCATATTTTAGCCACATTGCCACACCATGATTTAGAAGTTGAATTTGCTCTTACCAGTGTGCTTCAACTTTTTAAAAATGTATCTATCTTCTGGAGTAGGTAATGTTGGGTTAAAAATGTAAGTGTAATAGAGTGAAGCGTAGGCATCGCTTTTCCTCATCTACAATACTTAGGGATTCCGAAGTTTTGCACAATTGTTAGTAATGTCAGTTTTTATGTTTGAACAACAACCTGAAGATTTACGATTTTATGTTAAACAGTTAGCCACAGAAGCTTTACAAAAATCAGAACCATCGGCATGGTTTGAAGTGTTATATACTGAAGCTAAAGGTGATACAGCAAAAATTCCTTGGGCAAAGTTAGCTCCTCATCCTTATCTACAAGATTGGTTGACGAATCATGAACCATTTCCCTCACAGCAAAAGGCGCTAGTCATTGGTTGCGGCTTGGGAGATGATGCCGAAGCTTTAGCTCCAAAGAGGGTTTGAAGTAACTGCTTTTGATATTTCACCGACAGCGAGCGCTTGGTGTCAAGAGCGATTTCCAGATTCGACTGTCAACTATGTAGTTGCAGATTTGTTGGGAGCATCCCAATTTTGCAAATTTACCAAAATGATGAGTTGTCATTGCGAATGAAGCGTTCGCCCTTGGCGTTCCTGAAGGGTAGCGGAATGAAGCAATCGCAAAGTCTAGATACTGCGATTGCTTCTCTACGAGACGCTCCGCGAACGCTCCATTTCATTACGCTCGCAATGACAAAAGATGTTTTTACACATTTGGGATGCTCCCGATTTGTTAGCAATTCCCCCACAATGGCATCAAGCTTTTGATTTTGTTTTTGAATGTCGTAATATTCAAGCTTTACCGTTGAATGTACGTTCTTGGGTTATTTCTTCAGTTACCTCTGTTGTTGCTCTCGGTGGCACACTTTTGCTGATTACTCATGTTCGAGATACAGAAGCTGAACCCTCTAGTCCACCTTGGCCATTATCAGACTCGGAACTCAAACAGTTTGAAAGTTTGGGATTACAACAAGCAGAAAAACTCATGTTTTTAGAATCTGAGCTTTTTGACGTTAAGCAAGTGCGGATTGAATATCAAAAGCATAAATAATTCTTTGACAGGTGTATTGCCTTTCACTTCTTTTGGATAATCTACTGGTTTGTAACTCCCAGCGATCGCCTTGGAAAACAACCGCGCCTGCTGCACAAATATGGTTATCTATCAAAAAAGCAAGAAATACTTTCATCTGGTCTATCTGAATATCTTCTTTTTTCTGATTTCAGATATACTCTCAAATTTTTCCCTCGTCACTTCCGAGGGTGAATACAAAGTATCCTCTAGCCTAGAAACTTTTTTGACAAAATTCCCCACCCCTACCATCTTCGATGGTGGCCCCATCCGTGGAACCCTCCGCCAAATCCAAAGTGGAACCCTCTTCCAAATCCGAAGTTGATGCCATAAGTAGGATAGGGCGACACATAGATGGGATAAGGGTTGTAGATGTAAGCAGGAGAAGGCGCTACGGTGTAATAACCATCTTCATTACAAACCTGAGTAGTATGTTGCACAATTGTTCTACGTACAACATTCTCTTGCCCAGCATAAGGTAGATTCAAATAACCATCCTGAAAACCACGAGCGAATTCACCTCCCGCAGTCCGAGGTTTATAAGCAACTCTTTCCCGAGCGCTTTGTTCTCCTTCTCGAAAACCATTTGCATAAGCATGGGCGTGGTCAGCCGCCGATTCTTTGAGTACCCTATTGTCAGTAACAGGATGACAGTAAACAACCCTATCAGCTTTAGCGGCTTGGGGAAAAAGTAAAGACGTTGAGCCAGCGATTAAGCTGAATAAAGCAACAACAACTATTTTCTTCACAGCCCTTAACCTCATTTTATGCTTAATGCTCTAAGCTCTTTAACTTTAATTATAGAACCTGAATTATTAGGTGACATGAGCCAAAAATTATAAATCCCCTGTCAACACCCCTGTTTTTAGGTTAGGGGATTCTAGCCTAAAGTTTTAGGAATACCACGGCGCAATAGTTTATTTATTCTCCGGCAAGTTCCCGCGCAATGACCACACCTCAACCGCAATAATATTTTCTGTCATTGTCGTGCTTGCGGTTATGAGTGGATGGATTCAGCATTTGATGTTACTTGTATTCAATGCAGTCGCAAAGATGTAGAAAGTATTTCATCTTGGTAGTTTCCCGATGACTAAATCGAAATGCTTATTGAATAGTGCGATGGCGAGGCGAGTAGAGTTTGGATGTTGTTGTTTTGGAAATATAAGCGATCGGCTTGACTATCAAGATGGTGGGTTGTGTTGTTACAATAATACAGCCAAACGTAAACGGCACTGGGCTTTATCGTGGAGGTGCATATCTTCCAGTACTGTTTGAGCAGGATAATGCTCATGTTGCATTTTTGACTTATAGCGCTAGTCCTCAAGAGGTCGAGCAAGTTATAAGTTTATTTGAAGAAATTGCCATTGAGCAGTTTTGGCATCCGGGCGATGAATTGCGTGCCTATCTTGTAAGATGTCTGTCGAATCCTTCGCAGAGATGATGAAAGCACGGGCGCAAAAGTCGGAGACTTATAAGCGTATTGTAGAACAAATATATCGTTAGGAATAATCTCTCATGTAGGGGCAAAACTTGTAAGTGATGGCTAAAACTCAGCCATAGCAAGGATTCGATCTGAGTATATATTCCTTGGCTTTTAAATGTTTGCTGTAATGAACTGTAAAAAAGTGTGAAAAATCTGCGTTTCATGTAATCACGAAAGCTGAAATTTGCGCTGCTGCTCGTTGTCCACTGCGAATGGCTCCCTCCATATAGCCACAATATTCAACGGAAGCGGTATGTTCTCCTGCAAAAATGACTCGTCCAGCAAAGTACGGTAAGTCACAACGCCAGCTTTTCAAGTCTCTAGGAGCGAAGTAGCAGTAAGATCCCTGTGACCAGGGATCAGTACTCCAGTCATGAGTTGCAGTTGCGATCGCTTTGTGAGCATTTGGGTAAAGCGCGGATACTGTTTGTTGTGCTAACTCAACGGAGTGTCCAGCAACATTTCGGCTAGGTGTCCCACTACTCGTACAAGCAAGAATTCCCGCTTCACCTGTCTGAGTTGCGGTAGATTCCCAGACCGTTTGATAAGGTGTTTCTCCCACAACTAACCCAAAACTGGATTGCTGCCAGAAACGGTTGGAGTACTGAAGTAAAGTCTTAACCGATGTCCCATAGGGCAAGTGGGCGATCGCCTCTCGTTGTGGCTCTGTAAGCGAAACTTCAATAGACAAATGGCGCAAAACACTCCAGGGAATTGTGATAACAATCCAGTCGGTAAATACTTCAACCTGTCCCTGAACCGTTTCTAAACTCACCGCAAGGGTTTGTTCTTGCTGCCCAATCCGCCGAACTGGGGTGTTAAGATGGATGCGATCGCCCAAAAAGTCAGCAAATGCGGTTGCAAGTTGAGTACTGCCACCTTGAATTCGCAGATTGCGATCGCCAGAAGTACCACTATAAGCAAAAAAGCCAACTCCAATTGCCTCTGGATCGGCAGCATACATTCCATAGGATTGCTGACGAACAACTTTGCAGGCAAAGGGAGCAATCGAGTGTGCAGTCAGCCACTGAGCTAATGTTTGGGCAGGATCGGCAAGCTGTGACAATAATTGGTCTAACTGCTGATACACATCATCTAATTCCGCAAGTTGTTGAGACAAGAGCGTTTTTTGAGTAGAGAAATTACCATCAATGTAATAGCAGAGGTCGTTCGGAAACTTAAAGGCAGGCTCAAACATGAGGTTGAATTGAGTCGCATAAGATATCAGTGCTGTATGGTTATCATCGACAAACTCTGCACCCAATTCGCCATGCTGTTCTGCTCCAAAAAAGACCGTTTGGACTCGCCCTCCAACTCGCTCGCGGGCTTCAAACAGTTGCACATCAAAGCCAGCAAGAGTGAGTTCATAAGCAGCCGTCAGTCCTGCCAACCCAGCCCCAACTACAATTACTCGTTTGCTCATAGGTTGTCATTATCTTGCTGTATATGATCGCCCAAACGGATTTTAGCAGGGTATGAGGGAGAAGGTGTGATGGTGTACCCGCCCTTACATGTGGCGATCGCTCCTCTTTTGCTCTAAGAACTAGACTAGTTCCCGGCGCGAAACCCAAAAGCCTTACAGTGATTGAGAAAACTGAAAATATACTCAATCACAAGGCAGACTATAGGTGTTACGGAAAAAATATCACATTGATCGGGAGTTCAACATTATCTTGCACCTTTTTGGTGAAATGGATGAGCAAATGACTCAAATTGACCATCTGCTCTGTGATGACAGGCTGCTTGAGTTAATGTCAGCAGACTTTTCAAAACGTTATCCACTCTCCAGCAAGACGGGAAGAAAATCAACTCCTGTAGAGATGATATTGAGGATGTTAACTTTAAAACACTTGCGCGGCTTAAGTTCCGAGAAAACAATTAAAAATATCAAAGAAAGTTTAATTTTAAGGCAGTTTTGTCGAATATATTTTCATCCTCTGCCAAATCAAAGCACACTGCTACGTTGGGCGAATACTTTGAGTGAAAAAACGTTGTCACAAATTAATCAAAGATTAACTCAAATTGCCACCCAATTACAAATAACTCAGGGGAGAAAGATGAGGACTATTATGAGTATATGTTTAATTTCTCAGACTAAGAATATTAACTAAATTGATATTTTGTTTTCTGAAAAACCTGCTTCATCGATATTAATTTATTTCTTCCAATATTGGAATATCCCCAATTTTTGGTTTGCTGCTATTATCACTCTCCATGTTATCTTTTCTGTTCAAGCTTTAATAATACTTTTGCTTTATTCTGTCTTTAGTTTCGCACCGGGAACTAGTCTAAACTCCAGACTAATATCAACACTCCATCACTTTCTCTAAACGTACCTCAAATTACATTTGATGAACTCAAACAAAAGTATTCAGCCTTTTGTCAGACAGAACAGGTATATTTTCTTGGTGGAGAAACACAGGCACAAGCTACATTAAATTCATTTCTTAAAAGTAGATTTAATGGTTATCATTGGAAACTTTCTCGCCCAATGCTCTCACAGCTTGGGGCAACATCTCATCTATCACCACACCTAACTTTTGGGACTATTTCAACTCGCACTGTTTACCAAAGTACTAAAGCTAGAGCAGAAGAATTAAAAACTCAACCCAAGGCAGAATTCTCCCTCAAAGCATTTCAAGACCGTTTGCGCTGGCATGATAGTTTTACACAACGTCTTTATTTTTATCCAGAAATAGCTTACAAAAACCGTTATCCAGAATTTGATGAATGGTATACATCCCTAGATCTACCATCACAAAAACAAGAACTGTTTCAGGCATGGCTTGAAGGGTTAACAGGCTTTCCCCTGGTAGATGCCAGTATGCGACAACTAAAAACTATGGGTTGGATGAACTTTCGCATGAGGGCAATGTGCGCCATGTTTTTAACTATCAACTGCGGTATTTCCTGGCATCACAAAGATAGACAGTACAAAGAATTCAAGGAATTAGAGGCAGAACTAGAGTAGTTAAGATGAAGGATAGCAATCGCAGCTAGTTCTAGGGTAAAGTCAGTCAAGAGCGTAGTTTACCGCCGTAGGCATCGCCTCAACAAATAGGAACCCTGGTAATAGTTGCGTTTCTCGCCGTCATTACATTCTTAAACTTTCTCAAACCCAAACCAGCCCAGCCAACTATTGATTGCTACGGGCAACCGAGCAGCTGCGTTGACCCGGAGCAAATTCAATCACTGATGGAATGGTTGTTTGCTAGCTTAATGGCGGCTGGATATGAAGGAAAGTCGCACATTATTTGGTACGACAGCGATAACCCAGATTCCAGCCTGGAGCAAAAAGTTAAAAAAGTTGTGCGCTCTGGTGAGCCAATCTTTTTGTATCGTTGTGGTGGTAGGGTGTCGTCGCCGCCTACTGGGTATTACTGGCGGATGATGAACGAACATCCATGCGATCGCTACCGTTGAATTTTTAGCGGCGACTTGCAAAACTAGCTTGAGGAATTCTATAGATATTAATCATTATGACTACCAAATCCATATATATATACAGACAAATTTTAGTTCTGTAGGATACCGCTCAAGAGCGATCGCATCTAAAGATAGTAGAGCAGTGAAAGCAAGGTTAATGCCAATATACGGCTTATATCTTACCAGGCAAGGATTTTAGGACTTGTCTGTACACCGTAGGCTTGCTCTTAGGGGAGACGAAGCGTAGCTTTGGCTTTTTGGGGTTCTTCGGGTTTAATAAGTAATCAAGCGGACATGATCTCAATTTAAAAAGGTAAAAAATAGTTTAATTAATCTAAGTATAAATCCTGAAAAAACACAATAAACTTTATCGAAAAATCACTGAATTAAATGTGTAAAATCATACCAATCTTATAGATTAATGCTTAAGATAGATTTACACAAAATCAATACAGTGATATGAAAAAACTTCTGGGTGCTTTAATAGTTTCTAGTTTGGCAGGATTAGGAGCATTCTCTACCGTTAACAAAGCTCAGGCAGCATCTCTAACAATCGATCCTACATACACCTTTTTGAGAACCTACGCTGACACAACTTATTACAATAATGTGAATACTATTGCTGGTAACACTAAAGCCATATCCCTAGCAGATTTGGGTTTGACTAGTGGCGACTTCATCAGCCTGAATATTTCTGGTATATTTAACACGAGTGTTTGGAGTCCAGATCAAAGGAGCGACATGATAGGGGTGTTCAGTACTTCAGATCAGCTTCTTGATGCATCTTCTGAAAAACGTGTGGTTGGTGCTGTAGACCTCAATAAGCAAGATGCTAATCAATATGGCTACACTCAGAACACCTGGACTTCTCGTACTTTATTTGATTCTAGCGCCTCCCCAGGCTCTAGTTTTGATAGTGCCAAAAATGCTTATATGTGCAGTGGTGCAAACCTGAGTGACCCGACCAGAACCTGCGGTCAACAAACATTATTTGATGGTGTCTTTGGTATCTTCGGTGAGACGACACTTAAGATTCCCACCACAGCGAAGTTTTTGTTCCTGGCTGTAAACGATAATTTCTATAGTGACAATACTGGAAAGATGTTGGTAGACATTGACAAAACAGGAACTGTGGGTAATCAGGTTTCAGTCCCAGAACCTAATACTATTCTTGGTGTGCTGGCAACGATCGCACTAGCATTTAAAATCAAACGCAAGCAACAAACTGCTAAAGCTACAGTTCACTGTTGACGGTTACTAGAAAACTTTGGCTATTCGGTGTCGCCTCACCCTAAAAAATTCAAGCGAGTCAAAGTTGCACGCTTTAAGCGATTGCACTCCTGAAATTCTTACAGGAAAAATTGCCTTTGGTGCGATGGCGTACCCGCCCTTACATGTGGCGTTAGCGGAGCTTATCGTAGATATCGCTTGCTTCAAAGCAGTACACTGGTACTATGAAAATTCCCCAGTGCGTAGGCATAGCCCGCCTTTGGCATCGCTGCCTTCTCTACTCACATAATCCTCACCTCGTCTGTGCCGTTCACCTTGATGGGCTACAGGGGAATAGTTGTTTGGACTTTCGAGAAGACCCCGACATTGAACCAGCAGAACTGTGGCAACCGGAGGGGGCAACCTACTACAACGGCGAACTAATTTTGCAACTGCAACAGCACTGGACAAGAGAAGAACAGTTACAGCTGCTAGATACGCATCCTTTATTTACTGGCAAATGCCCTCAGTGCGGGTATGAGTTTAACCGGGATTACACAGCTCGGAATGCGGGTGGATGAATGATTCGGTGTAGTAGAATTTACTCTGCTTTTTTGTGCCAATGATCATCTGAACCTTTTTCGTAGTCACGTTTAACTGCTGCTCAGGCAACTTTAAATGCTGTCTCTTCTTCGCCATATTCAGAGAGCGCATTGTTAAACGCAGCCAAGAATATTTCCGCCGCGTGCTTGGGTAGATGCTTTTTCACGGAGTCTGGTAAATCCGCTATATCTTGATAGGGCATACATTTTTACTCTAACTGTTAGTTATCACCTCACTAGCTTTTATTGCTATTAACGCTCTTTCATCTGCCAAGAGTGATAAATACAACTCATACTGTGGTCAAGTGAAGAGAGGATAATCAAAAGCGATCGCTGTTGGTGACTTATACAAGCGAGGAAATCCATCACAATCAGGCGATCGCCACCGGAAAGGGCGGGTACGCCATCGCACTCGTGGAAGGAATTAAAGCAGTTACCAGTTATTACAGGAAAGAGTTGGAGATAAATCAGTTACCAGTTATTAGTTACCAGTTACCAAAAAGAATCCGACTGTTCACTGGTCACTGGTCACTGTTCACTAGTCACTGTTGAAGTCGGGGACTTCAAAGAGCTTAGAAATACATCATTGATAACTGATAACTGGTCACTGGTCACTGTTAAAGTATTCCGGAGCTTATCGCCTACTTTCCTCTAAGAAAAAAGAAAATGGAGAGGCGATCACACCCCCTAATTTGGGAACCCTGGTAATAGTTGCGTTTCTCGCCGTCATTCCATTCTTAAGCTTCCTCAAACCCAAACCAGCCCAGCCAACAATTGATAGCTACGGGCAACAAGCCTGCGGTGTCCCTCAAGAGCGATCGCCTTTCATAAAATCAAGCGTTCACGTAGTATCTCGCAGAGAGGAAAAATTGCACACTTTTGTCGTGATCGCAACAGAGAGGGCAAAACGCGATGCTAAGGGCGGGCGTAGCCATCGCACCTACAAAGTAAAATCCCCACACTCAAAGCAGGGACTCAGGATTACTCTAAGCAGCTATTAATATAAGGTCAATTAAGCTTTCGGTTGCTGCCATAGGGCCAGCTTCAAAACAGAGCAGTAGCAAGCCCCATCACTGATTTGGTGTTCGTGTTCAGCTATCCAATCAGAAATTTGTGCAGCCACTGCTAATGCCACCTGTTCACAGCGATAAAGCTTCGGGCTAGGGCAGAAAGCTTTACCATTGATGTGTACGGCGGCAATCTGCCAATAGTCGCTGCCTTCACCCTCTGGCATCACTTCTAAAAACCCGCTACTTTTTGGCGAGATTATTCCTATGTTCATTTGCAAGCCCGAACTCTAAAAACAGAGTACAACATCGAATTGCAGCAATTCAAGCCAGGAAATCAATAGGGTAAAGGGGCGATCACCTGGTCGTGTAGCGGTTACGCCATCGCTTGGGTGAACTGAATAAACTGGTGCTATACGGAAAATTTCCAACTGCGTAGGCTTTTTGAACCGTAGGCTCAGGGTTTGGGCAATCCCAATGCACACGATTAGTATAATATTTGTCAAAGAATGTAGCACACTCAGGATAATTGCCAGTGAACATTGGATACCAATCAATGAGTTCTAACTTTGCTTTTCTAGAATGCACAAGAGTGCTTTGGGGAGTGGATCGAGTGTCCCATGATAGACTGTTTGTTTAGCCGAACGCAGATAAAATCGCTCTGTAAATATCTGCTGAATCTCCTCTGGGGTAAAGCGGTAAGGACCTTGTTCTCCTGTTTCCAGATGACTGAAGCATTTCAACAACAGGTAGTACTTAGGCTTTAATAAGTTCGCGACTGTTTGCACATAAGTCCCTCTGCTTTGGGGTGGCAGAACATGGAAGCACCCTCTGTCTAAAATCAAATCGAAAGATTTTTCCAGACGACTGTTGAGAATGTCATCTTGCTGAAACGAAATTTCTAATCCCTTCTGGTTTGCTTTTGCTGCTGCCTGGCGAATGGCCGTCTCTGACAAATCTGTCGCCATCACCTGAAATCCTCGTTGGGCTAGCGCGAACGCTTGGGTTCCCGGTCCTGTTCCCAAATCCAGTACCGAACCATTCCTCAGTTCAAGGTTGAGGAGAGCTTCCTCGACATCCGCATCTAAGCTGGGATTGAACCAAGGCATGGTTTCAACGGGTTTTTCCTGATAGAGCGCTTCCCAGTTCGGAAATTCTCGTCCAGTCATCATTAGTTACCTTTTCTGCTTATATTAACTTTTTCTTCATTAGTCGTGTCTGCAACTTTCTAGGAGTTATGCGGGAGCAATGCGATTTTGTGAGGTGTGAGACAAAAAATGTGATCGCTAAAACAATACTTCACCAATTTACGAGGCTGAGTTGATGTATTGATGTATTAACGTTCTGTTCTCAAAGGTTTGGCAAAAACAATAAGCCCTAAAAATTCCTTCAAGGTTTCCCGCAAGCATTTTTTAACGTATTGCCCGCGGTATCAAGAGTTTGAGCTTTCAAGCTACCTTGTATGCCTTACGCTTATGTATGAGTCATTTTGCCATTTTTGCCAAAATTTTTGTAGGCTCGCATTTTGGCAAAGGTATTGTTGTATACATGATTTTAACTCGAATTTACTTGATACGGGGCTGACTCGTGCTAAGAGGCTGGCGATTATTATTGGCAGCAAGAAGGCGATAAGTATGTGCGTTCGTTCTACAAAATCGCAGGAGCGATATACCCGATTGCAACAGAGGCTACAAGCAGCGATCACCTACGGTGGGCGGGTACGCCATCGCATCCCAGTCAACAAAATAAAATCCCCACACTAATGGTAGGGACTATGGCTTACTCTGTATTTTCTGACAAAGAATTTTATGCTGAAGTTACATTCTTTCGCTAAATTTTGTTTATTGACAGCATTATCAACAATCCTGATGTGGCAGTACCCGGCTTTTGCTTGGAATAAAACTGGCCACATGGTATCAGGAGCGATCGCCTACAGTGAACTCAAGCAGAATCATCAACAAGTCATCGATAAAATTGCCGCGATTTTAAGAGAACACCCTGAGTACTCTAAATTTGAGCAGCAGTGGAATTCTCTCAATCAGTCTAATACTTCTTCTGAAAATAAAAATTTGTACTTGTTTATGTGGGCTGCAAAATGGCCAGATGAAGCCCGCACTAACCAAACATTTAATCACCCAACTTGGCACTATATCAATTTTCCTTATCAACCAGGCAGTTCTTCAAACTCAAACAAGCGTGAAATTCCAGGTGAAGAAAATATTATATTTGCTTTTCAAAAAAATCTTGATATTGTTCAAAGTAATGCTTCCAACAGCGAAAAAGCAGTTGCAATATGCTGGCTATTCCATCTAGTAGGAGATGTGCATCAGCCATTGCATACTACCAAATTAATAACTAACCAGTATAAAGAACCAGAAGGTGATGGAGGTGGTACACGTTTTTATATTAGAGTTAACCCAAATAGTCAAACAATCAGTTTGCATAAATTCTGGGATGACCTCATACTAGGCTCAGAAAACTTTCAAACTGTTCGCAACACCGCAACCAAGATAAGAGCTTCCTATCAACGTAGTAAATTGCCAGAATTAAGAGAAACTAAATTTAATAATTGGGCAAAATTAGAGAGTTTTACAATAGCAAAACAAAAAGTATATTTGAATGGGAAACTTTCTGGCAGCAGTGACAAGAATAATGGAAAGCTTTTACCGCAAAATTATGCTGCTAGCGCTAAACCTATTGCCGAACGTCAAATGAGTTTGGCAGGCTACCGTCTAGCTGATGTGCTTGCCGAAGCTGTTCGGTAAGAGATAAAAGATATACAATCTCTTTTGTTCTCCACCTACATGATGTGGGTAGTTTTTGATTTTACTAGAGCGATCGCCCTTAAAGCTTATTACCAATTTAAGAAACACTCTTTTATGGCTGAGGTAGTTTGTCTCGATGGATATGCGCCCACTCGCACATTGCCTCAACAATCGGCATTAAACTTTCACCTAGAGGCGTTAATGAGTAGTCTACGCGGGGTGGCACTTGAGCAAAAACCTCTCGGTTAACAAGTCCGTCTTGCTCCATTTGTCTTAGTTGCTGGGTTAATACACGACGGGAAATACCTGTAATTGCTTGAGAAAGCTGGGAAGAACGCTTCACTCCCCGCGCCAGATGCCACAAGATTATAATTTTCCAACGTCCCTCGATGAACTTTAGTGTCAGTTCCGCAGGACAAGTGGGTTCAGGCGGTTCATAGTATATACGTCTGTTTCAGTTCCTATGTTACTTTTTTGTCCCTACTTTAATGAAACGAATATACATGCTAATTGTGAATAGAGCAAAATAATTTAAATTAATGGCAGTTTTCACTAATACATCCAAAGTGAATCATGGTTGCTCTCATTCGCTGGAGACAATTGCATTGGGCAGAGTATGCAGCAGAACTTTTAGGAACCGCCCTGCTGGTTTTTGTAGGTTTGAGTGCTGTCGTTTTCAACTTTAGTGCCGGCTTGCCAATGGAACAATGGATTCCTAGTCCCAGTTCTCGTCTACTATTGACCGGGTTGATGTTTGCAGGTACGGGATCGTTGATTGCTATCTCACCGTTAGGCAAACTTAGCGGGGCGCACATCAATCCTGCTTTGTCACTCGCGTTTTGGGTACGTGGAAAAATGCACCGTATAGATTTTGTAGGATATGTCTTTGGGCAGTTTCTTGGTGCGATTTTAGGAGCCACAGTTTTAATTGGTGTTTGGAAAGAATACGCTACCAACCTTAAAAACGGCATGACGTTACCAAGCAATAGCTATTCCCTTGGCGTTGTCTTCTTTGCGGAAGTTAGCATGACCTTCTTGCTTGTTTTCGCGATTTTTATTTTCCTCAGTCAGCATCGGCTACTACGGTGGACACCTTTAATGACATGGCTGTTGGTGGCAACAATGGTTTGGTTAGAATCACCAATTTCTGGTACGAGTCTCAATCCTGCCCGTAGCTTTGGCCCTGCATTCGTTAGCGGTAATTGGCAGGATCAATGGATTTATGGCATTGCCCCTTCATTAGGCTCCTTACTTGCAGTAGGAGCCTTTAATTTTTTAAAGATGATTGGGGCACACAAGCAAGATATTTTGACCTGCAAGCTGTTTCATGTACCTCATTACCGCAGTATTTTCAAGAACGTCAGCGCACCTTGCCGCAAAGAATCTTATTCATAAATTCAAGCAATTTTCAACTGTAAAAGGAGAACTCGATGAAACTTAATGGAAAAGTGGCGTTGGTAACGGGCAGTAGTCAAGGGATCGGACAAGCGATCGCTATCCGCCTAGCTCAAGATGGAGCTAGTGTAGTGATTAACTACCGCTCTCATCCAGAAGGGGCGCAGGAAACATTAAAGCAAGTGCAGGCCGCTGGCGGCAAATGTCACATGGCGCAATCTAATGTAGATGCAACAATTCAAGCTGATCTAGGACAAGTTAGTGAAGTTCAACGATTAATTAGTGAAAGTATTGATCGCTTCGGCCAAGTAGACATTCTCGTGAACAATGCTGGACTGGAAAAACGAGCAGACTTTTGGGACGTGAGTGAAGAAGACTACGACAAAGTGACAGATGTCAATTTGAAAGGTGTGTTCTTTGCTGCTCAAGCTTTTGTGAAGCATCTCAAGCAAACAAACCGTCCTGGCAAAATCATTAACATTAGCTCAGTTCACGAAGAACTGCCATTTCCCCATTTCACTTCATATTGCGTCAGCAAAGGCGGCGTTAAGATGATGATGCGAAATTTGGCAGTGGAGTTAGGCCCATTAGGAATCACAATTAATAATGTTGCTCCAGGGGCGATCGTCACTCCAATTAACAAAAATTTACTCGAAGATAAAGAAAAACTCAACGCCCTGGTAAAAAATATTCCGCTAGGACGCTTAGGCAAACCAGAGGATGTCTCAAACTTAGTGGCATTCTTAGCTTCATCCGATGCCGATTACATTACAGGTTCCACCTTTTTTGTTGACGGTGGCTTGCTGTGGAACTATCAGGAACAATAAGCCTGTGAAAACTGACAAGCTGAGAATTAATCAACTTTCACCCCAGAACTACGAATGGTATCTCGCTTATTTACAAGCTATAGATACTAAAAACGTTGAACTGTATAGCAGCTTTCTTGCAGAGGATTGCGTTATGCTCTCCAACAATCATCCTCCTGTTCAAGGAAAAGAAGTGATTGTCCAGTTTCTCTCGAATTACTGGACGACATTTGATAGCTTGGAACACGACTTACTGAACATTTACGGCAGCGATTTGTTTTTTGTTCTAGAAGCCTTAAACCATTACAAACGCCAAGATGGAGAGGCTATAACCCTGCGAGCAGTCGCCTTCACCGATCGCAATCAAGCAGGTTCAGTAACTTCCGTCAGATTTTACACAGATACAACAGAACTGTTCTCGTAATCCCGGCGTTTAAAGAAAGTAGGGGGCAGGGAAGAATAACTACTGGCAACTGACGACTAACTGCTAACTCAGCACTCAGCACTTTTTAAACAGGAGAGCCGATGTCATCGCATTTGTTGTTAGTGAAAAATGCCGCATTCCTTACAGGACAGACTTTTCAAGCAGGCGGTGGCTACGTTTAAAAATAGTAGTTCAACACTGTACAAAACCTTATGAATCAAGAATTTACCGGGAAAGTTGTAATTGTTACTGGTGCTTCGCGTGGAATTGGACAAGCGATCGCCACACGTTTGGGCAAAGAAGGTGCATTGGTTGTCGTCAACTACGCTAGTAGCGAAGAAGGTGCTACAGCAACTGTGGCAGCGATAAAATCTGCTGCTGGAAGCGCGATCGCATTGCAAGCCGATGTCAGTAATGCTAAGGATGTCCAACGTTTATTTGAGCAAACGATAAGTGAATTTGGACGAGTGGATGCACTAATCAACAATGCTGGGTGGAAATCAGAAGACGCGCCGATTGCTAAAACTACAGACAGCGACTTCGACAAAATGCTTGCGGTAAATGTTCGCAGTACATTTCTGTGTTCGCGAGAAGCCGAAAAGTACCTGCAACCAGGCGGACGCATTATTAACTTTTCCTCGGTTGTCACCCGTCTCAATCGACCTGATGCAGCGGTTTATGCGGCTGCAAAAGCGGCAATTGAAAAATTTACCTACATTCATGCTAAAGAATTATCAAGTCGTCAAATTACAGTCAACGCGATCGCGCCTGGAGCCACAGACACCGCTAAGATGCGACAAGGCAAAACTCAAGACGATATTCAATCTATTATCGACAATACTCCCATGAAGCGCCTGGGAAATCCAGAAGATATTGCGGATACTGTGGTTTTTTTACTTAGTCAACAAGGTGGTTGGATTAATGGACAAACGATCCACTGTAACGGTGGTCTTGGCTGAATCTTGAGAGAATAAAGCATGAATCATGGCGAAACTGTACAAACATTATTTGATTGCGAAAATTACTACCTTTTGGGAGAGGAGGGGGGCAGGGAAAATTAGAGACTCATTAATGAAGCTCAAAGACTCATTCACGAGTATTAAAGACTCGTCCACGAGTATCAAAGACTCATTCACGAGTATTAAAGACTCGTCCACGAGTATCAAAGACTCGTTCACGAGTATTAAAGACTCATTCACGAGTATTAAAGACTCGTCCACGAGTATCAAAGACTCATTCACGAGTATCAAAGACTCATTCACGAGTATCAAAGACTCGTCCACGAAATTTGGTTATTTACTGATGAATTAGAAAACTCAATCCTATGAAAATTGGCATTATTGGCTCAGGTAATATGGGCAGGTCGGTAGGAATTCTTTGGGCACAACGGGGACACGAGGTTTTCTTTGGTTCCCGTGAGGCAGCGAAAACAAAAGCGATTGCAGAACTTGCGGGACACGGTGCCAAGGGGGGCACAAATGATGAAGCAGCAGCGTTTGCAGACGTAATTTTTTATGGCGTGCGGGAGTTACCCTCTAAGGTTTTTTCTTCAATCGATGTGCTGGCAAACAAAATACTGATTGATTGTAATAATTCACCCATTCCTGAAGAGTTTGCTTTTGAACCAATTGCAGAATCAATTGCTGAAAAGTTTGCCGCTGATGTACCAAATGCCCATTTAGTCAAAGCCTTTAACACCTTTGCTCAAGAAGTGTTTGAACTCAGTCCAGACCCACTTAAGCAATATCAAGTTTCGTGCTTTGTATGCAGCGATAACGAGCAGGCAAAGCAGACTGTGATCGGCTTAATAACAGATATCGGCTTCAACCCTGTTGATTGTGGCGAATTGCATCGTGCGCGCATGGTTGAAGGCTTGGGCGACTTTATCCGATTTATGATTATTGGTAGAAAACTTGGCTCTTATGCAACAATTTCAGTTCATCAACTTCCAGAAGCCAAGGAACAACGCTTAGGCGGACGTAAACCAGGATACGCTTGAAGCGACTGAAAAAAGCCTGTTGATAGTGATTCATTCAAAGAGCGTAAATTAAAAGAACTATGACCGCAGAAGAACAACGTTTGCAAGAAGACCGAGAACGCAAAGCTTACTGGCGACGCTGGGGATCGTACCTGAGTGAGCGGCAATGGGGCACTGTCCGCGAAGACTACAGCCCCGATGGTTCAGCTTGGGACTACTTTCCCCATGACCATGCGAGATCCCGTGCTTATCGTTGGGGCGAAGATGGCATTGCCGGAATTTCTGACAATCATCAGCGATTGTGTTTTGCGATCGCTCTCTGGAACGAGCAAGACCCGATCCTTAAAGAGCGGATGTTTGGCCTAACGAGCAACGAAGGCAATCACGGCGAAGATGTTAAAGAATACTACTTTTTTCTTGACAATACGCCAACTCATGCATACATGAAATTCTTGTACAAATATCCACAGCAGGCATTTCCCTATACTCAACTAGTCGAAGAGAACCGTCGCCGCAGCAAGCAAGAACCAGAATTTGAATTACTTGACACGGGTGTATTTGCCGAAGACCGCTACTTTGATGTGTTCGTTGAATACGCCAAAGCCTCTGCTGAAGATATATTAATTCAAATCACGATCGCTAATCGCGGTTCTGAGGCCAAGCCATTGCGTCTGTTGCCGTCACTTTGGTTTCGCAATACTTGGTCATGGGATGGAAAAAGTAAAAAACCGATGCTGAAGGTGCTGAATTCAAAAGCAGATTTCAGCATCATTGAAGCGTCTCATCCTGACATGAGCAACTATTGGCTTTACTGTCAAGGTGCAACAGAACTTTTGTTTACTGAGAATGAAACGAATTTTCAGCGGCTGTATGGTGTGGAAAATACCTCACCTTACGTTAAAGATGGCTTTCATGAGTATGCGATCCACAACCGCACTGATGCGGTGAATCCGAACCGCATGGGCACGAAGTTTGCTGCTGACTATAAATTGATGATTCCACCAGGTGCAACGCAAACTGTACGCTTACGGCTGGCAGATTCGTCTAATATTGCCGATCCATTTGGCGATGAGTTCGAGGAAATTTTAAGCGATCGCATCAAAGAAGCTGACGAATTCTATCAGCGGATTACGCCGTTTCAACTATCCGATGACGAGCGGATTATCCAGCGACAGGCGTTTGCGGGAATGCTGTGGAGTAAACAGTTTTACCTGTACGTCATCGAGGATTGGCTCAAAGGCGACCCTGCGACTCCGACTCCCCCCGATTCGCGTCGGAGTGTTCGCAACGCAGATTGGGTACATGTATATATTGATGATGTTCTCTCCATGCCCGATACCTGGGAGTATCCTTGGTTTGCCGCTTGGGATTTAGCATTCCACATGATTCCACTGGCAATGATTGATCCAGATTTTGCCAAGCGACAACTGCAACGCCTAACACGGGAATGGTACATGCATCCTAATGGGCAGTTACCCGCCTACGAGTGGAAACTGAGCGATGTCAATCCACCCGTACACGCATGGGCAGCGTGGCAGGTCTATCAAATCGAGCAGAAATTCTACGGACAAGCTGACAAACGATTTCTGGAAGGAGTATTTCAAAAGCTGCTGCTCAACTTTACCTGGTGGGTTAACCGCAAAGATGCCGAGGGTAAAAACATTTTTCAAGGCGGCTTTTTGGGCATGGACAACATTGGCGTGTTTGATCGCAGTGCCCCCCTACCCACAGGTGGCGATTTAGAGCAGGCAGACGGTACAAGCTGGATGGCAATGTTTTGCATGAACATGCTGACAATTGCCCTAGAACTGGCAATGGATGAACCTATCTACGAAGATATTGCCAGTAAATTCTTCGAGCATTTTCTACGAATTGCCGATGCCATGAATGGGATTGGTCAGGATGAACTTGTCCTCTGGAATGAAGAGGACGGGTTCTTCTACGATGCACTCCACTTCCTAGATGGGCATCATTTTCCCATGAAAGTGCGATCGCTGGTTGGCTTAGTGCCTTTATTTGCGATCGGAATTCTCGAACCCGAAATCCTCAAAAAACTCAGCGGATTTCGCCAGCGTTCCGATTGGTTTATTAAAAATCGCCCAGACCTTACAACTAGAATTGCCTGTATGCATACCACAGGCGAACACCAGCGCCGTTTACTGGCAATCTTAGATGGCAAGAAGCTAAAGCGCATCTTAGAGCGCATGTTAGATGAGCGCGAGTTTTTAAGTCCCTATGGCATTCGCTCTGTATCGAAATTTCATGCAGCTCATCCCTTCATCATGCACGTCAACGATCAAGAATATCAGGTAGACTACGAACCAGCTGAATCTACAAACAACTTATTTGGTGGCAATTCTAACTGGCGTGGCCCGATTTGGTTTCCGATGAATTATCTGCTTATTGATGCCCTATACCACTTTCATAAATACTTAGGGGATGAGTACAAAGTAGAATGTCCGACTAATTCTGGACAATGGATGACGCTAAAGGAAGTGGCGATCGAGTTATCAAAACGACTTGAATGCATTTTTCTACAAAATGCCAACGGGCATCGACCTGTCTACGGTGCCGTCGAGGTTTTTCAGACGAATCCTCATTGGCGAAATTTGCTCACCTTCAATGAGTACTTTCATGGCGACAATGGTGCTGGCCTAGGAGCAAGCCACCAAACTGGCTGGACAGGAGTGATTGCACAATTAATTCATCGGTGTGGTGAAAGTTTATAGGACTACCCCTTTCAACGTGAACGACACTTCGACAAGCTCAGTGCATCGCTACGCTCAGTACAAGTCAGTGACTACCGCAGGCATCGCCCTTAAAAAATACAAGCGAGTCAAAGTTGCATCAACAGAGCGTAGGCGTAGCCCGCCGTAGGCATCGCTCTATCGAAGCATCTGAAGCAACTATATTTAACCCTCGACCATCACCCGAATACACACTTTTGAGTAGCTCAATCGTTATGTGACATGTTTGGCAATGGTGCTTCTTTGACTTTTACGCCTGTCTTTTGTTCTTGACTATCATTTAAATTAATCCTCACTGGCTGAAGATGCCAGATATCTTGGGCATATTCACGAATGGTACGGTCTGAGGAAAAATAACCCGTGCGAGCAGTGTTAAATATTGACATCCTTATCCAGTTTTCCCGCTCTTGATAAGCTTGACTAACTTTTTGTTGACACTCGAGATAAGATTGATAATCTGCAAATAACATATACTCATCCCGATTCTTTAAGGAATCTATTAATGGCTGAAATAAGTCTGTGTTTCCACCAGAAAAATAACCATCAGCAATTTGGTCAATTGCTTGCTTGAGTTCAGGATTATTGTTGTAATAGTTCCACGGATTATATCCTTGCGCTTTCAGCTGAGCAACTTCAGGAGCAGTTAATCCAAACTGAAAAAAGTTTTCTGCACCGACGCGCTCACGAATTTCAATATTTGCTCCGTCTTGTGTACCAATTGTCAGCGCTCCGTTAATCGCAAACTTCATGTTACTTGTACCAGAAGCTTCCTTTCCAGCAGTGGAAATTTGCTCAGAAAGGTCAGCAGCAGGATAAATTCGCTGTGCTAATGAAACATTGTAGTTGGGTAAAAAGACTACTTTCAGCTTGTCACCTACATCAGCGTCATTATTAATCACATTGGCAACAGAATTAATTAGCTTAATTATTAACTTTGCCATTGCATAACCAGGTGCTGACTTTCCACCAAAAATTACAGTTCGCGGTACTATATTAAGGTTGGGATTTTTCTTGATGCGATTATAGAGAGTAATAATGTACAGGATATTTAAATGCTGACGCTTATACTCATGAAAGCGTTTGACTTGAATATCAAACAAAGAATTGGTATTTATCTCAATACCAGTTGTTTGCAAAATATATTCTGCTAAATCTTGCTTGTTTTCATGTTTAACCTGCCACCAAGATTGTCGAAAATCCGCATTGTTTATGAAAGCTTCTAATTGCTTGAGTTCATCTAAATTATTAATCCAGTCTTTGCCAATCTTGTTAGTAATTAACAGTGCTAATTTCGGATTAGCAAGTAATATCCAACGGCGGGGAGTAATCCCATTAGTTTTATTGCTAAATTTTTGAGGAAACAATTCATATAAATCTGGAAACAAGTTGTTTTTTAACAACTCAGTATGTAGTTCAGCAACACCATTAATGGCATGACTACCTACACAAGCAAGGTGTGCCATCCGGACTTTCTTTTCTGCGCCTTCCTCAATCAGTGAAAGTCGAGCTATTTTATCATTATCTCCAGCATACTTGAGACGAACCTGTGTTAAGAACCTGCTGTTAATTTCAAAAATAATTTCTAAATGTCTGGGCAACAAATGACCAAACAAATCAATATTCCAACGTTCCAACGCTTCTGATAGCAGAGTGTGATTAGTAAATCCAAAACTATTCTGGGTAATATCCCACGCTTTGTCCCAATCTAATTGATGAACATCCACTAACAACCGCATCATTTCTGCAATGCCAATAGATGGGTGAGTGTCGTTGATTTGGATCGCAAATTTTGCCGGGAATTGGTCAAAATTCTCATGTGTCTGTAGATAATTGCGAATTATATCTTGCAGCGAGCAAGAAACAAAAAAGTATTGCTGCTCTAAACGAAGTTCTTTACCTTGATAGTTTTGGTCATTCGGATAAAGGACTTTGGTAATATTTTCGGAAAAAACTTTATCTGCTACAGCGTCGGTAAAGTCCCCAGAGTTAAAAATCTGCAAGTTGAAATCTTCGCTGGCTTTAGCACTCCACAAGCGCAGTGTATTCACTGTATTGCTGCTATAACCGGAAATTGGCGTATCGTAGGGTGTGCCTAACACGGTTCGCTCTGGTATCCAGCGTACTTGATAGCGTCCGCGTTCGTCCGTGTAAGCCTCAGTGTGTCCGCCGAATTTGACTTCTACAATATAATCGAGACGGGGAATTTCCCAAGGATTCCCAAATCGTAGCCAGCGATCTGGGCGTTCTACTTGCCACCCATCTTGAATTACTTGCTGAAAAATCCCGAATTCGTAGCGAATACCGTAACCAATGGCAGGCATTTCTAGGCTAGAAAGAGAATCGAAAAAGCAAGCCGCCAGTCGTCCTAAACCACCATTGCCCAATGCTGGTTCGTCTTCTTGTTCCAACACATCATCAAGATTAAAGCCTAATTCTTGAAGAATATTACGAGTTTCTTGATAAAGTCCGACATTCATTAAATTTTTTCCCAACTGCGGCCCAATTAGGTATTCGGCAGATAGGTAGCAGAGGATTTTGACATCTTTGTGCAGATAGGTTTGTTCTACACTTTTTAGCCAACGGTGCAGTAGGCGATCACGTACAGTATACGCCAACGCCATGTAGTAATCATGTGCAGTTGCCCAGTCTCGATCCTTCGCCTGGATGTAGTAGAGATTATCTAAAAGAGCGCGTTTTAGCGTTACTGCATCCATACCCGTGCGGTCGTCTTGCACCTGAACTTGGACTTGTTCTGTCCGCCGATGGCATTTTTTAAAATGCGGGATGCGATTATTATGATGATTTATGCGTTCGTGATTCATCGGTTTTCTTATGAAAATAGGGAACAATTACTGATTGCTAAATTATCCAAACTGACCGCTAACATAATCTTTGGTTGCTTGCTCTTGAGGATTGTTAAAGATAGCCTAATTATTTTCATATTCTACTCTCCTATTTTCCAATGAACTGCCTCAAAAGGATAGTCTGATTCACTTGTATAAAACACACCTGACACTGCTTGCTTGGGAGCATCCCAAATGTGTAAAAACATATTTTGTCATTGCGTTTGCCCTTGGCGTTCCCGCAGGGTACGTAATGAAATGGAGCGTACTCCTTCGGAGAAGCAAGCTACGCGGAGCGTCTCGTAGAGAAGCAATCGCAAAGTCTAGATGTTGCGATTGCTACCCTGCGGGAACGCCAAGGGCGAACATTCCGCTACCCTTCGGGAACGCCAAGGGCGAACGCTTCATTCGCAATGACAATCTATTATCTTGGTAAATTTGCTCCCATTGGGATGCTCCCGCTTGCTTAAGCATTTTTATTAGAGAATCACTAGTTTGATGTGTCATAGTTGCAATCGTTTTACGGGTAGCAGCGTAACTTCACCCCAATATCCTCTAATTCGTTCAGCTATTTCTTGAGTAGTTTCACTTAAAGACGAAATCTAATAACGGGTTTCATTAGTTACTTCAATAACATTGTGTGTGAAAACTTGACGTTCTGATTTGACTTGAATCA
>NZ_JBALGC010000004.1:0-422625 GCF_036916575.1 Nostoc sp.
GGAGCTAGTAATTTGCTTAAGCCGGATGTGCTGAAAGGTACAAGTCCGGTTTTGAGGGGAGGGGGCAATGGTGACATCGCCTCTTTACCCGACTAGTTCATGAGAACCTAGAAGTCATAAAACTGTGTAAAACAGAGATAGAGAAGTGGTTAAGTGACATCGGGTTAGAATTAAAACCGAGCAAAACAAGACTTGCCCATACCCTGAATAAACTAGAAGACGAAGAACCTGGATTTAATTTTCTAGGATTTAACGTTAGACAATTTCCAGTCGGAAAATACAATTCAGGAAGGGTAAGAGGAAAAATCCTCGGATTTAAGACTATTATCACCCCCAGCAAAGAAAGCCAGAAAAGGCACTATAGAAAAGTGGCTGAAGTAATAGAGAATTCGCGTGGGTTAGACCAAGCGACTTTGATTATGAAACTCAATCCCATTATACGGGGTTGGTGCAATTACTTCTCTACTGTCGTTAGCCAGAAAATATTTGAAAGGCTATGGCATTTAGTTGTCTGGAAGCTTCTTAAATGGGGTCGTCATCGTCATCGAAACAAGGGTAGAGGGTGGATACGCCTTAAATACTTCAAAACCGTAGAAGGCAATAACTGGGCTTTCGTAACCAGGGAGGGCAAAAATCCTCTAATGCTTATACAACATAGTTCCACCGAAATAAAACGCTATGTAAAAGTCAAAGGAACAGCATCCCCTTATGACGGTGACTGGATTTATTGGAGTTCAAGAATGGGTGTACATCCTGAAGTGTCTACGAGAGTAGCAACACTACTCAAAAGGCAAAAAGGAATATGCGCTCACTGCGATAACTACTTCACAGATGGAGATTCGATTGAAGTTGACCACCGTGTTCCTACATCTATTGGTGGACGGAATTCATACGATAATTGGCAACTACTCCATCGACATTGCCATGATAAAAAGACTGCCCTTGATGGTAGTCTTGGTAAGAAATTAGCACATTAATAGTGTTAAACCTAAGCCACCTGTGGAACTCGTAAACTAACGGGGAAAACGATATGTTGGCAACGACGCACTGATGACAACAGCCGTTTTGCTGAGGAGCGGAATGATGGGAAACTATCACGTTCCGTTTTGGAGAGCAGTGGAGGGGGCAACTCCTTCACTGACTTTAATCGATTTCTTGTTCTCAGCACTGTCACCAGTTGATTAATGGGGCGCGTATCCCGATACATCCGCAACAGATGCCAGTCGGTACATTCTCGGTCAATCATCTCCTGCTGCGCCGCTTTAACTGCTTCTTCAACAGTTGCCCCTGTCGCCAAAGCTTGATAAAGTGCCTGTGCCGCTACAATACCCGTGCCGTCATACACCGGACGCGCCCAGCCTAAAACTATACCTGCCCCCGCCTTCACCAATGCCTGCGCCATCGAGGGTACTGTCCCCTTGTTAGAAACCTGTCCCGTATGACAACCAGAGAGAAAAGTTACACGCGGCCAGCGCCCGCGAAAGGCTTTAGCTAAATCATTGACGGTAGTAAGTTGCAAATTCCCCACCTCATCTTCAGTAATGAAGCAGGGGGTATTATCTGCCAACGTTGCACCTTTTGGCAGTAAATAGCCGTAGCCTTTTTGGGTATAAATTATCCCGTGTCCTGTGAGGTGAAAGACATCAAAATAGTCTTCTGGGTAGGATTTCACCAAGTTGGCTAACTCTGCAACCGAGCCACTTTCCTCAACAATCAACGCCAAGGGCTGCTCTTTAGTTGCTTGCAAAATATTCGCTTCTTCCTGCTCAAACCCTAGTGGTGGAACTCTGGGATCTTCAGGAGAAGTAGCCATAAACAGCAACTGCAAGGGGCGATTTTGCACACCAATTATTTGGGTTTGACGCTGCTGCACACAACGCACTGGTAAAACGGAAATATCCCGGCGTTCTATTAAAAACCCTGCACTATCATGTAGCAATTCCCAAGGTAGATGTGCCAATCCCAACGCTACCCGTTCTGTTTCCGGGTTCAACCCCTTTGCTTCGCTGGTTTGAATCAAATCTAGAAGAATCGTTTGCTCATCCGCGTCATCCAGCGCCCTTCTCAGCCATCCTTCTTTACCATCCAGCCATTGATAAAGTTGCCGTCCCAACTGGGTGAGATAAGGTAAGCTGTCTTTTTGTTGAGCATAATAATTTTGCTCAGACAAATCAATCAGCGCTGCCAACTCCGTTTCATCCAGGCGACGTGAGCCATAATCACAACGCAGTTCAAAAGTTTGCTGTTGACTGAGAGCAAAGGTGAAGTTTAGGGGCATGGCTGACAGCAGTAATTTCCACAGTAACCTTCACCGTATTATCACCTTTTTCCCGAAATTAGCGCCGATATTCGTCGCCACAATCGCCGATTAGCTGGTACAAATCGCGTGATTGGCGAGATACTGCATTGATGCGATCGCGATCGTCAACATCTAAACTAAAACTAAATACTTTGGCGTTATCTTCTATATGTTCAGATACACCAAGTCTGGCACCAACTATCACACCGCCCACAGTTGGCTGATCTAAAATGTAACGCACTGCCACGTTAGAGATACTTACCCCATGCTTATTAGCAATTTCCTTCAGGATAGCCAGCAACTCTTGAAATAATTGCCAACCACCCCAAGCATCGATCATGTTTTTATATTTTTTCAAACTAGCAGTAGACAAATCAAATCCTCGCGGTTCCGATTTACCCAAATAATTTTCTGATAACAAACCGCCGCACAGTGTACCGTAAGTAAAAAGCTTTATGTCATGCTGTTGACAAAACTCCACCATATTAACTTCAGGACGGCGGTCAACAAGGGAAAATTGCACTTGGTTAGAAACGATTTTAATACCTGCTTCGGTAATAATCTTTAAGTTTTCCGTGTCAAAATTAGTTAAACCTAGATGCTTAATTTTACCCTCAGTCTGAAGTTCTGCCATATATTTGAGGGCATCCAAGTAATTTTTATCCTGATATTCCCACCAGTGGAATTGCATCAAATCTAACGATTCCACATTCATCCTTCTCAGGGAAATATCAATATTTTCCTCAACCAGTTTTTTCGTCATTTTACCTGGACGAGGCACCCATTTTGTAAAAGCTTGCACCTGAGATAAAGCATCTTTCCCACGAGTATCAATTAGTTCACAGCGAAACTCACCAATAAAGTCTTCTGCGGGGCCATAATGGTCTGCTAAATCCCAAGTGGTAAAGCCTGCATCTAAATATTTGAACATAGTTTCAATGGCGGCATTGGGATTAATCCGTCCATGTGCGCCGGAGACTTGCCACATACCATTTAATATGCGGCAGATGTTTAAATCGGGAGTGAATTGGAGACGGCTAGCTGTGGGTAAGTTCATTTTCAAGTTTAGGAGTGAGAAGGTGGGAGTACAGACGCGATTAATCGCGTCTGTACAAGAGTCAGGAGTGAGAAGAGTTAATAATTAGTGAGTTGACAAGGGGGTTTTTACAGCCTTTTTAACTTTTCTACTTTATTATGAATGATTTCGGACTGCTAGAGTCAATAACTGCTAAAGTCTTAACTCCTAGCTCCTGTACAGACGCGATTAATTGCGTCTGTACTCCTAACTCCTAACTTTCTAACGCCAGCCTTTTTCAGCTTGTTCGAGAACGTAAGTAGCAACGTCTTGAATTTGCTGTTCAGTGAGACGCTCTTTATAGGCTGACATATTATTTTTCCCATTGGTTACTATAGATGTAACTGCCTCTATTGAATCCATGCCATACTTTTTAAGGGCTTGCTTTTTAAGATTTTTACCTCGCCTAATTATGTTGCTGCCGTTAATATGACAACCAGCACAGTGAACACTAAATATTTGTTCACCGTTAACTGTGTCTGCTGCACTAGCAGGAAAAGTAAAAGTACTGATTAATAACAAAAACGTTACTAATACTAATGTGAGTAATTTCTTCAATTAACTTCTCCTGATTTTGACATACTGGTTGCAGGCATAAGTATCAAAACCAATATTATAGGGATTCAAAGTCAGTTGTAAATCCAGCAAAATTTGCACAATCTTCTTGAAAAGCTTCTGCATCACTAACATCTTCAATTTTATAGGACATGATGCGCGTACCATCTGGCATTTTTTTGGAACCAATTAATTCACCTTGATATTTCTGGGCGATCGCTTTAAATTCAGTACCATAGAGCTTCCAGGCATCGCCCGAACAAGTAATATTTACTTGCCACATATTTTTCTCTCAATTACTACCAACAAATATTAATCATCTCACAAATCGGCAAGATATTATACATCACCTCATTAGGGCTGTTATTTTCTATCTAAAGGAAGTGCCTAGCACTATTAGACTACGCCATAATGTGGGTATGAGAACATGCCTAGAAAATTTTATCCAAATTAGTTAAATCCCCAGAGTTGAAAATGCCTAACAATATCAAACAACAAATTCAAGCCGACCTGCAACAAGCTAAAGAAACCGGACAATTAAGAACTGAGCGGATTCGAGAAATTGTGAAATCCGCAGTTTCTCAAGTAGGTTCTGAGTTTAAACAAGGTTCTAGTGAGCTTCGTAGCCTTGTTAGAGATGCTGTTTCTGCTGTCATTGAAAATTTCCAAGAAAAAGGTAGTGAACTCAAAGATGAAGTGACAGCTTCCATTGAAGGAGCGCTAGAAGGGATTAATAGCAAAAGACACGAAAGCATTGCTCAAACTCAGACAGATATCAAGCGGTTACAGGCTCAACTGGATGGTGAAGAAGAAGAACTACAGCAAGAGATTGATGTAATATTGGCAGAGATTGAAGATACGGGTAAACAAGAACCTGCTACTACCAAAACTGCAATTGATTCTGCTGTCAATGCTATTAAAGATAGTGAAGAAGTAGGATTGTTAAAGAAGCGTTACGCGCAACTGCAAGCGCAGCTAGCGATTGTTCGAGCTAACTTAGCTGCACGCTATGGCGGACGTTCTCTGGAGGTTCAAGATTATCTAGACGAGGCTAAACACTGGTATGATAAAGCTCGTCCTCAAGCAGAATCTATGGCTGTACAGGTAGAACAAAAGCGATCGCAACTAGAGGCTCAACTAGGTGAAGCTGGTACATCTATAGCGAAAAAAGAGCGCCAAATCAAACAAACGTTGAGGCAGTTACTCTTAACGGCGGCTGAGTTGTTCAAAGATAAGCAACCTGCTGACAAAGAACGGGATACTATTCATAAATAGACTAGACTGCTTTTTCACAAAAACCCTGATACATATAGATTTTTCGTAGGGGCACGGCATTGCCATGTCCCTACCAACGTATTTGTATAATTATTAAAGACTCAGTTTTCATAGGGTGCGTTAGCCTTTGGCATAACGCACCATTTGATAAGCTAAAAAATATCTAAATTGCTTGAATTAAATTAAACTCTTATCAGGTGTGCAACATGCCCACCCTAATTATGCAAGTTAAATTTGAAATAGCTTATAACTTTTAGTTTTGTTAGAAAGTGAAATGGTGCGTTACAGCTTTAGCAATAACGCACCATACTTAAGATTTCCTAAAATTAATCTTGCGTATTAGTAAATACGTCCCTCTCCATTAAGTTGTTCTTCATGCTTGGCAATCACCCAAATTGCATGAATACTACCGGGTAGCCAACCTAGAAATGTGAGCAAAATGTTAATAAACAAAGTTGGCCCTACTCCGACTGTCAGGAAAACGCCTAAAGGAGGCACTAACAAACCTAGAAGAAAACGAATTAATTTCATGATGTTACAACTTTGTGATTTTGTTTAATTAGATTATTTTGAAGATGTCGAATTAGCAAATCCACCTTTAGATATTTTTTTGGAGTAGAGACGTGATTAAATTGCTATTTCTACTCCTTATAATACTTATCTAGAAGGTAATTCACCTTGGCTTTTTACATCACCACTGCTGGTTAAAAGGTTCCTTTCAACAAAATAGTTATTAATGAAGGTATTAGCAAAAGTTAGAATGACTGGGCCCAGAAGGAAACCAATAATTCCGCGAACTGCGAATCCAGGAACTAGCACTGCTGCTAACCAGAAACACAAACCGTTAATGATCAGCGAAAATGCTCCAAATGATAGAAAGTTAAGTGGTAGGGAAAGAGTAGAAAGAATCGGCTTAACCGAACCGTTAATCAGGCCAATTATAAAAGCGGCAATCAAAGCTGCGGGAAAATTAGCAATATTAACGCCTGGAACAACTAAATCAACAATCAATAGGCTCAAAGCTGTAGCTAGCGCGGTTAAAAATGGTGTTAACATTGTTTCTACCTAATAACTAGAGATTTTTGGTTTGAAACTTCTGATCTCATCTTTAACTATGTGTTAGAGTTTTACCTCTCTTGCAAGATAGAAATTACTTCTACCCCATTAGGTCAATCTATTGAGAAAACTATAGCGGTTATCATATGGATGCAATACATTCTAGGGGCGCACAGCTAGCTATACGCCCCGACGCTATTTTACCAATAGCAAAACTTATCAGTACCGTGAGCCAATATTTTTAAGGGTGCGTTAAATTTGTTTAACGCACCCGACAAATTTAAGATTAATTTAATGTAACAAGCCAACAATCACTCAGATTTTTCAGACTCAGGCTTATAGTAAAGGGCTGATTTATATAAAACTTGTTCTTGATGGGTTTCTAAAGTGCAATCAGATAAAGGGTAAGTTACACAAGTAACAACATAACCAGCCTGTATTTCACTTGGGCGCAGAAATTTTTGCTCACTTTGATCAACTTCACCGCTAATGAGTTTGGCAATACAAGCAGAACATTCGCCTTGTTTGCACCCAGATGGTAGGCGGATACCAGCATCTTCCGCCATATCCAAAACATATTGATCATCTGGTACTTGAATGGTGCGATCCAATCCAAGTGTAGAATTGATGAATTGAACTTGATAAACTGCCATCTGCTGTTTCTAATTATTGTTTAACTGTTTTCATTGACAAACTAATCCGCTTGAGTTTCTCGTTGATTTCTAGCACCTGCACTTTGACTACTTGTCCGACTTTGACAACTTTTTTGGGATCGTCTACAAATTTATCAGCAAGTTGGGATACATGCACCAAGCCATCCTGATGTACGCCGATATCAACAAACGCGCCGAAGTTGGCGACATTCGTGATGATTCCCTCTAGTTCCATTCCCACCTTTAAGTCATTAATTTCTTTAATTCCTTCTTTGAAGGTGGCATACTTAAACTCTGCACGGGGATCTCTACCTGGTTTTTCCAGTTCGCTAAGAATGTCGCGTAGTGTCGGTTCACCAACGCTATCGGTAACGTATTTCTTCAGGTTGGTCTTTTTGAGTTTTTCGGCAATTTGTATCACCTGATTTAATGGCACATTTAGATCAGATGCGATCGCTTCTACTACAGAGTAACTCTCTGGATGCACAGCTGTATTATCTAATGGGTTGTTACCGCCGCGAATCCGCAGAAAACCTGCTGCTTGTTCAAAAGCTTTTGGCCCCAGCTTCGGAACTTTCAAGAGTTGTCGGCGATTTTTAAAGGCTCCATGCTGGTTGCGATGGGCAACAATATTATTAGCAACTGTTACCGTAATCCCAGAAACGGAAGTCAGAAGTTCTTTGGAGGCGGTGTTCAAGTCTACGCCGACGTAGTTAACGCAGCTTTCTACGGTGTCATCCAATTTCTTTTTCAACAACTTCTGATCGACATCGTGCTGATATTGTCCCACACCAATGGATTTGGGATCGATTTTCACAAGTTCCGCTAAGGGGTCTTGCAAACGGCGACCGATGCTAATGGCCCCGCGCACGGTAATATCTAAATCAGGAAACTCTTCCAGCGCTACAGTACTTGCAGAATATATAGATGCGCCAGACTCATTCACCATCACCTTAACTGGTTTGCGTTCTATTGTTTGCAATACTTGCGTGACAAATTCCTCTGTTTCGCGGGACGCTGTACCGTTACCGATGGCGATTAACTCAATTTTGTACTTTTCAATTAGATTTTTGACAGTTTGTGCGGCTTTGAGTCGTTGTTCAGCCGCTTGGTGGGGAAATACGGCTTGGTATTCCAAAAATTTTCCAGTTTGGTCAAGAACTGCAACCTTACACCCAGTTCTAAATCCAGGGTCTATCGCCAGTGTTGGTTTCATTCCTGCTGGTGCAGACAGCAGCAACTCTCGCAGATTAGTTTCAAATGTCTTGATTGATTCCATATCTGCACAAACTTTATTCTCAGAAATTACCTCTCCCATTAGAGAGATTTTCATCAAACGATTGAATGCATCTTTCAACATTGACTGATAAAAATCCCGAATTGTCCGAACTTTGGTTTTAATTTCTTTCGACTCAAGATAATAAAGTACTGTATCCTCATCGAAAGCAATTTCAAAGCTTAATACTTTCTCAGTTTCACCCCGACACAACGCCAGCATATTGTGGGGTGCAATATTTTTTACCCTAATTTGATAGTTACGGTACATCTCAAATTTGGTTGTACCTTCCGGGTAATCATCTTTGATGCGGGAGACAAATACTCCTTCTTCTAGGAGATAGTCGCGGATATATGCGCGTAACTCAGCTTTTTCAGCTACTTCTTCCGCTAAAATATCAGCAGCACCTTTGAGCGCCTCTTCTGCTGTTTTTACTCCCTTGGTTTGGGAAATATACTCAGCCGCTTCTTCTTCCAGGGAAGCCGTTGCAGCATTTTTTACATTTAGCGACTTGATAAATTCCGCCAGTGGTTCGAGTCCTTTTTCTCTGGCAATGGTAGCGCGGGTGCGTCGCTTTGGTCGATAGGGTAAGTATAAATCTTCAAGTTCAGTTTTTTGTAAGCAGGATGAGATTTTGGCTTTGAGTTCATCTGTAAGTTTACCTTGGTCAGCGATCGCATTTAAAATTACCGATTTTCGTTCTTCCAGTTCTGTTAAATAAGTATATCGATCAGCCAGTTCACGTAGTTGCACTTCATTCATCTCATCGGTGCGCTCTTTGCGGTAACGTGCAATAAAGGGAATTGTTGCACCCTCCGCCAAAAGTTCCAGTGCGTTTTGCACCTGATGGGGTTTGAGGTTTATTTCAGTTGCCAGTAATTGAGGAATGTTCAACATTGGGTGTCTAAAATGAAAAAATGAAAATGCTACTTATAAAGGTAATATGTTAGATCCTTATCCTGGCGCAAGGCTAAAGTTTTAAGCTAATTTACTAGATGATTGCTCACAAGAGTGTAATTGGCGAAATAGATAAAACCCACCTACGCAAGTTTTAAACTTTTTGAATCCGCGTAGGTAAACGAGAGTTTGTATAGCATAACGCAGCAATACTGAGTCAGGAGAACGGCAGAACGAGCCTTACCCGAAAGGATTGTGTGTTTCTACACTTAAAGCAGGCTTACGCATAACTTCTTGTACCTCTACTCTTAAAGCCTTGTCATTACCAACATCTTTTAAATCTCTCACTTCGTTGCTATCCCACCTGGGAATCAATTCTGAGGCTAATAGCTTAAGTCCTCTTAAGATGACTAAATATAGCGGTTCCCATTCAGATGCGGTACAACATTATATCGCGAGGTGTAGAGGCACGGCATTGCCGCCCCTACAGGTGTACCTCACGTAAACGAGAACCGCTATACAAGATTTGAAGTGATGTTAGGTACCTGTCTTCAGTGAAAGCGAACATTTCAGTCACTTGAGTGGACTTGAGCTAAAAGCCAATGAACTTCAGTTCTGGGCGGGATATCGGTTAGCGCGATATGACTGTTATAAAAATGTTGGTAATGACACTTCATCTGTCGCAATCATTATTCCAATTGGTGTAAGATACGACGTTGCATAATCTTGACTTTCTATAATATTTATTTCGATCGACTGTTGTGGCTAAAACCTTATTGGATGTAAAATTAGCCAAAATCCAAAAACAATTTCAATTTGTTTAATAAGCACAACAGCTTTTAGTTCAGAGGTTAATAAAATGCCTTTGTTTTTCTTGATACCACTGTGTACGGCTTTAGCCACTGGCTACTTCTTCAAAAAGAGTACTGATGAAATTGCATATCTAGCAGGTGTATTTGCAGCTATTAGTTTGGTTTTCAGTTTGGTATTAGCACCCTGGCAGATTCAGTTTGGATTGTTACTCATTGTCTTAATAATTACCAACAAACTTTTACAAGAAAATGAGTCCAAACAAACTGAAGTTGCAGGAAAACAACCTAGAGAAATTAAATAATACCAACTACCACAAACTAATTTTTTCTCAACTTTAAACTGCTGAAAATTATCAGACAGCTAACCCAGTAATGTCTTTAAAACGGAACTTGGTAGTTTTTTTATGGGAAATTATTCCCTCTAAGTATGGTCTCGACTACTTTATACTCACTTTTTAAATAAAATATTTCCTAATCATGCAAGCTTGATCTTCTTCCTCAGCCCATGAACGTTATGTTTAGGTTAGGTATTGTTGAGCTTTTTCATCTGTCACGCGACCGTAATATTAAATAAAGTTTGATGATAGAATTTACAAATATGGTCTTCTGACTTACTTAGTGTCGGAATTAACTCTCAACTAAGTTTTGTCTTAAATATTTGAATTTAAAGGTTTTCGTGGATAAATAAAAAACGATTTAAACTCTCGATTACCATCACAATTTCTGCTGTAATTAATGTCTTATTGTGCTACAGCGTGCCATTGTTTGCACTGTTGTTAAAGTTTTAATTCTGCTTTCTCAAACTCTTAGCTTTGCACTTCTAGAGTCTGATATTAAATTGCTACTTCTGCAAGTTTATTAGCCAAACTGACTTTTCATGGCATGTGGAAAAGGTCATTTTAAGGATTTTCCAAACCCTGATTTTTCCATTGTTAATTATCATTAACTTATCAACATTGACAATATAACTGGGGAAAAAGCCACACTGTCTCGTGGTTTGAGGGCTTCCTTGAAAAGTCAGATTAACTAGAAAGTGTTTTATGAATGTACAAATCCTTAAATATAAAGATTTATCTAGAAGAAAGTTTCAATTTTATGAAGTTTCTGCTGAAGTATATTTTCGGGAAATGAAGTTTTGATGAAGTGTGACGAGAAATTTGCAACACGCTTTTATCGTGGTATTCTAGTAAGTGATTACATGTAACAATAAATTTGAAGAGAAAACTCTAGTTGAAATTACATGTAATAAATAACAATCAAGCAAACATACATACTGAATAATGTAAAAACATTTCAAATTCGATGCAATCAACATCAACTCCGAGTTGATCAGCCAACGCTAGTTTACATTAGCCGTTAGTGTCGTCAAAAACTTCATTTAGACAGTGATTAAAATTCCCCAGAAACCTGTAAAACGCATTACTGTAGATTGATTCATCTCTGGTTTCCGCAGCCAAGCAGACCTCTGTTACTCATTGTGTTTCTATTCTATTTCCAAAAAAAGCACGTATACACACTGAATTTGAGTACAAATTTTTATGAATCGGCTTAGTTATCAGCCGAGGTTACAGATATGTCTGTGAGCCTGGAGAAATTCTATGGTATATGAGTAAATTAATAAACTTTACTGGAGAAAATTTAAGAACATTTATCAATCCAGTTAAGTTAATGGCTTGAGAAGTTGAGTAGTGTCTTCAACAAGATTTCTACAACAGGATACAACTGATGAAAGTTAATCATGAAAGTTAATCAATGGATTAATCAAAAATTTTGTCAATCCATTTTTATTCTCTTAGTCTCCATGTGTTGAACATGTGGGTCGAATCCGAGTTTAGCAGAAGCAATGTCTACGACGACTACGCCTACGCGTACTGCTAAACTTTGTCCACAGCAAATTTGTGGCAAAACCCTCAACCTTTCCTATCTCTGCATCCACTATGACCTAGATATTGCTCCCCGCCCTAAAAGTAGTCTTGAAGCATAACTGGCTGATACGGAAGATTTCTGCAATTCACAGTTGTGCAAAGCCTAAATTGATTGTGCCAATTGCCAAGCCAGAAAACTACTTTGTCTGGGAGTATAAGGGACTGACAAATAAAAAAATACTCAATTACTTCTTGTGAAATGGGCGTCTCACCGCCCATAGCTAAGGCCGGACTTTTCGGTTTACCCCACAAGATTGGATAATTTATTTGTTGTCAGTCTCTAACCCGATAAACCAATTTAGCGTACTCTACTGCTATTGTATAGGATGCTACCATAAACCAGTAACCAACCTGCAAGTTGCATAGTATTTAGTTGCTAGCTTTAGGACATCAGCTTCAACGGTCATTTTGATATCAATCCCTTTAACATAGCCTTCCTAATTTTGTTGTGTATTTACTGAAGTGGAGGTTGAATTGCACAAAAGGTGTGACCGAAATCTGAAACGTTTAAAACAAAGGCTATTTACTGTCTGCTTCATACCTCCTATCTCGATTGAGGCAAATGTACTATGAAATCTATCTCGCAAATTTCAAACTTTCAAATAATTCCTTATATCATCTTATTTATCAGTATTTTATTTAGTATTTCTGGGCAATTGCTGATGAAGCATACCATGAGTAATACAAATGAAGGACTATTTACTTGGGTATTTATTGAACAATTAGTATTAGCTGTTAGTGTTTATTGCTTGGGAATAGCAAATTGGATATTAGCTCTGCGCTCTGTGAAATTGAGTATTGCTTATCCCCTGACTAGTTTAAATTATGTCGGTATACTTTTCGGTTCATACTACTTTTTTAATGAAGTGATTACACTAACTCGAATAGCAGGAGTAATCACGATTTTTCTGGGTGTTCTTTTAGTGGCTATTCCACTTAAAAAATCTATATAAATCTCTAGTAAATTTTACAAAAAACATTGGAAATGAACATCATTACTTGGCTAATTTTAATGCTTGTAGTTTTATTTGGAACAGCAGCTAACCTATCACTAAAGTATGGACTTTACATTTCTAGCCCTACTAAGGGAGTAAATGCATCTATCCGAAATCTGTTATTCTCTCGTTATTTTTTGATTTGGTTTATCTGCTATATATTTATGACTATATTGTGGCTTTATGTATTGCGGATAATTCCTCTGAGTCAAGCATTTCCAGTTCTAGGATTAATGTATGCACTTATACCGATCGCTTCTCACCATCTTCTAAAAGAGCAGGTTCTATTTAGCCAGTGGTTAGGAATTTCCATTATCATAACTGGTGTAGTTATGGTTGTACATTAATAGCTCAAAAGGCAATTATTGAGGTTGAGGTTATTAATATTAAAAGCCTCTGAAGATAAATCTCATCTCAAAGACATCCGTACAAAAATCTAAATTTATGAATATAGGTATCATTGGCGCAGGTATAACTGGGCTAGTATTAGCTCAACGTCTTTCACATCAAGGACATACAGTCACTGTCTTCGATAGCAGTAAGCAGCTTGGTGGACTTACCACCTATCATGATTACGGGTTATTTACCTGGGATCGCTTTTATCACGTTATTCTACCTTCTGATACTCACCTAATAAATTTTCTCAGAGATATTGGTCTTGGAGACAAACTGCGTTGGCATCGAAGTTTAACAGGTTTCTACGACAATCAAAAATTTTATTCTATTAGTAACACTATAGAATTTCTGCGCTTTCCTTTATTTGGAATTATAGGTAAAATCAGATTAGCTTTTACTCTCCTGTATGGTTCACGCCTTAATAACTGGCGGCGCTTAGAGAAGATTTTAGTTGAAGATTGGCTATTGAAACTCGCTGGAAAAAACACATACGAAAAGCTCTGGAAACCCTTACTATTATCCAAATTAGGAGATAACTATAAGCGAATCTCAGCAGTTTTTATCTGGGCTTATATCAAACGACTATTTTCAGCGCGGGATTCTTCATTAAATAAAGAACAACTTGGTTATGTCTCAGGTGGTTACAAAACTGTTTTTGACCATATAGAAAAATTAATTTACGCGGCTGGAGGTCATGTCCACACAGGTGTTGCAGTGGAATATATTGCACCTCATCCAGGGGGTGGAATGTGGGTAGAATATCAGGGTAAAAAGGAACATTTTGATAAAGTAATTTTTACTGGTCCAGTTAATATTCTGCAACAGGTCGCTGCCAATGAACTGGTGAAAGTTTCAGACACTGGTGAAACAGTAGAATACCTGGGTGTAATCTGCATGGTACTTATTACTCGCAAGGCTCTAGTTCCTTATTACGTAGTAAATATTGCCGATAGAAATGTTCCCTTTACTGGAGTCATCGGTATGAGTAACTTAGTTTCCTTACAGGAAACGGCAGGATATCACATGACATTCCTACCAAAATATATACTTTCCACTGACCCGCTGTTAAAACAGCCCGATGATGAATTGCGCCAAGTATTTTTCCAGGGTATACGTTTGATGTTCCCAGAACTCAAAGCAGATGACATTGTGGCAGCACATATTAATCGAGCTATTAAAGTACAGCCACTACAAGTTTTAGATTATTCAAGTCTTGTTCCAAAAGTGAGTACTGAAAACGATGATTTTTTCGTCGTTAATACCTCACAGTTGGTCAATGATAGCGTCAACAACAACGCAGTTGTCCGACACGTCGATGAATTTCTCCAAAAATCAACATTATTGAATTTTTGAAATTTGAGTAATGGTATTTTATTTTAAAAATAATACGAGGTCCTTATGAGTCTTTTTGTTCTTTTACCTGCATACAACGAGCAAGAATCAATTCGCCCCTTGTTCAAAAAGTTTCAAATATTGCAGCAAATCTCTAATATGGAGATACAACTGATTCTTGTTGATGATGGCAGTAGTGATACAACTGCTCAGACTGCTTTAGATGAATCTCAATCACTGGGTATATTACTGAAATTAGTACAACATCCCAAAAATGCTGGTTTAGGTCAAGCAATCAAAACAGGTTTCATGACTTTCTTAGAAATTTCTAAAGAAGGCGATTTTTTAGCTGCTATGGATTGCGACAATACTCAACCACCAGAACTGTTAATAAAGATGTATGACACTATGATAGCTGGTAGCTATGATATTGCGATCGCATCTAGATATCGAAAAGGCTCTAAAGTCATAGGCTTATCAAAATTTAGAGAGCTGATGAGTTACGGAGCCAGCTGGCTTTTTAGAATTGCAGCCAGTGTACCGGGTGTAAGAGACTACACTTGTGGTTACAGGTTGTATAACCGTAATTTAGTTAGTAAACTGGATTTGTATTATGGGGAGAGTTTATTCACTGAAAGTGGATTTGCTTGCATGATAGATTTACTATTGAAAGCCAAAGTACTCAAACCAAAAATCGTAGAAATTCCAATGGTTTTGAGATACGATCAAAAGCCGACTGCTAGCAAGATGAAAATTATTAAAACTATTACTCGAACTTTAAACGTCTTGTTTAAGAACTTTTCATCGACAGGACAAACTTCCAATTTAGGTGATACTTTCACGGAGCAAGAAACAACAAAAATTCCACTTAAAATGGCAAATCGTAAATAAACCTGAGAAGGAATAGGCTTTCACCAAAAATTAACTTGATGAAAAAATGGTAACTTATCAACGGTGTCATTCTAAGGATGAGCAAGGCAGAAATCAAAAATAAGTTTGATGAAATTGCTGCTTTGACCAATATATGTGAATTTTGCTCTTTATACTTTAATAAATTGGAAGACAGTCTAAGACTACCTTCCAATTATGTATGAATGTTTTAACTTTCTGGTTTGCTAATTCTTGGCGTTTAAAACATTACACCCAGTATTGCAACTGATTCTCTAAACATTCTCTTCATTTATTACCAGGGTGCAACTATGCAACGCGTTTCCAAGGTGAGGAAACCTCTACTGCCTTTCTGCCGACTGTGGCTTTCACTCATTTGTTAGACTGAACACACCAGGATTTTTCAGTCAAATCTCTGAATTACGCCAGCAGACGAGGCTACCCATGCTTACAAGTACGCTACTTCTCTCGAATCAACTTCCCACCTTACAATATTCCTCCACACCAGAGCGTTTCGATGAAACCTGGGAAGCCCCCCTGGCTACCCTTCTGGGACTAGGACGCGCCGCTGGTGCTGACTTTATCGAGTTATTTTTAGAGCGTCGCAACTATATTAGTTCTCTTGCAGAAGATGACGCCATCACCAGTATTTCACCCAGTCTGTCTACAGGCGCGGGAGTTAGAGTATTTCGCGGCAAAGCTGACTGTTATGTCAGCACCAATGACCTTTCGTTTTCCGGTTTGAAAGCAGCTTTAGAAAAAGGTCTTTCTATCCTGGGATTGCAATTACCTACTGCTAAAGCTTTCATCCCAGAAATCAACCTGGAATTATTGAGAGATTACGCCACCAAAAGAGGTAAAGATGCTTGGCTACCAGTGTGTAGCTCCATCCGAGAAATGGGAGAAGTCCTGCTTGATGGTACTGCCCACTTGAAGCAAAAAGCTAGCCACGTCCAATCGCGTCGTGCTACCTATTTTCGGGATTGGCAAGAAGTTTTAATCGCTGCCAGTGATGGTACTTTTGCCCGTGACATCCGCCTCACCCAGTCAGTAGGATTTAACCTTTTATGTGCTGATGGTGCTAATCGCGCCTCAATTGGCGATCGCGCTGGTAATACTAGCGATGCCAACTTCTTAAGAACTTGGGATTCTCAACAAGCTGCTGAGAAAATAGCAGAATCTGCTGGAAAAATGCTTTACGCAGATTACGTGGAATCGGGCACTTACCCCATCATTATGGCCAATCACTTTGGCGGCGTAATCTTCCACGAAGCTTGCGGACACCTGCTAGAAACCACTCAAATTGAACGCAATACCACTCCCTTTGCTGACAAAAAAGGCGAAAAAATTGCCCACGAAAGTTTAACAGCTTGGGATGAAGGGCGTTCTGAAAATGCCTTCGGGACAATTGACATGGATGACGAAGGTATGCCGGCTCAAAGAACCCTATTAATTGAAAAAGGCGTTCTCAAAAACTTCTTAGTAGATAGAACAGGTTCTGCACGCACCGGACACCCTAGAACTGGAAGTGGACGCCGCCAAAATTATACCTTTGCCGCTGCTAGCCGGATGCGTAATACTTATATTGATTCTGGCGAATACACCAGTGATGATTTATTTGCCTCTGTTGATAAAGGTATTTACTGTAAAAAGATGGGTGGTGGTAGCGTTGGTGCTACAGGTCAATTTAACTTTGGTGTTGATGAAGCTTATTTGATTGAAAATGGCAAAATCACCAAACCGTTAAAAGGAGCAATTCTTATCGGTGAAGCCAAGGAAATTATGAATAAAATTTCCATGTGTTCTCAAGATTTGGAAATTGCACCAGGTTTTTGTGGTTCTGTCAGCGGCAGTATTTACACCACAGTAGGACAACCCCACATCAAGGTTGATTCTATTACTGTAGGTGGACGATAACCTCGTCAACTCGTTGCCAGATTACACCTGGAAACGCCTTCTTTGTGGCTCTGCCACTATTTTATTTAGGAGGCAGAAGCTCTTTACTATTACACTCCCAAACTGAAGCAGGGAGTGAGAAAATCTCAAATTAAAAATTGACTATGCCCAATATCAATGAAATTGCAAATTTTGCTAAGGACAATGCTAATAAGCTTGGCATTAAGAAATTCGACATTTATGGCTCAACAGTAGATGACACTAGTGTGCAAGTAGACCAAGGTGAGCCAAAACAAGTCAAAGCCTCAAATCGCTCTGGTGTTACTGTTCGTGTCTGGAATGAAGATAATACAATGGGTGTCACCAGTACTACAGATGTAGATCCCAAGGGATTAGAATTAGCTTTGAAAACTGCCTACGAAGCCAGTTTCTTTGGTGTTAAAGAAAATGTTCCTGATTTTAGTCCAGAGGCTACTGTCCCTATTCCAGATAAAGCTCACGATAAGACACCCCAAGCACCTGTTGCTGAACTTATAGAAAGATTGTTGGTAGCTGAAAAAGAATTACTAGCAGCCCATCCAGCAATTAAAGGTGTGCCTTATAATGGGTTATCGCAAAGAGATATTGACAGGTTTTATCTAAATAGCGACGGTGCAGTTAGAACTGAATCTCACTCGTTAGCATCAGTTTATCTTTACAGCAAAACTGAGGAAGATGGAAAAAAACCTCGCAGTGCAGGTGCTTTTAGAATTAACCAAAGTTTAGATAATCTAGACATCAATGGTTGCATCAAAGAAACCGCAGATAAAACTATCAGTCACTTGAACTATGAAAAAATAAAAACTGGTAAATATCAAGTTGTTTTTTCACCGGAAGCTTTTTTAAGTCTGTTGGGTGCTTTTTCTAACTTGTTTAATGCCCAAAGTATTTTGGATAATCAAAGCCTATCTACTCCTGATGATTTAGGTAAGCAAATTGCTTCTCCTCTACTTTCGGTTTTTGATGATGCACTTCACTCAGCTAACGTTGGTGCAGAGAGTTTTGATGGTGAAGGAACTCCTACTCGTCAGATTTCGCTGATTGAAAATGGTGTTTTAACAAGCTTTCTCCACAGTGCAGGCACTGCTAAAAGGTTAAATACCCAGCCAACAGGTAATGCAAGTATTGGTGCAAAAGTCAGCGTTAGTCCCAATTTTTATCACGTTTTTACAACAGCAACTCCTGAAGAAGAGTTGAGCTTAGAAACGGCTGAAAATGTGATTTTTATCGATGATTTACAAGCTCTTCATGCAGGAGTTAAATCCTTGCAAGGTTCTTTTTCTTTGCCGTTTGATGGTTGGCTAGTTAATAAGGGTGTCAAGACAAGTATTGAGTCAGCAACTGTTGCTGGCGATTTCTTGGAACTCTTAAAGTCAATTATTTATGTAGAAAAAGAGCCAAAGCTAACGCCAGGTGGAGTTTGCCCGAAAATATGGGTTAGTGAACTGTCGATTACCGGTGAATAAAACTTACCAAGTGCAGAGTTAGGAGTTAAATAGTAACTCTTAACTCATCACTTTAAAGTCGTAACTCATCATTAGTATTCACCACCGACGCTAATGGCAGTATTAAATACTTTAGCACCGCTTAAATCAATATTAGCTAAAACAGCGCCATCTACGTCAGTATTATATAAACGGGAATTACTCAAATTAACGTTGGTGAGATTGGCTTTATTTAAGATAGTATCGCTGACGAATGCTTCTTTGAGATTAGCAGACTTCAAATTAGCACCAGTTAAATCGGCACCTTCTAAGTTAGCACCTTCGAGATTAGCTCCTTTTAAATTTGCATTTCTCAGGTCAACACCTATCAGATGAGCGCCTTTGAGGTTTGCACCTGCTAAATTACATCCCAAACATGCTCTAGTTTCCAGCAAACGCCGGACAGGGGCGGAGTTTTCTGCTTTGACGGGAATGGGAGCAGCTAAAGATAGCGTGCTGAGTATGGCTGCTGCCGTCAAAAAAATTCGTTTCATATTTACCTCCGACACTTCTAGAAGTCTTTAAACTCTTAACTTCTACGCTACCAGTGTGGCAAGATTACAGGATTCTGTCCTCATGCGATCGGAGGAATACATAATTTCTATGAGACTAGGTATTTTTCTGTAAGGTAGTCCGATCGGACTAAAATTAAAAGATTATTAGTATTAATTTTACGTATATAGAGACGTAAAATATCGCGTCTCTATATATGTAGAAACGGTTGATCATCTTAAGTCAAAGGTCTTCGCAGTCGTTGTTCTAATGAAACCAAGTCTACCCCAAGATTTTGCAGAACCCTAATTGCTACTCCCTGTCCTCTACCTATTGCAGCTTCGCAAAGAATACCTAACAGCAGATGCTCTGTGCCAACATAGTTAACACCAAGTTGCCCTGATTGTTCTACCGATAGTTCTAATGCCTGCTTGGCTCTGGGTGTGAAAGGAATATCTAAAGGTGTATTACCCTTACCTTTGCCAATAATTTTTTCTACCTCTATCTGTGCATTTTCCAAATTTACCCCTACAGAGGTGAGAAACTGCGATCCCAAACCGCTACCTTCGCCAAGCAATCCCAGCAAAATCTGTTCTGTACCAATATATTGATGTCCCAAGCGGCGAGATTCACCTTGAGCAATAGAGATGGCTGTAACAGCTGTTTGAGTAAATCTTTCAAAACCTCTAAGGTGAAATCTGGTAGACATAAACCCAAAAAGTTTGTCAAAAATAGACTCAAAAAATGTTTCAAACATAAACCCTTCCTGTTTTGATATATTGTTGACTGGCTCAATAATGCGATCGCATTTATTTTTCCCTGTAGTTAAAAAAGACAGCAAATTCTCCATCGTCTTAGCATTTGCTGAGTACCACAGAAATTGCTTCTCTCTTCGGCTATTGACTAACTCTTCAATCCGTAGCTTCTCCAAATGGTGTGATAGCGTTGAGTTCGGGATTTTTAGCTTTTCTTGAATTTCTCCTACGGTCATCCCGTCTGGATAAGCCGCAAATAGCAGTCGCATAATTTCCAGCCGAGGCTCCGACCCTAATGCTGCAAAAATGTCTGCATACCGGGCCGTTTCTTTATTATCCATATTTCTAGAATAATAGAAATAACTAATTTGTCAATAGCAGCATCACAGGTTAAAGACTTGCTCTACCTGATCGCGCTCTTTTTTCATTTTGACTTTTGTACTCAACCTAAGGATACCAATTAAGCCTTGCCGCTACCTAACAAATACAGCAAGGCCATGCGAACGGCGACACCGCTGGTAACTTGCGATTGAATGAGACTAAATTCTGGGTCATCCATCAATTCAGAACTAATTTCAACACCACGGTTGACTGGGCCTGGATGCAAAACTTTGACGTTAGCTTTACAAAGTTGCAGCTTTGTGCGTGTAATGCCAAATAGCTGATGATATTCTCGCAAACTTGGCAGCAAATGAGCCGTCATGCGTTCCTTTTGCAGGCGCAAAGTCATGACAAAATCGGCATTCTGCAAAGCTGGTTCTAGCTGCCAATGTAGAAAAAGTTGTTGATTTGGGGAAGTGGAAAATGAGGGGGATAAGGGGGATGAAGAGATAATAAACTCCTGACTCCTGATTCCTGATTCCAAGATAAACTCGGCAAATAACTTGGGTAAGAGGGTGGGTGGTGCTGCCAGATGCACTTCGGCACCACTGGCAATTAAACTCCAGATATTTGATCGCGCCACGCGAGAATGGAGAATATCCCCAACAATAGCAATCTTTTTACCCTTTAAAAGTTTAAGTCGGGGGTGATCTGGGTCAATTAAAGTACAAATGGTAAATAAATCTAGCAGGGCTTGGGAAGGATGCTCATGTTGACCATCACCAGCATTGAGGACGCTAACTCGTACACCTAAACGATCCATTTCAGCCGCGATCGCATTTGGTACTCCTGCCTCTCGATGGCGGACTACCATAATATCAGTTCCCATAGCCAAATAGGTCTTCGCCGTGTCGAGAATTGTTTCTCCCTTAGTCATAGAGGAAGTGGCTGCGGCGAAGTTCAGCGTATCTGCACTTAAACGTTTGGCAGCGATTTCAAAACTGCTGCGAGTCCGGGTAGAGGGTTCAAAAAATAAATTCGCCACCACTTGTCCCTGCAAGGTTGGCACTTTCTTCGTCCGCCGTGATAGCACCTCTTGAAAAGAGGCCGCAGTTTGCAAAACTGTATCGTATTCAGTGGTAGTGAAGTCAGCTAGAGAAAGAATGTGATGACGATTCCAGGTGGTAGTAGGCATAAATAGCAATCAGTTTCCTGCATAGAGAGCGATCGCGTCTCTACAGCTTTTTAATTTACATATGCAGAGGAAATGATATCACCTGTCTTATATCAAATTACCTACTTGTTGTTTCTAGCATCAAGAATTTATATAGCGCTTGTCAATTGGATAAGGTATTACATAAATCACTTAATTGTTATCTATCTCCCCGAAAAAAATCGCTCTCCTGGCAATCCTGCCGCTGTCTACCCTCTAACTTTCGCTGCAATTACTAACCCTGTAGACCAGTTAATTTTTGAAAGCGTCAAATCGCTCCTGCATTCTAAGCTTGAAATGAGCTGGCTAGCTTTTGAAGCCTGATCCTCAGACCATATGGCTTGAGGCAACATATCATCAATAACGTACAAACCACCCAACTTAAGCAAATTGAGCGTATCCTCAAGGCAGCTATATTTTCCTACCCATGCATCAGCGAATATAAAATCAAACCTTTGAGCAGCTATTTTACCTAAAAAAATTGTCGCGTCCTCTGTATGAAAAACCACTCTCCGATCCTGACCTAAATACTTTTTAGCAACAGCTATTACTTTGTCATCTTGGTCAACTGAGATCAGCTTGGATTTCTGATCCATACCGTTCAAAAGCCAAGCAGCAGATATACCAGTTCCTGTGCCCAATTCAAGAAACATACTAGCAGGTTTGCTTGCAGCAAGTGTTCTTAGAAAAGAACCTGTTAGTGAGTCTGAAGCCATACGAAAATTTAGGGCTTCAGACTCTGCCTGAATGTGCTTCAAAACGTTAGGATACTTTAGATTTTCTTGGTCTTTCATACGTCCATTAACTTGGTAAATGTAACACCTGCAAAGCAAAGGAAATCAGGGTAAGGAACGTTAAAAACCCAATAGTATCTAGCATTGTAGTCACCAACGGCCCGCTAACTAGGGCCGGGTCAAGCTTCAGTCGTTTCAAAGCCATTGGTAGTAAAGTACCGAGTGTAACAGCCACAATTGTATTAGTTGCCATTACGATTCCGGCAATTAAAGCTACCCATCGCTCTTGGGGTCGCGCCCAAATTAAAGAAAGCAGGATCATTGTCGTGGCTAAAACTAGGGCTGTGGCTAAACCAGCTAAAAGTTCTTTGCGGAGAATTTTCAGAGTATCTTTGGGTGTTACCTCGCCTACTCCCAAGCCGCGGATTGTCACCGTTAATGATTGAATACCAACAGTACCACCAGTATTAGAAAAAATTGGCATGATTACTGCTAGAACTGGCACTGCGGCAATTACAGATTGAAAAGGTGCGATCGCACTAGCTGCACCAATATACAGTGCCATGATGCCCAACAGCCAAGGCAAGCGGTTGCGGATGGTGAGTAGGGGAGAGGATAAAGCTGCTTCATCACCACCCACACCCGCCAGTTTTTGGATATCTTCTGTGGCTTCCTCTTCCAAAATATCCATCACATCGTCAATAGTGACAATGCCGACCAATCGGTCTTCTCGGTCAACTACGGGGATAGCGATTAAGTCGTAGCGCTGCATGATTCGCGCCACTTCTTCTTGAGGAGTTTCAGTTCTAACCTTAATGACGCGATCACTAGAAATATCCTTGATGAAAACATCAGGAAAGGTAAACAGCAACTGGCGCAGTGAAACTACTCTCACCAGTGTTCGGTTATCATCTGTGACGTAGGCGTAGTAAATCGACTCTTTGTCTTCGTCCTGACGACGGATTTTGCTCAAGGCTTCGCCTACAGTCAATCCTTGCCGCAACCGAACATATTCGGTTGTCATCACCCGCCCAGCAGTGCCTTCTGGATAGCCGAGAATCGTTGCTGTTGCTTGCCTTTGTTCTGGACTCAGTTCCTGCAATAGCCGTTTGATTACCCCAGCGGGTAGTTCATCAAACAATTCTGCGCGTTCATCAGGACTCATCTCTTCTACAAGTTGTACTACCTGCACATCATGCAGAGAATTAATTAGTTCTTCCTGCACCTCTGTGGGCAGATATTCAAATACATCAATTGCGTGAGCTTTGTTGAGTAAACGGAAGGCGATCGCCCGTTGTTTTTCAGGCAATTGTGTAATGTATTCTCCCACATCCACAGGTTGTAAGCGATTTAAATCCCATTTCAACTGGTTTAAATCGGTAGTATCAGTCAGCAAATCACGAATATCTTCTGTGAGCATGATATATATCTCCTAAGTCTCCCCCGTGCTGGGAGACTTCCTCGCCAGCTCAGAGGAGGTTGATACTGCCATCTTGTGGACTATGGTCCATAAAATTTCAACAATTCAATATCGATATCTAATTCAAGGCATCGCTAGTCATCATCCTAACCCGGAATAGCGCTCTCCGGTAGATACTGAATACTAGCATTCAGTATTAGTGATATTACTCACTAGTGACTAACTTAATTGCCCTAAGTTTCAGGTAATTTCCGTGTAACTTAAAGTAGATTTTACTACTGCTACAAGCTATGTCAACCCAATCAACGAATTTAATCGCCAACTTTATAGAGTTAAAATATTTACAACATTACAAGTAGTTTTTGGTGTCAAGCAACTTCATGCATAGTCACCTGGACGACGAAGAATCAGAAATGGGTTAGCAGGTTTGACTTCATAGTCGCGGTAATCTGTTTGAGCTTTGGCGATTGCTTCCGATGCAATCCACTCAGGATGGTGATCTTGCCACAGAGGATGGCGTAAAATCAGGATTGTCTGACGCTTTTGATTTTGGTGTACGTAGCCAGTGAGAGTTCCGAACTGAGTGGGTAAGCCGTAACCAAGGCGTTGAAGTGTAGCGGAAATTGGTGCATTTATACCTTGATATAGTTTACTCCAAGGATTTTGAATACTGCCCCAAGGAGAGTTGAGATCAATTGTAGATGAGGCTGATAACACTAATTGCGCCATATCTAAAGCCAGGCGCCAATCTAATAACCCGTGATAAGCAAGGTTCTGGTAATCTCGCAAACATAAGTTGCATGATGTATCACAGGCGTTTTCATGTGGCTGATTTATCCACTTGCTGGCAATGCTACTAAGAATATTGGGATTCGCCAAATCCATCAATTTTTTAAATTCTTTTGGTTTTTCTAGAAACGGCCATTGGTTGGCGCGTGCAGGAAAGCGGGTATCGTCACAACGATTCTGGCAAACCCATCAGATGGTCATATACAGTCGCACAGATGATGGAGAAATTCGCTAAGAATTGATGCAAAGCTGTACTAAATTGCTAGCTGTGCTCGTATATCGTTATTATTTTAGATTGAGATTTTTAATAGATGAGATAGCAAGTCTTAATAAACGAAACTTTTTGTAATTTTCTGGAAAATAGCATGTTAAATCTGTATCAATAGCTCAAATACTAACGTATTTTGCCTGAGCAAGGATAAATATGACCCAAAGTTTTAAACAAGGGTACGCTGTTATTGTCGGAGTAGGTGCTGACTTGCCTGTCACAATTGATGATGCTACTGCCGTTGCTAATTTGCTACGCAATTCATCTCGTTGTGCCTATCCTACTGAGCAAGTACGTTTGCTAACTGCCGAAGAAGCAAATGCTACAAATATCTTATCTGCTTTAAGTTGGTTGGCTGATGTGACTGGAAAAGATGATACAGTCATCGTTTACTTTTCCGGTCACGGAATGGAAACACCAGATTATTATTTAATGCCTTACGGATACAATCTAGGAAATTTGCAGGGTACAGCGATTCTTGGGTCAACATTCACCCAACATTTGCAAGCCATTCAAGTACAAAAATTACTGGTAATCCTTGATTGCTGTCATGCTGGTGGACAAGCTGAAGCAAAGGGAGCAATCAAATCACCTTTACCACCGTCTGCGATCACGCAATTGGGCAACAGCAGTGGTCGAGTTATACTGGCTTCATCACGCAAAGATGAAGTTTCTTGGACTGGACAACCATACAGTATTAACGCTAAAAAAAAGTATGCAGCTAGGGGGTTTGTTCACGCCAGTATATGGTTATCGTCAAGTTTTCCCTGAATACTTAGTGCTAATTGATCGCATAAATTACGGCGATCACCAGGCCAGAATTGTTGAGGAAATGATCAACAGGCTGAAGCTAAATGAGGTTTTCATCACAGGCTACTACTTTGATGGCGATCCTCGCGTCTGCTTTCCGATGACAGGAAAAGGGAGACCCTGCACACTCAACGAAATTGCGGCAAAATACAATGAGTATCGACTGATCATCTTCTCTGTCGCTGAAGGATTATTTAGTTCGCGCACTGGTGAACTCGAACCTTGGAGCAATTTGTTTTTGAGTTGGAGCGAGCGCGCTGTATTGACTCCAAAATCTTCGGAACACTGGGGATATCAGGAACTGGAATTATCGCAGCAGTTTATTATTCAACCCGCCACACCTGAAGGTTTGATGGAGTTGATACGTAGCATTCAATCTGGAGAATCATCCTATGAACCTTCAGAAAAGATTAGGGAACCTTTTCCGGAAGAGTTGAGAGTGCGATCACGCCGTTGGATTCAACGAGATCCACCAGAGTCATTAGTGATCAATAAGGTGTTGAAATCACTCCGCCGATATTTGGGCAAGGCTGGTTACGACTGGCTGAGTGCTTGTGCTATATTTCCAGAACTGCATTGGAATCTCACATTATACCTGGGCAATACACTCCAAAGCGAAGATGGCCGCACCCTCCTCCAAGCTTGTCATCTTAATGATCTGACTCGCTTACCGTGGTTTCGGCAAGGTTATATACCTGACTGGCTAAGGAAACGACTGATTTCTGAGATTCCCCATCCACAGGAAAAAAATATCCGTTCAGCTATTGAAGCGTTGTTAATCACTGCTGTTCAAGGTTATGTTGGCGGTATGCAATTGGAAATTGCCAGGAATAACGCTAACGTCCTCTCAAAGTTAGCCCTACCGCTTCTGCGTTTGTTGGCTAAGAGAGCATCCGAGGATAGTCTTCTGTACGACTACATTTTTCTGGACTTTATGGCTGGTAGCGAGCAGAAGCGGCTGGCAGTTCGTTTGCCGGAAGCGTTGTATGATTTGCTTCATTCCCAGGGGGTAAAGTGGAGGCTTTGGCTTCGATGGGTACTGGGAACTGTTTTAAGTTCAGCTTTAAGTTGGGGTATGAATAATAAATCTCCACACAATAATTTTCAAAACCTCGAAGCTCACGAAACTAAAAATAATGGTCAAATTGGTCAAGCTGGACGCTATGTATATCAGACTCAGAACAATTATATAATCAGATTTTTCAAATTGTTGTCTGAACAAGCCTTAAAGGGTTCTATCGTCGGTGCTTTTATCGGATTATCTATAATGTTCATGAGTCCCACAATCTTCTATCCAATTATTCATGACTATACAGTATCTGCTGAGTGGGCAGAATTTATTTGCGCGATTTTTGTTGGTTTATACTGTCGTCTATTCTGTAGTAATTACATCAGTCGTAAATCACAGAAAAATTTCTTAGCATCACTAGCCTTTATTGTAACTTGGTTTGTATTACCATCAGTTCGGGAAATTTTTCTTCCAATGTTTGAAGCTAGGTTCGACCGGAACACATCTGATACAATTAGCTATCCAATTAGCTATGCAATCATTTGTGTCTTGACTGGCGGTGTTATAGAAATAATCGCTGAAATGAGCCAGAAAAAGCAGAGTAAGGGGGTAAATGAGCATCAGCAATCGGAAATTACTGAAATAAAAAAGTAAATTAGCAATAAAATCAGATATCTATAGGAAAAAATACATTTTAGAAGCCATGAAGATTCCAAAATGGCATCAAAACTAGAGTGTCAATAAGGTGCAGCTTCGTATGACAAAAAATAACCGAAGAACCATTCTTCTTTAGAATGAATAAAGATAAATGAAAGTATAAAATAATTTGCGTAAATATGAGGATATAAACAAATATCGTATTTTAGTTTGGAATCGCTAAAATTTAGTACCCAGAAGCGTATTAACAGGAGATAATAAAAAACTCACACACCCTTAGCTGTTGTCTCATCAACCTTTACAGAACTTGTTCTGGCTTAGTTTAGGTAGTTCACTTCACAGTCACAGGGTCGAATTTTGCAAGTAGTTCTGAACCAAATCATGAAAACATCTACCAAATTGCTAGCTCGCCTGGAGTATTACTACCAGCAAATCAAAACAATCATCCTGACTCGGCAGAATCCGATTACTGGTTTACTACCTGCGAGTACAGCGATTACAGCCCACGGTGATTATACTGATGCGTGGGTACGAGACAACGTTTACAGCATTTTGGCAGTTTGGGGTTTAGAACTTGCATACCGCAAGATTGACGACGATGAAGGACGCACCTATGAACTAGAACACAGTGTGATCAAACTGATGCGCGGGTTGCTTTTTGCAATGATGCGACAGGCTCATAAAGTAGAGACATTTAAACATACTCAGTCACTACTGGATGGACTGCACGCCAAATATAATACCGCGACTGGCGACATTGTTGTTGGTGATGACAAATGGGGACATTTGCAACTCGATGCCACATCTATATTTTTACTAATGTTGGCACAAATGACCGCTGCGGGATTGCAAATAATTTATACGATTGATGAAGTGAATTTCGTCCAAAATTTGGTTTACTACATTGGACGAGCTTACCGCACACCAGATTACGGCATTTGGGAACGTGGTAATAAAATTAATCGTGGTAATGCTGAGTTAAACGCCAGTTCCGTAGGCATGGCAAAAGCTGCTTTAGAAGCGATTAACGGATTGGATTTGTTTGGTGTGCGTGGTAGTCAAGCATCGGTGATTCATGTGCTACCAGATGAAATCGCCCGCGCTCGAATTACTTTAGAATCCTTATTACCGAGGGAATCTGGTTCCAAAGAAATTGATGCAGCGCTGTTAAGTATTATTAGTTATCCTGCCTTTGCAGTGGAAGACTCGCAGTTACGCGATCGCACTTTAAACGATATTATCAATAAACTCGCAGGTAAATACGGCTGCAAACGCTTTTTGCGTGATGGACACCAAACCGTTTTAGAAGATAATCATCGCTTGCACTACGAACCGTGGGAACTCAAGCAATTTGAGCATATTGAATGCGAATGGCCGTTATTTTTCACTTATTTAGTTCTAGATGGATTATTTCGCGGCGAGCCAGAACAAGTTAAAAAATACCAAGAGCTTTTAGAATCGTTACTCATAGAACAAGATGGTTTGAGTTTATTACCAGAACTTTATTATGTCTCAGCAGAAAACATAGAAGCAGAAAAGTTAGCACCCCAAACGCAACCACGTTTGCCCAATGAAAATATTCCCTTGGTGTGGGCACAGAGTTTATATCTTCTCAGTCAAATGTTAAGTGAAGGGTTAGTGGCGGTTGGTGATATCGACCCTTTGGGAAGACATTTGTGTGTGGGAAAACAGCGCGAAGCATTGGTACAAATTGCCTTGCTAGCAGAAGATGAAGATTTACAGACAAAACTAGAAGTTCACGGAATTGAAGCACAAACCCCCACCCAAGTAGAACCGATTCAGGTGAGAAAAGCTGAAGAATTTTCAGCTATTTATACCCAAATTGGACGTAACAACAAACTTGGTTTAACTGGGCGTCCAGTGCGGCGGCTGCGGAGTTTAACAACATCTAGAATCTTTCGGATTCGCGGTGAAACAATTGTATTTTTACCTTCATTTTCAGACTCCCAACAGTTTTACTTAACCCTCGATTACCATTTTCTACTGGATCAAATTAGAAGCGAACTGGCTTACATTCAAAAATATTGGAGCGATTTAGGGCGTCCTACTTTGACTTTAATGTTGACGCACACTATGTTAGAAAGCGGTTCGGAAGCATTACTAGAACTGATGCAAGAACTGAAAGATGGTGTTTGTAACGGTGTGCGGGTGAAATTAGGGCGTCTAAATCAGCTAATGCTGACAGATGGAATTCAAAGAATTGATTTTCTTCCAAATGCAGAATTCTCGCGATCGCCAGTCAAAAATGCTAGCCCACGTTGCTATTATTTAGCTTATCATCCTGATAAAAACTGGCGCTTAGGACATACCCAAGAATTTCAAATGGAGTATGAAACTAACTTGGGATTATTACTTTCTTATTTGCGCTCATCAGAGAATATCTACGAGCAAATTGAGTTATTGCAAACTTTAATTCGCTTACAGGGAATGAAATTTGATACGGGATATGGCGGCCCAGGATATCCTGTCACTGTAGCCGATTTACTAGATGAAGTTTACACCAAAGCTGGAGATTTAAGTATTTGGGCAGTGGTACGCCGGGCTGCGGGGTTACGGCAAATGGTTGATATTAGCCTATCAGATGCAGTGACGAGTATTTTGGTGCGGGGTAAGCAAATTGCTGTAGGTAAAGCTTACAGTGAAGCGTCCTTGATTACTGTACCCATGTCCCACGATGAAATTGCTGATAAAATTAATCATTTTTGTCGTGAGGATATACGCGATCGCGTCCTAACCCAAGAGATTCTAATCTATCTTGGCATCTTAATTCGCTCAGAATCCAAACTATTTCAGGGACTGCTGACGCTGAGAGTCGGCTATCTCATCCTGTTGATAACCAGCGAACTAGCGCGAGAATTGCATGTCACTCAAGATGAAGCATACGATTACTTAATGCAACTTTCACCTTTTGAAGTGAAAATGCGCTTGCGTCAGGTATTAACTGGATATACTGGTATGAGTAACCTGTTGCGCCAGCAAGAATCACTGCACGTCAAGCAAAAAGAAAGTGATATTGCTTGGGTGGTTTTACCAGGAATCGCCGAAGGGATAGAAGTTCCGCCAGGTGGTTGGCGGCGGTTTCGCCAAGCCGAGGGTGCGACGGGGCGCGTACCCAAGGAATTTTTTAAACAAGTTTGGCTATTAATGCGACATTGCAAAGGTCTAGTAATTGGCGATAAACTAGAGCGCCGCAATCGTTTAGATAGTGAGGTGATGTTGTCAGAAATGACAGCAGGGGAAAGAAATTTTGCTCTATTAGTTGAGCATTTGCTAAATAAAATCGAAGCTCCAGAATATCGCCAAGTTAATATTGAAGCATTAGTAGAATTAGCTGCGATCGCCGCCAATAATCCCAACCTGCAAATCGAAGAATATATCGTGTTGGATGTGTTAATTGGTCATGCAGTGCGATTAGCATGGCTAGAAAACCATACTCATCGCAGCGATCACTATGATGAGGATAAAGCTAGTGCGTGGCGATCGTTTTACAATACCTCACCTAGAGATTGCGCTAGTTATATTTTGAAGGCATTCAGGTTCTTGACGGAATTTGTGAAAGATTTTTAAGTTTAAAAAAATATCCCCCACTTCAGATTCTAAAAGCAGGGGTTTTATTAAATCTACTTAACAGAAACAGCATCAACATCAACGGTGCTTGCAGTCGAGGTAGAACCCTCACTAGTATTAGATGCTTCAGTGCCTACCTCACCCTTACGAGCTTTCCAGCCTTCAATTACTAGTCCGGATACCTCACCAACTAGTAGGGTCAAAAGGAAAACATCATCAATCTGTCCGACAACGGGTATAAAATCTGGGAGAATATCAATTGGGCTGACCAAATAGACCAATGTTCCTAAAATTACCCACCAACGGTACTTGGGGTTACGAAGTACATTGCGATACCAGGTATAAAGTGATTGGATTGAAAACTTCATATTTAGAACCTCCAGTTATCTTTAATTTTGACAAATTATCCTAAAAATTCCTGGTGGGAATAACCGCCCTAGTTAGTCTGGAAGACGCTACTAGTAATGACATACGTTTTGAAGCAAGCATTGAGCTTTGGTGCTATTGAGTTTCGGGTAATTGCTCAAACTTTGCTTCCTTCAAACAACTACAACATATTCTGGTGAATGCGATCCATGCCTTAGACGAAGTAAACGCTAATCGCACCCATCAGGAGATTGAAGCAAATCCTAGCCAGATCAGCATCTGCACCTCAATGAGCAATTTGCAGTCGGTGGAAATTGCGTTGGCGTACCCCTACAGAAATCTTGCTACACGTAGCGTCTCGTAGAGAAGGCATGGCTGATAATGCAGGGAGAATGCCAAAATAGGTTAAAAACCGCATCTTCAATCCTTTCTTCACTACCCAACCTGTAGGTAAAGGAACAGTTTTGGGCATGGCAATCAGCTACGAAATTAGCACCGAAAAAAATAGTGGCAAATTGGAATGTTTTTCTACTCTTGGTGAAGGAAGTGAGTTGATCATTCAATTGCCTACCTAGCAGCAAGTTTGTACAGCAGTCTAAGTTAAATACGTTATGCTTGCACTGTCTTTTTAGGTTTTCGAGAAATTTATTTTTTGGAAGTCCCCCATTTTGCATTAATCTCTAGAATTAAAATGCCTTAGCATATTTACTCTAGTCATGGAGGGAGGAAACTTAAACAGTGGATATTTTAGATTTGTTTAATAAGGGCGGGCCAGCAATGTGGCCTTTGCTAGTTCTCTCGATTCTGTCTTTGAGTGTGATTTTTGAACGTCTATGGTTCTGGTTGCGAATTTTGACTCAGGAAAAGCAAATAGTTGATCGCATTCTGGATGCTGCCCAAGATAATTGGCAAGTAGCTGCGGACATTGCAAGACAAGCAAGCCATCAGCCTGTCGGGCGTTTTCTCTACGCCCCCTTACGTTTTCCCAAAACTGATGCAGAAACCTTTCGACTAGCACTGGAGGCTACAGCAGAAGATGAATTGGCTGGAATGCGGCGGGGCGAAAAACTTTTAGAAGCCGTAATTGCCCTAGCCCCACTGCTGGGATTGTTGGGCACAGTTTTGGGTTTAATCCGCGCTTTGCGAGCAATTCGGATTGGCGATTTGGGAACTGAATCTACAGCGGGGGTAACTACTGGTATTGGTGAATCCCTGATTGCTACGGCAACAGGGCTAATAGTTGCCATCATTAGTTTGGTATTTTACCGCCTATTTCAAAGTTTTGTAGTCAACCAAGTCAAAGTTTTTCGGAAGGCAGGGAATGAGATGGAATTGCTCTACCGCCAATCCCCGCCTGATTTTACTAATAGTACATCAACAGTTGCGCGGGAAAATTTCACTCCACCCCGCAAGCCAGGAAAGACTAGGTTTTCTGAACCTCCTGAACCCCCGAATGCACCTAATTAATAGTCAAGAATTCAACCCCAAAACCAGGCTTTAGAGTGAGACAATGAAAGTTAATCTATATACTCCAATTGAAGAAGTCCAAATTCAAATCATCCCTTTAATTGATGTTGTTTTTTGTATCCTGACGTTTTTTTTATTAGCGGCTTTACAATTTACACGGCAACAGGCAATAAATGTTGATTTGCCCAAAGCCAGCCCCAGTTCAGTATCTGGAATAACATCACAGAGTGGAAGTCTGATTGTAACTATCGATGCCGTTGGCACTACTTACATAGAAAAACAGGCTGTAAAACGGGAGGATTTGGGAGCGAGGTTAAAACAGTATCTCCAAGCAAACCCCAGTGCTGTTATCGTGCTGAATGCTTCGCGGACAGCAACTTACAATGATGTGATTGAGACATTAGATTTGCTGCGGCAAGTAGGGGGCGATCGCGTCTCTCTGGGAATTATTCCTGGCCCATCTCAACCATCCACAAACTCACTTGACCAGCCTGCTGTTCCCTCTTTTCCAATCAATCCTGGTGCAGCACCAGTACCCACCACCGTACCATTTCCAGGTATCAATCCTAAAGGCAATCTTAGCCCGAAATTTCCCTTAGCACCTAATTCCGTACCCTTGCCTACAGTAACTGGTCAACCTCCAACTGGGCAAGGCATCAGTCCTATTAATCCTGGTATTTCCAACCCACTAGCATCCCAAGCGCCTGTAGCACCCAAACAAACCCAACCTCCTCTTAAAAGATGAGATAGGGCAAGGGAGAGCAAGGGAGAGTTAGAATCTCCTGATCTCCCTCATCTTTTTCATCTCCCCACTCCCCTTCAAGCTCTTTCCCAAACCTAAAGATATCTAAAATAAAATTTGGTTAGAGAAAAATTTCCTGCTAATTTATAGATAATTGGTTGAGCTTTAAAGATTTTTCCACCGATAAACTAAAGTAATTTATCACCAATTGCCATTCACGTTTCAGGGGTTGTGGCATGAATCTCGTAACGCTTTTAATTGTTTGGGTAGTAACAGCTATCAGCCTGTTGATAATTAGTAAATTACCTTTGGGAGTTGAAATTGACACTCCTGGTAAAGCCTTCCTTTCTGCCGCAGTGCTTGGTATCGTCACGGCAATAGTCAGACCGATTTTAAGCCTCATTTTTGCAGTACCAAATTTACTCACGTTGGACTTATTATCCAGCATTTTCACATTTATGATTGCCGTGGTTTGTTTTAGTATGGCTGCTTGGCTAGTAGAAGGCTTTCGCTTGCGTTACGGGATTTGGAGTGCTGTAATTGGGGCGTTTGCGCTGACTTTAATTAACAGCTTAATCTACAAATTATTGGGCGTCTAAAGCTAAGAGTTAAGAGTTAGGAGTAGAGACGCGATTAATCGCGTCTGTACAGGAGTTAGGAGTTAATAGTTAAGAGTTATTAACAACTCCTCACTCCTAACTTCTAATTATTCGTTGGAACTTGGGGGAGCAACGGGGGCAGTTGATTGTTGTTTACGTTGCTCGCGTTTTTTGCGATCGGCTGAGAGCATATCTGCCATCACCACCAGTGCTTGCGCCATCTTGTCTAGGTTAGAACGGTATAGCTCTAAATCCTTGTTGAGTTTGTCATTGGACACGTGCAAGCCAGCAGCGATCGCTTTCAGCGCCTCAGTGAGTTGCTTTTCATCTTTGACCAATTCCGGATCTGACTGTTCTAATAACGAAAATACACCAATTGCAAACAAACGGTTGTATTTAAAGTTAGGATTGTTGGCGATCGCTTGCAGTTGTACTTGCAAGTCAGCATCTCGATCTAAGTAATTAGTTTGACCCAGCCACGCAATTAAATCTTTAACTGGCAAACCTTTAGCTACAGTTTGCAATCTTTGGGCATCCTGTCGGTAGCGTTGCGGATCTTCTTCTATAGCCTGACATAAGGCGTTAAAAATTGATTCTTGATCCCGTTCTGGTTGATAGCCTTGCATGAAGCGGTCAAAAGTAGTGACGACGCCCAAGGCATAAATTGGATTGTAGCTAAAATCGATATTTACTGACAGCAGATGCATTTCCACCATCAATTCTTCCACTACCCGACGATAAATAGTGTTGATCGGACGGGTGTGAAGATTGTAGAAAGTTCGCTTTGTATCAGAGACAGTACGGGCGTTATTCACAAAGAAAAAGAAAATATTAAGGGCGAAGTATCTTTATTTTCTCGCTTAAAGGCTACTTTGCCAAGTTGAGCTTTTAGCTGGTGACGGTTTCATTTACAATATAGACAAATCAGAAGTATTTTATCAGCTGGTAGCTACAGGGGGTAAGACCCTTTGCCCTAAAAAACTAACCAAAAATTATCATCGTTAATGATTTGTCTATCACATTTATGAACTTTTCGCCACAGTTAATTGCTTTAGGTGAGTACCTAGCTGGTGAATTTGATAATCGAGAACAAGCCATAGCAGAACCAGTTTGGTATGTTCACCTTTGCCTGTGGCAAAGACCAGTTAATCTTTTCACAGAAGATAGCATCACCCTGTTTGCAGAACAAGCTAGCGTTATTAACCTAGATAAACCTTACCGCCAGCGAATTATCAGGTTGCGTCAGGGGAGCAACTCTGATACATCTCTGGAAGTACAATACTACATGCCTCAAGATCCAGGCGCATTAGGAGGCGCAGGTCATAACCCTGCTCTATTGAACACACTGACACCCGAACAATTAAATTTACTACCAGGTTGTATCCTAACAGTAAATCAGGAAACACTAGCCCCTGATCGCTATAAGTTTACCGCTACCCCACTACCACAGACTCGTTGTAGCTTTACTTATCTTGGCAATAGCGTGGATGTTTCATTGGGATTTGAAGTCACTGCCGCAGAATTTCACAGTTACGACAAAGGAATTGATCCAGCAACTGGAAAAGCAACTTGGGGAGCGATTATGGGGCCTTATCGCTATACCAAGCGAAATCAGTATTTAATAAGATAAACTTATGAATTATGAGTTATGAGTTATGAATTTTGAATTAACTCCTGTACAGACGTGATTAATCGCGTCTCTACTTCTAACTCCTAACTCTTTTTTAGCTGGCAATGCTACGAGGTACACCTTCTAAAGCTTCCTCTTCTGTTTCAAAGATTTCAAAAACAGTATCCATCATCGTAACTTCAAACACGAGTTTGGCTTCTGGATGTACATTGCAGATGCGGAAACTGCCCTTGATTTTATCAGCATCACGCATCCCAGCTACCAAAGACGTGAGACCGGAACTATCAATAAAATTTACCTGAGCCAGATTAACAACTACATGGCGGCTGAGTTTGGAAATACACTCCTGTAACTTCAGGCGAAATTGCCAAGCAGTGGTAATGTCTAGGCGACCTGCTGGTGTCAGGACAATAACAGTGTTTCCGTCTTGGGTTGTATAAGTTTTTTGGTCTATATGAATCATTAAAGCCCTCCCCGTGGCATTCCTCTTAAGATTAACTAGTTACAGAATTTTTTAATGCTGCCACTTGAGATTAACAAGCTATAGCTAAAATTGTCACCTTTTTCTGCTAAGTGCTTACCTTTGGTAGTTTAACTCACCAAAATAGTGCTGAGTGCCAAGTTGAAATGGGGGAGATGGGGGAGACGAGGGAGATCAGGATAGTTATCCGAACTCCGAACTCCTAACTCAGTACTCAGCACTCAGCACAGGCTAAACCATAGCTATCCGCTAACAGCACTATTAACTGGGTGTCCAGTTGATCCAATCTTGAGGTTTAAGGAAGGTTTCATACAATTCGGCTTCAGGGGAATTGGGTTCCGGTTGATAGCCGTATTCCCAGCGCACTAAGGGTGGTAGGGACATCAGAATTGATTCAGTGCGTCCGTTGGTTTGCAGACCAAAAATAGTGCCTCGGTCATAAACCAAGTTAAATTCTACATACCGTCCCCGGCGGTAGAGTTGAAAATTTCGTTGGCGATCGCCATATTCTATCCCATGTCGCCGTTCTACAATTGGTACGTAAGCTGGTAAAAATGCTTTACCACAGTCTTGTACAAAGGCAAACAAATCTTCCCAACTGCGGGTTGCTGGTGTTCCCACCTGGTTGCTATAACTAGCCGCTTTCCCATTGGGATCTGGCCCACGATATAAAGCACCCTGACCATCTTGGTAATCAAAAAACAGACCACCTACGCCCCGTGTCTCATCACGATGCTTTAAGTAGAAATATTCATCACACCACTGCTTAAACACCGGGTAATATTCTGGGTGGTTTCGGTCACAAGCCTGTTTTAATGTTTTGTGTAAATGTGCCGCATCTTCAGCAAAGGGGTAATAAGGTGTCAAGTCAATACCACCACCAAACCACCATACTGGCCCCGCTTCAAAGTAGCGATAATTTAAATGAACTGTGGGTACGTAAGGATTGCGAGGATGTAATACCAGTGAAGTGCCCGTGGCATAAAAACCATGTCCTGCTGCTTCAGGGCGTTGGGTTAAAATTGAGGCTGGCAAATGGGAACCCTGAACTTCAGAAAAATTTACACCTGCTTGTTCAAATATTGCACCATCTCGCAGCACACGCGATCGCCCTCCACCTCCTTCTGGACGTTCCCAACTATCTTCGAGAAACTTGCCCACACCATCTAGTTTTGTTAACGCTTGCGTAATTTCGTCTTGCAGTTGTTTCATAAACTGACTGACCCTAGTTTGAGCGTCAGTTGCTGGCAAAGACTTAGATGATGCTGCTACAGTCGGTATTTGCGAGTTGGTCAACATAGATTCCCGAACCTAAATTACAATTTTCAGAAAGCCACAAATTTTTCATTTTAAAATTTGGGGGAAACACGCGCCAACAATCAAGCTCTATTTGCCTAACCCGCTTTTTCTTACTGGTCAAGCATTTATTACGATTGATGGGCATCATTAGAGTTATTTTCCCTCAAATGCGTATAGGCTTGTATACTGACTGAGTTGTTTTTGAAATTTTTAGTTGGAATATTCTGGTATAAACACTAGACTTTAGTCGTAACCTAGAAGTATCAAGAGTTTGACTCGCCTGCTCAAAACTTCTTTGCCATATTCTTATGTTGGATGTTAGCGTCTTTGCCGCATCGAGGCTTGCTATGTTTAGGGCATTTCTGAGAAAGTTTTAATTTAAGAACTGAGCGTAGTTGCCCACTATACCAGAGTTACCAGAAAGTGTCTAGGGAGGAGGATTAGGAAAATGCAAGGTTGGTTATCCAAATTCATCCACCGCAAACGTCGTCGGTTTTGCGCTTCTCTGGTGCGGACGTATCGAGAGATTAGTTCTGCTTCTGTAGATGAACTGTGGCAAAAAGTCGCTGACTTAACAGATGTTTCTTGGCATCCACTACTTAAGAGTACTAACGTCCCCTACGGATTAGTACCCAAACCAGGGTTGATTTTTCATGCTGTAACACGCTTTTCGCCGATTCCCATCCGGATTTTTGTAGAGCGCGTCAATCATAAAGAAATGCTGAGTATCCGAGTGCTGGCGATTCCTGGGATAGAGGAACGGGTGACTTATCAAGTAGAGTCAACGGTTTGTGGTACTTGTCTGTCTTATTCTGTAACGCTACGGGGTTGGTTATCACCCCTGATTTGGTCTTTATCCCGTCCTTATGCAGACCGCGTAGCAAGGTCTTTAGTCGAGGCAGTAGAAAAGACGGCATTGCCAACAGTATCTGGTAAGAAAAAATCCCTTAATGACAGTTGTTTTGATTTTTAGGTGATGGGGACTGGGGACTGGGGAAGAGGCAAAGGGGCAGGCAAAAGGGAACAGGGAAGAAAATTTTTACCTCTGCACCCTGCTCCCTGCTTAAGAGCTTCTTACCATGCCCAATACTTCTCTACCTTGGGCTGCGCCTTAAGCGTAGCTATGCCGCAGGCTTTACGGCTACGCTCAGGACAAGCTCAGTACAAGTGCCCAATCCCTAATGCCCAATAACTAATCCCTAAAGAAAGTTAAGATTCTATTAGGTGATAATGCAATTTGCTAAGTTTTATTACGGGAGTAACAGTGATAACACTAAGCTGACCTTGCTTAAGAAAGCAGCCAGTTAATAGCTAAGATGTTCGCCACGAGTGTATTTTTTCATTTTGAATTTTTCATTTTGAATTTTTTATGTACGATGTCCTCGACTCCAGCTCTGTCTTAGAAGTGTTGCGACCAGTGGAAGACCCAGAACTCCGCAAAAGTCTGGTAGAACTAAATATGATTCGCAACGTCAAAATTGATGATGGCAAGGTTAGTTTTACTTTGGTGTTGACCACTCCTGCCTGTCCTTTACGTGAATTTATTGTCGAAGACTGTCAGAAAGCTGTCAAAAAGCTCCCAGGCGTTACAGATGTAAGCATAGAAGTGACGGCAGAAACACCCCAGCAAAAAAGTTTGGCCGATGCCTCCGGCGGGCTAAACCAACGCACTGGCATTTCTGGGGTGAAAAATATCATTGCTGTTTCCAGCGGTAAAGGTGGCGTTGGTAAAAGTACGGTGGCGGTGAATGTAGCAGTAGCTTTAGCTCAAACTGGGGCGAAAGTCGGCTTGCTAGATGCTGATATTTACGGTCCCAATGACCCTACCATGCTGGGTCTGGCTGATGCCCAAATTACTGTCCGTTCAACCGAAACAGGTGACATCCTAGAACCTGCTTTTAATCACGGCGTCAAATTAGTTTCAATGGGCTTTTTGATTGATCGAGATCAACCAGTAATTTGGCGGGGGCCTATGCTCAATGGTGTAATTCGCCAGTTTCTCTATCAAGTGCAATGGGGAGAACTAGACTATTTGATTGTAGATATGCCACCGGGAACCGGAGATGCTCAGTTAACTTTAACCCAAGCAGTGCCGATGGCAGGGGCAGTAATTGTCACCACGCCGCAAACTGTAGCCTTGTTAGATTCTCGCAAGGGATTGCGGATGTTCCAGCAGATGAATGTCCCGGTATTGGGGATCGTGGAAAATATGAGCTATTTTATTCCCCCCGACCAACCGGATAAGCAGTATGACATCTTTGGTTCCGGTGGTGGCTCCAAAACAGCCACCGAATTGGGAGTGCCTTTATTGGGGTGCGTACCACTAGAGATTTCCACGCGAGTTGGTGGTGACAGTGGTGTGCCGATAGTTGTTGGTGATTCAGATTCTGCTTCGGCAAAAGCATTAACAGTGATCGCTCTTACCATTGCTGGTAAAGTATCAGTTGCTGCTTTGACATAATTAATTTTAATTTCTATCTTGTTCCTGGGCTATAGCTTGGGAATACTAGGGATTGGACATGGGGCATCGGGGATGAGGGGGATGAGGAGCAGGGGGAGCAGGAGGGCAGGGGAGGCAGGGGGAGAAGAACTAATACACCATGCCCAATGCCCTGTTTGGGCAATGCCCAACAATAAAATCTAAAAGTTAAAGTCTAAACTGGCACAATGTTGTTAAAACGATCGCTCCCCAAAATTCGTTGGAAGTCTTGGGTTAAGCCCTGGCAGGATGTAGATTGGCTACTTTTTTGTTTGCCGATTGCTGTCAGTATTTTTGGCGGCATCATGATCCTCAGTACGGAACTGAAGCAGCCAGTAACTGACTGGTGGTGGCACTGGTTGGTAGCGGCTATCGGCGTGCTTATAGCCCTGTTTTTATCTCGCACCCGTTACGAAATCTTGTTGCAATGGCACTGGGTGACATACGCACTGACGAACTTTAGTTTAATCGCCGTGAAGATTGCCGGTACTAGCGCCAAAGGGGCGGAGCGGTGGATTAGTATCGCCGGCTTTAACGTGCAACCCTCAGAATTTGCTAAAGTCGGCATAATCATCACCTTAGCAGCTTTGTTACACAGGCGCACTGCTTCTAGCCTTGAAGGTGTTTTCTGCGTTTTGGCAATCACTGCCATACCTTGGGGATTAGTATTTTCACAGCCAGATTTAGCAACATCAATAGTATTTGGTGCGATCGTCTTAGGAATGCTTTACTGGGCAAATGCTAACCCAGGCTGGTTAATTCTAATGATTTCTCCTGTGGTTGCTGCCATTTTGTTTAGTATATCTTGGCCTTTATCAGAGCCGATAATTTTATTCAAAGAACTATCTTTTGGGCCATTAGGGCTAATTTGGTCAGTTGCGATGGCTATTGTGGGCTGGCAAACTCTTCGGTGGCGTCGATTTGGTTTCGGTGCAATCAGTGCGTGCAGTCTCAATATACTGGGTGGCGAATTAGGAGTCTTCGCCTGGAACCATATTTTGAAACCGTATCAAAGAGATCGGCTAACTGTATTCATAAACCCCGATCACTATCCACTCGGTGCTGGGTATCACTTAATCCAATCTCGCATTGCCATTGGTGCTGGTAAAATTTGGGGATGGGGTCTGTTCAAGGGCCCAATGACGCAACTGAATTTCGTACCTGAACAGCATACAGATTTTATTTTCTCCGCAGTGGGGGAAGAATTCGGTTTTGTTGGTTGTTTGGTAGTCCTGTTTGTCTTCTGCTTAATTTGCTTCCGTCTATTGCATGTTGCTCAAACCGCCAAAGATAACTTTGGTTCCTTGTTGGCTATTGGCGTTTTGTCCATGATCATATTTCAGGTGATTGTAAACGTTGGCATGACTGTAGGTTTAGCACCTGTGGCAGGAATTCCCCTACCTTGGATGAGTTATGGGCGTTCTGCTATGCTGACTAACTTCATCTCCTTGGGAATAGTAGAATCAGTAGCAAATTTTCGACAAAGACAGAAGTATTATTGATGAAGTAGTCATTAGTCATTGGTCATTAGTCATTAGTCAAAGATATAAGAGTTTTTGGTATATACCTCACTCCTGGTGGGCGAAAAAAACTTTCTTATATCAGACTAATTCAAACTACGTTAAAGAGTGGGCGTGGTATTTCGAGGACTTTCTTACTAATAACTAATGACTAATGACTCTTGCATCATCGGTGAGATTTTAAGATAATCTTACTTTTGTCAATTAGAAATTATGCTGAAAATTTGGAAAAAACGGAAGTATTAAGTTAACTATTGTACTTAATTTGGAGCGCGACAATGAATGATACGGATCAAGATTATGCGATTGCCTGCCTAAAAATTCTGTTTTCGACCCCAATTTTGGCAATATTATAAGTACGATTGCTTATTGACAAATGGTATATGACCTTAACCTCTCACGAATGCTCTCGCATTACGGTTTGATTCGTCATTTGTCCTTTGCAAATGACCAATGACCCTTCGGGTTCGCCAGTTGCTCATGGGGGAAACCCCCAAGACCGCACTGGCTCACCAATGATCAATGACTATTAATAAGTATTAAGCTATTAAAAGCAAACAAGCGAGGCTAAAAACATGATCCTGCCTGGAGCAACTGTTCGCGTCAAGAATCCCGCAGATACCTATTATCGCTACGAAGGACTCGTGCAACGGGTGAGTGATGGCAAAGTAGCCGTATTATTTGAAGGTGGTAACTGGGATAAATTAGTTACCTTTCGCCTGAGCGAATTGGAACTCGTAGAGACCACAGCCGGACGTAAAAAAGCCAAATAAGATTAGTCATTAGTCCTTTGTCCTTTGTCATTTGGCAAAGACTAATGACTAATGACCCTTCGGGTGAGCCAGTTGCTTATGGGGGAAACCCCTACAGCCCTTTGGGCATCCTACGGCAGGCGCTAGCCTCTCCCTTTGGAAGAAGACCACACTGGCTCACCAATGACTAATGACTAAATTACTATGCGCCTTCCCCTACCACAGTTTGCTACTGGCGATCGCCATCCCAACCACATTGCGGAGGTGATTGAGACTACTAGTACCGAATTTTTGGCCCAGTGTTTGGAACCAGAAGATTTGAGCTTTCCCTCCATGCCACCTTTTGGTAGTTGGGTCTGTTCTGTAGATGAAGAATCTGGTAATCAAGTTTATGCAGTGGTATATTATGCTACAACTATGCCCATAGATTCCGTACACCGGGCTAGAGCTTTGGGGTTGTCATTGCAAAACTTACGGGAGGAACAACCCCAGATATTTGCCATGCTCAGAACTGAATTCCGGGCTGCGATCGTGGGATTTGAGCAGTCTTCCCAGAATCGAGGTTATAACCAAAGAATATATCAGTATCTACCACCCCGTCCTCCGCAAATTCATCAAGCTGTTTATCGGTGTGAACCAGAAGCGATCATTAAATTTACTGAAGAACTAGATTTTTTGCGGACACTGCTTTGTATTAACGGTGCGCCAATAGAGTCTTTGACCGCAGCTGCCATTCGAGATGTATACCAGTTACGCAAAGCTGACCGAGAATGGCTAATTAAAGCTGGACGTAGTTTGAGCGTGCTACTTAAAGACGACTACGATCGCTTGCGATTCATTTTGAGTCAAATCCACCCGTAGGTAGTTAGTTCTCCGACAACCTGCTAGTTAATGTAAGTTAAGATTTTTGATTTTTCGTCAGGTGGCTTCTCTATTTATTTATATCGATCAGGCGATCGCCCCCAAGGTAATCGCAGTTTTACCATAGCCCCTTCATTTCCCACCTATGGAACTCATATCACAAGTTCCTGTTCTGGAACCAACTTCCCAAGTTCTTGGCAAGGAACCAATTGTTCCCTTTGCTATTCTGCTAGTGGTCATCTTAGTTATACCCATAATGTTTGAGCGGCTAAGATTACCAGGATTAGTGGGTTTGGTTTTCTCAGGGCTAGTACTTGGGCCCTCAGGCTGGAATCTATTTCAGTCTGACTCGCCGATGATTAACCTGCTATCAGACATTGGGTTAATTTACTTGCTATTTGTTGCCGGGCTAGAAGTTGATCTAGAACAGTTTCGCCGACAAAAAAGTCGCGCTTTTGGATTTGCTCGCTTGACTTTCAGTCTACCCCTGATGATGGGAACCTTAGTAGGGGTGATTTTAGGCTATGGCTGGAATACTTCAATCTTAATTGGCTCTTTATTTGCTTCCTATACCCTTTTGGCATATCCGATAATCAGTCGTTTGGGAGTGGTAAACAATGAAGCTGTTACTGTCACCATTGGAGCTACGATTTTTACAGATATTGGTGCAGTGCTGATCTTAGCCGTTTGTGTAGCCGTCGCTCATGCTGGAACATTCAGCTTTGCTAAACTACTCACCTTGTCGGGTTGGTTAATTATTTACTCTGTTGCCGTTGTTGCAGGCTTTGATTGGGCAGGCAAAGAATTTTTCAAGCGGTCTGGAGACGACGAAGGAAACAAGTTTTTGTTTGTGTTACTGTCTGTGTTTCTCGCGGCTGTGGGCGCTCAATTAATGGGGGTAGAAAAAATTGTTGGTGCTTTTTTAGCAGGTTTGGCGGTGAATGAAACTGTGGGTGAAGGCCCAGTCAAAGAAAAGGTGGTATTTATTGGCAGTGTGCTGTTCATTCCCATTTTCTTTGTTGACGTTGGCTTACTGATCAATTTACCCGCCTTTGTGAACAACCTGGACACGCTCAAGTTAACGCTGTTGATCATAGTCGGTTTGATTGTCAGTAAATTGATTGCAGCTTTATTGACAAAACTGGTTTACCGCTATAACTGGCAAGAAATGCTAACCATGTGGTCGCTATCACTTCCCCAGGTTAGTACAACGTTAGCAGCAACGTTAGTGGGATATCGAGCTGGGTTGCTACCACTAGAAGTATTACACAGCGTCATTGTCTTAATGCTTGTCACATCAACCTTAGGACCATTGATTACCAGTCGAATAGCTGTTGGTTTGAATTCCTCATCAGCCCAAGATTCAGCACTACCTCTACCTGACCAGAAGGCATCAGAAACAGACAGTGCTTTTACTATAGTCGTACCTGTGTATAATCCTCAGACCGAGCAGTATTTGATTGAAATGGCGGCGTTATTAGCGCGTCAGTCTCAGGGCAAAATTATGCCGTTAGCTATTGCTACTGCTGCTGCTCACATGGATGCACCGCAGTTAGAAGCGTCTCTACAACGGAGTGAACGGTTATTGACCAAAGCCACGGCACAAAGTCGAGTATTGGGCGTGGCCGCAGAACCAGTGCTGCGAATTGATGATGCCTTTGCTCAAGGAATTAGCAGAGCTGCTCGCGAACAAAAGGCTAATTTAATTGTTATGGGTTGGGGTAAACGGACTGGGTTACGAGCGCGTTTATTTGGGAATGTGATTGATGGTGTGCTTTGGGCATCCCATTGTCCAGTAGCGGTGACACGTCTAGTAGAATCACCGAAAAAAATTCAGCGCATTTTAGTACCAATAGAAAATTTAACAGCACCTACATTACAGCCTGTACAATTTGCCCAGATGCTGGCAGAAGCAAATCAGAGCCACATTACTGTGCTGAATGTGTGTGATCGCCGCACTAGTTCCAATAAAATTGCTTGGAGGCGATCACATCTCTCTCTGTTGGTATCTAAATTAGCTTTGGCCAATGCCCCAGAAATTCAAATTATCGCTCATGAAAATGTTGCCCAAGCAATTTTGCAGGCAGCACGATTATATGATTTAGTCGTTTTACCTTTTATACGTAATCGTACTAGTCCTGGAGGGTTAGCTATTAGCGATGTCACAACTCAGTTAGCCAGACAACTTACCTGTTCCATTGTCATGCTTGGAGAACCGCAACGCACTCAAACCACAAATGTAGTGATGTCTAACACGCTTACCAGCATTACATCTGCTGTATGATATAAGGCAGAGTTCAGTCCACTCACGTGGACTTGGGCTGCGTTGGCGTAGCCCGCACTTCTCTACGAGACGCTCTTGCTAGCTTGCTTCGACCTAGGAGTACGGCGGGCTCAGTGACCACCAGAGGCATCGCATTGACAAAAATCTTTGCAACAAATGAATCGTCTGTAAGGATGTACAACTTTACGTCCCTACCAAGGTTTTCTAGGAGGAATTTCGTGAAATGATATGAGCCTCTGTACTTAAGTACGGGGTGGATGTTGGTAAACGCCACAACTTGACTATCACAAAAATTTGGCTAATAGTAAGGTCTTAAAGTTGCGTGAGTGTCAACTTACTGCCTGCATCTTTGTATTCAACAATTAGAACAGTAAGTAATAACCGTAAAAATACTTTATATTATTGAAGATTTGATGAACTTTAGCTAAAAGACTGACAATTTTCAAACAATATTTGTTATTTTGCTAGTTAAATTATTAAGGAAGTAAGTAAAAATACCATAAACCTACAACCGTAGAAAAATAAGTTAGTTCAATAATACTTTTTGATTGAGCCTTGTTCTTTTTTTCGTTTTGTATTTTTGTCCCCAAGCTGGGTAATCTAAAAATAAGTGCAATAGCTACTGAAAATATTTGTAAGTAATTGGGAAACCTATGAGAATTTTAGTGACGGGTGGTGCTGGGTTTATTGGTTCCCATCTCATCGACCGACTAATGACTGCTGGGCATGAATTAATATGCTTGGATAATTTCTACACTGGTCACAAACGCAACATCCTTAAATGGTTAGGTCATCCGTACTTTGAACTGATCCGCCATGATATTACCGAACCAATTCGCTTAGAAGTAGATCAAATTTATCATTTAGCTTGTCCTGCTTCTCCAGTACATTACCAGTACAACCCAGTTAAAACCGTTAAAACTAACGTGATCGGAACACTGAATATGTTGGGGCTAGCTAAACGTGTGAAAGCGAGGTTTTTCTTGGCTTCAACTAGTGAAGTATACGGAGATCCAGAAGTTCATCCCCAAACAGAAGAGTATAGGGGTAGCGTCAATCCCATTGGAATACGTTCATGCTATGACGAAGGTAAAAGAATTGCTGAGACTTTAGCATTTGATTACTACAGACAAAATAAAGTTGATATTCGAGTTGTTCGGATATTTAACACCTACGGACCGAGAATGTTAGAAAACGATGGTCGGGTGGTGAGCAACTTTATAGTTCAAGCCTTGCGGGGTAATCCTTTAACCGTGTACGGAGATGGTTCGCAAACTCGTAGTTTCTGCTACGTTTCCGATTTGGTAGAAGGATTCATCCGCCTAATGAATAGCGACTACATTGGTCCAGTCAACCTGGGCAATCCTGGTGAATACACGATTTTACAATTGGCACAAACTGTGCAAAATATGATCAATCCAGACGCGCAGATTAAATTCGAGCCACTACCTTCGGATGATCCCCGGCGTCGCCAGCCTGATATCACAAAGGCAAAAACTTGGTTAAATTGGGAACCTACCATTCCTCTGCAAGAAGGGTTAAAACTGACAATAGAAGATTTTAGCGATCGCATTCAAAGCGATGTCAATAATTCAACAACTTGAGTGGCGCCTAGCGTCGCTCTGAATTTTCATGCAGGCTCACCCTATCGGTAGCAAGTATGCTTAGTGACTGAGTTTACTGTCAGTGTGCAATTGTTATATTGAGAACTTCTTTTTGAAGACTAACCCTGAAAAAGCGAGGAGTTAAAAAATGCGTGTTTGCGTGATTGGTACTGGTTACGTTGGTTTAGTTACAGGTGCTTGCTTGGCTCATATTGGACATGATGTAATTTGCGTAGACAACAACGAAGAAAAAGTTAAGTTAATGAAGTCTGGGCAGTCCCCGATTTTTGAGCCGGGACTCTCAGAAATTATGCAGTCTGCCATTCAAACAGAGAAGATTCATTTTACTAGTGATCTTGCTGCTGGAGTTGCCCACGGAGAAATTTTGTTTATTGCTGTGGGAACACCACCTTTACCCACTGGTGAAAGTGATACTCGTTACGTCGAAGCTGTAGCCCGTGGGATTGGGGAAAATCTCAACGGTGGTTATAAAGTCATAGTGAATAAATCTACAGTACCCATTGGCTCAGGTGACTGGGTGCGGATGCTTGTTCTAGATGGTATCGCTGAACGGCAGAAAACACTAATACCCGCAGGTGGAGTGCCGAGTGATGAGAAATTACCTGAGGTTGCAGCCCAGTTTGATGTGATCAGTAATCCAGAGTTTTTGCGCGAAGGTTCAGCAGTTCACGACACCTTCAACCCCGATCGCATTGTACTAGGAGGCAATAGTCAAAGGGCAGTAGCCTTAATGCAACAACTGTATGCTCCAATTGTGGAACGCAAGTACGCTGAGGATCAATCTTTACCCCCTGTGCCAATTCTGGCAACAGACCTGAGTTCGGCGGAGATGATCAAATACGCCGCTAATGCCTTTTTAGCCACTAAGATTAGTTTTATTAACGAAGTTGCTAATATTTGCGATCGCGTCGGTGCTGATGTCACCCAAGTAGCCAAAGGTATCGGTTTAGACTCCCGCATTGGTAACAAGTTTTTACAAGCTGGTATTGGTTGGGGTGGTTCTTGCTTCCCCAAAGATGTCTCCGCCCTGATTCACACTGCTGATGACTATGGTTATGAAGCCCAGCTACTGAAATCCGCTGTTAGTGTTAACGAACGTCAGCGGTTGATTGCTTTGGAAAAACTCCAACAAGTTCTAAAAATTCTCAAAGGCAAAACAGTCGGACTACTCGGACTGACCTTTAAGCCAGATACCGATGACTTGCGCGACGCCCCAGCACTCAACCTAATTGAGCAGCTAAACCGACTGGGAGCCAAAGTCAAAGCCTACGACCCGATTGTTTCTCAAACAGGTCTACGTCATGGACTTTCTGGTGTACTAGTAGAAACTGATGCTGAAAGACTAGCTGACGGCTGCGATGCCTTAGTACTCGTCACCGAATGGCAGCAGTTCAGCACTTTGGACTATGTGAAGATGGCAAAATTGATGGCCCACCCCGTTATCATCGACGGTCGTAACTTCCTCGACCCGGAAGCAATGGTACGGGCTGGATTCCAATATGTAGGGGTGGGAAGGTAGAGAGTTTTGAACTGACTCACAAAACATCCCCTAACCCCTCTTTAAAAAGGGGGCTTTTAGAGTTCCCCCCTTTTTAAGTCCACGAGCATCTTGAAGACCACTAAATTTTTGATTTAGTAAAGGTGCAAAAACGCCGTTTATTTATCCATCAGTCGTCAGAATTCAGGATGAATTCTGACGACTGATGCTTTTATTCTGTTTTGATAATTTTGGACTGAATTTAAAATTTGTAGCTGTTTTCAATAAAGTAAGTCGGAGTAAATAATTAGCCCACATTTCACAGATTTTTTCTGACTAAATCTGAAAAAAAATTGGTATTTTTGTGCAAAATGATCATCTCAAGCGCTACTTGGAATACGTTCAATTTCAGCATATCCACTGAAAATAAGTTTTTGACCTTCAGTTTCTAATCGGTTGAGCCGCATTTTCACTCCATCGAGGTCAAAACGATCCAAATCAACCATATTATCCAAAATTTCTACCAGCGCCACGCTCAAGGTTTGCGAGATTTCCCGTTGGGCTTCTGGCACTTGGTCAAGTTCGATTTTGGGATCTTTGAAAGAAACTCGCCGCCGCCTTTCAATGCCTATAGTTAGAATCATGCTCAGGGGTACAAGTTCGCCATTTTTTAAATCTGCTTTTGCTACAAGCTGTAAGCGATTTTCAGGTAATAGCTGTACCTGAACTTCTGTAAATGAGACTGGTTCACCGCCAGATAATGCCGTCAAGGCTGGTACGGTGAGGTTAAGTAGGCGCTTTTTCACCAGTTCTGCACTAAAGGCTTGGTTGATGCCTGCTTCTGATAGAATTACCTGAGCGATCGCTTGAGTGGGTTGCTTGAGACTGAGTTTGCCCTTTAAAACCGAGCCGAAGTCAATGGCAACGGCATCGGTTTCAAAAGACATCTCCTCTACCGCGAAATCTCTGCGAATCACCAAGCCACGACCGCTCATTTTGAAGCTATCAATGCTGCCTTGTAACAGTTTGCTGGAGGGATAGCAGCGCACAAAGACTTCTACTGACTCGCTCATACTAAACAGGTGGCGAATCGTTTGGCTGGCGACTGTGTTAAGCATCCGCTCTCCCCAATCTGTGCCTTTAGGATCTTGTAAACCAGTAAGTCCGCCGAACATGTGGTTTTTAGTCTCTAGAAGTTCTTTGTACTTTTGTAACAAACTGTGAAGAATACAGCAAGCGATCCCGTGATTAATTGTGCTGATGGGTAGGCATAGAATGACTGATGTTAAAGAATTACTTGTATTAAATATTACTTAAAATAAGTTTATATATTTTCACTTTAGATATCTTGCCAAAATTTTTGCAATAAGTGTTATCAGTAGTTTACTAAAGGGAATACTTAAATAAGGTTATCTATAAACTTTTCAGCACTACTAACACTGAGACTGTGAAATCAAGCCTAACTTATTAATCAGCATAGTTTATATAGTTTGTGCAAAAGGTTTTGATAACCTCAGTTTTGCAATAACACGGTAAAACCATGAAGGCTACTGAAACTAACTTTCTCAAATTTCTGGACGGCAACAAGCAGTTAATTATTCCCATTTATCAACGTCCTTATAGTTGGACAATTACACAATGTCAGCAATTATGGAATGATGTCTTGCGTGCTGCTAATGACGATAGAATATCAGGTCATTTTATTGGTTCATTAGTTCACATGGCAGACAGCATTTATTTAACGGCGGCAATACCTAAATTGTTAGTTATTGATGGTCAGCAACGTTTAACTACTTTAACATTAGTACTTTCTGTTCTGAGTAAAGCTATTAAAGCCACTTCTGAAGAATTTGATATAACTTCTGATGCATTAGAAGATTTTTACCTTTTCAATAGGCACGCAAAAGGAAACGAACGTTATAAGTTATTGCTAAATCAAAAGGATAGAGAAACTCTAATATTCTTACTAGAAGATAAAGAAATACCTGATAATAGCTCTCCTCGAATTGTTGAAAACTATCGCCATTTTGATAGTCAAATTCGTAAGCTAGATATTGACCTAAATAGCCTGTATCGTGGCATATGCAAATTAATGATTGTTGAGGTTTCTCTGGAACGGGATCGTGATGATCCACAATTAATATTTGAAAGTTTAAATTCTACAGGTCTTGAACTTTCGGAAGCAGACAAAATTCGTAACTATGTACTTATGGGACTTCAGCCGGATGAGCAGGAAGAAATTTACAAATACTACTGGCATCCAATGGAGCAAAATTTTGACAATATGGGAAATTCTGAAATTTTTGATCGTTTCATTAGGGACTACTTAACAATAAAATCTAGGTCAGGAACTATTCCTAATATTAAAGATGTTTACAGTAGCTTTAAAGTGTATGTACAGGGTCAAAAAAACACTTTGATAAAGAATATAGTAGCAGATGTTTACCGTTACTCTAAGTATTTTGTCAAGCTAGCCCTTGCTCAAGAAACAGACCAAGAAATTAGGCAAGTAATTACAGATATTAACACTCTTAAGGTAGATGTTGCTTATCCATTTTTAATAGAGGTTTATGATGATTACATTCAAAATAAAATAAATATGCAAGAATTCATCAAAATTCTAAAACTTGTAGAAAGCTACGTTTTTAGGCGGAGTATTTGTGGTATTGCTACTAACTCTATGAATAAGACTTTTGCCACTTTAATTAGAGAAATTGATCCAGAAAACTACCTCGAAAGTTTACAGATTGCATTGAGCCGCAAAAGTAATTATCAAAGATTCCCAGATGATGATGAATTTCGGAGAGAATTCATAGTTAAGGATATTTATAACTTTCGTGGTCGTAACTATCTGCTTCGTAAACTAGAAAATTATGAGCGAAAAGAGTTGGTCAGTATCGAAAATTATACTATTGAGCATATCATGCCACAAAATTCTAATCTTTCTTTAGAATGGCAAGCAGATTTGGGACAACAATGGAAAGAAATTCAGGGAAAATATTTGCACACTATTGGTAATATAACTCTAACTGGATATAACTCAGAATTGAGCGATCACCCATTTATTGAAAAACGAGATATGCAAAACGGTGGTTTTGCAGATAGCCCTTTAAGAATGAATCGAGGATTGCGGCATCTTGAACACTGGAACGAAATAGAAATCAATAACAGAGCAGTATCATTAGCAGATATTGCTATTAAAGCTTGGGCTTTCTCAGTAGTTAATTTAGACAATCAAAACTTAGATTTCAATCAAGTAATTTCAGATATTTTCCCAAATATTAAACTTTTAACTACTGCAAAAGAATATATTCAAAAAGTTGTAGATAATGTAGGATACGACAAGATAGGGAAAATTCTATCAATTAATTATCGAAAAGAAAAAGCTATTTCTGTTAATTTAGGTCAGTGGCTGGTATTACGCTTGAAGCGCAATTCAAATGCAGTAGAAGCTGTATTCGCTATTGATTTTGAGCAATATAGTAATATTGAACTAATGGGTATTTATAAGGTAGAAACTATTTCTAACCGTTGGGCTGGAGATAGAGATATTAAATTGGTTTGGATAGAATGGGATTATGAAACTAGCCTACCAGAAGAATTTTTAGAAGCATGGCATAGTGCTATTCGCTATGCCAATCAAGTATTCAGAGGCTGGGCTTCAAGCAGCTACATGAATTATCATCAAACGGAGCTAGCACAGGCACTTATATCTGAGACACCTCGTAGCCATCATGCTGATACTCTTCAAGGAGAAACTTTGAAACTATTTGACGCTATTCGTAAACGAATTTTAAATATTGATGCATCAGTTAGAGAAGAGTTTAAAAAACTTTACATAGCCTATAAATCTACAACAAACTTTGTCGATATTGTACCTCAAAAAAGTAGTCTTCGTTTATATTTAAATTTAGAATTTAAGAAAATTAATGACCATAAGGGATTGTGCAAAGATGTAACAAACGTTGGACGTTGGGGTAATGGTAATATTGAAGTAAGATTTTCATCATTAGATCAACTGGAAGATGTAATGTTTTTAGTTAATCAGGCTTTCAACAAATATAATGATGATTCAGAACCTTACTTTTAATAAAACAGTGATTAATTTGAATAATAGAATAAGCTAAGGTAAAAATTAGGCGATCGCAATCTCTATACAAAAGTGCGATCGCCTCTCTGCTAATCATGAAGTTATCTGGTAAATTGTAGGACGATATCTCGCTTCAGGAATTAGTTTTCCCTGCTTTTACTTGCAAGACTTCACGAAGCGCTTCTTTAGTTGAACCAAATGCTGAGCAGTATTTCAGATCAGGAATATCAGCAATATAGCCCTTATCTTCTTCATTGTAGAAAATATTAATGTGATAGTGTTTCATCTTTAACCCAGTATCGCCACCAAAATACGAACTAAATCTTCTATATCAGCAGGAACACGATATAAATTTAGGTTTTGAGTTATTTGTTTACTTTCTCGATTCAATAGACCAAATTGCCAGATATCCCCTGTAGAAACAGCTCCCTGTAAATTTGGCTCTTGAGAATCAGTCCATGCATCGATCGCAATCAGTTCTACAGCAAGCTGGGTAAAGCCTCTTGCCAAATCAGCATTTTTAGCTTCCACAACTAAGAGTTTATGGTCTGCATGGAGATAATAGTCAAGGGAACCTTTTAACTGTTCTGTAACAATTAAAGGATATTCGATTCTAAGTTGGGCGCGGGTGTAATGAACAACATCCAATAAAATTGGGGCAATTAGTAACTCTCTGCGGGCTGCCTCACTAGTCAAACTAATATATGGCAAACTCTCCTCAATCCTAGATTTTAGATTTGCAAGTCTGTCTAATTCAATGCTGGACTTTTGTTGATTGAGAGAGGAACGTTTTAAAGAATAGCCAAATTCAGCCAGTATGTCTTCTGGCTCGAATGACATCTCAAAATAGCTTCTGAAAGTATATGAGTGATTTGGTTGAAGGATGGGAGTTTTGCTCATAGCTACATGATTAAACCTCCAACTGCATCAGATTTTCAAACGGATGGTGGTTTTTCCATCGGTAAGCATTAAAATCTCTAAAATCTATCGACAAAATTCTTCCATGCCCCAAGTGTTCTGCTAAAACCACTAGCGAAGCATCGGCAAGATCCATTGGTAAGTTCGCATATTTTTCCATCAGTTCACAAATACGTTTACCATGATGGGATTGCAAATCAAAAACCGTAAAGACCCCTAAAAATAAGTTATTAATGAAACTTACTTGGGCGCGATCGCCCATTGTTGTTAAGAGTAAATAACAAGTTTCTGTAACAACAGGCCAAGTCGTAATCAGAGGTTCATTGAGATTGGCAAGTACCATTACTGCTTGAGTGTGGTACGAGTCATTGCGATTTGCCAATGCTAACCAAAAGCCAGTATCAACGATAACCATACTTAGCTTTTAAGCCATCTCTCAAAATTGATTTGTAATTTACAGACAGATCCGGATGTGCCTCACCGCAACCAATAAAGCCTGTTTGGGTCAACATTGAGAAAGGATTCTTTTGCTGCTGCTGAAGTTGTTGGTAGTACAATTCAAGGGCAGACTTAATCACATCTGTTACTGCCTGATTAGTCTGCTGTTGAATATAGGCTAGTTTGTCAGCAGACTCGTCATCTAATCGGGCATTTATTCGCATCGTTATGTCTTGTCATACATTTGTATGACAAGATTAACATATCTGCTACCTCGTCAACAACTTCCGGCGCAGATTATCCAACGCTGCATTCGCACTCACATGACGAATTAAAGCTCGACCTCGCACTGTACCAAACTGATACTCAAAACTTGCCACTTCATCCTTTGGTCCAGCCAAACCAACATAAACTAAACCCACCGGCTTAGTATCTGTCCCTCCAGTTGGCCCAGCAATACCAGTGATACTCAATCCCCAAGTTGTTGCAAGGCGGGTTTTAACTCCAATTGCCATTTGCTCTGCAACGGTAGCACTTACCGCCCCAAATTTATCTAAATCTTCCTGGTTAACCCCCAGCAGCCCAACCTTCACCGAATTGTCATAAGAAATTACTCCACCCCAAAAGTAATCAGAACTCCCAGAAATCTCAGTCAACATTTGCCCCAGTCCGCCACCAGTGCAAGATTCTGCCACTGAAAGCGTTTCTTTTGATGCAAGCAACAACTGACCAACCACGGAAGCAAGGGTATTATCATTGATGCCGTAAAAATCTAGTCCGGCGATTTCTTTAATTTGTTTCTCAATGGGCGCAATTAAGGCTTCTGCTGCTGCTTCTGAATTTGCTTTAGCAGAAACTCGCAATCTTACTTCCCCCTTACCTGCATAAGGGGCTACTGTGGGATTTGGCAACTTCAAATAGGAAGCAACCTTTTCCGCTAAAGCAGATTCACCAATACCCCAAAATTTTAAACTCCGGCTATAAATAATTTCTTTACCCCAACCCTGACTTTTGAGAAATGGGACGGCTGTTTCTTCCCACATCGGATGCATTTCACTGGGAACACCGGGAAAGGTAAAAATCGTGATTTCAGGACGGGGTTGCCAAATGATACCGGGTGCTGTCCCAGTGGGGTTGGGTAGAATTTCTGCACCTTGGGGAATCAAAGCCTGTTTGCGGTTACTTGGTGACATAACCCGACCACGTTGGCCGAATTTCTGGATTATGTCTTCGATGATGTCAGAGCGTTCTACCAACGGGACTTTAAAAAAATCGGCGATCGTTTCGCAGGTGAGGTCATCTGGTGTCGGGCCGAGTCCACCAGTGAAAATGAGAATTTGCGCTCTGGAAATAGCAATTTCTATAACTTGCTTCAACCGCTCTGGATTATCCCCAACCACTGTTTGATAGTAGTGGGGGATACCTAGCTGCGCTAATTGTTGCGCCAAAAATTGAGCATTGCCGTTGAGGATATCTCCCAACAGCAGTTCAGTACCAACACAAATAATTTCTGCACTCATTGGAAGGAATAGTTAGGAGTTAGGAGTTAGAAGCGGAGTTGGAGACGCTCCGCCTCCGGTTAAAAGTTAGGAGTTAGGAGTTAGAGTTCAAAACTTAAAATTCATTCCTCTTAACTATCATCTCAGGCTAAGGATGGTAGGAGTTAGGAGTTTAAAACTTAAAACTCATCACTCCTAACTCTTAATTCTTAACTCTCATCTCAGGGTAAGGCTGGTAGGAGTTTAAAACTTAAAACTCATTACTCCTAACTCTTAACTCTTAACTATCATCTCAGGCTAGGACTGGCACAGGAATTTCTAGGTGAGGATATAAGGGGAAGCGATCGCACAATGCTGCTACCCGTTGCTGACAATCTTGGGTAACTACCTCGGAATCTGGAGAAAGCAGGCGATCGCTAATAATATTTCCAATCTCGGTAAATTCTGATACTCCCAAGCCCCGTGTGGTCATTGCCGGCGAACCTAACCTCAGTCCACTGGTCACAAATGGCGATTGCGGATCAAAGGGAACAGTGTTTTTGTTAGCAGTAATATTCACAGTACTGACTAGCTGATCCGCTTGCTTACCAGTGAGACTTATAGAACGTAAATCCACGAGGATTAAATGATTATCAGTGCCATTTGACACTAATTTTAAACCCCGGTTTTGCAATTGTTCTGCCAGAGCACGAGCATTTTTAATCACTTGGGCAGAATAGGTTTTAAACTCAGGCTTCAGGGCTTCTCCAAAAGCCACTGCCTTACCGGCAATGACATGTTCTAATGGCCCGCCCTGGCTGCCAGGAAAAACAGATTTATCTAGCTTTTTACCTAGTTCTGCGTCACCAGTCAAAATTAAACCACCTCTAGGCCCGCGTAGAGTCTTATGTGTAGTTGTTGTTACTACATGACAATGAGGAATGGGATCAGGATGAAGACCACTAGCAACTAAACCAGCAATGTGGGCAATATCGCCAAGTAAGTAAGCGCCGATTTCATCAGCAATGCTACGGAACTTTTCAAAATCAATTATCCGGGGATAAGCCGAATAACCACAAATCAGCAGCTTAGGACGCTCCCTCAGCGCCAGCTCCCGAATTTGGTCGTAGTCAAGTTGTTCTGTTTGTTGGCTGACACCGTAGTGGCTAACTTGGAACCACTTACCTGAAACATTTACAGGTGAACCGTGGGTGAGATGTCCCCCATGAGACAAATCCATCCCCATAATTTTGTCCCCTGGTTCCAGCAGCGATAGGAAGACTGCAAAATTGGCTTGTGCGCCAGAATGGGGTTGCACATTCGCATGAGCCGCACCAAATATCTGTTTAGCGCGGTCGATCGCTAGTTGCTCGATTTTGTCGATAAACTCACAACCGCCATAGTAGCGTTTACCAGGTAATCCCTCAGCATATTTATTTGTCAGTACCGAACCTTGAGCCGCCAGTACAGCGGCGGAGGTAAAGTTTTCGCTAGCAATCAACTCCAAGTGGTCTCGCTGACGCTGTAGTTCGTCGTTGATTAACTCCGCGATCACTGGATCACTGGAGGTAAGAAAGTCTGAATTAGTCTTAGTCACTTCAATTATCCTTATGGAAGTTTGTACAACGGCTGATTTGGGTTGGATGTAGCACCCAAGTAACAGTCAAGTGTCCATGCCTAAAGTCTATAGTTCAATGGTTTTTGACTGTTTTACAGAGGCAATTAATCGTCTTTGCAGTATGGAGGTTTATTTGTGCCAACTTATTTATTATTAGACCCAAGCTCGATTAATGCATTAATGATCATAACCTTGCTTTTTGAACCTGCGTTAATTGAGTTTTCTGCGATCACTCCTCTGTGAGACAAAGTTGAGCGTTTCAGTATAACAGCGGAGGAAATTCTGAGTCAGAAGTTGGGAATATACAAAGACAGGGGACGGTGTAAAAAGTGGGCAAGTGGCGGTGGGATTGTCAGTTTCACGTGATGTTCGACTAACTAAAAAACAGCAGGAGGCAGAGCAGGTAAGTCTTGTGGGTAAAGTTGAAATCCAAAGTGCCAACCCATAGAATTTTTGCGCCATTGTTAAGCGATCGCTTTTATCATCTCAGCCATGACTCTGAACAGAGGAGCGATGCCTACGGCGGGCTACGCCTACGCTCAATTCCTACTTGCAAAGGGAGGAAGTTGGTGTTGGCTGCTTCCCGTTGGCAAGCTCAACTCAACGTTTTAGTGTTTGTTGACAAGTTTCCTCAATCATAAATTAGTTTATGAGGTAGATGCTTCTTAGATTCTCGGCTAATAATAAATTATTTGTTGATAAAGATTCTTAATAGCTATAGAATAATATTTAGTTTATGATTTTTAGGAGTATTCTATGTCACTTGATCTGACACCAACAGATAACCTACCGGATCAAATCGTCTACGTCCTGCTCAATAAAATTAAACACGATGAGGAAGGGCAGCGAGATGTTAGCTTTTTTGCTGAGGACTTCGAGGGTCAACAGGTTAATCGAGAAGAATTGCTTGAGTTACTAAATCGTCTTAAGGAGTCTGGATACTTCATCAGTGAGATTGAAAGCAACAAAGCCAATCCAGAATCAGGCTCGTCAACCCTTCTGGCGACCTGTAAGAATGCAGAAATAACGACAGATGGTCGAGCAATGTTAAAAACCATATATTTCAAGCCGGTGTAGCAGCTAAGGAAAGTTATTTGTTGAGGCGAGATAGGGTATAAGGGATAGTAGGGCGAGTTCAGGGAGCAAAATCCTCCTCATCTTCCCGAAGTTCTGATACCTGTCTTGAAAAGTGACGCTCCTGTCTTGAAAAGTTCAGAGACGCTCTCTACGAGACGCTACGCGTAGCTTGCTTCTTTGCACGAGTACGCGGACTCGCTTTGCGTGGCGCTAACGGCGGTTCCCGCCGCTCCAACGCCAGTCGCCACAGGTCTCTTAACCCACCCAAGGCGCTGGCTCGACTTTTCGCTGCGTCGTTGGCGTAGCCTCTCGTAGAGAAGAGGCTGCGCTAACAGAGCGGCGAGAACCGCCGCTCCACCCAGAAGATTCGACCAATAACGCAGCTTCGCTGACTGTACTTTTGAACGGTGGTGAGATTACCTTTGAGGATGCATTTTCTAGCGTTAATATTGGAAGGTTAGTTGTTGTGATTGCTGGTAGTGGTAGAACCGCAGATATACTTACAGATGCCTTATGTGGACAGGCTACCGATGACGATGAGCGAGCTAAAAAGTTAGCTAAATCTGGTACATTAAAATACATCGACTTAATCGACATAGATAATGGAATTGAAAACTTAGGCAAAATAATTAAGGATTTGCTTTCTAATTAGGAGTGAATAATAACAATAAAAGATAGTTATCAATAATTTTTAAAAGGAGATTTTAACAAGTTATTTTAAGGTATAAAGTTAGGCGATATGCAAAGACATTTTATCTTAAAAATTTATATCAAAAGGTAGATGCACCGATACTAAATCGAAAAACTGTCCATTAAATACTTGACAAACTCTTGGATTTCTTTCTTGGGAAAGGTATTAATTCCCAATACCATTTCAATTATGTAGAGCGCACCAAGCAAAAAAGTTATTAATACCAGACAAGATCCGATTAGGAAGATATTATTTACAGGTGTGAAAATTGGAGCTTTTCTGTTCTGTTTTAATCTCTTTTCCTTGCCAAGTAAAAAAACTAGATAAAAGCGCTTTTTAATGAATGGGATAGAAAGCCTAATATCTACAGCATGACGCTTGTTAACCCGTTCCCTAAATACCTTTTGTAATTCTGTCAATTGGGCATCGGTAAAGGTAGCTACTACTTGAGGGGGAATGCGGACGGAAAACTGTTGTAGAAAAGTGTCATTTTTGGACGAATATTTAGTTAAACGGTTTCTAGGCATATTGTTTTTATTGTCGGTGCGAATAGGTTTTAAAACATAGGACTGTGTTCATCATCCCAACACTTTTGATCACGCCAAGTTCTGTTAGTGTGTTCGCATTCAGATTTATCAAAAATCCAAGGAATAGATGTAGGGTGAGGCGAAGTGGAGATGGAAGTAAGTGAAGACCAGAAAAAAGAGAAAATAGTGAAGCTAGAACTCAATAGAATAGTTAAAAATCCTATTAAGAATATGATATTGCCTGTCTTGAAAAGAGGATATCTGCCTTTTTCATTTCGCAAGCGCTGTTGCGAACGACGTTCCGAACCTGTTAATAAAACTAGATAAAATCGTAGCCCGGGAATAGGAAGTGAAAATCTTATATCTAAAAAATGACGAGCCCCAACTTGAGAGCCGAAACCTTTTTGTATGGCTTTTAGTTGCTCATCAGTGAAAGAGTCTGCTATTTCCGGACTAATCTGAGAAAAAAGTTGTTCAAAAATAGGATCAATATGTTCTCGACTTTTCACAATTGTGGTTGACTGTATGCGGACATTCTAAAAATAACGTAATTTTATAGCTCCGTCTTTGATATTTACACTGAAAGTTTATCAATTTATAATTTAATATAAATAATTGATATCCGGTTTAATTACTTAATTTTAGAGCTTAATTTACTTAATATATTTTTAATTTTTCCCTAGAGTATAATCTAAAAAAAGTTTTGATAAATTTTAGGCGATCGCAATTAGTAATATATGGCAATACACTTAGGTCAAGCCTTTCCGCAAACGGTATTGCTGAATAGACTGCTGAGAAAAATCCGAATAAAAGTAAAAGGTCTAATCTCAGCCAACATATAAAGGCGCAAAGCATATCTTTGCGCCTTTATATGAAATTACGATCCAATCTTAGGTACAGTATCTCCAGGTCCGGCGGTGACAATTATCAGATTTTCTGGCTTAATAAAATCCTCAATTGTCTTTTGTACTTGAGCCATAGTGACTGCTTGAATCTGCTGGGGGAAGTCTCGGATTTCTGATCGTGAAAGTCCCAAGACAGCGTTATCCAAAATGATGCTTGATACATCACTGGGATTAGCTAAATCCACGGGGTAGCTATTGGTAATTGAGCGTTTTGCTGCGTTGAATTCAGCCTCAGTTACACCTTGTTCGCGCAACTGTTTGAGTAAAGCCAGAGTACTGGCGATCGCTTTTTGGGTATCTCCAGGAGCAGTCTGCATCTGAATCAAGAACGGGCCAGGATTGATTCCGGCGGCAAAACCACTATAGATACCGTAGGTCAGACCTTGGCGATCGCGCACTTCTGTACCCAAACGGCTCGATAAGGTATCACCACCCAAAATTTGATTTAGCACCAGTGCCGCATAATAACGTGGGTCTTTCCGAGCGATGCCGTTGTAGCCAATGTAAGTAACAGCTTCTGTTTTACCCGGAATTAGTTTATTTAGACGTGTTAAAGTTTGCGGTAATGATATGGACGCTATTTTAAGAACAGGTAGCTTACCTGTGGCTTGCCATTTGCCAAACGCCTGATTCAGCAAAGCTTTTACCTTAACTGGATCAAAGTCTCCTACTAAAGCGATCGTTGTGGTATCTGGTCGGTAGTGTGTCTGGTAGAAGCCAAGCAAATCATCACGAGTAACGCTCTTTAAGCTCTCGGCCGTGGGAAAGCTGTGGAATGGATGATTTTCTGGGTAAATTGCTTGCTGAAATACTTGTCGTCCCAGTCCTCTGGGGTCATCTAGCTGGACTTTGAGACTTGTCAGTGCCCGCTGGCGACTCAGTTCTAACTGGTCGGCTGGGAAAGTGGCGTTTTGTAACACATCTGCTAGAGTTTGAATCAATATCGGCAGATTTGCTGAAAGTCCCTGACCGCTAATACTAGCTCCCTCGCGGCTGGCACCGAAGTTCAAATCGGCTCCTCGGTCTTCTAAGGTTTTTGCTAGGGTAAGAGCATTTTTAGTCTGCGTTCCATTCATTAAGTTGTTCGCAGTTAAATTCGCTAATCCAGCTTTTTGATTGCCGTCAAATTCAGTACCGGCGTCAATTTGTCCACTCAGGTTAATTGTGGGGAGGTTGCGATCGCTTAACAGCAGAACCCGCAAACCATTATTTAAAGTAAACTCTTCTGGTAATGATTGTTTACCCGAATCCGTAGCTGATGTGGCTGGTGGGAGATATTTTGCCAGTTCTGCTGGATCTACAGGCTTACCGGGGCTGAAATTTTCCACCGTGCGACCAGAACCAGCGCTGGAAGTTCCTGGTTTACCATCTGGTTGAGTTGGCTCAAAGAAGCCAATGGTTTGTTTAGCCGGATTGAGGTAAGTTTTTGCTGCTTGCTGCACCTGGGCTGGGGTGACTTTAGCGATCGCCGCCAGATACTTTTCAATAAAACGATAATCGCCGGCGACAGTTTGGTTATATCCTAATTGGCTAGCTTGACTAGTAATGTCTTGGTTACCCAAGACTAAGGAGGCTTGCAGTTGCGTCTTCGCTCGGTTCAACTCTTCTGTAGTGACGGGTTGCTGTTGCAATTTTGCTAAAGATTCCTGGAGCACCTGGGCAATTTTCCCTAACTCTTGACCTGGAGCCGCCGTAGCATTAATTTCATACCAACCTGGTTCGATGAGTTCGGCAGCACCCCCACTCACTGAACTAGCAAGTCCAGATTCCACCAACGCTTGGTAAAGCCGAGAGCTGCGTCCACCTGTGAGGATGGCATCCATCACATCAATTGCTGGCACATCGGGATGCTTAATGTCTGGTAAAGGATAGATAGCTTGTAGCAATGCTGCACTTCCAGGCTGCTTGAGCACAATCGGTGCTTTTTTCGCAACAGGGGTAGCTGGGGAAGCGTCGGCGAGGGAAGAAGATGCAGAGAAATTATCAAGTGCTTTCCTTGCATCATCAAGTACCTTGTCCTCTTTTACTCGTTGCGATAACTTACCAAAAGTTTCTTTTACTACTTTGAGTACAGGTTCTGTGGCAAAATCCCCTGTAATCACCAACGTGGCATTTTCTGGGCTGTAGTAGGTTTGGTAATAATTCCGCACCTGCTCTACCGTGAATTTTTCTACATCTGCTTTTGTGCCTCCCACAGGTAAGCCATAGGCTCTGGTAGGGAAAGCATCTCGCATCACTGCCCGATTCAGACGATAGCCTGGTGAATTTTCGTACCCTTGTAACTCGGAGATTACCACCCGCTTTTCACTTGTCAGTTGCTCAGGCCCAACTAAGGAGTTTTCCATGCGATCGGCTTCTAGTGTCAACAATGCTTCGAGTTTGTCTCGTTGCACTGTGCCAAAGTAAGCTGTTTCGTCATAGCTGGTAAAGGCATTGAACTGGCTACCCAAGGCACTAAACAACCGTCCAAACTGCACTGGACGGTCAGTTGTACCCTTGAACATCAAATGTTCGAGCTGGTGAGAAATGCCATTCTCTCCCTTAACCTCGTTACGTGAACCAACTTTATACCAAACTTGTACGCTCACTACTGGAGCGGTATGGACTTCCTTAGTTAGCACTGTTAAGCCGTTGTCCAATACCGTTTTTTGTACCCCTTGGGTGAATGAGAGAGCAGATACAGGTGCGACTGCTGTCGGTGTTGCAGCATTGGTGAAATTGCCCGAAAAAGGCACAATACTTAGCAGAAGGCTAAGTAAAAACCCGATAAGCATATATAGGCGTAACTTCATAAGCAATGCAAAATTCAAAATCTCTAATTATAAAACAAAACTCTAGTGTCGGTTTGAAAAAGTCAAAAGACTTACATTTTCAGCTTTTTCACCATTTTCAATGGTAGCTTTATTTCTGCCATGCCGTAATAGTCGTTTTTCAAGTTTACCTATTTGCAAGACACCTACGAGCAATTGCCCACATCAAGGGTATAAAAATTCCTTTCTCTCTTTATTGCCACTTATTCCCTATTTTCAATACAGATGTAATTTTACGGCGTGTTACAAATTGTTACAAGTATATTAACAACGATTGCAATGTGTTCCATTTGACAAGTTTTTCGGAATATTTACCTTTATAATAGGTTTAATTACTATTGTCATCCCATCAGGGTAGATATCTTCGTCAAACTAGCAATAACTTTTGAAAATATGCAAACAATAAACTTAATTGCATCATTCACATTAGGTATAACCTTAGCAGGAATACCTGTATTACAATCTCATGCCTTAGAAGAAAACACACCGGACTTGTATAGTTTCACAGGGTATAATTTAAAAGGTGAGAAAGTCAGTATTAATTACTCAACAACAAGCTTTATTGGCAAGCCCTCTTTCCAATATAAAGACCAAAAACAGACATTAAACTTTCAAGGAGAAAAGGAGATCCGTACTGTAGAAACGGAAATTGGTACACTAGTGACTGTGACTATTAAACAAACGGTAAATGGTGAGTACACCACATTTAGCTTGCTCATACCCCGTGTAAAAATTGGATTGGGCAACGAAGTAAAAATTGTAACTAACGGAATCACAACATTCAATCGTTCTTCTACGATTCCTAAATTAAACCAACAGCAGAAACAACTTTATACAATAATCAATCTGAATGGGACAGCCCAATTTGTCCAGTTTTAAGCACAAGAGGGATAAAGAAATTAAACTTTCTTTTTACTAAAATGCAGGAAAGCCGTAAGGGTGTAGGGAAATAATTGTTTCTCTCCAGCCTTATTGCTTCAAATAAATGATGACTTAAATCAAGTAACGATTATTTTGATTCAGCATCGAAGTAGAGTTGATGAATAGTTTTAAGATGTATTTTAAAAATAGGTAATTTAGGCGATGCCTACGGCGGTAAACTACGCTCTCTCCCATTTTCTCTACAATTACCGTTTAATGTGCTTAGGAAAGTTAGAAACTAACAAAGATTCCCCTAATTCACCTTGCTCATTATAGAATTTCATTTGACCTTGTTCATTGCATAACCATACTTCAACGGCTTGAGCTTCTAAATATAAATTTCTTTTAAATTCCATTTCTTCCAAAATGTTACCACTGGATTTGACTTCAACACAAATTTCTGGTGCAATAAATGCTGATACTTCATCTTCAATTTGAGAAAATCGTTCTTCTGAACACTAGACAACATCAGCAACTTTCACACCGTCTGATGTGTTGATAGCACACTCTGGCATTACTTCTCCTGTATTCAAGAAAGATTCTAATAAACGTTGGATTCTTCCTTGATAAAAAGAATGTTTAATTTTGACTGGGCTCATTACGATTTGACCCCATTTATTTAATTCAATTTTGAAAGGTAAATCTTGTAATTGTTTGTGTTCACAAACTTCTTCCCATCTCATAGTTAATATTTGCTTAGAGTTATTGATTTAATTTTAACTCATCTATTAATATTGAGACTCACCCTCGGATTGCAGACAAAATCTCACGCAAAAGCAAGGACACTTGCGTGAGACAATCATATTAGTCTAAACTTCAACATTCAGAGTACGCACCAAAAAAGCCCATTTGTCTGCGGCTTCCTCAATAATCTTAGCCGTGGGTTTACCCGCACCATGTCCTGCTTTAGTTTCAATTCTAATTAGTGTTGGTGCATCACCTGCGTGAGCCTCTTGTAAAGCTGCGGCAAATTTGAAACTATGAGCAGGGACAACGCGATCGTCATGATCAGCTGTGGTAATTAAGGTTGCTGGGTAAGCTGTATCTGGTTTGATGTTGTGTAGTGGCGAATAAGCATACAGCGCTGGAAACTCTTCTGAATTATCTGCTGAACCATATTCGGAAGTCCAAGCCCAACCAATGGTAAATTTGTGGAACCGCAACATATCCATAACGCCGACTGCTGGCAAAGCTGCACCAAACAAATCGGGACGTTGTGCCATGCAAGCACCCACCAATAAGCCGCCGTTACTACCACCTGCGATCGCCAGCTTATCAGTCTTAGTATATTTGTTAGCAATCAACCACTCAGCTGCGCCAATAAAGTCATCAAAGACATTCTGTTTTTTATCCTTCATTCCTGCTTGATGCCATTCTTCGCCGTATTCTCCACCGCCGCGGATATTGGGCATAGCATAGACACCACCCATCTCCATCCATACCAAAAGACTTACAGAAAAACCAGGTGTCATTGAGGCATTAAAACCGCCATAAGCATAAAGATAAGTAGGGTTATTTCCATCTAATTTAATGCCCTTTTTATGGGTAATAAACATTGGCACTCTCGTACCATCTTTGCTCTGATAAAAGACTTGTTTTGTCTCGTAATCATCAGGATTAAAATCTACCTCTGGCTGGCGGAAAACGGTACTTTTACCAGTTACCATATCGTAGCGATAGATAGTTCCTGGTGTGGTAAAACTGGTGTAACTATAAAAAGTTTCGGTATCATTACGCTTCCCTCCAAAGCCTCCGGCTGAACCGAGTCCAGGTAGTTCTACTTCACGAATAAACGTACCTTTGAGGTCAAAAACTTTAATTTGGCTGTGAGCATCTTTGAGGTAATCAGCAACAAATTGGTTATTGAGTATACCGACACTTTCCAACGTTTCTGCTGATTGGGCAATGATTTCTCGCCAATTTTCTGACGTAGGGTTTTTGGTGTCAATGGCAATAACTCGTCCGCGTGGTGCATTTAAATCCGTGCGGAAATAAAACACGCTATCATCATTGTCAATAAAGCTGTAATCTGCCTCAAACTGGTTAATTAGTTCTACGACTTCCGCATTAGGGTTAGTCAAATCTTTGTAGAAAAATAAATTCTTGGAGTCAGTTCCCAGCCAAATTGAAATTACTAGATAGGTTCCATCTTCAGTAACACCGCCACTAAAACCCCATTCCTTTTGGTCAGGACGATGATAAATTAGTACATCTTCTGATTGGGGTTTACTTAGTTGATGATAATATAGCTTTTGATAATAGTTAACATCTTCTAATTGAGTTTTTTCATTCGGCTGATCGTAGCGACTGTAAAAGAAACCTTGATTATCATGTGTCCACGATGCACCAGAAAATTTAATCCACTTCAGGTGGTCTTGCAGGTCTTCACCAGTCTCAACATCGCGAACTTTCCACTCTTGCCAATCAGAACCAGAGGCGGATAAACCGTATGCTAAAAGTTTAGCATCTTCGCTAATAGACAATCCTGAAAGAGCAACAGTGCCATCTTCTGAAAGTTTATTGGGGTCGAGTAAAACTTTGGGTTGGTCGTCGAGGGTTTTTAGGGTGTAGAGGACACTTTGGTTTTGCAGTCCGTCATTTTTGAAATAAAAGTAGCGTTCGGTGGAACCGTCTGGCAGAGATTTGCCTTCTTTAAAAGGGATACCATATTTTTCATAATCCCAAAGTTTGGTGAGGCGCTGTTTAATTTTTTCCCTGCTAGGAATTTCACTCAAGTAGCCAAAAGTAACTTGATTTTGTGCCTCAATCCAAGTCCTTGTTTCTTCAGAGTCAGCATCTTCTAACCAACGGTATGGATCTGCGACTAAAGTAGCGTGGTAGTTATCGACTTGATTGCTCTTGTGGCTGGATGGGTAAGCGAGGGGTTTTTCAGAAAAGGGCATAATCTCAGGTCAAAAGTGCTTCTTTACATACTACAAAGATAGACCCAAGACGTGGAGCTCCAGTTGGCTCTTAATGCTCCTGATTGGACTGCTGCCGCAAGTCAAGAGGCAAACCCTCCCATTAGCATTCCAGTCGGAGATTGAGAACGAGGCAAGATATTAGTACAGCGGGCACGTAAATAGCGCAAAGTCGAGCCAGTCCGTTGGTGGGGTTCCCCCACTTAAAGGAACTGGCGTTGAGCGGCGGTTCTCGCCGTTGGCGTAGCCCGCCTTCTCTACGAGACGCTTCCGACGCTCGCGGACTCGTTCGCGGAGCGTCTCATAGAGAAGAGGCTGCGCTATCGGTTGGCGTAGCCCGCCGTAGGCATCAGTTAGCGCAGCGTAAAGCCTACGGCATAGCAACTCTTAGAGACGCTAACGCGTAGCTTGCTTAAGAGCAGGGGTACGCTTAGAGCGACGCAGCGCAAAGTCTGAGCCGAGGCTTCCTCGGATCAGAACTTTGTAAGAGAGGAGCGTCACTTTGTAACAGAGGAGCGTCACTTTACAAGACGAGCAACCATTCAAAATGGCGCAAAAGCCCGGAATATAATTCTTTTGACTTTTTACTTTTGACTTTTAACTTCCGCCTTGCGGTACTAGTCCCCAGTCCCTCTTTGGGCAGTAGCTCACCGAGTAAGAAGACTAACAGCAGGATTTATGAGACTATTTGCCACCAACCGAAGGCGGGGCCGATAAAACGAATAGTTACCCATCCTATAACCATAAGGCCAATGCCTATCCACGCACCACGAGTAGTCCAACTGACAAATAGTTCGGCTTGAGTTTTTGTGATGGGAAGCCAAGGCAAGATCCGAGTCTCTTGACCGTATGTTTCCCCTAGTCTGGTTTTACGACGCTTTGCTTCACCCATAATCAGCAACTCAAATTTTACTTAGGTTTTAAATTTATCTTGCCAGGAATGATGGCTACTCCAAAGGCGATGAATTACATCACCTTCATAAGCTGATAATAGTGCTTGCTTTTAAACGATCGCACTTTGGTTGACAAAATTTAAATTGGGCATTGGGGAGCCAGTGCGTTGGGGAGGTTGCCGACGCTCGTTCGCCCTTGGCGTCTCCCCTTGGGAGAGGACTCGCTAACGCTGCGCTATTCGTCAATACGCTTGGGTTAAGGCTAAAACTCTTTCTTCAAATCAATTTTTTTAACGAACCGCCAAGGACGCAAAGGACGCAAAGAGAAGGAAGAAATTCTTAACCCAAGCGTATTGCGCTATCCGTTATTCGCCCAGCGTCTTTGACAGGAGAAGCAACTGGCGTCATGGGGCATTGGGGAGCCACTGCGTTGGGGAGCCAGCGCGGGAACAGGGGGTTTCCCCCATGAGCGACTGGCGTCCGGCTCTGCCGACTTAAAGCAAGTGGCGTCATTGGCCATTGATAACTGAACTTTAGGCAGAATTTTCTTCACTAGTATTAGAAAACAGACTGGGATCGAGATAATTAATGCGTGCCAGAGGACTTAAAGCAGCGAGAATTTGAGCGCCGTAGCTACGGTTAACCACGCGACTATCAAGCAAAGCCACGATACCTTGACTTTCTCTTACTGGAGCGATCGCCCGTTGTAATTCATTCAAAGCTGCTGGCAACAAATATAAACGAAACCAATCTTGATGCGATCGCTTATAACGAGCTACCCTACCAGCTACCAGAGGATTTTCCAAAGATGGTAGGGGCAAAGTAGCAATAATTAACAGATGAGGTGCAGGCAAGACTCGTTGATGTTCTCGCCAAAATTCCCAACCGCTAATCAAAATCCCATTTTCATCCAAACAAGTTTTTTCTACTTGCACCCGCGAACCAAACTCTGAGGCTAAAATTGTTGCAACTTGAGACTTGAGTGGTACATCCCCCACTAAGACAACCGTTAATCCTGGTGCTGTAGCACTTAGACAAACCAGTGTACGGACTTTGTGAATAAATGCCGTTTGAAATTCTGGCGTGTTAGGTAGGGGCAACTTATAGGGTACATACAGTTGAATTGCTTCCGCTTGACTTTCAGAAGAGAAATTCAGACAAGTTAAATCGTCCAAACCCAGGCGCTGTTGGAAAAGAGGAGCCTCAGTTTCCGGTTCTATAGCGCTGCCAATTAAAACTACTGGTTGTCGCTGCCAAATGGGCGAGAGTATTTCCCCTAATTCCATTGGGGCGTAGTGCAAAGAAAATAAACCTTGTCGATGGGCAATAGTCGCCCAGAAGAGAGCAGGGGGGGGAAGATTTTCGTCGAGGGTTTGAAATTGTTGCCAGAATTGTTTCCAAGGTTCTGGCAGTGCTTGTACTGACTCTAAAGCAGAATAGAGACGGTTTAAAATTTCTATTTCTGGCTGGGAAATTAGATAGCACTCATAGGGATTAGCAGGATGCTGAAAAAGTTCGTGTGTCAGTTGTATCCGTGCTTCGCGAATTGCCTCAGCTTGGTTTGGGCAAGCTAGCATGAGTTGATCCCAATCATCGGGTTGAATATCTTGGGTAAGTTGATGACGCACCCAATCTTCTAGATCATCTACCCCATCAATAATTGTGGGGATGCCTGGGGGAAAGCGATCGCTACCAGCAAATTGTCCTCTTAACCAAGCTTCTGGGGAGGTCAACAGTAGCCCTTGGAACTGGGCACCAGGCCAAGCGTCGCCTGTCCTAATCGATTTGTTGGCTGGTAGCCACTGCTGTAGGCGGGGAATTTCCACCCGCAGTAGAAGTTGCTGCACCGCTTCTTGAGCAACAATAATCACAGGGCCATGCCACATCAGGGCTGATGCTACGAAACTAGTACGATACCGCCCTTGATAGCCACAAACTGCCCCTACTTGAATTAGGGCGCTACGTCCCAAGCGCAAGGCGCGTGCTACCAACCGTGCCATCGTCAAATGATGGGGCCAGGAAGGGAACCCCGCCTGCGATCGCAAAAAGTTATGTAGTGACAAATGAACTTCTGCCTCAATCACACGCTTTTAATTCCATACAAAGTGATTTTTACTTCCAATTGCCCCATTTCTATTATGTTGTCCTTTGTTATTTGTCCTCTCTTACAAAGTTCTGTTCGCCCTTGGCGAGCTACGCCAACGGAGGAAACCTCCGCTCAGACTTTGCGCTTTGTCCTTTGTGTTTTGACCAATGACTAATGACCAATCACCCAATACCCTGAATTATGCCAACTTACACAGGAATTTCCAGCGAAGCCTTCAGGCATCCACTAGATCGCCAAGCCGAGCAAGCTTTACGAAATTTACCGGGATTTGATTTAATCGCTCGTAAATTTGTGGAATTTGTCTACGAACGCCCTCAATTAGTCTATCTAATGGGTAACACCATCCAAGTCGGGTCGCGTCAATATTCCACTATTTACCAGATGTTTCGGGAATGCGTCCGAGATTTGGACATTTACCCAGAACCGACACTGTTTGTCTCGCAAAATCCCCAAGCAAATAGCTATGCACTGGGGCAAGAGAATCCTTACATAGTCATAAATACAGGGATACTAGACTTACTAGACGAAGCCGAGATTCGGGCGGTGCTAGCCCATGAACTGGGGCATATTAAATGTGGTCATACTATTTTAATTCAAATGGCGATGTGGGCGATGAATGCTGCTTCTGCCTTGGGAGAATTGACCTTCGGCATCGGTAATCTTATAACACAAGGCTTGATTTACGCCTTTTTTGAGTGGCGGCGTAAAGCCGAGTTATCCTCAGATCGCGCCGCACTTCTAGTGATGGATGACTTGAATCCTGTGATGTCAACGATGATGAAGCTCTCTGGCGGTAGTAACAAATATGCCAATGAATGTAGTTTACAAGAATTTATCAAGCAGTCAGAAAATTATCAGGCACTGGATGAAGATGGATTGAATCAAGTGTATAAATTCTTAATGTACAATGGCGCTCAGGGTATGATGTTGAGCCATCCTTTTCCAGTTGAACGCTTGCATTACTTACGGGCGTGGGCAGTATCTGAAGAATATCAGCAAATTCGCCGAGGAAATTATCAGCGATCGCCTGCTTCCGGCTCTGTAAATGTTGCAGCTGAATCTTCCGCAAATGAAACAGAGACTTTGCGCCGTCAAATTGAAGAATTACAGCGAGAAATCGACAGAATCAAAAGGTCTGAGTAAATTGTTTTAGGGTGCGTTAGACAAGCCTAATGCACCAGATCCAGCCTATCTAATAGGTTATAGGCTCCGTAACACTACCTTTGTTCGGTGATTGCTACTTTACTTTTATGTTTGAGAGCTAACCTTGAACTGAGTATACTTAGTATAATTAGAACGCCATTAATGTTAGTGGGTTCAGGAACAGGTTTAGCACTAGGAAGTTCACGAATTGTGAAGGAACCAGAAGAATTGTTTGCGTTTAAATTATCGCCAACATCAACAGAAAAAGTGAAATCCACGGATTCACCAGGAGCGACAGATCCTCCAGTCCATTCAAAACCGAAAGAGCCGTCTTGGAGCAGTTGCGTGAATTTAGACGAGGTAGGCTGAGGGTCAGAGCTTAAACCGTTGAAGTCGAAAGTTGGAATTACAGTACCAGTGGGGACAAGAATTAACTCAGGCGGCCCGAAATTATCGTTAACTCCAAGGCCAATCTTAAAACTAAACCCGTTCCAAGTAGAGTTAGTATTATTTACGGCTGTTTCAGTAAAAAAATACTCTGTTGTCCCTCCTGAAGGTTCAACGAACAATTGAGTATCAATCGGAGCTATAGCTTGAAAGGTTTTGGGTGTACAAGATAAGCCAGGGAAGTTGAGAATCTGATTCTGGCTTGCAGCTGTGCTGTTGTCATTATTAGGAAATGGCGTATTAACGGGAGTTTGAACTTGTGTACAGAATATATCCCCCTGACCTGGCCCCGTAGGCGGATTTATGCTAGTAATGCTACGAGCCTCTGCCGCTCCACCAAAGCATAGATAAAATGCCAAGGTAGTTACTAGGATTTTAGTTATTTTTTTCATTTTCTGATATCTTTTTGGTTGTTAGGAATTCCAGCAACCAAATTTTATCAGGACTTATGCATTGACAGATTAACGTAAATGAGCAGTCAAACGATAATTTTGTACAAACTGGGATTAGAGTCTAGATTTTGGCAAAAGTAAAATTCTTCCTGCTTACTTGGATGAACTGAAAGTACTGCTAATCCAGTTAACTTTGCCACTCTAGTTTTTTTTGGATTTCCTAAAAGCGGATAATATTTTCTAGCTGGACTACCATCCTCTTGGGGTGAGCTTCGGAATTTATTCTCAGGCGGGTTAGTAACGAAGCAAAAAATTTATTTGATGTTAGTAATAACAAGCTTTAAAAAAGAGGGAATTAGAGCAAGTCTCTACCCGTTCCTCGGCTGTGATAATACCCGTTTCAAACATCCGGTGATATTCGTTTACAGTCCACAAGCGCACTCTAGTTTGTGTCATTGTATTTGGTTTGGCGATCGCATTTTCAAGCACAAATATACAAATATCTTTTACTGCTAACTTTTGCAGCATCTATTTATAAATTAATCTTGCCCTATTTGCAATTTAGAAACAGTTTTGGCACATTTTTGTTTCATATTTGTTTTAAATTCAGCTAAGTTTGATATAATTACTAAATTTGCTATTTTTATCTTTTTCCTGATAAGATTTGACTAAAGCAAAAAGCCAGTGCGTCCCGTGGAAAGCTCAGCACTGGCTGTTGCTCCAAACTCAATGGAGACTTATCTATTATGCCTTATCGAGACGATCTCGATAGGTGGTTAGTTGTGCGTTTGCTTGCCAATATGCAACGAGTTGTTCTGGCTCGTTTCCGAACACAATCGGATGCTGATGGTTATTTGCGGGTTATTCAACGCTTAATACCCGATAGCAAATTTTTGGTAGTGTTTGATGGCAATACCAAATTTGAAGTTTGTAAAGATTGCAGATAATCGCCCCACTTGATTGCAGCATCTATAATTAATCTTGCCCTCTTTAGTTCGTTACCATGTCGGAAGAAGATATCCGAGCCGCTAGGCTGGAGAAAGTAGAACAACTCAAACAGCTAGGCACGAATCCCTATGCATATCGTTGGGAATCCACCCATCATGCAGCCCAATTGCAAGAACAATTTGCCGATTTACCCAACGGTGAAGAAGTTGATTTAGAAGTTGCTATAGCCGGACGCATTATGGCGCGTCGCGTTTTCGGTAAATTGGCTTTCTTCACTTTGCAAGATGAAACCGGCACAATTCAGCTTTATCTGGATAAAAATCGCATCCAAGAAAGCATGGCAGATATTGATGCTGATGCCTTTAATCACTTGAAACAACTTACAGATGCAGGCGACATCCTGGGAGCCAAAGGTACTATTAAACGGACTGAAAAGGGCGAGTTATCTGTCTACGTTAAACAATATACTATCCTGACTAAATCCCTGTTGCCTCTACCCGACAAGTGGCATGGATTAACGGATGTTGCCAAGCGCTACCGTCAGCGGTACGTTGACTTGATTGTTAACCCCCAAGTGCGGCAAACTTTCCGCCGTCGCGCCCAAATTACTGCGGGTATTCGTCGCTATTTAGAACAGCAGGATTTTCTGGAAATTGAAACGCCAGTTCTGCAAAGTGAAGCTGGGGGTGCAGATGCACGTCCATTTATCACCTACCACAACACCTTAGAAATGGAATTGTATCTGCGAATTGCCACAGAACTCCATCTCAAGCGGTTGATTGTGGGTGGTTTTGAAAAGGTGTTTGAATTGGGGCGGATTTTCCGCAATGAGGGAATTTCGACTCGACACAATCCCGAATTTACGACGATTGAAGTTTACCAAGCTTACGCCGATTACAACGATATGATGGCGTTAACAGAGGGGATTATTACCACTGTTGCCCAAGAGGTACTCGGCACATTGCAAATCACCTACCAAGGGGAATCTATAGATTTGACACTACCTTGGCGTCGGGTGACAATGCACGATTTAGTTAAAGAAGTTACAGGCTTGGATTTCAATTCGTTCCAAACTTTGGAAGAAGCAAAAACAGCAAGTAAAAATGCTGCTATTCCTGATGTAGATGAAGCCCAATCAATTGGTAAGTTACTGAATTTAGCTTTTGAAGAGAAAGTAGAGGCTAATTTAATTCAACCTACCTTTGTAATTGATTATCCTGTAGAAATTTCGCCTTTAGCAAAACCCCACCGTTCTCAACCTGGTTTGGTGGAAAGATTTGAGTTATTTATAGTAGGGCGAGAAACTGCCAACAGCTTCTCAGAACTTACCGATCCCATCGAGCAAAGAGAACGCCTAGAAGCCCAAGCTGAAAGAAAGGCTGCTGGCGACTTAGAAGCCCAAGGTGTAGATGAAGACTTTCTAACAGCTTTAGAATACGGTATGCCGCCTACGGGTGGTTTGGGGATTGGGATTGATCGGTTGGTAATGTTATTAACTGATAGTGCCAGTATTCGGGATGTAATTGCCTTCCCTCTACTCAAGCCCGAAGGCAGCGTTATTAAGCAATTTAGCTACGAGCCAAAAACTCAAACACTAACTATTGAATTTGATAGTGGAAGTGTTTACGAGTATTTCAAAGTACCTCCTAGTGTTAAGGAAGACTTAGACAATGCACCGTCTAAAGGTCAATATTTTAACAAGTTTATTAAAGGAAAATTTAAGTTTGAACAATTGAGTTGAGATAGTAACTGCCATTCAATAGTAGGGTGTGTTAGGCAAAGCCATAACGCACCATTTTTATTGCCTAAGTTGCACTCCCGTAATCTAACGGTTTATCTTAACGGCTGCTACTCCTCAGCGATTTGTGATGCTGCACGCCTTTATGAAAAAATACGATGACGCTATTAAAGATAGAGACAAAGAACCTGCAAAAGTAAGATTGCATGAATTGCAGCAGAGGGAAAAGTAATGAAAAAGCCTAATTTTCAAGCTTGGTTGCAGCAGAAAGTCAGCGACGAACCAGAGGTGATTCTGGCAGAAAAGTTAGAGTACTGAAGGGGTGACAAAGGAGCTATAAAGCAGACTGGATAGGAGTCATAGCACGTAGACCCTTCTGAAAATAGGGTAGTTTATTGGGCTTTAAGCGCATCAAATCATGAGCTAAATCAGTCCAAAACTCCATTGCATTTACCCATAACTGTCCATACAAACCGACCCAAAAGACACTATGTCTGTGCTGCGATCGCTGTAATTCCTTGAGACGACCAACATATTTTTGTAGTCCCATTTGACGGGAGTTCCAACCAGCTAAAATAGCACAAGTATAAGCAATAGCAATCAATAAAATTAGTGCTATCAGGCGTTGACCATCATGCCAAATTAATTAACTTTATTGCTAATAATATTAAAAATTCTGGCGGGACAATTGTACAACGCTATATTATAGACCTGTCTATGGCAACTGATATAATTGTTAGCAGTAGGCAAGAGAGGCCACTATGTATTCAACTCACTAGTACAGCTTGGCGGAAATAAACCCACCATTACGAACCTTGAAAAAATCATCATTTGCAGTCTTTGAAAATGGTAGGCGTATTTACGCCGCATGGTACTAGTGTTTCAGAGGAACTTTCTCAAGAAAAGTTTGATGATTGGGAAAATACCCTAATTTTTTGGGCAATACATAGAGGATTATTTTTAAGTTACAATCCTCGTGCAACTGATTTTGTAAATCAGATAGTCAACATATTATTATATAACAGCGATAATCTTAGTATAGGTAGTTATTTAAAATTTAATTTATAGTTGTCGGTTACTTCCATTTACGGGATTTGTATAGCCTCGTTATTACTTAACAAAGTGAGTCCTTATGGTTCAGGAAAAACAATCTAACCGTCAACAGAGATTAGACAACTTTTTACAAGCTGTAGAAACTGCTCAAAAATTACAGGATGACATTATGAAGTATGGGCTTGAAGCCGCCCATTTATATTGTAACGATGTTGATGGAGATTGGCTAGAAACATGGGGTGAAGACGAAGATGAGCAGCAAATTTTTGTATAATTAGTAACTAATTTCCTGCAAAGTGATGACTTAGTAGCTGTGAGGGTAAGAAAGCTACTAAAAGATAAATCGCTAAAAGAAATTGCTGTGAAGTTGGAAAGAGGTTTGAGTTTATCTGAACAACAAGACAGGATTTTTGCTGTTAAAAATGTATTAACGGGTAGTGTAGCAGTTGAAGATAGTAATTGTGGAACCAGTGATGAAATTGAGTTGTTAGATTTAGCTGAGAGTTTGCTGAACAAGTTAGGTAATTTTTTAAAAAGTCTGCCATTTCAGCAGGTGTCCTAGCAAAACTCCCAACCGATTTCTCAATTCTTGCCGTTCTCTTCTACCCAAAGTTTCAATTTCTTCAATCAGGTTAACCGTATCTAACTGATCCCACTGTTGAGTTTTGAGCAAGCTAACCTGCTCTTGAGTCCAAGTATAGAAATCTGTTTTATACAGATGAGATGTGTACATCTTTTCAACAGTCATAAGCTTTTATTTAGTAAAACCCGATAATGACTTTAAATAATCAATGGTAGAGCGATGCCTACGGCGGCAAGCTACGCCTCACCTACTATATAAAAAAAGATTGGGTGGTGCGATGCCTACGGCGGCAAGCTACGCACCACCCAACCTAAAATAATCTAAAATCTAATCACTAATTCGCTACTTCAGCCACCTCAATCACCCGCCCTTCATAGTCCTTGACTAAAAAATTCAGCGGCTTCTGGTTACGAATCTTGAATTTCAAACCGCGCATTTCGACTCGCATTAAAATCATTTCTAAGCAGTCGTGGTCAAAGCAAACGTGGCGTTGCTGATTTTTGATACCTAAACTCGCGCCAGTAATGACGTGTAGCTGAGTGTTTTTCTTCAATTGATACCACAGCCCATCGTTGGCATTATTCATCATTTTACTAGACAAGCTCGGCCCAGTAGACATATATAGTGGATCAATGCCAGTTGCACCTATAGTTTGTTCGTAGTTGTAGTAGTAGTGCAAGGGCACCTCAGCTGCTGGCAAATCTAGCAGCCCTTCATACAACTGTCGGGCAATCTCCAAATCTGACACCATTACAGTGTGTACTTTTGGGGCACTGGTGAGAAACATCCACATGGCACCAGCATAAGCTGCTAGCAGCATCACCATAATGCCTTGGGTGGAGAATAGGCTATCTAAGGGCAGAGAAGGCAGAAAGGAGCCTAAAGTAAGGGGACTGAGCAGGAACGATATCACACTAACTGCTATAACCATGAACAAATAAGGATTCTATAAGGGAGTCAATTTTATGATTGTCAATTCAGACTAAAATTAAGTCTTTGTTTCTAGTTTATCAATACTCAAGTAGTCTAAGTCTCATCTACAAACTGAGCAACACCAAGATATTATGCGATTAACTACAAGAGTGCAATTTCCAAAACTATTTTAACAACTATCAACTCAAAGGCTTGTGCAAATTCCTCATTTTCCCGAAGCTAATCACCCCCTGGTGAAGTCGCTGTTTCATCACAGTGACCATGAACTACTGACTCTGTTTCAACGCTATCCAGATGCCGGAAAGTACTTTACGGTGATTTTTTGCCGCTATAGTCCCATAGTGTATACCTTAATTCGGCATTCGGCGCGATCGCCTGTGCAGGCAGATTATCTGTTTGCTCTCACCTGGCGGCATATCTACTACGAACTCGGTGGACTAAATTTAACCGACTCGGAATCAGACGAGTCAGCCTTAACCATGCAAAATTGGTTAATTAATATGACAGCTTTCTGTATTAATGAGATTAAGTTACCACCTACAGAAGCAATTCATTATTCTCTGCAAGCGACTTCGCCACCGCTATGGTGCTATGTAGAACAGGCATTAGACCAACTACCAGCAGTTTTGCGATTAATTGTGTTAATGGCTCAAACTTTCCACTGGAGCGAAACTAGAATCGCTGCTTATCTGCAAGCCGAAGGAGAAGCGATTGCTCCAAGTGAAGTAGCCAATTTTCTCCAGAAAGGCTATCGTATGCTAGAGGAAAAATTACCCACAGATATCCGCGCCATATACTTTGAGGAAGATTTTGCTCAAACCTAAATCAAGTATAAACGCGTATAATTATTGTATTTTAATTTAACAAACTTAAACCCGCAACTTTACGGGTAATTTTTATGAAACAACGGCTTTTATTTCCCAGGCAAAAGGTAGGTTTAGTTTGGGTAGGTAAGCCAGTGCGTTGCTCTGGTCAAGAGAGTTGTAGCAACTCGCGTGCGATTTCTCATTCCCGCGATCGCACTAATGAATTACGAGTGATTGACGGTTTAGTTACAGCTCATAGTGCTGTAGGACGCTACGAACGGGCTTTTGATTTACTAGAGCAACGTTTAACACTCGCTAAAGAATTGCAAAATTTGCGAGAAGAATTAAAATCTTTTGAGTTTTATGCTCAATTATACAAGCAGCAAGGTAATTACCTCACTGCCCGCAATTTTTACGAAAGGGCAATTATACTGGCGCGGACATTGGAAGACAGCAAACAAGAAGTGCAATTGCTAGATCAGCTAACTAAAATGCTTCAGCGAAAGTAGGAGTTTGGAGTTTGGAGTCATTGAATTTTAGATTTTAGATTTTAAATTTTTATTTCAATCCAAAATTCAAAATTCAAAATCTAAAATTGGCAGAGTTAAGAGTTAGGAGTACCTTTGCGAAAGTATACCAATAACGCACTCAGCGTTACGCTCTTTTTCACCATTTTTCGCACCTGTATAACCTAAAAATTAACGTAAATTTGATGGCTCATATAGTGTCCGTCTAATTAGCCCAATCAAAATACCTCTAAGAGGTTTTACTACGCAAAACTGTCCCTCTACGACTCAAAGAGGGAGAGACTTGAACTAAAGTTCAAGGCAGGGAGAGCTTTGTCGAACTCACGTTAAAAATTAGTGTGAACGGGAGTAGAAGAGTTAGGACTAAAGAGTTGTTTAACTCCTCACTCCTAACTTTTAACCTTTGATTAATTCAAGAACACTGAACCGTTTCGTTCAATTCTCATAGTACTTCTACCCTGTGCTGCATCAGTGGCTTCCTTAAATGTAACTTCCAAGTTTCCTGCGTCTGAAGAAGGTTGTGGAGTCACTATCAATTGTCCGTGATCTTCTCGTTCAAATGTCACCGTTATTGGTGCGCTTAGAGCTTGCAGTGTTACATCTGACTTACCTGCTAGCGATCGTGGTGCCGTATCACCAATCACTTGGAAAGTTATATTAGCCGCAGTCTCATTTACCAACTTGATATTAAGCTTACCATTAGTCAGTGTGATCGTAGCGTTGGGGGTTTGCCGTGGTTCTACTAGTGGGGGTTGGTCAGTGGAGGCCGCCCCTGGTGAGGGCTGTTGGGCTTGATCACTAGAAACTGGGCGTGGTGGTATGACATTTGGTTGTGGAGCTTCACCGCCGACACCCAATGTTGTTTGCTCTTGTGATGGGGTCGCAGGGGCAGGAAGAAGCCCTTGTTCAGCTAGTCTTTTTGTTAGCGCATTAGGAGGACATCCCTGCGGAACTACAACCCGACTATTATGTGGTTCTTCGTAGAAAATCTTAGGACAAGGGTTAATCTTGGAAGTAGACTCCTGTGCTACTGCTTGAGAAATGGCTGGCAGACTAATCACTAATCCCCCCAAAATAGCGCCAAATAACTCAGCAGACTTGCGAAACTTTTGAGAATTTATATTCATTATTGACTCCTAGAAAACTCCAACTTTTCTTTCTTAAATGATTTCTCAAGCAGTAAATTAAATTAGGGGTTATCAGTCGTTGAGTAGATTTATTTCTAATATTTAACAAACCAATCGATTTTTCGTATCTAGCTAAGGACACGAAAATCAACTAAAAAATTAAATATATTTCATTCTCAAGACTGAAAACTTCAATCGTCAAAGAAGACCACAAATTTTAATCATTGTGATTAACCACATTTTTGTAACAGTCAAATTGTTTTGTTTAACATCCCGCTAGAAAATAAATTTCCTGGCAATAGTTAAAGCTCACTTGAGTCGGCTGAAATTTTACATCTATCACGGGAAACAAATATTTATTGCCGGATTAAGACTCAAGAGTTATTGGTAAAGTGACAGTAAACGTCGTGCCAATGCCTTGGATACTTTCAACTTGAATATGACCCTGATGATATTCAACAATAGCAGCAGCGATCGCTAATCCCAATCCTGAACCAGTAGCACTAGCTGTAGCTGTATTTCCAGTTGTATGAGTCCGTGCCGGATCTACCCGATAAAAGCGGTCAAACAAGCGTGGTAGTGCTTCTGCTGGAATTCCAACTCCGGTATCACTCACTTTAACTTGCAACTGGGCACTCGTGTAACGTAGTCCAGAAACGCGATTTATTCCCTCTATCCGCGCCAATTCCACTTTCACCCGTTCACCCGCAAAACTGTAATGTAAGGCATTAGCAATTAGATTTGTGAACAGCCGCACCAGTTGATCCCAATTGCCCATAAGCGTAAACCAATTTTCCAGTAATTCGGGGCTAGTTTCCGAGGCGGGAGGATCAACTAAATCTAGAGAAAGGGTAATTTCTTTTTCAGGGATTAACAATTGTTGTTCTTCAACCACCTCCATCAGCAAAGCGTCCAGTGGACAAGGTGAAAAGATATTTTTGCTAATACCACTATCCTGCCGTGCGAGGAACAGTAAGTCATTGACTAACTTACCCAAACGCTGCGTTAACCGTTCCACCACTTTTAACTGTTGCCGATACTGCAAAGAAGTAGTCGTTTCTACGTCTGCTAAATCCAAGTCAGCAAGGGCGACTTGCACATTGGTTTGAATCAAAGTAATTGGACTTCTAAGTTCATGGGAAGCATCAGCAGTAAATTGTTTAAGGCGTTGGTAAGACTCTTTTACAGGTTCGATCGCTTTACCCGAAAGAAACCAGCCACTTGCGCCTACAGAAAGCACCATTAACCCAATACCCAGCGCCAAATCAAAAATTAACTGGCGACTGGGTTTAGTGACTTCAAACCAGGGGTGGCTTACACGCAAATATCCTAATACTTGCCGTCCCATTTGCACCCGTTGTGTGACTTGTCGCAACAACAGTACTGAGTCAGGAGTAAAAAGTGCTGAATCAGGAATTTTAAATTTTGAATTTTGAATTTTGAATTTTGAATTTTCCCTCTCTCTCTTGACTACGCGCACAGTTTCACCAGTGCGGTTGACATGAATAGGAATATTTAGGGGTTCGGATAGCGTTGACCAAAGTAATTCACCAGTCGGACTAAACCATTCTAGGTCGATGTGGTCATCTTCTACGGTGTCGGTATTGTCACGAAAACTGGCTTCTACATTAATGCGAAATTTATCTGCATCAGTATTAATTGGCTCAAATATGAGCGTAGATGCACAGCGGCTTGTTGTCAGACAACGTTCCACTATTTCCACTACATGGTTAAGGGTATCATCAATCCGCTCAATCAGTGTACTGCGAACGTATAAATAAACGCCGCTAGCAAACAGTAGTAGTAATACAGCAGTAACGGCAGTGTACCAAATTGCAAGACGGCGGCGAGTAGCTTGAAACATAGTTATGAGTTATAAATCTTTGCTGTGCGCCCCTATGAAAACCTGTATTCAAGATAATTGAAATTGACTGTAAAACGTACATATGGCTATTCGTTGCCTTAGCGTTATCTTCAAGCACCATTTAACTTACTATGTTTATTGTCCCCCAGTTAAATGGCCCACATCTGCCTGCCCTTAGGTCATTATGGCAAAATCTAAGAAAAGCGCTACCCCCATCAATCTCAACGATCCACAATATTATCTTAACCGAGAGTTAAGCTGGCTAGAATTTAATGGTAGGGTGTTACATGAAGCCTGCGACGATCGCACACCCCTTCTCGAACGCCTGAAGTTTTTAGGAATCTTCAGTTCTAATTTGGATGAGTTTTTCATGGTGCGCGTTGCTGGTTTAAAGCAACAAGTAGAAGCGAAAGTCAGCCTGTTAACTCCCGATGGTCGAACACCACAACAACAGCTAGACGATATTAGGTCTACCCTCACTCCCCACGTCAAGAAACAGCATCAACATTTTGAGCAAGTACTTCGTCCCCTATTAGCAAATCATGGCATTCATATTCTGAATTACATAGATTTGAATCAAAAACAGCGGACTCATCTCAACAGTTATTTTGAGGAACAAGTCTTTCCAGTTTTGACTCCCTTGGCTGTTGATCCTAGTCATCCCTTTCCTTTTATTTCCAATCTCAGTCTGAATCTGGCTGTTGTAGTCAAGAATCCAGACACCGAAGAAGAATTTTTTGCCAGAGTTAAAGTCCCCAGTGTTCTGCCACGATTTTTACCGATACCGCCTGAGTTGGGAACTGTGGACAACGATAAACCTACCCATTGGACTGGAGTACCTTTAGAACAAGCGATCGCTCATAATTTAGAATCTCTATTTCCAGGGATGAATATTCAAGAATATCATCCGTTCCGCATTACCCGTGATGCCGATTTGGTCTTAGAAGAAGATGAGGCAGATGACTTATTGTTAGCGATCGAACAGGAACTACGAAAACGGCGGCTGGGTGGTAGTCCAGTCCGGCTAGAAATTCAATCCCAGACTCCTGAAATAGTGCGATCGCGATTATTGCATGATTTGGAATTAACAGAAAGTGATCTTTACGAAGTAGACGGTCTTTTGGGCCTGCGGGATTTGATGTCTTTTATGGCCTTGCCATTGCCGGAACTCAAAGATCCACCACGCCAATCTGTTGTACCAGTACGCCTGCAAAGGCTGAGGGAACCGAGTTTAAACCCAGATTCATTGGAGACGGACGAAGGAAAAGACTTTTTTGCTGTGATTCAGGAAAAGGATTTGCTAGTACACCATCCCTATCAATCCTTTTCGGCTACAGTAGTGCGCTTTATTACTCATGCTGCCTACGATCCGAATGTGTTAGCCATCAAGATGACTCTTTACCGGACTTCTGGCGACTCGCCCATTGTCAACGCCTTAATTGCTGCTGCCGAAAATGGCAAACAGGTATCCGTGCTGGTGGAATTAAAGGCGCGATTTGATGAGGAGAATAATATTTATTGGGCAAAACGACTAGAAAGAGTTGGAGTTCATGTTGTCTATGGTTTAGTGGGACTGAAAACCCACAGTAAAACCGTGATGGTGGTACGGCGGGAAAAAGACCGGATACGTCGCTACGTGCATATTGGCACGGGTAACTATAACCAGAAAACGGCACGGCTGTATACAGATTTGGGATTGTTTAGTTGCCGTGAAGAATTAGCTGCTGACATCACAGATTTATTTAATTTCTTGACAGGATACTCCCTGCAAAAGTCTTATCGAGAGTTGCTAGTTGCACCTGTGAATATGCGCGATCGCTTTTTGACACTAATTCACCGCGAAATCGAAAATGTTCAAAATGGATTTTCTGGACGCATTGTTGCCAAAATGAATGCCCTAGTCGATCCAGAAATTATCGCCACTTTATATGAAGCTTCCCGCGCCGGAGTGCAAATTGACTTAATTATCAGGGGCGTTTGTTGTTTGCGCCCAGGACTCAAAGACATTAGTGAAAACATTCGCATAATCAGTATTGTCGGTCGCTTTTTGGAACATTCTCGGATTTATTATTTTCATAACAATACACAAGAGGAAATCTATATCGGCAGTGCCGACTGGATGCGCCGCAACTTAGATCGCCGAGTGGAAGTAATTACCCCAGTGAAAGACCCTGATATTGCCAAAGATTTGCAAGAAATCATGGGAATTATGCTCGCAGATAATCGCCAAGCTTGGGAATTACAAGCCGATGGCACTTACATTCAACGGCGTCCCTATGATGATTCTCCAGAAGCTAATTCACAAAAAATTCTCATGAATATGGCACTACGCTCAACTGGTGTAGCCTCAAACCTGATTAATTAAAAAATAAGTTACTTCTACCTTGACAACTAGCTCAACTTAGTTTTTTTATAAAACTTGAAGTTTTTTAAGACTTACGCAATAACCCTCTGAAAGTTTTATTCTTTTGTGTCCTACACTTCTCCTTCAAAGACGCTAGCGAACGGGAAGCCATTTCTCTACGAGACACTCCGCAAACGTGTCTATGCATTCTTTGCGGTTCGTTTTTTCATAATTTTGCGTAAGTCCTGTTTTTGATAAGTTATCTAAATTGTTTGTCATGGGTTCACATAAGTTATTCAACCATAGGATAGAGTCAGTGCTGGCACTTGTTCCCATAAACTGGAGAGATTATTCTGAATAAACATATCTTTTTCCTCAATGTTAATGTTATCGTGTGAGCTTTCTACCTTGCGTGTTCTAGTAGTTGATGACCACGAACTGACTCGTTTAACCTTACAATTAGTTTTTTCTTGCCAGGAAAATATTCAAGTAGTAGGTTTAGCCAGTAATGGTGAAGAAGCTATAGAAATGGTTAAACGTTGCCATCCTGACGTGATTGTTCTAGATTTACAGATGCCAGTCATGGATGGCTGGAGTGCGTCTAGTCAGATTAAAACTATATCTCCCAACACCCAGATCCTTGCTTACTCCTCAGTGGAAGACGTAAATTTTCCAGGGACAAAGGCAATGTCTAGCTTTGATGAGGTTTGCAAGAAAGATGTACCGACAAGCGAACTTATTGCCTTAGTTAGGCAGTTAGGTCAGCGTGCAGCAGATGGTTTAGTTGCAGGATAAATAATACAGCTATGTTGCTTCGCAAACTTCGGCTTAGTTCAATATCTGGGGATTTGAGGAGATGATATTACTAAGGAGCGTCGGTATAGCCTAAACTTGACGGTTAGACCGACGCAGTTTTAGATAATTTCTACTCTACCGGAATGGTTCGTCTAAATTCATCAATTAACTCATCTAGTTCTTCCAAAGCCTGATTTACGTCAACTCTCAAAGTTCCCAGGTTTGGTTGCTCCAGTAGGCTTAACAGGTACTCGCGTTTACTTTGAACTGCGACAATTCGTTCTTTTATAGTCTGTAAATCCATTATTTTTTCCTATCTTTAACTACCTTTAAATTTAAAGTTAACTCAAAATCCAATATTCTGGGGCACTATACGTCTTTAGTAGTGCACTACACTAACTTTCCTACTTTAGAAACTCTCCCTGTCTCTCATACCCCTACTCTTGAAGCAAGTTTACGCGCAGTGTCTCTGATAGGAGAAGTTCTGAACTAAGGAAGCCAGAAGCTCCTGACTTCTCTTTGTGTCAGTGTTAATCTGGCAATTTTGAGTTGGTTTAATACTACCGTCTAGTTGACGATGTTCTTCCCTAATTTGTTACTCATAGCCGATGATAATAAAACTGAGGTATTCAGACTTTATACTAATTTAAGCTCATGCTACGCCAAATCTCTTTGGGAACACTCGGTTTAACTATCGGCAGCATATTAACCACCATTGGCTTCGTCGCTTATGCTGCTAATAATGCCACACTCAATCTTGTCGGATTTTTTTACGGTATTCCTCTATTGTTGGGAGGGCTGGCGCTGAAAGCTAATGAACTTAAGCCAGTACCATTTAGCCAAACTACGTCACCGTCAGCATTGATACTGCGCCAGCAGCAAGCAACTAATACTCAAAATAAAATTCGCAAAGACATCACCCGATATTGCTACGGTCAAGATGCTCATCTAGATACAACACTTTCTTTTCTGGGTTTGAGTCCTACAGACCAGGAACGGCCAACAGTCACAGGGTTGCGAGAAACAGAAGTTAATGGGAGCTATGCCCTAATCTTAGAATTTGATTCACCGCTAATACCAATTGATGTGTGGCAAAAAAAGCAGGAGAAAATGACCAACTATTTTGGCCCTGGATTGGAGATTCAAATAACGCAGCCATCTGAAAATACAATTGAGCTAGCGCTGATTAATACTCAGAAAGAGTCATTAGTCAGTAGTCAATAGTGAAGAACAAAAATTATTGTAAGCTAAACTCCATTCTTTTATGGCTTGTCGTTACCTACATTTTTGTAACACTCAAAGTGTCGCGCTAACCGACATCTCTCCAGAACTTAAGTTCTGGATTAAAAAGCTCTGTGTCCACTCAAGTGGACTGCAATTTTCACTTTCATTGATGGTAGCAATATACATTGCTTAAAATCTTGTATTTTGTCCTCTTGAGAGGACTTTAGCTATTAGCCTTGAAATTTATTCCAAAGCAGGATAACAACGAAGCGGAAAATTTAAAAGCTGTTAGTAATGACAAGGTTTTTAAGTATGGGGTTTTCCTCCTGCTCCCTCCATTCGCGCAACGTCTCCGACAGGAGAAGTTCTGATGCCTGTCTTGAAAAGTGACGCTCCTCTCTTACAAAGTGACGCTCCTGCGTCGCTCTAAGCGTACCCCTGCTCTTAAGCAAGCTACGCGTTAGCGTCTCTAAGAGTTGCTATGCCGTAGGCTTTACGCTGCGCTAACTGATGCCTACGACGGGCTACGCCAACCGATAGCGCAGCCTCTTTTCTACCTTGGGCTTCGCCAACGAGTCAAACGCTATGCACAGTCGCTAACGCAACTCTTGGAGACGCCCAAGGGACGCTATTGAGCGTCGGAAGCCTCTTTTACAAAGTTCAAATCAAAGGAAGCCTCCACTCACACTTCTGTTTGCTTCTTCGTTAACTCCTTTTCCTCTTAATACCATTTCTTTGTGAGGCTGCGTCAAATTTTCTTTCTTTCTTTGTGTCCTTTTCTACGAGACGCTACGCGTAGCTTGGTTCTCCATAGGAGTATGCGCCCTTTGCGGTTCGTTTATTATATAGTTTGGCGCATCTTCATACAGAATTGGTATAACTAGTACAGCGGGCGCGTACGTAAATAAGCAGACCATTGAAAAGCCCTAAAGAGCTTATTCCATAATACTTTTGAATGAGTAACTTTTGACTTTTGACTTCCGCCTTGCGGTACTAGTGACCAAAAAGTTACTTTTCTAAACGAACTGCATACCACTGCAAATATTGCCCAGGAGCAATATCTAATTTGCAACTGGTGTCGAGTAAATATTGTGCTTGAGCTTCCACTGTATCAAAGTTTTGTAAGTCAGGCGGCAAATCTGTAATTATAAATTGTTGGAGAGTTGTTTTGAGCTTTTCTAATAACTCTGATAGTGTCAGAAATTGTTCTAGTTGATTTGTTTCTAGAACTACAAAGTGATCTTGCTGATACATTAATGGGTCTGGCATTTTAAAGATTTAGTGAATGCAAATAAAGTTGATTTTTTTGGCAATAATTTTTAATTGCTTGTATAGTCAAAAATCTAGCGGGTTTTACGTCCTATCTGTGAAGCAATTATAAAACTTAGTTTTTCCAAATATTAATTTTAATTTAGTATATCTATATTCATCTAACCCTAGCTACTAAATGCTGTCATTCTGAGAAAATCACCTATTCTTTAATTACACTAAAGATACTAAATAAAATTAAATAAAAAACTTTACTTAATTTCTAACCCAAAGTCACTTGAAAATAAAGCTTTGCCTGAAGTTGAATTTAATCTTATGTAATTATACTAAACCTCAGTTAACCTTGCCGAATAGACTAAATAAATTTAATTTCAGTGATATTAGAATTTAGTATTAGTTATCTTTTGAATGCACTTTGGCAACTATTTTGCCTTGTCCCACCAGGTTTGTAAACTCACTAAAGAACTAAATAATTAAGGTGTGCATTTGCAATTTTTTTGAAAATTGCAATTTGACTTTAAAAATGGGGAAATATAAAAGTAACATCTCCTCTTATAACCATAGCCGAACAAAAAGGTAACAATTGCCTTCGTGTTCCAATTATAGATTGTCTATGCAACTTAGTTATTTACCGCTTGCTTGGCTCACTAACATTGAGCAGTCTATTGTCAAAAAACAGTTGATTGTGAAGCCAGACACACCTTTGCCGCAAATCCTGGCATTGATGAAAAGAGCGATCGCCCCCATGCGATTGAGTTGCACAGCCTTTTTCAGGATAGTTCCGCAAGTGGAAGGCAACTCATGTCAGGCATAAGCCCATCTTCTGGTTCTGATCAACGGCCACTGATTCTAGTGGCTGATGATGACAAGGACATCCGAGTATTCTTGCGTAAAGTTATGGAAAAAGAACGTTATCGAGTCATAGAGGTCAATGATGGTAAGCAATGTTTAGATGCTTACCAGACTATCAAACCGGATATAGTTTTGCTAGATGCTCTAATGCCTGTGATGGATGGCTTTACCTGCTGTAAGCACTTGCGCCAGATTGCCAAAAATAATTTAAAATCAGCCGTTGAAACCTTTGATACTGACTCGACCCTTAACAATACTGTCATCTCCAAGATATGGGAACCCAGCACTCCTATATTGATGATCACATGCTTGGACGATGAGGAATCCGTAAACCGTGCTTTTGAGGTAGAGGCGACTGATTACGTCACTAAACCAATTCACTGGCCTGTATTGCGCCAACGGTTGCGCGGACTGCTAAAGCAAGCGCACGTTTATAAACAATTAGAGGCAGCAAACCAAGCTTTGCAGCACCTAGCCAATATAGATGGCTTAACTCAGTTGGCTAATCGTCGCCGCTTTGACGATTATCTCAATAATCAGTGGATTAATCTCGTACAAAAGGAATCTCCCTTGTCAATGATTTTGTGTGATATCGACTTTTTTAAATTTTATAACGATAGATATGGCCATCCTGCTGGGGATATCTGTTTACAAAAGGTGGGTGCTGTCTTAAGCCTTAAGGCACAAAAGCATGAGGATTTAGTAGCGCGTTATGGTGGCGAAGAATTTGCTGTAATTATGCCAGACACCCCTGCATCTGGCGCAGTTCACGTTGCCGAAGTAATACAAGCAGGAATTAAAGATTTGCAAATTGTTCACGACGCGTCTGCGGTGAGTCGATATGTCACCCTAAGTATGGGCGTGGCTACTGTTGTCCCCACTTGGGAATCCTCACCTTCAGATTTGATTGTGCTGGCAGATAAGGCACTCTACCAAGCAAAGGCGGGGGGGCGCGATCGCTTTGTCTCAAGTTTTTAATTGTGATTAATCATTAGTCATTTGTGAATGACCAATTCCTAATGCTCCATGCCCAATGCCCATTGCCTAAAAAGGATAAACTGGCAGTGTGAAGTGGAACCATGCTCCGTTATTGGGGGCAGAGTCCACCCAAATTTGGCCATAATGTGCCAGGATGATGCGTTGGCATAAACAAAGACCAATGCCGTAACCTTCTGTACCTTCATCTCGTTGCAGACGGAAGTGGTTTTCAAAGATGCGATCGCGATTCTCTACAGGAATACCAGGACCAGTATCGCCAATACTAAACTGAACTTTTTGGGTAGTGCGGTGCAATCCGGCAACGCTAATCTTGCCACCTTCTGGGGTGTATTTGATAGCATTATCCAACAAATTCACTAGCACTTGGCGGATGCGTTCTGGGTCAGCATATACATATGGTAAGTCATTGGGAATATCCGTTTCTACCTCTTGGGATTTGGCGGTGTAGCGATCGCACAATTCTTCCAGTACATCTAAGCACAGTTTACCTAGCTGGACTTTTTGTGGTAGAATTGGAAATTCTGTATCTTGGCCACGACCTACCTGCAAAAGGTCGGCAATCATCCGATCAATAATCTTAGTTTGATTGCGGGCTTGTTTTAATAGATGCGCCGTCATTGATGGTTTGAGGCGCTGAAATTGGCCTGTTTCTAAATTGTAGTTAGATTGGAGAGTTTCTATGGCGATCGCGGCAGCAGTTAGGGGATTGCGGAGATCGTGCGCCAGCATAGCAATCACCCGATCTTTAAACTGTAGCTGCTCTTGGAGGTTATCTTTTTCCTGTTTCAAGTTAAAAATTTCGTCTGAGAGTCGGATTAGTTCCGCAGAAACAGCAACTGAACGGATAGTAGATTTGGGTGATGTCACCCTAGCATTGTCGTCTATACGTTCTTGCAAGTCTTCCTGTAATTTTAAGTAGGCATCTACAGCAGCTTGCCAACGAGACCACCAGTTTTTCAATTGCGCTATGATATTACTCCCAGCCAAAACCTGTCGTGGTTCGGGATGGATTTTGATTAAAGCTGGCGTTGCGATTAATTTAAAGTGTTCTGCTAAGTAAGGTTGTTGTCCAACATCGATAGTTTGAAGTTCAAAACTGTACTCAGCCTGCAATTCTTTTAAGTAAGCACGTATTCGCTGCACCTGTTGGCGGGACTTCGGGCGTCCATCGACAAACAGTAACAGCTGGAGTGGAGCCTCAGAATAAATAGGCTGATCCTGGGAAACTTGCATGTAATCGTGTTTCAGCACTGGTAACAACCCGGTGATGCTTTACAGAAAGTAAAATGGACTGACGGTTGTCGTTGTTTTTCTTCAATTTAATATCTATTTTAGATTTTCATACTCCTATCAGAACTGCGTTTTTGACATCAGACAGATATTTTTCAGCCTTTTGCCCCTTTTTGGCTAACTTCATCTCTAAGAAACACCCTTGCCCTTGAATATAAGTCTTAATTTGCCCTGAATCAAAAATTTTCGCCAGAGCCAGCAGGGGGGATACGCTTTAATACTATGTCAAATCGCCTAGTGCAGCACTATGTCAATTCGAGTACTCGCTTTGAACAAGCGATCGCCCAAGCAACCGCAGATGCTAATTGTATCTAATTTATCAGGAAGCTGTTAACTATTCAGACCAAGTTTGTAGAGGGTTTTCTCAACCGCCAGTGTATTTGATAATGTGGCTTTTTTGCCCTTACCCAATCATTTGTAGAATTGAGAAAACAACCATAGCTAACTATATACTGCCTCTATTACTTGCCAACCGCACTCTGTGCCCAGCTTTCCTAAAAGAATCCTATCCCAGAATAACAGGGGATGGGTTGCCTGAGGGAAAGCTTTGGATAACATAGAGGCGATGCCTACGGCGGTAAACTACGCACTTTTTGAGGAAGCACTCACTACTTTCGAGGCTGCCAAGAAACTCTTGACTACAGCAAAACTAACACTTTCCCCAGAAAATCAATTTAGAGATACTAGGGAAACTGCTGCGATACTTAATTGCTTTGCCTATGACCCCAGTCGCCAAGAATAACGAACTTACGCCAAGTTCCTGGAATTGCTTAACACTGGCATTTTCCCAGCTATTGCCTTACTCAGCTTACCATCTGAGGATGAATAATTTCCAGAATCGATTGTAAGCCAGCGTTAGCGAACTTTATCCATTCCCCTCCTTGGGTGAGGCTAAGGGGGGCTTTAGTCCTAGTCTATCACTTCAGTTGCTTGGCGTAGGCTTTGCCCGCCGTAGGCATCGCATTACTACTAGTGTATCTGGAAGGAGATTAAAGCTTTTGCTAGCTATGTTGTTCTTTGGCGAGTTCTCAATTACTTATTCGCTCTACCAATTGAATATTTCCAGAACTATCTGAAAAATTTATTCACAATTTAGAGTCTGTCACAGAAATGTTGATCAGTTCGTAGTGGGTGGCTCTAACCCTAATCTAAGCACTAAAGTGCTTACTACGAACTCCCTTAACTAGTCATAATCCCTGTGGTGGAGTACTAGCTTAGAGCAACCAAAATTAGAAAACTCTTATTTAGCAAGTATTCCAGATTTATTTGTGTTTTTTTTCAAAAATGTTAGTTTACCAAAATTTTAGGGAACTCTATAAATAAGCATGGGAATAAAACCTAATGGCTGTAAAACAAAGACAACACGGTAGCTTTTGCTACCGTTTACTAATTTTTTGAGATATCATCTTCACCAACAGAGACATTTACGAAGAAGAGGCCGTGAGTCGGTAGTGTCTTTTAGTGATAGAAGAGGCAGAGGAACAGAGGTGACATTCGATTCTCCCCTGGTTTGCTGCTTTTTGTTTCCTAATCCTAATCCCCAATCCCATTTAATGAACAGTCTGCGCTAGGGTAGGAATTGAAACTCAATTTGTGATTTCCTGTGCTTCCCTGTAAACGTCGAGCTGTATTTCTAATTTGGGCTGTTCTACTCACTTCGTTAACAGCCTGTGCTAACAGTCCAGTCGCCAAAAACCTTGAGCAATCTTTGGCGGCAGATCCGAAACTGCAAAGCAATCCAGTTGTCTTTGGAGAATCTCAGGGGAACCAACCGCAAGCACAGCAAAAGGAATCAACAGTTCAGTTACCAGCTGATTTTCCCAAAGATATCCCACTATATTCCAATGCCAAACTACAGGAAGTTACACCTGCTAGCGGCTCAGAAAACAGAGTCTCAACTCGTTGGTTGAGTTCTGACCCTAGCAACTTTATTGCTAGCTTTTATAGCAGCCAGTTTCAAACAAATAACTGGCAGATTTTGCAACAGCCAACAGATGATGCGGGAGGTGCTTTTGAAGCACGTCGTAACGATTTGCTATTAAAGGTTTCCATTCAGCCTAAATCAGTTACTAACGCCACACCTAATCAACCTCAAACAGCTACTGAATTACTGATTGAGTACGTACCGAATAGTACTGCAACGGCACAACCTACCCCAACTATAAGTCCTAACGAAACTACTAACGACGTTCCTCAATCAGGCAATCCACAGTTCATTGGCCCGATACCACCTGCAAACTTGGCATCACAACCACCAAGCACCGCTAATAACCAAACAACTCCTACAGCCAAAACCGAATCTCAAGAATTTAACGATCTAAATAAAGTATCGCAAGAATGGCGGCAACATATCCAAGACTTAGCTGCATTGGGTATTTTGTCTCTAGAACCAAAGGCAACTAAGAGCAACTCTACTACCACAACTAACCAGTTTGAACCAGGTAAAATCGTTACACATCGGGAATATGCTCGTTGGCTAATTGCTGCTAACAATGCTTTGTATGCCAGCAATCCAGCTAAACAAATTCGCTTGGCATCAGAAAGCACTCAACCAATTTTTAGTGATGTGTCCGCAAAAGACCCTGATTTTCCCGCAATTCAGGGATTAGCCGAAGCTGGGTTAATTCCCAGTCCTTTGTCTGGAGATTCTACAGTAGTTTTGTTTCGTCCTGATGCACCCCTAACGCGGGAGGCGTTGCTGTTGTGGAAATTACCTCTAGATACTCGCCAAGCTTTACCCTCTGCTAACTTAGATGCGGTCAAACAAACCTGGGGTTTCCAAGACGCAGCACGAATTGACCCCAAGGCTTTAAGAGCAGTGTTGGCTGATTACCAGAATGGCGAACAATCGAATATTCGGCGGGTGTTTGGTTATACGACTCTGTTTCAACCTAAAAAACCAGTAACTCGTGCTGAGGCTGCTACAGCTTTGTGGTATTTCGGCACTCAGAGTGAGGGTGTATCAGCTGCTGAGGCTTTGAAATTAAAGCGAAGTTAAACCGATGTCTATGAAGGATTATGCCATTCTGTTGCGGTTAGTTCATAGCCAGCCAGCATAAAAGTGGGCAACTCCATTTCTAGTATAGAAACTTTGCTATTTCTTTGTAATGTACCTATTTTTGATTAAGAAAATGTAAATCTAAGTATTTACAGAGTTTTTACCTGTGTTTGATGAATTTTTAAGGCATAGTTAAGTATAATAACGTAGATTAATTCATTAAACATAAGTAAGTGGGCGGGAAAATTTCCAAATATGTAACGAAATATAAATTCAGTAGATACCTGACAAATACGTTATTTTACCGTTTTTATAAAACTAAACATATGTCGGTTTTATCGTGCCTACCTACTTATCTGGTTTTGAAGTAACTGAAGAAAAGACAAGTTGTCATATCGCCCCTTGATTACTTTTAAACAGAACTAAAAAATACCATACGTAAAACAAATATGAAAAAACAAGCTGTCGCAGCAGGATTTGTTCTATTTTCTTTCATGTTGCCGACCAAAGCCTCGGCTGCGAGTTTTGATCAGCTTTATGTATTTGGCGATAGTCTGTCCGATACAGGCAATATATATAATGCTACCGGAAAAACATACCCTCAAAGCCCACCTTACTTTGAAGGACGTTTTTCTGATGGGCCGCTCTAGGTAGATTATCTTGGAGATCAGCTAGGCTTAAAGCCCACTTTATTGACTACTATTCCTTCCACACCTCTTACCCAAGGGATAAACTTCGCTTTCGGTGGTGCTAGTTCTGGTTTAGATAACGCTGTCCTTCCCAATGTCGGATTACCGGGAGTACTCAAACAAGTCCTTGGTTTTGCTGGAACTCTGCAAGCAAATAATCAAACTGCTGATCCAAATGCACTTTATACATTGTGGGGAGGTGCGAATGATTTCTTTTTTCTTAACCCCGAAGACTCAACCACGCCAATCAATAATATATCCTTGGCGTTGAACACTCTGGTAGGAGTTGGCGCGAAAAATATTTTGGTGTTTAACTTGGGCGATTTGGGACAGCTACCAGCAGCTAAAATTGATAATCGCAACCCTACAACCCTTAGCAAATCGACTAGTGAGTTTAACTTGGGTTTAGCAAAAACTGTGAGCGCTTTGAATCAAAACCCAAATCTCAACATCATCTCGGTTGATACTTATTCTTTATTTAATCAGGCAAGTGCATTGGGTTTTACGAATGTAACCGAGTCTTGTCTATCTAGGCTAGATATATGTAACCCAGGTAACAATAAGTTTCTCATCTGGGACGGTTTCCACCCAACGACTGCGGCTCATAAGGTGATAGCAGATGCTGCACTGGCGGCGATTGAGGCTAAGTCTGTTCCTGAACCCTCAATAAACTTGGGGATTTTAGCCCTTGGTGCTTTTGGTGCAGTAGGAGTGCTGAAGCGTCAGCCCCTTCTAGGAAGTCAAAAGTCAAAAGTCAAAAGTCAAAATTAAGATTAAGAACCATTAAAATAAATTTAGCGCAAAGTCTGAGCGGAGGTTTCCGACGCTCGCGGACTCGCTCTAAGCGTTGGCGCAGCCTCTCGAAGAGAAGCTATGCCGTTGGCGCAGCCTCTCGTAGAGAAGGCTTTACGCTGCGCTATCCGTTGGCGTAGCCCGCCGTAGGCATCAGTTAGCGCAGCGTTAGCGACGCAGGAGCGTCACTTTGTAAGAGAGGGGCTTGTACCTTTTTCTTTCTGGTCAACAAAAAAGGTCAGCACTTGTATCAGCAGGTCGGGTTGTTGATGCACAATTGTCCCATACAATAGTTGAAAACTAAACTAACTGTATTGATGTGGGATTACGATCGCTTATTTAAAATTATTGAAGAATTAGTCATGCACCATTCTCCTAGTGGTGCAGAAGCTGAGATTAACCAGTTGTTGATGCAACGATTTGCGGCGCTGGGTGTGGAAGTCTGGTGCGATCGCGCCGATAATATTATTGCCAAGATTCCAGGGAAAAGTCCAGACCGAGCGGTCGCCATCACGGGACACAAAGACGAAATTGGCGCAATTGTCAAGAGTCTCGGTGATGAAGGTCGTATCGAAGTCCGCAAACTCGGCGGCTCTTTCCCGTGGGTTTACGGCGAAGGAGTTGTAGATTTAATCGGAGATAACGAAACCATTAGCGGTATTCTCAGCTTTGGTTCCCGTCATGTTTCCCATGAATCTCCTCAACAAGTCCAGCAGGAAGATACTGCTCTGAAGTGGGAAAATGCCTGGATTGAAACGAAACGAACTGCACTTGAATTAGAAGCAGCTGGCATTCGACCTGGAACTAAAATGGTGATCGGCAAGCATCGCAAGCATCCAATTAGGTTAAAGGATCATATTGCTGGTTACACCTTAGATAACAAAGCCTCTGTTGCCATTTTGCTAGCTTTGGCTGAAAACCTGAAACAGCCAGCTGTTGATGTTTATCTGGTGGCGTCAGCAAAAGAAGAAGTGGGGGCAATTGGAGCGCTATTTTTCACCCAAAACCAGCGTTTGGATGCTTTGATTGCTTTAGAAATTTGTCCATTATCTGAGGAATATCCTGTTAAAGATGGAGAAAGTCCTGCACTTTTATCTCAAGATGCCTATGGAATATATGATGAGGGGCTAAATAGCCAACTGCGCCATAGTGCCAAGCAACTTGATATACCAGTGCAGTTAACAACTCTGAGCAGATTTGGTAGTGATGCTTCGATTGCCATGAAATTTGGCCATGTTGGGCGTGCTGCTTGTTTGGCGTTTCCCACACAAAATACACATGGCTATGAGATTGCTCATTTAGGAGCGATCGCTAATTGTATTGATTTGTTAAAAGCTTTCTGCGAAACTGAGTTTGAGTGATAATTCCAGGCTTTGACTTGAAGGAGCGATCGCATATCAACCCAAAATAGCCAGAAAAAGGTTTTGCAAAGTCTGAAGGTCTGGCTCCTCAAGTCGCTCTAACTTTTTAATCACCTTGTTTTACTCGTTGGCCAAGATGATATTTGGGTGGTATCGATCCGGCTGGTAGGTTAATTGTGTTCATGGTATTTTTGTAGAGTGCAGTGAAATGAAATGATATTGATTACTTACTTTGGGTAGTGAATCAACTTTTTGTGGCAAAATAAAAGCGTTGTGCTGCAAACACAACGCTTTTGAAAACGTAAAGAAAGGTTGTTCTTAACTTTAACTTTGCCGCCTTAGTAACTCAGCAATCAAAACTTGGCAGCGCTTGCTGGACTCGTAAGCTTGTCGCATCAAGGTTCTGTTTTGTTCTCGGTCTGTGTCAAAGACTTGAACGGCTTGGCGGCTGTAGTCTGCTGCTTGCTTCCCAAGCTCTTTAATTCGAGCTTTTAACTCAACGTTTGTCTTCATTAACCCTCCAACTCAGAAATCAGAATATCCAGGTTTTCCGCTTCTACATAAAGTTTATCGGCTATGCTTTGAAGTAAGCTAGCATCTGGCAAGTCATCGTTGTCCAATGCAGTTTGAGCGGACGTGTACAACTCTTCAATCAGGGCTTGCATCTGTCTATGTGCAATCCTTAATGCTGTAAGCGTGGTTGGATTCATATTTATTTTTCTAATCCTACCTCTTGGCTGTGCATCCTTCTAAGGCTCTCTCTAGCGTTTGCGATTCCGGCTACTTGTCCTGATGGTGATGGGTTTATTTTGATTTGAGACTTTCAAAAAAGTCTATTAATTCCGCTCTGTGTTCCGTACACATCGTGTCTATTGCAGCTGTTGTAACCCCAATAATGTAAGCACTTTCGTCATCTTGTTTTTGAGGGTTATTGCTGTACAGCGCACGACGTGAAGCTAATCGAACTTTTAAGAATTGTTCTAATGAATATTCGTTTAGAATGCTGCAAGAAACTTGACCATCTATCCTACGTTCGGCATCACTAGTTCTCAAATACTTTCCTATATCTCTAGCAAATGCTGGAAGCTGGTAAAACTGCTTTAGCTCGATTTCATACTGTATGTATTGACTTTCAGTCGGTTCTATGACAATACGCTCGGGTTAAGCATTTCTTTCTTCTCTTTGCGTCCTTTGCGTCCTTCTCTACGAGACGCTGCGCGTTGGCGGAAGCCTCTCATAGAGAAGGCGGTTCGTTAAAAAAATTGACTTTGGCAAAGAGTTTTAGCCTTAACTGAACTGTATTGGGTTCTATGAGGTTAGGCTCGGCAGCTAATGCAGGTACAGAAATTAATCTGACTTTTCACGGCATGTGGAAAAGGTCATTTTGAAGGTTTCTCAAGCCCTAATTTTTACATTAGCTATTTTCATTAACTTATAACTATTGAGAATTAGGCTGTGGAAAAAGCCACGCTGTTTCGTGGTTTGAGGATTTACCGTGAAAAGTCAGAGAAATTAATAAGGCCAATGCAACGGCAATAGTTTTTAACATAAACAAAACGAAATTTGTGAGCTAGCTGATTGTTCACACCTTCCAGGTCTAAATAACTACCTTTCTTAAATATTTACTACTGAGTTAAGATTGGGTAAAGTTTCCGTATATGCGGTGAAGTGCCTTAATCCTGGTCATTAAGCAAATACCCTCGTATTTGTTCAGATGCCAAAGTAAAAGCTGTTTTTTCTGTATCTGTTTTGGCTCCCCAGAATATTGCTTGCTTTCCTTTCACCCCTTCTATGGGACGGCTAAACTTTATGGGATTAGCCAGACGGTAAACGTAATTTTCTGGAGAACCAACACAACTGGTGATTTTTACCGCCCCAATTATCGCTCCGCGCTTGACTGTTGTCGGGTCGATGCCATAATCAACAAAATAATCATCACTTTGTTTTGACTGAGAAGCGTGTATTAGCACCCATCCTCTACGATTTGTCGGTTGTGATCGGTATTCGGCTTCCTTAATGCCTAAGCAGATAGCGTAGGCATGGGGCGCATGGATGCTGATAGCTTTACGCCAACGCATTTGCTATTTCAGCACATTTTTGACCTCTCTCTTTTTAGGAGAGAGGCTTTGAATCTTACTTCTCAACGCTAGTAGGGAAGGGGTTGGGGGTTAGGTCTGTACCGCACTCAAGCAGAAACCGCTATATTATTTAGGCGATCACTATATCTCCCAATCCTCAATCAACAAGTTCTTAATGCGTTGGAATTCTCTAGTGTTATGGGTGATGAGAATTAAGTTATTTGTCAGTGTGATAGTGGCAATTTGTAAGTCATACGCGCCAATGGCAGTACCTAATACTTCTAGTTGAGAGCGAATTGTTCCAAATATCGTTGCGGGTAAATCGTCAAAGGGTAGTGATGTAAATTGGGCTAAAAATTGTTGTTGTAAAGTAAGATTCCGTTGTGGATTAGCATTTTTCATTGCACCATAAAATAGTTCAGATTTGACATTGAGCAAACGGCAATATCTTTAGTAGCAGTAGATTCCAGTTTCTGTTTTAAAGTAGAATTTTTACCACGCATATAGATAATGCAGGTGTTCGTATCGAGCAGGAATTTCACAGGATTGGTTCGCGTTCTGGTTGTTGTCCTTGGGGATGACAGAAGACTCAACTTACTCAAGCTGCAATTGCCAATGCCTCAACTAACGGTAATGGTACAACTCCTTTGCTGCAATAATCCACACCTAATTAAACAATAAATCAGATCCCTGACTTTTAAAAAGTCGGGGATCTTTTTGTCGCTAACATTGCTCAACCAAATCAGGTAGCACCAACTCCAGGAGCAGCGATCGCACAAACTTATAAATCTGGCAAGAATTTGTCACAATGACATCAATGTGTAACCGACGACAGATAATTAGTCACTGTACATTGATTTATGTCAAACTTGACTATTGAGCAATGCTTTTACCAAAGCCGATGATGGGATTTGAACCCACGGCCTGCTGATTACGAATCAGCTGCTCTACCACTGAGCCACATCGGCGTACACAATCTAATATTATAACATGATTTCATCATGGTAGATAAAAATCCCAAAAATCGCCTTAACTCTGAACAATATGCCAGCCTCAAAGCAGAAATAGCTGCTCCTTATCGCGGCTTACGACAATTTATCTACATCGCTTTCGGTGCTTCTGGCTCCCTTGGTGCATTTGTCTTTTTCTTCCAAGTGCTTGCTGGACGCAATGTTGAGAGTGCTTTGCCTAGTTTAGCTCTCCAATTAGGAATAGTGGCCTTAATGGTCTTTCTCTGGCGCTGGGAACAGCTTCGGCAACAACGCCCCCAATCAGGTAAAAATCCTAATTCCTAAAGAAATAAATTTTAACTGTTGATTTTTTCTTGCTTTCTTTTGGAATATCTTTATATTCTTCAAATTTATTGATGCTTTTATGAAGCTGAAAATATCAATAAAGAAAAAATAAAAAAATTATTAGGAAATCACAAAAAGCAAAAATTTCTGAGAAAATAGAAATCGTTGAAACGGGGTCAGCCAATATAAAGATCCTGACCATAAACCCAATCACATTTAAATGGGGTCAGCTATATTTAAAGACCCCAAATTTTATGTTTAAAAACTCCTAAAATTAATAAAACTCATAATATTGAAGCGCCAGACTGATAATTTGTTAGTCTGGCGCTTCCAATTTGCTAACTAGGCATTTACTGAATTGTTACCAAATACGATGAAGGAATTGGTTGAGCACGTCCAGCATTGACGAGTGCCTGATAAACAAAAGCAGCAACTTCGGCTCTAGTTGCTTCACGATTAGGATTGAGTTGCTTCGCTGTGGGATAGTTGATTACTAATTGCCGTGCAGTTGCAGCAGCAACAGGAGCGATCGCATAATTAGGAATCTGAGCAGCATCGGTATAAAAAGAAATGACATTCTGATTATTCGCAGTTAAGCCCAAACCATTAGCTAAAGCTACTAACGCCTGCACTCTTTGAATTTGCTGCTGTGGCTTAAAAGTTCCATCAGGATAACCAGAAACGAATTGACTCTGGTAAGCAGATTGAATTGCAGCATAAGCCCAGAAACTGCTTGCTACATCCTTAAACTGAGTGCCTGCGCGTTTGGCTGGTGGTGTTAAGGCTTTAGTGACAATAGTGGCGAATTGAGCGCGGGTTACACGATCATCGGGTTTAAAGCTGCCATCAGGGAAGCCAGCAATAATATTTTGGGAAGCTAAAGCTTCGATGTAGGTTTTTGCCCAGTAATTTGCTGGCACATCTTTAAAAGCAACAGGCCCTCCAGGGGGTATGTTAACACTTGCGGCAACAAAATCTACTGAGCCGAAAATCTTTTTTTGATCGATATCGTTGCCAATAGCGACAATTTGACCAGTTTTAGTGGCGTTGTTCACATCATAACGAGTGTTATTGCGAATAAGATTGCCACCAGGATTTTCGTTGGTGCCAAGGTCGGGTAAAGCGTTAACAGTCGCTACTACTCCATCCCGTTTATTGTTTTGAATGACATTCTTACGCAATACGGGCTTCGCAGTCTCTGAGATAAATAGACCGTCTTGGTTTTGGACAATTTGGTTTTCCACAATTTGGGGTGTGGAAGTGCCACCGATCGCTAGACCAAAACCAGTATCCTGAAATAAGTTATTCCGGATTTCTCCTTGGGCAGCTTTAGCAATTGAAATCCCGTTGCCTTTGTTTTGCACAAAGACGTTACCTTCAATTTTAGGATTGCCTGTACCCGTGACAAAAACACCCTCTCTGACACTGTTAGTAAAAGTACTGTTTTTGATAGTGGGATTAGTTGACTCCACCCACACAGCCGTACCCCGGCTATTTGGATTGGTGACGGTGACACCAGTGATCGTGGTATCTTGATCAGCAAGGATGGTAATGTCCTGTCTGGCAAAGGTACGACTCGTATACAAACCTCCACCTGTAATCAATATCGCCTGACCTTTAGTAGCTTCATCACCCCGCAGTGTCACCCCTGGTTTAAGCGAGAGTGGGAAGGTTTCACCACTTTCCAGATTATAGTTCCCAGGTGCTAATTGAATAACTGCACCTGGTTGGGCTTGACTGAGAGCGAAACTGATGTTTTTGTAAGGTGTAGCTGACGTTGTACCAGCACCAGCAGTATTTGTACCAGTTGTTGGATTAACGTAAATCACTGCGGCAGCTACGGGAGCTTGCGCTGTCAGAGTTGCGGCGATATCTTCTGGGTGAGTAGCACCAGCATTAACCTCACCTGGTAGTAGTATTGACCCACTAGAAACAACTAGCAAAGCCGTTAGTCCGGCTCCCACGCGTAAAGTATATCTGAGATGACTGCTGGAAAGAAGGCGAAAATTTTTCGCTAGAGAAATGTGAAAACCCCGATATTTCATTTTTTCCGTCTGTGATGTGCTGAATTACGGTATGTCGAACAAGGTTGAAGCTAACAGCCTTATAGCTGCTGTAAAACCCATGCAAAACTATACTGGATGATTAGCGCTGATTCAGCTAAATTCCTTAGATAGATCACAGAACTTATACATTAGTTATATTATGTCATTCAGAAAATTCTACTAGTATACTGTAGCGTCAGTTTGCCTACCTTTAACAAGGGCTTAACCCTCTTTTGTCACTCTGGGTAAACTCAATCGCTGAAAGCGTTTCGGAGCTTTGCTTTCCACTTAGAAGCTATAAATTTTAGTGACTGTTGGATAATATTGGCTCAAAGCTTGATTAAATCGAAGTCTCAGAATCTGGTTTCGATTATTGTTTTCCGAGAGTGACAAAAAAGGGCTAATCTAATTGTCTGCTAGTATTTGTCTTCTACTTTTGTCCACTCCTGCCTTTGCTGCGGAACTAGTGGTGCTAAAATATGGTATCTTCCGTGAATCACTTTCAGTGGAGGAGCTATCCACCTTTGCCCAAACAGGTGAACTTTCACGTTCACTACGAGTTAATTTGCTTTGGCGCGACAAGACCCCAAAGTCATTTGCCAGTATTTAACGGAACCAGTGAAGGTAAACCCTGTATTTTTAGATAGAGTCAGGACTTACGCAAAAATAACGTAATTTCGTCATTACGAGCCATAGCGAAGTAATCCCCCCTGACGTTGGGATTGCTTCCCTACACTCCGTTTCGGTCGCAATGACAATATCGGCGTTGCGTAAGTCCTAAGAGTGCTAAATAGCCAGATTAGTAATATTATTTTGGATCAAATTAGTCAAGTTATTTCTACACCGTCTCGGAGAGCAGGTAGGCAGGCTTGGCGAGCCGCGTTGGTACTTTCTGCGAGTCAAGACGGGCAGGTATCGCTAATCGAAATTATTAAGAATTATCCTACTAATGAAGTAGAAGTTGATGGCGATCGCTTGCAAAGTGCATACCGTCAACTCCGTCGCTTGCAAACAAGCCTACAAGATTTATTTGGTGTTTAGTAAGCTAAGGTCTCTAAAGTTTCCCTTAAATACCGTTGTACCTGCTGTTCCAGGCGAATTCCCTGTAATTGAGCATCGCGTTCTAGTTGCCAGCGTTGAAAACCGGAACTAGTGGAGATCGCACATTTGAGGCTATACCAAATTTTAGTATCAGCAGAAAATTGGCGATCGCTAGAGGCTGGAATTTGAGCCATAGTTTCTCATTCCTTTGTTTTAACTTCAACGGTAACTGAGCATTGGGCATTGGACATTAGCGCTCTTGCATCACTCTCACTAACGAAAAATCGAAGCTAACTTTTAAACCTCATATAGTCAGAGGGTTAAAGCCTTTATTTTCTAACACAATGATATTAATCATGATTTTTTGGTCAAAAGTCTTGCGTCGTTAGAAGTTTGGTTTTATTCTCTAGTGAAAGTGATTAAAGAGCGTTAGAGACAGAGACACAGAGAACACACAGAGCAGAAATAGAGAGGGTTTTTACCTCAGTTTTGGGATATTTTTTTATTTGGAAGTTCCTTAGTTATTCTTCCCCTGCTGAAGAACTGCTCCTCTACTGCTTATTTGTAACCCTTTAAAGTGAAATAATATTACTTTAAGGGCTACTAGGAATCTGTATTAATCCTAAACAGGGATTCCAACAACCGGGGCACGATTTGATTAACCCGCACCCCTAAAATTGTGAAATCCTGCTTAATCTTTTCTAAAGATAATGGCTGTATGTCAGCGAATTCTGTGTCATTAGTCACCAAAACTCGCATTAGACTCACAGGTATTTGTAAAAATAGATTGCTGCCCAAAAAGGCTAACCCCGCAAGCAATAGTCCCAGGCTGCGCCATTGCGGCAGAAATTTAGCTGAATTTGCTAGTAATGGGGCAATTTGGTAAAGAAACCATAGCATCCAAACCGACAATCCTGCTGCCACTAATGCCAGCATCCGATTTGATTTTGTATTAATTAAACAGAGAATTTTTCGCTGCCGTTCAGTGAGATTTTCTGGCTTTAGGGCTATTCCTAAAAGAGCAAATATGTAAAAAGGGCGGCGCAACTGCATCCATAGGAGGGGAAGAACACCAATGGCGGCAACTAAGAATAGCTCCATCCAAACGGGCAAAAATGGCTCACCTACAGACAGAAACAATAAGCAGAGTACTAAAAAAATAGGCAAAGTCGCCAATCCAGCGACGTGAATCCACAAAATAGGTTCAGAGCGAAATGAATGCATAATAAAAAGTTATGAGTTAAGAGTTAGGAGCTAGGAATTAGCAGCCTTTAACTCCTAACTCCTAATTTATCACTCCTAACTTCTAAACATTTTACCCTTAACACTATCTCGTTAAGGTGAGAGTGCGGCGCTTGGTAACCATCTGATAGGCTTCGATGATGTCACCTTCAACCCAATCATTGAATTTATCGATGCCGACACCGCATTCATAACCGGCGTTGACCTCACGAGTATCTTCTTTCATCCGTTTTAGGGAGTCAAGGACGCCTTCATAGATCACCTTACCACCGCGTCGCACCCTGACTTTGCAGTTGCGAACTAATTTGCCAGATTGAACATAGCAACCGGCAACAGCACCACGGCCGACTGTGAAGACGGCACGTACTTCGGTTTGACCCAAGGGTTCTTCCACCAACTCTGGTTCCAAAAGACCTTCCAAAGCATCTTGGATATCTTCCAGGAGTTTGTAGATCACGTTGTATTCACGAACATCTACACCCGCTTCATCGGCGGCTTGTCTAGCCCCACTGGCGAAGGTGGTGTTGAAGCCAATAATCACAGCATTACTGGCAGCTGCTAAGTCGATATCTGTCTCGGTGATTTCCCCAGCAGTAGCCAAGAGCATCCGGATTTGGACTTCGTTTTGGGGGATTTGCTTGAGCGCTCCCACAATGGCTTCCACCGAACCTTGTACATCTCCTTTCAAGATCAAGTTGAGTTCTTTCAACTCGCCTTCTTGTGCTTGAGCCGATAGGGTTGTGAGGGTAACACGACCCTGCAACAGTCGGGATAGGCGTTGTCTATCTGCGCGATCGCTAGCGAGTGCTCTGGCTTCTTTCTCGTTCTGGAAGACCTCGAACTCGTCGCCTGCTGCTGGTACATCACTTAAACCCAACACCTCGACAGCAAAGGAAGGAGAAGCAATGTCTACTCTCTTGCCTCTGTCATCCACCATCGCCCGGACTTTACCAAAAGCCGAGCCAGCTACCAAGATATCTCCCACATGCAGGGTGCCATTCTGAATTAGCAGGGTAGCAACTGCTCCCTTGGCTTTATCCAAATGTGCCTCAATCACAGTTCCTTTGGCAAAACGATCTGGGTTAGCAGATAGTTCTCCAACCTCTGCTACCAGCAGAATCATCTCTAAAAGCGTATCTAGGTTTTCACCCCTGATAGCGCTCACAGGAACCATGATTGTCTCCCCGCCCCAGTCTTCTGCGGTCAGACCATACTGGGTGAGTTCTTGTTTCACCCGCTCTGGTTGTGCCCCTTCTTTGTCAATTTTGTTAATTGCTACAACAATTGGCACTCCCGCTGCTTGGGCGTGGCTAATGGCTTCAATGGTTTGGGGACGGACGCCGTCATCAGCAGCCACTACCAACACGGCAATGTCTGTTACCCGTGCTCCTCGTGCCCGCATCGCTGTAAAGGCTTCGTGACCGGGGGTATCCAAGAAGACTATCTGCTGCGGTTTGCCTTCATGTTCTACATCTACATGGTATGCACCAATGTGTTGAGTAATACCACCAGCTTCGCCAGCAGCTACTTTTGTTTTGCGGATTGAGTCGAGTAGGGTTGTTTTACCGTGGTCTACGTGACCCATAATTGTCACGACTGGCGGACGGCGGTGGAGATGTTCTAGGTCTTCGACGCCGACCATTTCCGTAATTTTCCGAGCTTCTGCTTCTGGCTCGGCGGTTTCGACTTCTATTTCTAGTTCTTTTCCTACCAGAGTAATTGTGGGAATATCCAGATTTTGGGTGATACTCACCGCCATGCCTTTAAGGAACAGGATTTTTACAATCTCTGTATCGGCAACAGCTAATACGTCAGCCAGTTCTTGGACAGTCAACGGCCCTGTTACCATCACTTTTTCCGGACGGTCACGCTTTGTCTCAGCTTCTTGGCGACGGTTCTGGTGATGGTCACGGCTGGAACCAGACTTGGAACCAGACTTTCTAGCTCTTGCAGTTGGGGCACTAGTAAGGGTTGCGCCTGGCATCTGTACAGGTCGAGTCGCTTTGGGTTTGGGAGGACGGGCGATGGAAAGGCTGACTTGGACGGTGGCTGGTGAGTCGATATCATCATCATCCAGTAAATCCTCTTCAAACTCATCATCAAGTATCGGCTTGATTCGCTTGCCTTTGACGCCAGCTTTAGCCTTCTCTTTAACTTCGTCAATGATTTCCTCTTCTACCCACTTTTTGCCACCTTTGGTCGGGCGAGGCGGACTTGGGCGTTTTAAATCAAGCAGATCAGGTGCAACTGGATCATCACCTAATCCTTCAGATTTGCCCGCTATTCCTGACATCTGTCTGGGTGGAGTAGCGATCGGCATTGCGGCTGCTACAGCTTCACCAGGACGTCCTGGTCTGGGTCGTTGCCCCTCTGGTAGTTGTGATGGTGCAGATGGCCTATTGCCCCTCTGCTCTGGTCTGGAGGGCGAAGGGGTGGGACGAGCCTGTCTTTGTGGTGCAGATTGTGGAGACTGCTCAGTTGGTAGTTTAGCGACTTTTGGCTTAATTTGATCGCGATCGCCTTCGACGGGCCGTAGCCGTTGGTCGCGTTTGAGGATCGGTTTGTCTGCCTGAGATACTTGCTCATCTGCCACCTGGGCAACTTCTGCCGCAGGTCTTGCTGGAGGGGCAACTAGTTGCGGTTTTTGAGGTTTTTCCGTTTTTGGTCTGGGTGGAACTATTTTTTCCGGTTTTTGGGATGCTATTTTTTCCGACGCCTGATTTGGATTTGGCGTTTGTTCCAAGTTTGTGACAGTAGGTTGCTCTTGGGTCTCAGATTGATTCCGGGGTACAGGTCGAGTTGGTGCCGTCGGCTTCATGGGTGAGACTGGTGTAGCGAAGGGTCGTGGAGGAGAGGGAGGATTAGCTTCAGACAAGGCAGCTTGGGTATTGGTAGCAACTGACGCCTCTGGGGCGTTGGATGTAGTATTTCTCAATATTTTGGGTTTGCGTATTTCCAAAATTTGCTGTTTGTGGGGTGCAGCAGGTCGCGCAGGTCCGCCGTTTGGTGGTGAATTTGATTTATGGCTGGTTGTACCTAGTTCCTTTTTGGCCGACACATTCGTAGCTGCCAGTTTTTCTGCTGCTGTACGGATGTTTTCTGCCTCAGATTCTGAAATCGTGCTGCTATGGCTTTTGACTGCAATGTTGAGCTGGTCGCAAATTGCTAATAGCTCTTTGTTATCCAAATTCAATTCCTTTGATAATTCATAGATTCTAACTTTGCCGTTGTTCATCCACTCTTCCCCTTTAATTTACAGTTTTAGCGGATGGTTGCCTGGGAGTGCGACATCTCCATCCTTGGATTACTGTTTTTAGGTTGCCGTTCAGTTTTTGCCGGTGCCTCCAATCAGGAAAGAGAGATGTTTCGGTTTAACAATGGCATCCCCACCAGGAATGATGGTTAAGGGGCACCCATAAAAATTTCTTAAATAAAAGATTTTTATGGGAACCCTTGACGCCGAACTGCGCCTGAGCGCTACCAGGTTGCCATTTTGTAGTTTCTTGTTTTGTTGATTCTGAGTCTTCCACAACACAATCGATTACATCTTGTTCTGGGTATGTTGCCTCGCTCCTCTTTTTATTGGAGAGCCGAATGCTTTCTACACCCATTTACTATTTTGGCACTAACCTTAACGATCAAGAGAGGATGTGATAAAAGCACGACTAGTTCGGCTTTCGACATAATTCCTCTGGTGATTACGCCACTTAAGTTATTCCAACTAAATTTGGTTTTGGGTATTACTGCAGGCTAGACGTTGCAACAAGCTTTGGTACAGTGTTTCTGGCACTGATGCATGTAGCGATCGCCCTAGTCGATTTTTTTTTTGAGCCGCTTGTAAGCAACTCGTTTCAGGACAAATATAGGCAGAACGCCCCATGCCCTGATCTAATTGTACCTTTCCCGATGGAAAGACGCGGACAATCCGCCAAAACTCATCTTTTGAGCCTACTTTGCGGCAACTAATACAGCGCCGATAATTTGGTTTCATCGGTTCTTTGTGATCTCAGTCCAGGATTTTGGATGTAAAAAGAAGTTTATTATTACTATTTTTTACTTATACCAAGTTGCCTTTGAGAAAATAATCTTTGAGACTGAGACTACAATCAACAGTATCAAAACTTTACAAAATTAATAAATTACTCGTCCTCGTTATTGTCAAAACTATCCTCCTCTAATTCTAAATCGTCCAGATTTTCATCCCCTAATTCTTCCTCAAAGTCAAGATCATCTTCCTCTGGTTGATATTTTGTTCTTGCTGCTGTAAATTTGGCATCCTCTCCTGCATAGTCATACTTAGCTTTATCTTTGATGTCAATTTTCCAACCAGTCAGGCGGGCTGCCAAACGGACGTTTTGTCCTTCTTTCCCTATAGCCAAACTCAGTTGATCTTCAGCCACAAGTACGTGAGTTTGCCGGGTTTCTGGGTCCATTAGGCGTACTTCATCTACCCGTGCTGGACTTAAGGCATTAGCGATGTATGTTGCTGGGTCTGGTGACCAGCGAATTACATCTATTTTTTCACCGCGTAATTCATTGACTACCACTTGAATTCGCGATCCCCTGGCTCCGATACAAGCGCCTACTGGGTCTACATCGCGATCAAGGGTATCTACTGCTATTTTAGTTCGGGGTCCTACATAACGGGAAGGGGGGTTTGCCTCCCTAGCTACGGCAACAATCCGTACCACTTCATCTTCGATTTCTGGGACTTCGTTGGCAAACAGATAAACCACCAAACCAGCATCTGCTCTAGATACTAGCAACTGTGGCCCTCGTTGCTGACCTTGGGAGACTTTTTTGAGATATACCTTGAAGGTGGCATTTGCCCGATAATTATCGTTGGGCAGCTGTTCCCGCTTCGGTAATTCGGCTTCTACTTCTGGCTGACTAAAGCCACTGCTAACTGCCAGAACCACCGATTGCCGCTCAAACCGCAGAACTCTTGCTTGCAGGACAGTTCCTTCTAAATCTTGGAACTCTTCTTGCACCATCTGGCGCTGTTGATCCCGTAATTTTTGTGCAAGTACCTGTTTGGTTTGCATCGCCGCCATCCGACCAAATTCACCTTGATCGGGGGTTACATCCAGCACTACAGAGTCTCCTAACTGCGCTTCAGGAGCTACTTGTTGAACTTCATCTAGGGAAATCTGGTGGTCTGTGTTATTAACTTCTTCGACAATGGTTTTGGTGGAAAGAACGCGAAATCCTTCTTCCTCAATATCGAGTTCTACTTCAAAATTTTCAAAATAATCTTCGTCAAACTGTTTGCGCTCTAAATTTTGGGCGCGACGATAACGTTCGTAGCCTTTAAGTAGTGCTTCTCTAATAGCTGATTGAACTGCAAGACGGGGTAAATTCCGTTCGCGACTTATACTTTCAATTAATTCTTTTAATCCAGATAAAGTAACCATTGACATAAGCAATCTCCTTTAAAAATCAGGGAGTGGGGAACTCAAAGTCCCCTCTGGGGATAAGGGGTAATGGGGAGTAAAAACTGAAAACTACGCATTAGAGCCAGGGATTAGAGAATAGCTTTACACTAGTCTCTAACCTCTAGCCTTGAGTCAAGCTGCTCTAGTCTTTAACTCTTAATCCCTAGCCCCTTGTTTATCGGCGCTCGTCTAGCTGCACCTTAGTAATTAGGGAGCGGGGAATTTCGACTACACGACCTTTTTGGTTTAAGTAAAGTGCTGTCTCATCCCGGCGAATCAACTGACCAGTCCACTCTTGTTGTCCGTCGTAGGGTGGCGAAGTGGAGATAATAACAGGAAATCCTTTAAAGGAAATAAACTCCCTGTCAGTGACCAGTTGCCGCGAAATACCAGGACTAGACACTTCCAAAACATAGGCATCTGGAACGATTTGGGCAGCATCTAAGGAAGCTTCTAAAGCATGGCTCATCCTCTCACAATCATTCAACCCAGTGTCTTGCTGAGGATTGCGAATGTCTACCCGCAACACTGGGGGACTTTGGTTAGTGTGAAAAACTACACCAACCACTTCCAATCCCAGTTCATCTGCTACTGGTGTCGCCAAATCAATAATTTGTGGAACTAAAGGATGAGCCATGAGAGAATTCAATAAAAAAAGTGGGCATCGACCCACTTCCTGCGATAGGGATATCTTCAAGAAGTCTTGTGACGAACCAGTGATGGTTCGCCCTAATTCGAGTTTAGCGCATTTCTTGGATAGTCGCGCATGGGGGAGCCACTGCGTTGAACGGGTTTGGCGGCTTGTCCCTTGCGCGTCTCCCCTTCTCACATTCGTCTCTAGGCTAGCGCCTGCCGTAGGATGCCCAAAGGGCTGTAGGGAGAAGCAAGTGGCGTCATGGGGCATTAATTATTCCTCTTGTGTCCCTCTGCCCTCTCTAGGAGAGTAGTGCTTTTATCCACTACTGCTGGAACTGATACTTGTGTTCGTAGCTGCCTAGTTTGCTCGATAATTTGATCTATATCTTCTTGAGACAAACGCTGGACGTAGTTGAGTTTGATTTCCTCTAAGAAATCAAAAAGTAAACTCTGAATTTCTGAGAGTACATGTTTTTCCTTTATTTCCGCTCCCAAGGCGTCGCTGAAGCTTTGTACCAGTTGACTGGTAAGTTTTGCGCCAACAGGGTCTTCAACAGCGCTAACTAGAGTTTTGTAAAGATTAGTTGTGATTTGGGTCGCCAATTGTTCACTTAACTGGGTTTGAGCCTGTCCCACGCCAGGGAGTTTCTGAAGGTTACGGTAGACGGGGACTTGATGGAAGACGGTTTCGATATTGTGGCGCAAAATGGCAACGATCGCAGGTTGGATATCGGGTAGCACTTGGTAGACGATTGTTTTTACCAAAAGACCTGCGATCGCTTCCACTTCATTCACATTATTAATATCTATGTAGGGATGTAAATTTTCCTGTTGTGAGAGCCAGCGCGTTAACTCACCCCGCTCAATTGAACCCTGAACCTGCTTAATTACCCTCACTACCACAATTTCTGTCAGTTCTTCAGCAAAATTAGCGACAATCCCTTGATTAATTTGCCGCCGCACTGGATGCAACTCCAATAACCGCGCTTGATCAAGGCGAATTAATACAGGTATGATTCGCAACCCCCGCCAAAAGGGCAGTAGTAAAAATAAATCGTACCAACGCCACAATACTGCTTCCAACCAGCTAAAACCAGGATGTTGGCGTCTGATCAAGAAGGTGCGCCCCAGCAATTCTATGCCAAATAAAATCACAAAGGGTAAGTCAATAATCCAGAAATCATCAACAAATTCGCCACTTTCCCCAATTTGACGGTAGTAGTTAGAGGCAATCAAAGGGCGGATTCGCTGGTTGAAAAAATTAATTTCTTGAAACCAGCCTTTTTGTGATAAGTAAGGTTGACTCCAAAAAGTGGCAAAGGACTGTTTTGCAGATTCTTTATCGATGCGATCGCGCATCCGATTTTTGATTTTTTCCAGAGTACCACTCTTATTCACTCCCGCAAACGGGTTAGTGTCAATCATCTCGTTGCTCAGACGCCTTATTTCCTCTAGCCTGCTATTTACCTGAGGCGACTGTAACCCTGTTTGACTGACTTCTTCTTCTAATGCCGTTACTGTTTCTAGATAATTTTTTGTGTCTCGATGGGGTTCAATACCTTTTATTGGGTCATAAATCTGAATAATTTGGGGAACTTTTCGCAAATAGAAATCCCGCCAAGGTACGTAACTTAAATCAAACAAAAATAATCCTAAATTTACGGTAGCAGTAATTGCCATAAATCTTTCAAACCAAAGATTCTGCTGCTTAGAAGATTTTATATTTTTCATACATTGTCATATATTATACATTAATGTAACTTTGGAATATAAGCTCTTTGATTTATTAATTTTCGGCTTTTTCCAATTAACTACAGCAATTTGCAGTTGAGTAGACCGCAGTATGGATTCACATCTGTGCATTTGTGTCAACTTCAGCGCAAACCCTTTTAAAATCTTGTTTCCAGCCTCTAACTCGAAATACTTGTTCATTGCAGCTCTGCCGCAAGTAAGGAAGGCGGAGCTTCCGATTATGCATTAAGAGTCAGAGACTCTTGACCAGACAAAAGAGACAATCTCTAAAAGCTTGTTCTAGACAGGCTTTTGCCTTAAGTAAACACCTATGACATCTGTGCGCCTCTACTGTAATTTAGTCTTCAAGGGGTGTATTCGATTCAAATGATAACCGCTGTATCTCTGTTAATACAAGATACTTCTTTTGATGGATGACACAAATTAGTTTTTGTAAATTATGTTAAATATGACAAAAATAAATCACGAATTATTCAAAATTTATTAAATAATTGCGAAAAAAGTTATTAAACAAACTTAAAATGCAGCTGTTAATGTTTATAATCCTGCTGATTTAATCCAAAGGAGTTTTAAGTATGTGGTGTGGGTTTGGAAAATCAAGCGCGACCTTTGCTGTTACTTGCCTGATAAGTGCTAGCTTGGTAATTGCAGACACAGGTTTTGCAGCTCCTCGACGTAGCTATACGCCTCAGCAATTCCGTACTGTGTTGCGAGGGTTAGGCTACAACGTCAAGGTAACAAATAGTACTTTGAGGGATGAGGAAACTAAAAAGGCAATTCGTGAATTTCAGACGGGTTATAAGCTAAAACCAGTTGATGGGATAGCAGGGCCAAAAACCCAAGATTTTGCTGGTAACATAGTTCAAATTCTGCAAACAAATTTAAATGCAGTGCTAAAGCCAAATCCTCCTCTTCCGCGCGATCATTTTTATAGTTCCCGCACGGAAGCAGTGGTGAAGGAGTATCAAAAGAAATATCAGTTGCAAGAAACTGGAATTGCTAATTTAGCACTCCGCCAAAAGCTGAATGAAGAAGCAAAGACAGTTTTTAGTCAGCCAACAGCTACACCAACTCCTACACCAACAGGTAGACCGAGAACTAGACCAACAGGTAGACCGAGAACTACGCCAACAGCGACGCCAACAGCGACGCCAACAACGACGCCAACAACGACGCCAACAACGACGCCAACAACGACGCCACCAACTATACCGACAGCGACGCCAACAGCTACACCGACAGCGACGCCAACAGCTACACCGACAGCGACGCCAACAGCTACACCAACATCTACACCCTAGTCGCCATAAAAAACTCCTACCCCAAAACCTTTCAAGTCATTTGATTTGGTTCTTCTAAGGGTCTGCCCTTGGGGGTAGGTAAAATTGGACGGCGGTCATTGTAAGGCATAGGAATATACTGGACAGTGGGTCGCCCTCCTTGTGGCTGTGGGTACAAATCCATAAGATCATAAATAGAATGGGGCAGTCCGACAGTTACGGGCAGCCCCATTTCTGTTGCTTCCTCTATAGTGATAGGATAGTCGTGGGTGACGCGCCCGGTTGTCAGGGCTTCGATAATCGATTCAATATTTTCTGGCAGAACTTTTTGTTTTGGTATACTGTCTTTTAGCAGAGTTCGCACAAACCGCTGTACCTGCCCAATTGCTTTACGTGAGAGATCGGCCATAATTAGAGTTTGGTCATCAATCTCACCGATGGGTTTATCTTCAACTACTTTCAGGATACTCGCTGCGGGGTAATTACCTAATTGGGGATCAACTGGCCCCAAGACAGCGTTAGCATCCATAATAATTTCATCAGAGGCGAGGGCAAGCATTGTACCACCACTCATAGCATAGTGAGGTACAAAGACTGTAACTTTTGCCTGGTGGCGAATTAATGCTCTGGCGATTTGTTCGGTAGCCAAAACCAAACCACCAGGAGTGTGCAAAATTAAGTCAATCGGCACATCTGAGGGTGTGAGGCGAATTGCTCGCAGTATCTGTTCTGAATCTTCGATAGTAATGTAGCGAGATAAGGGAATTCCCAGGAAGCTAATAGACTCTTGGCGGTGAATCAGCAAAATCACCCGACTTTTGCGTTCCTGCTGGAATTCTCGTAAAGCACGCAAGCGGTTATATTCTATTTGACGTTTTTGCCAAAGGGGTTGCAAAGAAGTTAAAAGGAGGAAAATCCAGAATAAATCACCGATACCAAAGCCCATAAATATTAATTCTTTGTTCAAAAATAACGGTTGTCGTCATTATTGTCACAATTTTTGGGCGATCGCAGTTCTATCTGTAGATTTAAAAGTATCGAACCACACTAAGCAAAAATATTATGAATTATGAATTATGAATTATAAATTATGAATTATTTATTATCCTCGTCGCCAAATCTTGATAGTATCGTCATCACCACCGCTAACTAGGGTTTGGCCATTAGGACTGAAGGCAACGCATCTAACATAGTTGGAATGCCCTGTAAGTGTGCTGATTTCTCTGCCACTGTGTACGTGCCACAGTTTGATAGTCTTGTCCCAACTGCCACTAGCGAGAAGTTGCCCATCCTGGCTAAAGGCGATCGACCAAACTGAATCATAATGACCAATGAGAGTACGAATTTCTCTGCCTGTATTTACATGCCACAGCTTAATCGTGTTGTCACCACTGCCACTGGCGATAATTTCCCCATCCTGGCTGAAGGCGATACAGTTGATGAAGAAGGAATGACCTGTAAGTGTGTAGATGTTTCTGCCTGTATATACTTGCCATAGTTTGATGGTGTAATCATTACTGCCACTAGCCAGAAGCTGCCTATCCTTGCTATTTGTTGCAGGCGTTTTCGGAGAGTAGGCGACTGACGAAACTGAGTCAGAATGACCTCTGAAAGTTTGGATTTCTATGCCTGTGTGTACCTGCCACAGTTTAATTGTGCAGTCAGCACTGCCACTAGCCAGAAACTTGCCATCTGGACTAAAGGCTACGGAATTCACCCAATTAGCATGACCAATGAGAGTACGAATTTCTTTACCTGTATTTACATCCCACAATTTGATTGTGTTATCCCAACTACCGCTAGCCAAAATCCCCCAGTTCTGGTCTGCGATTCCCGCAGATTTGCCTGATTCCCCTTGATAATAATGCTTTGAGGAGATTGGGCTAAAGGCGACAGAATGAACCATACTGGAATGACCAGAAGACCAACGACCCAATTGACGCACTAGCTTGCCAGTACCCAATTGCCAAAGTTTGATAGTCATGTCATTACTGCCACTAGCAATAAATTGCCCGTCTGAGCTAATGGCGATCGCATGAACCATACTAGAATGACCTTTGAGGGTCTGTACACATTGCCAGTTCTGTTGATCTAATACAACAAGTTGAGGGGGTTTAAGTCTAGGCGTTATCACTAAGGTAGATGATATTGTTGTTACATTTTTCTTAGTATCAGCACTCAATAAATCTAACCATTCTTGCACAGACTGGGGACGATACGTTGACTCCAGATCCATGCCGCACATAATAGCTTGATTTACTTTATTGCTAATGTTGGGATTAAAATATTGTGGTGGTTCTAAATTAATATTGTGACGCCTATCATCTGCACTCGTCGGGATAACGGCAGTAAGCAAATTATACAAGGTAGCAGCTAAGGCGTAGATATCAATGTATTCTCCTCGTGGCGCTTCTGATTCATACTGCTCAGGTGGGGCAAAACCAGGAGTGCGATATACTGTATGCCTTTGGATCATATTGGGAATAAATTCTCTAGCGATGCCAAAGTCGATCAGCACTGCTTCTGATTTATCAATGCGGATCATAATGTTACGTGGTTTGAGATCCCGATGCAGTAGTCCTTTAGAGTGAATTAACGTCAAAGCGTCGCCAATTTGCCGGATGTACAGCAGCGCTTCTGCTTCCGATAGCACCCCCATCCGCCTCAAACGCTGTCCTAAGTCTTCGCCTTCGATGTACTCCATCACCATACAGGGCAAATTTCCCTCATCGAAGATGGTTTCTATCTGTACTATATGAGGATGGTGACACACAGCCAGCCGAACTGCTTCATCACGGAAGTCTTGCCGCAACTTGTTTCGGTGGAGTATCCAAGCGGGGTGATTCAGGATTTCTTCTTTGAGGGTTTTAATCACTCGCAGTTGATTCCGTTGATTTTTGGCAAGATAAGTAATGCCAATTCCGCCTTCGCCTAGTTGGCTTTCGATAATGTAGCGTCCACCAAATAAAGACTTTCCTGCATTCCACACCATTAGTAATATCTGACAATTGCTGGTATTTATTTTGGCACGGGTTCAGAACAGCCAACACGAATTTTTGAGAATTCCATTTGAATAGCTATTGTAGCTTTTTGGAACTTAGTTACTTAGAAAACATTTCCATTAACCTCAATAATTACTAATATAAAGTCGGATATACCTAATAGTTTTAGCTAAACTATATCTTTACACCAAAATCTTTATTTGATTGCTCATGTTAGAGTAAATGATCACTTTAGCCATATTTAGTCATAATAATTGGACTTGTAGGTAATCTGAAATTATGCTAAAAAATCTCAATCTGAAACAAAAATTTACAATTTTGCTACTAGTAATTCTGACATTCGGTTTGAGCTTGAGTGGATTTGCTCTTTCTTCTCTGCTCAGAGAAAATGCTAAACAAGATATTAGCTCAACTGCTCTCATGCTCATGGAAACAATGAGTTCTGTTCGTAAATATACCAATACTCAAGTGAATCCAGAGCTAGCTGATAAATTGGCAACTGAGTTTTTGCCGCAAAGTGTGCCTGCATACTCAGCACGGGAGGTATTTGAGATTTTACGGAAAACAACAGACTACCGTGATTTCTTTTATAAAGAAGCAACTCTCAATCCCACAAATCTTCGGGATAAAGCTGACGGTTTTGAGACGGAAATTGTCGAAAGGTTCAGAAATAAACCAGACCTTAAAGAAGTGAGTGGATTTCGCTCAATTCCTGGTGGGGATATCTTTTATATTGCTCGTCCGCTGCCAATTTCTGAAGAAAGCTGTCTAAAGTGTCATAGCGTACCTGAAGTTGCACCTCAAAGTATGATTACTCAATATGGTACAGTTAATGGATTTGGGTGGAAGCTTAATCAAATTATTGGCGCACAGGTTCTATCATTACCTGCGAATAATGTCATCAACAAAGCTAATCAGTCTTCTTTACTAATTATCTTAATTGTATCAACTATTTTTATAGGGACTATCCTGTTAGTCAACTTTTTTTTAAATCGACAAGTTGTTATGCCTCTAAAACGCATGACTCGTATAGCCGAAGAAGTTAGTACTGGACATATGGAAGTTGAATTTGAGCAGATGTCTAATGATGAAATCGGTAATTTAGCTAAAGCTTTTAGACGGATGCAGTTAAGTTTAGAAATGGCAATGAAAAGAATCAAACGCACTCAGGGAAGTATAGGAGATTAAAAATCCCAAATTATCTCTCAATTAGTGGTAGTCTAAATGTCTATGAAAATAAGCTTTTTTTGAATTCAAAAGCTGCTTGAAAGTCAGGAATTTCCCTGGCTATGAGTTCAATAAATTGGTCAGGTGAAATGTAAGGATTTTCAGCTAATATTTCTTCTACAATCAGATTTGCCATTGGCCCAATGTGGTAAGCTAACTCCTGCTGACAATGTTTGATGAATGCTGGTTGGAGTGAAGGTTGTTGTTGTTCAATTCGCCGAATTTGCGGACTAGTAGATGGACTAGGTGAATTAAAAATTGTTTCTCCAGGTTGGTTGTATGACTGCGATATTGCCGACATCGGCTGAAATTCCGGATTAAATACTGTAGCAGGCAAATCATCAAGGATGATTGCAGGAGCCATTGCCACTTCTGGTTTTCCAATCTGCTCTAAATCTATAAGAACTTCCTTGGCAGTTTGGTATCGCTTGTTAGGCGTATCTGCCAACATATGATCAAGTATTTGAGCGAAACCATCAGTAACATAGGTATAATAACGCCAGTTCCATTCTAAGGAGTACTGATCCATTAGTAAGGATGGATCTCTACCTGTTATTAGTACAATAGCTGTTACTCCCAAAGCATAAAGGTCACTACAGGGGGAACATAAACCCAAGCTAATCTGTTCACGAGGAGCATATCCCACTTTGCCTACAAGGGACATTTTGCCAACAAAGGTCACCTGCTGGTTAGAACTTCTGCCTTCGTTCATGTCAGCAATTTGCTTGCCTACACCGAAATCAATCAGCACTGGCTGATCCTTGCCATCAGGTAACATGATGTTGTCAGGAGAAATATCTCGATGGATAATGTTGTGCTGGTGGACATATTCCAAAACAGGCAGCAGATTCTTTAGCCACTCTATAACTTCCTCTTCAGAAAAATTTCTTCCTTGACGTTGAAGTTCTCCCAGCAGCCTAGAATATGTTTTACCGTCAACATACTCTTGTACTAGGAATAACCGACCATCTCCTTCAAAGCAAGCCAAAAACTTGGGAATTTGTGGATGTTGCAATTGATGAAGAATTTTTGCCTCTCTTTTAAATAAGTTGCGATATTGTTCTAGTCCACTCTCTCCTGTACCAATGGGCGCAAACTCCTTAAGAACACAAGGTTCATTAAACCGACGAGTGTCAAACGCCAAGTAAGTTCGTCCCAATCCTCCCTGTCCTAGAAGTTTTTGGATAATATAGCGGTTATCGATTAGAGTTCCAGCAGCTATTTCTGGTCTTGTCATAGGGGACTGTGACATCTCATCGCACTCCTAGCGATTTTTTTATTGATAGATTTTCTCGTTTGCTGAAAGTCACAAACTCTAGCAGATAAAGGCTGATAACATCCCTAAAATTGAGGTTAGCACCACTATCAACACAAGGAAATACACTTTTCTATAATCTTTTGATGGTCTTGTGTGACCAAATAGACAATTTTTACTTAGGTTATTTTTTCATACTACTAGTATTTAAGTATTTTAGCAGCCGCAACATAACCAGTGTCTGCGGTAATATCTGCGAGTGCTCTGGGCATTGCCTTTTAGATTTACTGTTAAACCACATCTTATATCAAATCCGGCTGATTGCACATAGTTTCAATCAAGTAACAGAGGGGATTATAGCTTATTTTTAGTGTGGTTGTTTAACCGGATTTGATATTACCTTTAGTAACTCAATTAGCACTGAGTTTGGGAACAGTAAACATATAGTGTGACATCATAGTTTTTCAGAAAAACTAAGGTTGCTATAGACTTCCCGAGGGAAATATTATATGTATTTCAAGTGCTGAATATGCGATCGCTCTCAAAAGTTAATCTTTCTGGAAGCCAATACCGTTATTAAATAGCTGCCTCGATATCGGCTATCAAATTCGGTACAATGATTTCTCAAAGTAGAAAATTATGCTGCGTATAATAAAAGACTCCCAAAGCTACAATAATTTATCTAGTTCATCAGGATTCACGCCTAACTGACGCAAACGTTGTGCTAATTGTTCTGCTTTTCGTTTAGTTTCTGTAGCTTCTTGTTTTGCAATGATAGCTCGGCTTCAAATCGCGATGCAGTAGCCCTTTGTTATAAACTAAAGTTAAAGCGTCGCTAATTTGCCTAATGTATAGCAATGCTTCAGCTTCTGGTAAAGCTCCTTTTTCGGTGATTTGCTCACCTAAATCTTTGCCTTCGATGTACTCCATCGCCATACATGGCAAATTCCCTTTATCAAAAACGTTTTCTACCTGCACAACTCAAATGCTTTGAGAACTCTCTTCTTCGGAGCATCGACAGGAAACTTCGGCATTAAATAGCCATCTCTGCTTCTGTCAGAAAAGCTTCGATTACTGGTGATTCATCTTCGAGCATTTCTTTGCCAAATATCTCAATGTAGCAGCGAATAGCTGACTTGACATCGGCTAAGGCTTCTTCATAGGTGTCACCTTGACCAACTATCGCCCCTTTTATACCAAGAGGATAGGCAACATAACCGTCAGAATGTTTTTCTACAATAATTTTGATTTGTTTCATCACTAGAGCGTTTAGCAAGGTAAACTTTAGGCAATTCTGATGGAGCCTACAATAAACAGTATATTCAATTGTAATCAACCTATGGCGATCGCAGTAGTTAAACCCTCATCCTGGCTAAAGAATGGTATTCAAGTTGAAAAAGCCAATAATCTTAATTTGTTTAAATTTACAGACGAATTGCAAGCTCGGATGCAAGAACTTGTTGATAGAAAAACAGCTGATTCTTTGACACCAGAAGAAGCGGCTGAAATGGAAGCAATTGGGGAATTAATCATAATTGTTAGCTACATCAATGGAATGATTGCTTCTGAGGCACAAAAATTCCAGGGAACAGGAAACAGCGAACAGGGAACAGACAAAAACTAATATCTAAAAAATGCTTTTTAGAGACGTTGCATTGCAACGTCTCTACATCTGGTTTATTGCAGATGGTAGTCGTACTCTGATTTGGATGTTACATAAGGGCGATCGCCTTTATCATGTTTTTATTTAAAGTATAATTTTATACTCTTTAACTATAAATTCAAAAACTATTATTAATAATTCTCAAATTATCATGGGAATAAATTATCCTTAATTCGAGCAATATTAGCAACATTAGCTAACAGAATTAATCTGATTTTTTGACTTTTATACCAGTTTTAATAAAGAACGCGACAAGTACCGTAATATTGGAAAATATTGCGCCCCTAGCGATGATTTATATGTTGGAAGTATTTTTGTAATTGGTATTATTTAAAATTTCATCTTTACTAAAAAAAATGCTAGATTAAAGCAAATTTTTAACTAATCTAGCAAACTTAAATTCTTTACAAGATAGTCTAATCTTCAGGTTCAATTCCCGCAGCCCGTAATTGTGCTGCTAGTCGTTCAGCACGTTGTCGTTCTTGTTCGGCTAATTCTGCACCCCAAGGCAGAAGATTTCCTTGTTCATCCCACCACCGTAACCACTTTCCTGTACGGTTTTCACGAGTACCTTGCCACACCCCAAGGTAAAGATTTATTTGGGCTATCCAATGGCGTTGATTTTCATCAAGCTCTTGCAAGATGTATTGTTCTGTGTTTTGCAAGCGATACATCTCTAAACTGCCGCTATTTGGATCAAAGATGATATAGTTTGGCACTTTTAAGATGCGCTCGTAGAAAAACCATTTTCCTGGGGGATATGTCGCTTTGACAGAATACTCTGTCTCCTGTGTATCGGAAATAAATTCCATTACAATTACGGGAATGTCACCCTGTAATTGAGGGGTGTAACTGCGTGTTACTTCTTCTCTATTAACATTAATTTTGGCAATGAAAGCCCAATTAGGGGCTTTAATGACCATTCTGTTGTTTAAGGTGGCACAAATGCCATAATTAGTTGTTGTCAGGGCGTTAGCTGAAATTTTTCTAGCTAATTGTAGGCTTTCCGTGAGTGCAGCAGCTAAGGCTGGTTGGTTGATGTTGTCCACTGGATCGTCTGGCAGTCTATAATCATCGGGTAGTTTTTCCCAAGTGATTTGGTAGTCTTGGGTGATGGCTGTCATAATGGGTTTTCCTTTAGTGTGGTATCAAAATCTCGGATTTTACCCTGGTGTTTGACTGTTTCAGATCCCCCCAACCCCCTTTAAAAAGGAGACTATTGGTTACTAATCTTCATTGGGTTCTAAATCGTCGGCTGTCAATTCCTGATGCGGGATGGCAGCGATAATCGCATCTATTACTTTAGATACTGGTAATATCTCAATATTCAGGTCAGGAAATTTTGTCCCTTTGGGCACGATCGCTCGTTTAAATCCCAACTTAGCAGCTTCTTTCAACCGCAGTTCCACTTGGGAAACCGATCGCACTTGTCCGCCTAACCCAACTTCACCGATCAATACTGTACCTGGGTCAACTATGCGATCGCGGAAACTGGCAACGATCGCGATCGCTATTCCTAAATCTACTGCTGGTTCTTCCACATTCAACCCACCCGCAGAAGCAACATAGGAATCCAATTTTGACATGGGAATTCCTACTCGTTTTTCTAAGACGGCGAGAATTTGCACCAAGCGGTTGTAATCTACGCCAGTACCAGCACGACGAGGGGAAGGGTAACTGGTGGGACTGACCAAAGCCTGCAACTCTACAACTATCGGGCGAGTGCCTTCGCAAGCAACGACAATTGCAGTACCAGGAGCAGGATCGTCACGGTTGCCTAAAAATAACTCTGAGGGGTTGGCAACTTCCCGCAGTCCCTGTGCCACCATTTCAAAGATGCCAATTTCGTGAGTTGCGCCAAAGCGGTTTTTTACTGTCCGTAATAACCGATGGGAGGCAAAGCGATCGCCTTCAAAATACAACACTGTATCAACTAAATGTTCTAAGACTTTTGGCCCGGCGATCGCTCCTTCTTTGGTGACGTGTCCCACAATCAGCATGGTGATATCTTCGTGTTTCGCCACCTTCATCAGTGCTGCTGTACATTCCCGTACCTGAGCCACCGAACCTGGTGCAGAAGTCAGCGCCGGAAAGAACACCGTTTGAATACTATCAATCACCGCCAAGTTTGGTTTTAGAGAGTCTATTTCCCGTAAAATTTCTTCTAAATCCGTTTCTGGCAGTACATATAAATCTGCACCTATACTATCAGGGTCTATGGGTGGTGTATTATCTACTACTACTGTTACCTTCTCATTATTCACCACATTTAGGGTTTTTGATACTCCCAAACGAGAAGCTCGTAATTTTACCTGCTGTCCCGATTCTTCACCAGTTACGTAAAGGATGCGGTATTTCTGTGCTAATTGATTTGATACTTGCAGCAATAAAGTCGATTTACCGATACCCGGATCGCCACCAATCAGCACCATAGAACCTGGGACAACCCCACCTCCAAGCACCCGATCCAATTCTCCATAACCAGACTCCCAGCGGGCAATTTGGCGATCAGTAATTTGGTCAAATGTTAAGGAGGCTCGCGCTTTAGCTGGTTTAGCGTGAGATTTGCCATTAGTTTGAGTTGATTGCCAACTACTCACTCCCCCTCGACTGGGTACATCTACTGAAGACTGAATAGAAATTTGTTCTTCTAGAGAATTGTAAGTCCCGCAATTTGGACACTTACCAAACCACTGGGGTGATTCTGCTCCACATTCGTTACAAACGAAAAAGGTTTTTGGCTTTGCCATTCTTAAATCTTATTAAATATTCTTAATATTTACATAATTCTTGAAAAAAACTAAAATCCAATAATAGTAGCATTTAGAGCTTTTTCCAAATCAATTCATGGAATGATATCTTAATATTATGGTATTAAAAATTAATCATGTAAATTTTTAGTGAAGGAGCCTAGAGAAACTTGGAAAGCCATAAAGAAAAAATCTTGGTGGTAGACGACGAAGCCAGCATTCGCCGGATTTTGGAAACGCGCCTTTCCATGATTGGCTACGATGTAGTGACGGCTGGCGACGGGGAAGAAGCTTTGGAAACTTTTCGCAAAACTGATCCTGACCTGGTAGTTTTGGATGTAATGATGCCAAAGCTAGATGGCTATGGTGTATGTCAAGAATTACGAAAAGAATCAGATGTCCCCATTATTATGCTAACAGCCTTGGGTGATGTAGCTGATCGGATCACCGGGCTAGAATTGGGTGCTGATGACTATGTAGTTAAACCATTTTCCCCCAAGGAGCTAGAAGCTCGAATTCGCTCGGTGTTGCGGCGGGTAGACAAAAATAGTGGATCTGGTATTCCCAGTTCTGGGGTAATCTATGTCGCTAATATTAAAATCGATACGAATAAGCGACAAGTCTATAAAGGTGATGAGCGGATTCGATTGACAGGTATGGAGTTCAGCTTATTAGAGTTGGTAGTAAGTCGCTCTGGAGAAGCTTTTTCCCGTTCGGAAATTTTGCAGGAAGTTTGGGGTTACACACCAGAACGTCATGTGGATACCCGTGTAGTAGATGTGCATATATCCCGTTTGCGGGCAAAGTTAGAAGATGATCCTAGCAACCCAGAATTGATTCTCACAGCGCGAGGTACTGGTTATCTTTTCCAGCGGATTATTGAACCAGGGGAGGAGTGAGGAGATGAGGCAGGGGAGCAGGGGGACTCGGGGTCCCCTCTCGGGATAGGGGGAAGAGGGGGCAGGGGAGCAGGGGGAGAAGAACTATTAATTATTGTCCAATGCCCAATGACCAATGACCAATGACTAATGACTAAACCTGATCCTAATCGAGTTTTGCGGCGTCTACCCATTGTCGTGGGTGGGCTAGGCGCTGTGCTTTTGCTGATTAACCGTTTATTGACACCGGAATTAACCCAATCCCAATCGCGTGGTGATGTGGTGGGCGTGATTTTGAGTGCGGTGTTAATTTTGACGGGTTTAATTTGGCAGCAAGTTCAGCCGCGATCGCCTGATACTGTAAAACTAATTGGAGAAGAAAGTTTTGTACTAGCAGCAGATTTACCAGAAGCCGTGAAAACAGAGCTAGCTTGGGCATCTCATTTATTGTTGACTAATACAGTAACGCGATCGCTTGTGGTTTTTTATCAAGGTAAAGTTTTGTTGCGTCGTGGGATTCTCGGTACTAAATCTGAAGTTGTACCAGGAGTAATCTTAAAACAGGTACTCGAAAAACAAAAGCCGATTTATCTAGTTGCGCTAAAAGTATATCCAGGTAGGGTTGAATTTGATTATTTACCAGAAAATACTCAAGGTGTAATTTGTCAACCTATTGGCAACCAAGGTGCGCTAATTTTGGGAGCGAATGCTCCTCGCAGTTATACCAAACAAGATGAAAACTGGATTGAGGGAATTGCTGATAAACTTGCTGTTACTCTTAGCTCAACTTTATCCAACCAAGCGACGTAACCTAGATTTAGGTTGGTCATTTGTCACAATAACTCGTAATTTGTAATTATTACCTCAAATTGACTTGTTCGTATCTTATAGCTGTTCCAGTTGCATGAAGTACATATCAAAACCTCTTCCCCAGCCGCTCTCTTAACTTACAAGGAGGAGAGATAAAGCACAGCTTTATCGGGATGAGGTTAAGCTGTACCTCATTTTTATTAGCAAAGGCTATATAGTTAATTACGAATTACGTAGTTTGCTTCTCGCCGGAGGCGAGTATTACGAATTACGAATTATTTAATCACCAAGAAGTCAAAAAATTCCACCCTTCCTTTTCTTCCGGTGTCTCTCCTTCTTTTTCTTCGGGTTCATCCGGTGTCTTGAAATTTTTCAGTTGAATTACATTCTCATATTCTCCTGAATCAACCCATTTCAATAACTCGCCAGCCCGCATAACTACCCAGGAAAGCCCAAGTTCTGTATAGCTTAATATTTTGGTGACCTTATCAACAGTATCAAAGCTATTAGATGCAAACTCACGGGCTTGGAGGAGGAAATCTTCGATTACAGCAGTAGTTAAGTATTCCTCTGGTAAACCAGCGAGTTTCATCAGTGTAGTAGTTGCTACGTTAATATCCTGACAAGCCAGCAAACCAGCCCGATCAGCAGTGAATTTAGCCATCATCCGCCAATTATACAAACCCAGTTCCATTCCACTAGCTACCAAGCCACCTACTCCCAGTGTGGAACTGCTCAACAAATTTTTCAAAGTTGGCATAACAATTGCCATTTGGTGATACACCATATGCTGACTTTTAATGCGAGCAACTTCGTGTCCGAAAATGTAAAGCAACTCATCCGCGTCAAGCCACTCCATTGCATCTAAATTGATACCGACAAGGGGTTTTTCCACCCCAATAATGTAGGTTTGAATGTGACCTGTGCCTCGAAACAGATACAGGTCAGGAAGTGGAGCAACATCAAGAATTTGGCAGGTTTCTATAAATGTCTGATGCAATTGGGGAAAATTACGCGGCGAAATTCTAATTTCACTACCAAGACTTTGCAGCCTGAGTAGGCGATCGATGCCGTATTCATTAATTTTTTTGAGTAGCAGGGAGACACCAGGCATATTTTGCAAAGAAGCCAAGGCTTTGCGATCAAAAGGGTGTTCGTAGGCTGCTGAACTCAGTCCAGTTAATAGTTTTCTCGTCATTAGTTTTGAGTTTTGTCTTGGAGTGTTTGGGAAGTTCAGTTACTCAGTACGAACGGCTTGTGCTTTCACTACGCCTGTGGTTAGGGGGTTGGGTAGTAAACAAACCGCAAGTAAGGCGCTTGCTATTCAGTTTCTTGAACAGTGTAAATTGTATTTGCCCAGCAACTGAATTAATCCCCACTACCGACAATTACCAAGACGAGCCAAGAGCGAGCTAGAGACAGATTTTACCAGATTGAACTAGAAAATCATATTTGGTTAAGGTAAAGTTTATTACAGCACGGCGTAAATAAACAGACCATACCCTCCGGGAAGCCGCTTTGCGTCTACAAAATGGCACAAAAGCCCGGAATACAATTCTTTTGACTTTTGACTTTTGACTTTTAACTTCTGCCTTGCGGTACTAGGCATTTGTCACCATCTGGCGCAGATAGAATATACAGAAAGGGCGCACAGCTAGCTGTGCACCCCTCCTGATGACTAACTGACTCGGATTTGGAAATTTACAATTTTATCTATGCAAATTATTTATTGGCTATTAATTGCCGTAATGGTTGTGGGTGTTATCGGTGCTGTAGTTCCAGCCATTCCTGGTAGCAGCTTAATTTTAATTGCAATTATCGTTTGGGGAATCGTTAGTAGTTCCTTTGCAGCTATCAAGATTCCACTAATTGTGACAATTATAGTTTTACTGCTTAGTGTCGTAGTGGATTTTTTAGCTAGCTATGTGGGAGCAAGACAAGCTGGAGCTAGCAAGTGGGGGCAAATTGGCGCAATTGTTGGTTTGGTCGTGGGATTTTTGGGATTATTGCCAACATTGCCTTTTGGGGGCCCATTGTTAGGAATTTTATTAGGACCGCTTTTGGGAGCAATTATTGGTGAGTACCTTTACCGACGTGAATTCGGGTTGGCGGTTAAGGCGGGCATAGGAATTGTAGTCGGGTCTTTGGTTGGAAATTTGATTCAAGGGTTGTTGGCGATCACAGCAGTTGTAGTTTTCGTTGTGACAACTTGGCCACAGGTATTTGGCTCCTAGCATTTCCAAAGTCTGACACATTTGAGAACAGCGGTAATAGCTAGCAGTCAAGCTATTTATTACACACATTCAATTAGTTCACAAAGACTATCGATAGTAAACAAATACAGTGGTTCCTCCCATTTATTTTACAAGAGGAACCGTTTCGTTAAATATTATTAGTAACTAGAGAGATTATAGATACACTGCATACTCCATTTTTTTAAAATATGGTTAGGTAAATTTAAGTATAAAACATTTAACTGCTATTTTAGTGTTTATACGGTAATTACCTTTTTTCAAGTCAAAGCTATTGTCAACAATTTAAACCTTATGCAATGAAAGATATAAGAAGTGCAGATATGTAAGTAATTAAAATTTCATGAAGGATAACAATGTGTTGAAGATGTGATGAAGACCACTCAGTAAATATTGCAGGCTCCAAATCTATGTGATTTTATGGAGATAAGAAATACATCACGCAAGTTTCGCTTTCACTGACAGTATTTTCCATAAATTACTGATATTAAAAGTAAACCAATTACTCTAATTTAAGGTTATTATTAGGAGCCTCAAACGACAATGATTAGTTTTAAATCTAAATTACTAAATGCAACTCTAGCTGTTACTGCTGCAATCCCTTTAGCTACCGCTGGGTTGTTTACCTCTGCTGGTTCTGCACAAGCAGTTGCATTAACGGGTGATTTTTCTTTGACAGGTGATGGTACTGCTAGTTTGCTAGCAGATTCTCTTACCTTCAATACTCCAAATACATTTACTATTAGCCCTGATCCTGATTTGACTACTGGTGAGTTCAGTGCTTTTACTAAAGGTGCAATAGGCAATATTCTCAGTTTTACTTCCACATCAGCAACTAACCCATTCCTTGATCTGGGTACTAATGCTGCTACCATTGGTGATGGCTTGAATACTTTTAATGTAACTTCTGCTACATACAAACTGACCCAAGCCAACCCAAACCTCGTTTCTATAGACGTTATAACTTACGGATTCTTTAAGAGTGCACTCGGCGACCTATCCCAAGGGCAAGGAATTTTTACCTTACAAGCAAGAGGTACAATCGATAGTATTAAAGCTAATTGGAGTACAAATACAGCAGTCAAAGCAACTTATTCTAGTTTGTACTTTGCTACTGTTCCTGAGCCAGCTACAGTATTAGGTTTAGGATTAGTTGGTGCTGGCATGGTTATGTCTCGCCGCCGTAAAAGTGTTGTTCAATAGACTTATTTGAAATATCAAGAAGTGACTTTTAGTAACTAAGTTTTAATAACTAAAAGTCACCATAATTTATCTATTCGATCTGGCTGGAATGCAATATTCTAATAACCAGATCGAATTTTTTTATACTGGTAGACAAGCCTATTTAAGGGTAAAATTCCCTGAACGTATACATATTTAAGTTGACTGCAAAGATTGTTTGGCTTCATTGGCGATCGCTTCTACTTCATCATCAGCCAGAGTTTCTAATATAGATTTGACTTCTGCACTATTACCCAAACGAGCCAAGGCTTGTACAAGTCTGTAACGAATTTGCCAATCTGGATTAGTAGCATAGGGAGCCAACAGGGGAACTGCTTGTAAATCTCCCAAGTCACCCAAAGAACTAATCGCAGCAGTTTGGACTAATTCGTTTTCTGATGAGAGCGCCTGTTTGAGTAGTTCAAAGGCTCGTGGATCGCCTAACTCTCCTAATGTGGCGATGATACTGAATTGTATCAGCCATTCATCTGTTGTATGGTAAAGCTGTTGCAAGTCTTCAAAAGCTTCATGTAATTTAAGAGCACCCAAACAGTCTGCTGCTGCTGCTTGTACATCTACTTCGGAGTCATGAAGTAAGCGATCGCGCAAGATATCCAAAGATAACTGTAAATCCTGCGTTCCAAGTGTATCCATTTGACTCACCGCCGAGTAACGGACACGAGAATTGCTATCGCCAATAGCACTTTGAATTAATTCAAAACCGATCGCAGGTTCCAATTGGCGGATTTGATTTACTGCACGTAAGCGATCGCCTAAATCCTCAGAACTGAGCAATTGCTTAACAGACTCCGGATTAATACTCATTTAGTTATCCTTGATTTTCAAAAGTTTAAAAAAAGAGTCAAAAGTCAACACAACAGCCAAGTGTCATAAAACTCTTGACCAATGACCAATGACTAATGACTAATGACTAATCTTGACTTGCTGCCATTGCCCGAATAATATCACCACGAGTGAGGATACCAATTACTTGATCTGTGCTGTCAAGTACTGGCAAGCGATGAACGCTGCGATCGTGCATAATTGTAGCGGCTTCCCTTAAAGTTTTATCAGGGGAAATACTGATCGGGTTTTTACTCATCACCTCTCCAACAGTTTGCCCTAGTGCCTTGTGCAAGTCACGTTCATATGTAGCAGGATTTTTTAAATAGATAACGCTATCAAGAAACATAATGTACGCAGGTGGAGTAACACCAGTTTCTTGCCACATCAAATCGGTTTCTGAGATAATGCCCACCAATTTACCGACATCATCCACAACAGGTAGTCCGCTGAAGTGACGTTCTGCAAGAATTTGGATAGCTTCGTTAAGTGGAGTTTCTGTCCGAACGACAATTGGATCGCGGCTCATCACATCGGCAACGGTTTTAGGCATTTGTTTGCTGACACCTTTAATTCAAAGTCCCTGCGCTTATTGTAGAAAATTGCGGGACTCAACCTGATGCAATTAATAGATTGTTACGGGATTAGTCATTAGTCATTAGTCAAAAGTTAAATAACTCTCTCCCCGCTTTCCCCGCTTCCCCTGCTCCCCCTGCTCCCTAGTCCCCAGTCCCTTTTAAGGCAGCAATAATTTGAGTATTTGCTTTAGGAAAAGTAAACTGCTCCAGTTCTTCTAAGGTTACCCAGCGAATTTCATCAGATTCCAAAGGTTGGGGAACACCTGTAAGATGACGGCAGTGATGTACTGTGAGGGTAACGCGCAAGTCTGTATAGGTGTGGTCAATAGTGATCAGATGCTCTCCTACTTCAATTACTATTCCCAGTTCTTCGGAAATTTCCCGTTGAATACACTCTTGGATAGTTTCACCAGGTTCAATTTTACCACCAGGAAATTCCCACAAACCACCCATTGCTCCTTCTGGACGACGGCGGTCAATTAAAATTTGCTCTTGGCCGTTCCAAATTACTGCAACACCAATGATTTTATGGGGTAGGAAAGAACTGGTTTCACTCATAGTTGATTGACAAGAGGGGGAGATTAGGAAGACTAAGACTAATGATTAATAACAAAACTCGGCAGACTAGTTTTAACTCTGCCGAGTTTAGATTTATTGCGAAGGTCGTCTACAGCTGTTAGTTTATCTACAAATGTGTATTAATCATTTAGAAATATCCCTCTAATTGAGCTAATCACCAAATTACGGGAGTTCACAGATAACCAAATCCAAAAACTTCGCGTCACTGTGCGCCTACATCTGCGCTTTTACCTTGCAGGAAGGCGAAGCGCCTATGCGTTTAAATTTCAACCTTAATTCGTCACTATTTTGGATATTTTCAAAAAATTTAGCTGATACATGATTGGGAATTAGGGCAAAGATTTCGCAGAGGCTTATTTTCGATTCGTATCGCCATAACTGTGACTTGCTATCAGCCCAACAATATTGAATTGCCCAAATTTTATATATCTAGTCAACTTCGCTGTTGTTGGTTTCAGATCCTTGTAGGGCGATTTCAAAATTCATTCTCTGTTCAGCGTTACGCAAGAAATAACCACTAATCATAGCAGAAGCCAGAAGCCGACCCAGACTTTCCCGACTGGTGGTTACGCTGATGCCAAAATGTTCTGAAGGTAGATTACCCAATAGTCCTGTAATATTCCGTTCCATCACCTGAAACACTTCGGCAGACGTGGGTTTGGATAGTTGGGTAACTGTTTCTGGATTCAAGGATTTAACGTACTGCCATAGTAAATCGCTAGTTTCTGATTCGCTATTGAAAAATTCTGAGACACGATTGGATGGGTTATTCATTTTTTAACTCCTTAATTATCACTGCTAGCTGCGGTGCTTGTGATTTAAATACTAAATGCCTGTTTTGGATTTGACTTAGCTAGCTATTTTGTCTTCCTGTTAACTAATGTAACAGCCTAGCGTAAGAGTAAAAGTAGGTGTAACCGTACTAAAGTCAGCGTATTTTCTCACCTCAATAAATAGAGTCAGGAATGAGGAGTTAATTAAAAACTCATAACTCCTGTACAGACGCGATTAATCGCGTCTCTACTCCTAACTTGCCAAATATTCATCCATGTTGGCTTTAGACTTGCGAAGTTTGGTTAAAGCTTCCCGCTCAATTTGCCGGACTCGTTCCCGGCTGATGTTCAGTATTTCACCGATTCTAGCCAGCGTCAGGGCTTGCCCATCAGTTAAGCCAAAGCGCAGCGTGATCACTTCCCTTTGTTGTGCAGTAAGATCACCCATCAGCCGATCTAGGTCATAAGATAGGGAAGATTGCATGACAAACTCTTCCGGAGATGCTCCTGGATCTTCCAGCATTTCTCCGAGTTCTGTGTCGTAATTATCACCAAGCCGCAAATCCAAGGAAAGGGGCAAACGTGCCTTTTCTAAATACTCTCGTACTTGTTTGGGGGTCAATTCTAATTCTTGAGCTAGCTCACCAGCTGTAGGAGCACGTCCCAATTTTTGAGACAATTGACGCTGTGCTTTTTTAATCTTATTTAACTTCTCGGTTATATGGATAGGTAATCGAATGGTGCGAGCTTTTTCAGCTATAGCACGAGTTATCGCTTGCCGAATCCACCAATAGGCATAGGTAGAAAACCTGTACCCTTTGGTGGGGTCAAACTTTTCTACGCCCCGTTGCATACCAATACTACCTTCTTGGATCAAGTCGAGTAAATCGACATTGCGCTTTATGTACTTTTTGGCAACGGACACTACCAGCCGCAAATTGGCTTCTACCATCTTGCGCTTGGCAATTTCACCATCAGCGATCGCTTCGTTCAACTCTGCTGGTTCTAGCTTTGTCACTTTAGCCCACTCTTCTAAAGTCGGTTGACGACCTAACTGGGTAGCAAGAGATTCCCTTGATTCGTGCAAAGCGCAGGAACGTTGCACCTGTTTACCATAGAAAATCTCTTCCTCGTGGGTTAAGAGTGGCACACGGCCAATCTCACGCAGGTAAGTCCGCACGAGGTCTGTGGCTGTCTGAGCGGTCTTCATGGCGCTACTCTTTGGTAATGATGGGTTTGGCGGTAGGGTCATTAAGGGATAGATGCTTTATTAGGGTGCTACCCAGTCAGACTGGGAACCCATGCTATGGTTTGCAATTTACGCGCCCGATAAACACGTAGCGCTCATAATAATCAAATTTAGGCCTCTTAACTGCTAAAAATTACAGTTATTTCCTAGTTTTTACAAGTATCTACAGTTAGATAAAAGGTAGCTTCTTAAACATTTTTCTATTGGAGGCTTATTAACAATTGTAACATTTATGAGAATGTTTTGGCTATATGGCTACATTAAATTTCCTGGCTGTTCCAGTTCATGCAATGTCGCCCTTTTTCTTAAGGCTGACTAAAGTCAATTTCAAAAATTATCTAGTTCAAATAATTTTCCTCATATTTGTTAAAGTATCTCAATGAGAAGTATAGTCATTCTCTTATAACAATTGCTTAATTTTTGCTGGAAGTGGGGACTAGGGACTGGTGATTGGGTATTAGGTATTGAATATTGGGTATTGGGGATTGGGAATTGGGCATTGGATATTAGGTATTGAGTATTTAAAAAACTTTTTTCTAGTCCCCAGTCCCCAGTCCCCAGTGATACACTGAGCTTGTCGAAGTGTCCCCGGTTCCTACTGCCTTAGAATCGTGCAGTAATCTTGGATGGTTTTTACGTCCAAAGTTGTATTTTGTAAGGAACGAATGGCGGCGACAGTAGCTTTTGCACCGGCGATGGTGGTAATGATGGGAATTTTGTAAGCTAAGGCTGTGCGGCGGATTAACCTAGCATCAGTCTGGGCTTCTTCCCCTGAAGGTGTGTTGATAATAAGTTGGATTTTCTGATTTTTGATTGCATCTAGGACATGGGGACGACCTTCATGGAGTTTTAACACTAATTCAATATTTAATCCCTGTTCGAGAAGAATTCGGCGTGTACCAAGTGTAGCCATCACTTTAAAGCCCAAATCGATAAATTCCTTCACCACAGCACCAGCAGCAGCTTTATCGCGATCGCTCATTGATACAAATACAGTTCCCGTCAGTGGTAAACGCTCCCCAGCACCCATTTCTGCTTTGGCAAAGGCCCGGCCAAAGTCGCTGTCAATCCCCATCACCTCACCAGTGGATCTCATTTCTGGGCCTAATATTGTATCAGTTCCTGGGAATTTATTAAAGGGTAATACTGCTTCTTTTACAGCAATATGTGTGGGGATGACTTCCTCCGTAAAGCGTAACTCCTCTAAGGTTTTACCCGACATAATTAAGGATGCTAGTTTCGCTAACTGTACGCCCGTTGCTTTAGAAACAAATGGGACTGTGCGGGAGGCGCGGGGGTTGGCTTCCAGAATATAAACTTGGGGAGAATAGCTGCTTGCACCAACAACGGCAAATTGGATATTCATCAACCCCACGACTGACAGCGCTTGTGCTAGCTGCACCGTCCAAGTGCGAATTTGATTAAGAACTGCTGGTGATAGGGAAATGGAAGGTAAAGAACAAGCGGAATCTCCTGAGTGAATTCCAGCCTGTTCGATGTGTTCCATAATACCACCAATCACCACCCGTCCTGTATGATCGGCGATCGCATCTACATCCACTTCAATTGCGTTTTCCAAAAACTTATCAATCAAAATTGGATGTTCTGGTTCCACTAGTACCGCAAAGGTCATGTAGCGTTCCAATTCAGCATCAGAATAAACGATTTCCATCGCCCGTCCCCCCAACACATAGCTGGGACGCACCACCACCGGATAGCCAATGCGTTTGGCGACAATCAGCGCATCTTCGTAACTCCGCGCAATACCATTGGGCGGTTGGGCAATATTTAACTGTTGGAGAATCTTTTCAAACCGCTCCCGGTTTTCTGCCATGTCGATGGAATCTGGTGATGTACCCCAAATTTTAGTAATCAGTTCTGAGGTGTCATTGCTAAGAAATTCTTGTAACGGGAGAGCCAACTTCAACGGTGTTTGCCCGCCAAACTGGATAATTACCCCGACTGGATTTTCAGTCTCGATGATGTTAAGAACATCTTCTTTTGTTAACGGTTCAAAGTAAAGGCGATCGCTGGTATCGTAATCTGTGGAAACTGTCTCTGGGTTAGAGTTGACCATAATCGTCTCATACCCCGCTTTTTTCAAAGCATAGGCGGCGTGACAACAACAATAATCAAACTCAATTCCCTGCCCAATGCGGTTGGGGCCACCACCCAAAATCAATACTTTTGGCTTGGTTGCTGGCAAGACCTCTGTTTCTTCTTCGTAGGTAGAATAGTAGTAGGGGGTAAATGCTTCAAACTCAGCGGCGCAGGTATCTACAGTTTTGTAAACTGGGATTATTTCTAGTTGTTTGCGGTAGGCGCGAACTTCATCTTCGGTGGTTTTGGTAGCATAGGCAATCTGGCGATCACTATATCCGTCCCGTTTAATTTCATAAAGTTGCTCTTTTGTCAATTGCTGCAAAGGTGTCCGCTTCAGGAATTTTTCGACATCTAGCAGTTGCTGAAATTTATCTAAGAACCATCGGTCAATACCAGTGAGTTCGTAGATTTCCTCAATGGTCATCCCTTGCTGCAAAGCATGGCGCACGGCGAAAATGCGATCGGGGTTAGGTGTCCGCAGTTGGGCGCGAATTTGTTCACCACTGGGTAATTTTTCGGCTTTGTCACAACCCCAACCAGCACGTCCTGTTTCTAGCGATCGCAGCGCCTTTTGGAAGGATTCGTTGAAAGTCCGCCCAATTGCCATTGCTTCCCCGACTGACTTCATTTGGGTTGTCAGCACTGGGTCAGAGCCAGGGAACTTTTCAAAGGCGAAGCGGGGAATTTTGGTCACCACATAGTCAATTGTCGGCTCAAAGGACGCGGGAGTTTTCTTAGTGATGTCATTTTTTATTTCATCCAGTGTGTAGCCCACAGCCAATTTTGCTGCCATTTTGGCGATCGGGAAACCCGTGGCTTTGGAAGACAAAGCTGAACTGCGGGAAACGCGGGGGTTCATCTCAATTACAACCACATCCCCTGTAAACGGATTAACAGCAAACTGAATATTAGAACCGCCAGTTTCCACACCAATCTCGCGGATGATTTCAATTGCCATATCCCGCAGCCTTTGATATTCTTTATCAGTGAGGGTTTGCGCGGGAGCGACAGTAATCGAGTCCCCGGTGTGGATGCCCATAGGGTCAAGGTTTTCGATGGAGCAGATAATCACCACGTTATCTGCCAAGTCACGCATCACTTCAAGTTCATATTCTTTCCAGCCGAGTAAAGACTGGTCAATGAGAATTTGCGAAACCGGACTGGCATCTATACCTACCTGTGCCATTTCTTCAAATTCTTCTTGGTTGTAGGCAATACCGCCGCCACTTCCACCCATTGTGAAAGCTGGACGAATAATTAGGGGATAAGTACCAATTTGGCGGGCAACAGCTTTAGCTTCTTCCAAAGATTCGGCTGTGCCGCTGGGACACACAGCTACCCCAATTCTTGCCATGGCCTCACCAAAAAGTTTTCTATCTTCGGCTTTTTCGATGGCTAGTAATTTAGCGCCGATTAACTCAACGCCGTACTTTTCCAACACCCCATTTTTGGCTAAAGCAACAGCGATGTTGAGGGCGGTTTGTCCTCCCATCGTTGGTAGTAGAGCATCAGGGCGTTCTTTGACGATGACTTTTTCGACCAATTCCGGAGTCAGCGGCTCAATGTAAGTGCGATCGGCTGTTTCCGGGTCGGTCATAATCGTTGCAGGGTTGGAGTTGACCAAAACCACTTCATAGCCTTCTTCTCGGAGCGCTTTGCAGGCTTGAGTGCCAGAATAGTCAAACTCACAGGCTTGTCCGATCACAATTGGACCAGAGCCTAACAGGAGAATCTTCCGGAGGTCGTCACGGCGGGGCATAGTAGTTGCCTTGGAATACGAGAATACAAATCCTGATTATTTTAAGGGTCTTTACCCCTTGTCGTCCTTTTTATTATTAAGTTTTCTAAGTTTGATCACACAGAGGGGACTGGAGGAAATGAAGGAACAGGGGAGCAGGGGAGCAGGAAAAGAATAACAATGCCCTATGCCCTATACCCAACGATTATTTTGTATTTTTAATTTTATTTAATTCTCATGCTTATATTTATTAAGCTTTTTATTTAATTGTCATGCTTAAATTTATTAAGCTTTTGGGAATCTTTATTATTTAAACTGACAGAGCTTGGAACAACTGGGGATTTATTGTGGTATATATCTATAAGTTTATTTAGTACACAATAGATTCCTTAGATAAAAGTTTATCTTAACTAGCTAATTGCTAAAGATTTTCAACCTTAAATATTATCATAATTATGTTTACTTAGATTAAAAATGGCAGAGAGATAAGGATACCATTCTCTGCCATTTTTTATAATCTTTTAAAAGTTAGTGCTGCCAACTTTTTTTTCAGTCTAGGTAGACAAATCTAGATTATGAGAGTTTTAGCTTTGAGCAGCTTGGACAAATCCTAAGGTTAAGCTGTCTTTGGCGAGGAAGTGGGACAAATGATAAGCACGTTCCTCGGTTTTCAACAAAATCTTTTCATACAGATAGCGTGTACCACGATCGCCTAAACTCTCTGCCTGAGCAGCTTGACGGCGTATTACACCAATAATGGCTTGTTCTGCAGTTAAGTCATTTTCCACCATTTGGCGGGAGGAATATACACCTTCAGATTCTTGCTCAAAACAGGTTAATTCTGCTAATTTGCTGAAGGTCGCTACTGGGACACCACCTAGTCCATCCAAGCGTTCTCCAATTTCATGGATATGGTCTTGTACTTCGTTGTAGCTTTCGTTAAAAAACTCATGCAGAGAGTAAAATTCTGAGCCTTCAACTACAAAATGATGCTTTTGGTACTGCAAGTACAGTGCCTGGAAACTAGCTAATACAACGTTGAACCCTTCTGTAACTGGTGCAGTTACGCTGTGATCCAGCAGCACAGGATTGTCATATACATGACCAAAGTTCCGTAACAAAGTTTGCGTTTCAGACATTGTTCTCCTCGCTCTTTAGCAGTTATACATTTTAACTACTTATTCTTTACATATTAACATTTTAACAATAAGAGCAAGCCAATTCGCCATCATAAGATTTTGTGTTTTTGCTTACTAAAAGTCTCAAGTTTATTATTTACTGGATGATGATACACTGATCAAGTTGCATGTATTTATCATTATTGTTGACATAAAGACTTAAGTGTGTATATTCGCAAAGAAGAGCAAGGAGAGAAAATTTTACCTTGTCCCTCTGTTGGTTGCGCGTCTTTGTCAGGAGAAGTTCTGAACCCCGAAAGTTAGCGCTTATACTTCTGTGCTTGTCTTTAGGATCTGCATCATCCCCTTCTGAATATGAAATGACTGCAAAAATTTTATTTTTTTTTAAATTTAATGAGAATTCTTTGCACTTAAGGTATGCTGTTTTAAGAGCTTACACTCTTAAGACTTTTAAAAAGCCGGGAGTGAAATCACTGTAGTTACTGCAAGTTTGTTGCACTTTGAGGGCAATTCTCTTGAAATCATCTAGTTCAGAAATAGAAATAAACCACCTTGTAGAGGTGAATTGGGCAGATCGCTGGCAAGTCTATCAACGCCTAAAGGAGTTAGACATTCCCTGTAGTTGTACGGCTAACCAGCCATTGAAAGTTGAAATTGGCTCTCCTATGGCAGCTATTCAACTTTGGAGTGTGATACGGCAATTAACAGCTTCCCGTCAAGACCAGATTTGGATTCTTGAGTACTGCTGGCAAAGTCGCTACTAACAGTTATAATCTTTAGCTGCTGCTGAAAATATCTCACTTAGTAGCTTGTATTAGTTAAAAGGAGGTCAAAAAAATGGGTGGATCTCACAGTATGGAAGTATCAGAATTTTGTCTTGAAGGCAGATTTATAAATTTTGTTATTAAAGATGGCTATAAGCTCAAAGGCTTACTGCTGGCGACTCATGAGGGTGAATTTTATATTAAACTTGCTAAACATTTACGGGCTGCTTTTGACTTGCGGTTACCACCAGGGACTTGGCTGCAAGTTGTTGGTTACAAAAAACATGATTTAAAGAACGGCACAGTTACACTGAAAGCTGAACGTGTGATGGCGGCGCGTCCTGAGATGGAGAGAGTTCACGCGACTACTCCAGTACAAGAACCTCCATCTATTGATAATGTCAAGGTAAAACCAGTTAAAACTAAAGCCACGATTTTGGTGTGTCAAAAGTCTGATTGCATGAAACGCGGTGCTAAAGCAGTTTGTCAGGCGTTGGAGGCGGCTTTAAGCGATCGCGGTTTAGAAGACCAAGTTACAATCAAGGGCACTGGTTGTATGAAGAATTGTAAAGCTGGGCCTAATCTAGTTATGCCAGATAAAACCCGCCATAGCCGAATTCAAGCCTCACAAGTCCCCGCACTGATGAATCAGCATCTTGGTGACAAGATTTTGTCAGCACAGCCTGAGAATTTAAAGGAAGTGGCGATATATAATGGCAACCTTTGCTGAGGTAAATAATATAATCTTGACATTTTAATGATAAAGTTTAATAATATCTTTTCAAGTGTGTTCCATTAGTTACTCGGTTGTAAGCTTTGTTGAAAGTTTGCAATAAAATCAAAAAATTGGCTTTAATTCAAGCCAGTTTTTTGATTTATTCTGCTTAATATTTCTGCAAGATTAGGTTGAGCGCCAGTCTCCCAAAGGCAAGTTAGCTGTAATCTATTGTGCTTACCCGTTTTTTTGCCAGAGATTGAAATCTCAGACTCATAGCGCAAGTCCACTCAAGTGGACTGAAACCCTTTTGTAGTATTGTTTAAAAGACTTTAGCTAGAAGATAAAAAATTGATTCCCAGGTGGTTATTGAGACTTGTGGGTTTTCTGGCTGCTAGGTTGGAAATTACATGACCTAAGTTAGAGAAGACTGCAACAACTGTCGCATGGATGTAGCCTGCACATGGTCAGGGAACACGGTTAAAAAGTCATTTAGGTCTTGGATAGCTGCATGGATACGCTCTAAGGAAGCACCTTGAGATAAAACATAGCGATATAACTGCTCTGCTGGTTGAGTGTATTGAGCAGCCAAATAGTAAAGGGCTAAGTTAAAGGCATTATTCCAGTTTTGGCGATCTTTTTCGTAATCCTGTTTAGCAAGCTTGATGGCAAGTGCTAAGTCAGCCCGTGCTTTATCTGGTTGGTTAAGGGCTTGGTAGGCTAAAGCACGATTATACAATCTCCAATTACTGTCAGAATCTAAGTCAATAGCGCGGTTGAAATCTGCAAGAGCCTCATTATATAGCTTTAGCATCAGGTAAGTTTGACCGCGACTTTTGATCGCCCAGTCATATTTGGGGTCAAGTTCAATGGCGCGGTCAAAATCTTCTAGGGCTTGTGGGTAACGCTCCATTAAGCGATAAGTTTCACCGCGATTTGCGATCGCCCAGGCAGATTTGGGGTTAAGTTCAATGGCGCGGTCAAAATCTTCTAGGGCTTGTGGGTAACGCTCCATTAAGCGATAAGTTTCACCGCGAAGTGCGATCGCCCAGTCATATTTAGGGTCAAGTTCAATGGCGCGGTCAAAGTCTTCTAGGGCTTCTCGGTAACGCTTCATTAAGCGATAAGTTAGACCGCGACGTGCGATCGCCCGGTCGGATTTGGGGTTAAGTTCAATCGCGCGGTCAAAGTCTTGTAGGGCTTCTGGGTAACGCTTCATTGAGCAGTAAGTTTCACCGCGAAGTGCGATCGCCCAGTAATTTTTGGGATTAAGTTCAATTGCGCGGTCAAAATCTTCTACGGATTTTGGGTAACGCTCCATTAAGCGATAAGTTACACCGCGAAGTGCGATCGTCCAGTCAGATTTGGGGTCAAGTTCAATGGCACGGTCAAAATCTTCTAGGGCTTGTGGGTAACGCTCCATTAAGCGGTAAGTTTCACTGCGAAGTGCGATCGCCCAGTCATATTTGGGGTCAAGTTGAATCACGCGGTCAAAATCTTCTAAGGCTTCTAGGTAACGCTCCATTAAGTAATAAGTTACACCGCGAAATGCGATCGTCCAGTCAGATTTGGGGTCAAGTTCAATGGCACGGTCAAAATCTTCTAGGGCTTCTGGGTAACGCTCCATTAAGTAATAAGTTACACCGCGAAGTGTGATCGTCCAGTCAGATTTGGGGTTAAGTTCAATGGCGCGGTCAAAGTCTTGTAGAGCTTCCGTGTAACGCTCCATTAAGCGATAAGTTTGACCGCGATATGTGATCGCCCAGTCATCTTTGGGGTTAAGTTCAATTGCGCGGTCAAAATCTTCTAGGGCTTGTGGGTAACGCTTCATTGAGCGATAAGTTTCACCGCGACGTGCGATCGCCCAGTCAAATTTGGGGTTGAGTTCAATCACGCGGTCAAAATCTTGTAAGGCTTCTGGGTAACACTCCATTAAGTGATAAGTTACACCGCGAAATGCGATCGCCCAGTCATCTTTGGGGTCAAGTTCAATGGCACGGTCAAAATCTTCTAGGGCTTCTGGGTAACGCTCCATTAAGTCATAAGTTACACCGCGAAGTCTGATCGCCCAGTCATCTTTGGGGTCAAGTTCAATGGCACGGTCAAAATCTTGTAGGGCTTCTGGATAACGCTCCATTGAGCGGTAAGTTTCACCGCGCCAACCTAGAGCAATTGGTTGCCATTTAACTTCAATCTTAGAATTTTGTAGGACTGCGGTAAACATTTCTAATGTAACTTGATAAAGCTTCTCCTCATAAGCTTTTAACCCATTCGCTAGTTGCTCACCCCAACGCTGAACTTCAGCAGAATCCACATCTTTACCAGCCTGAAGCATCGTTTCTGCATATTGTTGGGCAAATTTGCGTTGATTTTTGAGTGCAGCAAGAAATTCATTGAGAGCTACAGATAAATTCCTTTGCGGTGACTGACATAAGTTGTGGTACAACACGTTTAATGTGTGACTTTGCCAGCTAGGATCGCGCTGCTTATTCTCTTCGTCCAATTGCAGATCATTCCGCAGGCTGTCATAATATTCTGCTAACTTACCATGTATGTCAGCCCAACCTTGCAGCGATGAAAGGCGCTTGTGGCGTAACATTTGGGTTTTCACAACATCGTGATAAGCCCAGCCATTAGAGCGTTCATTGACAAAGGATGTTTCTTTCAGCCAAGTAAATAGCTCATCAGCTTCTTGTTCTCCTCTTAATTTGGCGATAACATCTCGGTTCAAGCACCGAGAAATGGCAGCATCGAGCGCTACTTGTCGCCGCTTGGGGTCATCAATCCATTTTAAAAAGCGTTCTACAGCACTGCTGCTAGGCTCAACTACTTGGTTAGGGTCATTGGGATGAGCATCTGCTAGCATTCCTACCAGCAGGGGTAAGTTTCCAGAAAGGCGTAAAATCACTTCAATAATGCGATTGTCTGTAATGCCTTTGCGAGTTAGATATTGTTGGGCTTCTTCTTCTGTAAAGGCTTCCAGAGGGAAACGAACTATTAACCCCTCGTAAGGTGCCCAATGATTTTTATCTAATTCCTGCCGACCGGCGATGGTTATCAATATATTGAGAGATACTTCACCGTGGCGACCCTCCAAAATTTCTCGTAGCCAGTTATCTAGGAATTCTCCAGTGCGTTCATAGGTATCAACAAACAAAACAACAGCAGTTTTATCGGCAATTTTAAAAATATCTTGCAAAAATAGCGGGGTTAGGATTTCTACAGGTTCTTGAACTAAGCGCACCTCATCTTTATTTGTTATTTTCTTTGCAACATAAGATGCCCATTCTCCGGCTTGGCTAGCCAAAGCATCCTCATCTACAAAATCAAATACAGCACCGCCAACAGGAACTCGACGCGCCAGACGCACACCAGTTTTAACTACAGTTTTGCCTACAAAAGCCGAAAAGCCTTGAGGAGCTTCTGGATCAGTTTCTAATTCTTGGCGCTTTTGACGGTAAACTTTGTAGCGTTCTGTAAACTGCGTTAGTTTGTGACCTTGCCGTTCCAACTCTTCAGCTAAACGACCCATAACTTCTGGGACACTTTTTTCAGCTTCATCAATGTAAGCCGAGATAATTTTTGCTTCATCAGCAATTTTGCGAAACTGACGCAGCAGAGTACTTTTACCAACCCCACCTTGACCCCAAACATTGAACAGAAAACGACGGCGATCATCTTCTAACGGTAACCCTAGATTTTGGCGGAATTGGTTTACTTGGTCTTCACGACCCACAAAACCTGATTGCTGGCGCTGCTTAAGAATATCTTGTAGACTCTTGGGCTTGTTTTGCGAATTCATTACAAGATTCCATTTTGAGGTGCTAATGCTTACAGAATAACTACTAAATACCCACGCTGTATTTCGGTAATGTCTAATGTTTTTTAGGTAATTTTTACGTATAACCTTGATTTAAGCTCGATGTTGACCTTCTGAGGCTCGACGTTGACCTTCTGAGGCTCGATGTTGACCTTTTGAGGCTCGACGTTGACCTTTTGAGGCTCGACGTTGACCTTTTGAGGCTCGATGTTGACCTTTTGAGGCTCAATGTTGACCTTTTGAGGCTCGACGTTGACCTTTTGAGGCTCGATGTTGACCTTTTGAGGCTCGATGTTGACCTTTTGAGGCTCAATGTTGACCTTCTGAGGCTCAAAAATGCCTTGGCGACTTAGCGCTTATCACTGGAGTTTAATATAGACCTAACCCCCAGCCCCTTCCCTACAAGGGAAGGGGAGTAAGATTTAAAGCCTCTCTCCTTGTAGGGGAGAGGTTTGGAGAAAGGTCAAAGTGTATTTTAGATTAACGAAATGCACTATAAAAATCGCGGCTACACGAGACTTTACCCGCCTGCGCGGGTTTCAAAAATCTTTAGATACAAAACGCGAAAAGGGCATAACAATGTTATGCCCCTACAAATGACGTGTATTTTACCAAATTGATAACTGGTATGATTACCTGTTTTAAGCTTTAGCTAACTGGAACTTCGGGTTGCTTTTTCTTAGAACGGCGGTTAAACCTGCGTCCCATCTCATCTATTACTCCATCTAAACCTGTGACATCACCGCTAGCTTTGGCATAGCTATAAACTGCTAATGCTGCTGCATAGGCTTCACTAGCAGCGGCTATACAGGTATCATCCACCAATTCTTGCAGTTGCGTTAGAGACAAAAGCACCGGATACAAGTCCTCAAATATCTTTAAATCCCGGCGCATCTCTTCCAAATCAAAAGAACGAGGCAAAAATTCAGGGTTCTGTGTCCCCACTTCTAAAGCTTTGCTGACAAAAGCCCGACTTTTATCTCCCATCTTCAACATCGTTCGCCGATCTTCAGGGGTCAAATCAATCAAAAATGGTAACTTTTCTCTAATTGTCGCAATCGCCTGCATGACTGCTTCTTTGTCTGCTGGGGCTAAGTTGGCACTGATGCGATTTGCTGCCATTTTTAATACTCCTTTGGTATACTTAGTTTCAGTATTCCCAAAGTTCTAGAAGCGATCGCTATTGTTAATAGGTAATTAACAGAGTTTTATCTGCATCTTATGGCAAGCCGAAAAGAGTGCCTACATTCCCTCATCCTAATTAACAAAATTCATGGCTTTATATCATGTCCAAAATCCACGCAGCCTGAAAAAAGTCGCGCTCACAAAACATAGCATAACGGTAAGTTGAATTCACAACAGCATTGTTAGTAGCATAATTCTCAACTAAACTTTCTAATTGTTTTGTTAGTGATTGAAAGTCTGCGCTGCTGTAAGTACGAATCCAGTCTGCATATTGATGATTAGGAATACCGTTACGAGCCAACTGTTCTCCCAAAAAGCCATACAAACGCATACAAGGAGACATCGCCGTAGCAGTTAAACCCACATCTCCACCCCAAGCAATTGCTAACAAAAAATCAGTATAGCGGCGGGTAGCAGATCCAGGTTTCACAGAATCCAAATTGACTCCCCACTGGGAAGCATAGCCACTATGCAGCCGCAGTTCTTCTAAAACTCCACTAGCTAAGTTATGAAATATGGTGAAACTTAACCAGTCTGGTGCTTTAGCTGCGGCGATACTGTACGCACGGGCAAAAGCTTCTAAGAAAAAAACATCTTGCCCCACGTAGTAAGCAAATTTCACCTGCTCAAGAATACCATCGCCAATGCCTTGGACGAAAGGATGCTCTAGGCAAGCTTGGGCTAAGTCTTGATTTGCTGCCCATAATTCGTTAGATAAAGTCATTTGTTAAAAGTTATTTGTCAACTGTTATTATCCGTGAATTTTTCAAAAGTTAAGATGCTCCCGACTCATTCCTAAGCCTCACGCGCCTTTTGGAATATCCTTTGAAATCAGCTTTACCCAAATAGTACTAAGGAATCTGAATTAAAATAACCCATGCTGGCACTAATCACTAATCACAGCGATCGCTTCTATCTCTACTAACACATCTTTAGGTAAGCGCGATACTTGGACACAAGCCCGCGCTGGGGCAGTATCTTCAGGAAAATACTTAGCATAAATGGCATTCACTGCTGCAAAATCATTCATGTCAGCTAAAAATACAGTAGTTTTCACCACATCTTGGAAAGTCGCACCAGCTGCTGTGAGAATGGCTTCAAGATTAGCTAATATTTGCTCGGTTTGTTTTTTGACATCATCAGTATAGACGACATCACCAAGGCGGGGATCGATGGCAATTTGTCCAGCTATGAATACAAATTGACCTGAAGCGGCGATCGCTTGATTATAAGGACCGACTGGTGCGGGGGCGTTATCAGTACGAATTACTTTACGGATCATAGATATTACTTTCTTTAACGATGTTTCCTGTTTACCGATTTCACCCTCAGAAGCGATCGGCTTGTAGACTTCTCCATCAGGCATTATCGCACCAGTCTGGTCTGCATCTTGAAGATTGGCTCCGTAAATATTTGCTCCAGTTAAGTCGGCTTTTCTAAGATTTGCTCCGTTCAGATTTGCTTTCATTAAATCCGCTTGTTGTAAATCCGCTCTCTCTAAATTTGCCCCTTTGAGACAAGCTTTTCTGAAATTTACACCTCTAAGATTTGCTGCACCTAGATCAGCTTCAGCCAGATTCATCCCAGATAAATTCTTTTGAGATAAATTAACACCCCGAATTTTTGCTCCCTGCAAATTGGTATCTTTGAGTTGTACATGAATTAGGTTTACTTGACTCAAATCAGCTTCAAACAAGTTAGCCCCACTTAAATTTGCACCACTAAGGTTAGCTCTGACGAGATTTGTTTTTTTCAAAGAAGCTTCAGTTAGATTGGCAGAATTTAGCGTAGCATCACTCAAATTGGCATTATCTAGGTCTGCCCAACTCAAATTTAAACTAGAACTTTCCATCAAACCACTTAAGTTTGCGCTTGTCAGAGATGCCCTGGTGAGATTTGTGCTTTTAAGACATGCCTTACTCAGGTTGGCATTATTTAAATCCGCTCCTGTCAAATCTGCATTTGTTAGGTCTATCCCACTCAGATTTGCACCTTTGATATCTACACCTCTGAGATTTACTGAATCAAACTTTCGTTGACCTTTTGCATATTGTTTTAAAAGTTCTTCAGCGTCCATAATGCACCATTAAATACCACTGACACAGTATAATCACAAAAAATTTGTGTCACAGGTATTCCTCTCCTCTCTTGCTTTGTGCCCTTCGCGCCCTTTGCGGTAGCCTGCGGCAAGCCGCTCCGCGTCTACGTCCCTCTTACCCCAACCTCGGACGTATCCCATAATGCCGATATCGCCAATAATCCTGCAAAATGCGATCGTGGTCAAAACATAAATTACCAGGCACACGCCAAGACTCAAAAATGCCTATACCCTTAGCATCATCCCCAGCCACAGGTTCCCCCGTCGCTGTTGCCAAAAATACAATGCTAATCGTATGCTGACGGGGATCGCGATCGGGGTCAGAATACACCAGTAATTGTTCAACTAACTCCACCTGTAAACCCGTTTCTTCCTTAGCTTCCCGTCGGGCCGCCACTTCCACGGCTTCCCCATAATCCACAAAACCACCAGGAATAGCCCAACCTAAGGGTAGATTATGTCTTTCAATTAACACTATTGGCCGATGAGGTCGATCTACTAGTTCAATGATGATATCAACTGTCGGTGTAGGATTTCGGTAAGTCATAATCAGTTAACAGTGAACAGTTAATAGTTAACTGTATTTGTTAGTTCTGTGACAACTGATAATCGAATGCTGTTCTGTGATAGATTCGATGCGATCGCCTAGCGTGTCGTTTAGACAATTGCTTCCTTCCATAATTCAGGTTAAATATGCCTTTTCCTAGATCTAGTGGCATTTTGCTGCATCCTACCTCCTTTCCCAGTCGATTTGGCATTGGGGATTTAGGCTTAGAAGCCTATCGCTTCATTGATTTTCTCAAAGAAAGCCATCAACAATATTGGCAAGTTTTACCCTTGGGCCCGACTGCATACGGGAATTCCCCGTATATGTGCTACTCGGCAATGGCGGGAAATCCTCTACTAATTAGCCCAGAAAAACTCCTAGATGAGGGTTTGCTAACAGAAGAAGACTTTGCTAACTTACCAGAATTTCCGTTAGAAAAGGTAGATTTCCAGCAGGTTGTGCCGATTAAGATTGGGTTACTCAAAAAAGCCTGTGAAAATTTTAAAACCAATGCTACACCTTTCCAGCAGCAAGAGTTTGCAGGTTTTTGCGATAGCAAAGCCTATTGGCTAGATAATTACGCCTTGTTTATGGCTTTGAAAGATGCCAACGAAAATGCAAACTGGCACGCATGGAAGTCAGAACTTGTCAAGCGTGATCCACAAGCATTGGAGCAAGCACAGCATCAGCTCAACGGAGAGATTTATTATTACAAATTCGTCCAATTTGAGTTTTTCCGCCAGTGGTCGGCTTTAAAAAGTTACGCTAATATGCGCGGCATTGATGTTATCGGCGATATCCCCATCTACGTAGCTCATGATAGCGCTGACGTGTGGGCGCATCCCGATATCTTTTGCTTAGATCAAGAGACGGGACAAGCAGCACAAATGGCTGGAGTTCCACCCGATTACTTCAGTGCTATCGGTCAATTGTGGGGCAACCCGGTTTATAACTGGGAGGAATTGCAAAAACAAGACTTTAAATGGTGGTTACAACGCTTTGAGGCAATGCTGGATTATGTAGATATAATTCGCATTGACCACTTCCGGGGCTTTGAGGCTTATTGGTCTGTGCCACAAGGTGAACAAACTGCCATAAATGGTAAATGGGTGGAAGCGCCTGGAGATGCTTTTTTTGAAGTGATTAGGCAGAAATTGGGCAAGCTACCTGTTTTGGCGGAAGATTTGGGGGTAATTACACCAGGGGTAGAAGCGCTGCGAGACAAGTATGAATTTCCTGGGATGAAAATTTTGCAGTTTGCTTTTAGTGCTGATTCCGAAAATCCATTTTTACCATTCAATTACCCAAGAAATGCTGTAGTTTACACTGGCACTCACGATAATGACACAACTATCGGCTGGTTTAATACGGCTAATGACGAGGAAAAGCAGAAGCTGTTGCTTTATTTAGGTTCTATTGGTCCTGAAGGCGTCCACTGGGATTTAATTCGACTGGCTTTAAGTTCCATAGCCAACCAAGCAATTATTCCTTTGCAAGATATTTTGGGCTTAGGAAATGAAGCGCGGATGAATTTTCCCAGCATTGCTGAGGGGAACTGGGAGTGGCGTTATCAAGCGTCAGCGTTGACACAAGAATTAGGCGATCGCTTGAAAGTTCTTACCGAACTCAATGGACGCGCCCCGCAAGCCCCGCAAGCCCAGTGAGGAGTGGGGGAGTAAAGATATGAGGGGGACAAGGGGACAAAAAGAATAACCATGCCCAATGACGCCACTTGCCTCTCCCTTTGGGAGAAGGGGAGACACGCAAGGGACAAGCCGCCAAACCCTTGACGCTCGATTACTCGCTACCGCTACGCTAACGGCAGTTCCTCATGAGAGAAACCCCCTACAGCCCTACGGGCATCCTACGGCAGGCGCTAGCCTCTCCCTTTGGGAAAAGACCGGACTGCCGACGCTCCTACGTCGCTCTAAGCGTACCCCTGCTCTTAAGCAAGCTACGCGCAGCGTCTCTAAGAATTGCTATGCCGTAGGCTTTACGCTGCGCTAACACCAACGCAGTGGCTCCCCCATGCCCCATGCGTCATATTCTCAAAACTTAGGTTTAGCAGCAATCTTAACTTCTTCTTCTTTCCCCGGCTCTCCCATTTCCTTGGCTTTTTGTTGATTGACGCTCATCAACACACCACCAGCATTATCAGTTTTCACTGTCAGTTGCTTTTGGGCTTTCCAAATCCGATGAGTTCCCTCTGGCAGAATCCCCTCAAACTCGGTTTTGCCATCGGCTACTACGCGAATCCAAGATGACGCTTTCAAGGTGACACCAATCTGTACAGCCCGTTCCTGTTGAACGCCGCTCAGAGTATCGCTGACCGATTGAACCTTTACTGACTCTTTTTGTTGGGCTACTTCTGGTTTGACAACGGACTTTTGTTTTGGGTATGGCTGGTTTTGGCTATTATTTGCTTGTATTACAGCGTTATTTAATAACTGAGATAAGCCATTTACAGAGCATACAATTAGGAATATGTAAAGAAAGTAAAGATGAATTGGACGTAGTTGATTCAGGGGTGAAGTATTTCCCATAGATTGGGAGTTCACTCGTGCAGAACTAATCGGAAAAGTGCCAGAAAATTCTACTCCATTCAAGCCTAGTGCTTCGGCAAATTGCCTGATCAAACCCTGAATATAGATTGGTTCTGGCAGATCGTTTAAATTTCCTTCTTCGATCGCCTGCAATAATCGCCGGGGAATCCTGGTTAATACAACCACTTGCTCTAGAGATAAACCTTGTTCTTGACGCAATGCCCAAAGTTGAGCGCCTAATTCTGCCAATTTTTCGGCTCGTTCTTGCTCTAATGAAAGTGATGGCTGGTGATTATTGTTTTTTCTTAGCCATTTCATGCCTGCTGACACTCCTTAACTCCGCTGAATCTTTAATAGGTTGCGTTATCTGCTCTTGCAAAAAGTGAATTTCATTATCTTTGAGGTAACGATATTTACCCTCTGATAAAAAGGGTTCTTTTGGAGTTTTTAATTGAATTGGGCCGATAGCAGTCCGATGTAGCTTGATTACTGGGTATCCTAACTGTTGGGCTATACGGCGAATTTGGCGATTTCTTCCCTCCTGCAACACTATTTCTAACAAGCTTTGCTCGCCACGATGTTCTATTAGGTGTACCTTAGCGGCCCTAGTTTTTCTACCTTCCAACATCACACCCTGACGCCACATTTGCAGTACTGCTTCTGGAGGATGTCCTTTGACCAAAACACGATATGTCTTGGAAATACTGTGACGTGGATGGGTTAGTCCAAATGTCAGTTCTCCGTCATTTGTCAGGATTAATGCTCCTGTAGAGTCTGCATCTAGACGCCCAACTGGGTGAATACCTGTACCCTCTCCTAATTCTTTCGGTAGTAGATCCAGGACTGTTGGTCTGCGGTGAGGGTCGTAGCAAGTCGAAACCACTCCCGCTGGTTTATGCAGCAATAGATATATTAAAGCCGGACGCTGCTTTTCGGATACGGGTTTACCATCCACAGCGATCGCATCTTTTTCGGGATCAACTTTTTGACCTAAATGTGCCAATACCCCATTGATCCGTACCCGTGAGTCCCTAATCATTTCTTCGGCTTCACGACGTGAGGCGATACCCCATTGAGCGAGAATTTTTTGTACCCGTACCTCCATGTGGAAATTGCTTATTTACTGTTAACAATTAAATGATATTTGCATTTTGTAGTGAGTAGGCATAAATGTTAAATTTAAGGCTTGTTTAATTTCCGTTCGGTTGTTCAGCAAATACTCATAAATAGATTGGTTAGATGCCAGAGCAAAATTCCCAAACAAAAAATACAAATAAAATACGCATAATTACGCAGGTAATCACAACAGCACTAAAGCTGTGGTTGAGAGCGCAAGTGAGCCAAATATCTGAATTAGAAGTGGAGATTAAAGCTAGCGATCGCCAAATTCTCTCTGGGCGTATCCCCTCAGTATCTATTTTTGCTACTCATGCAGTTTATCAAGGTCTCCTGATTACACAAATTCAATTAATAGCAGAAAATATTCGGATAAATATCGGCTCGGTACTCAAGGGACAGTCACTGCGACTGTTAGAAACAGTACCAGTGGTTGGCGATTTAATCGTAGACGAGAAGGATCTTAATGCTTCTCTCTCATCTGACTTATTATCGACTGCTTTGAGCGATCTACTGGTTAAGGTTTTACCAACACATTACCCAAAGTCACAATCAATTAATTGGCAAGAAATTCTCCTCGAGAACAACCAAATTATACTGCGAGGCGTGAGAGTAACCAATAGTGAAACAACACCTCTAGAGATTTGTCTTGGCTTACAGTTACTCAGTGGGCATGAGTTGCAAGTGGTACATATCCCAATTAAGCCCGACCAGGGAGATATATTAAAGGACAATTATGAGTACAATCTGGATCTTGGCTCAGATGTCGATATCCAAGAACTAACGCTGATCCCAGGCAAGCTGGTGTGTCGTGGGTGGATTAACGTTAACCCTTGATAATTAGAAATTAAAAACTAAAAATGCCAATTACTTATCTTAAATAATATAACGCTTCTCGAAATAAGGGCAGGGGGCAGGGAGCAAGGGGCAGAAGAGTGAATGGAGTGGATGGAGTGGATGGAGTTCAAAGACTCATTAACGGAGTTCAAAGACTCGTCAGCGAGTATCAAAGACTCATTCACGAGTATCAAAAACTCATTAACGGAGTTCAAAGACTCGTCAGCAAGTATCAAAGACTCATTCACGAGTAAAAAAGACTCGTCGGCGAGTATCAAAGACTCATTCACGAGTATCAAAAACTAATCCCCTATTCCCCATGCCCAATGCCCCATGCCCAACTCATCTATCTGTTATCAGTGGCAAAAGTAGTGTTACGAAATAGTAAACCAAAGGAGCGGTAAAAATATAACTATCGGTACGGTCTAAAATACCACCGTGACCGGGAATTAACTGTCCAGAATCTTTGACTCCAGCATCCCGCTTGAGCATAGACTCGGTAAGATCCCCTAAAAGACTAGCAATGCCAATCAATAAACCCAATGCTAAACCAGTGAAGAAGGATCTGGGCAAGTTTAAATAATAGGCTCCTGCTATGGCTACGGCAACACTTGAAGTAATGCCAAAGACAGCACCTTCTACAGTTTTTTTAGGGCTAATCTCAGACAGACGGGTTTTGCCAAAGAATTTGCCAATGGTGTAAGCACCGATATCAGCTGCCCAAATACACAAAAAAGTCAGCAGTGTTGCTGTAAAACCTTGTGGTAAAGAAGCGGAATTTGCCTTTTCCCAGAAATCTGTCCAAGTTGTGGGCCAGTAACCTCCTAAAGGAAGATTACTAAATGCAGCACTATCAATTGCTCGTAACCGCACCCAGTAACTCGGTAAATAACCTACGTAAAATAGCCCCATAATAGAAGCGGAAACATCAGCGATCGTGGCAAATTTGGGTTGAAACAGCAGGTAAAAACAAATAAGTGTGCCAGCTAGTGGCATCACAGCATCAGCTAAACTGCCATCAAGGGTACAAATCACTAGCAAAACTTGGCTAACAACCATAGTGGTTTTCGCAGCGGGAGCAATGCCTCTGGCTCGCACCAAATTAAAATATTCCTGTTGACCCAAAAAAACGATAACCCCAAACATGATGGTAAAGTACCAACCCCCCAAAAGGGTCATACAAAGAGCAAGAGCGATCGCTACAATTCCACTAATAATCCGAGACCAAGGCATAGAAGTATTGGGTACTGGGTACTGGGTATTGGGTATTGGGTATTGGGTATTGGGTATTGGGTATTGGCTATTGAGTATTTGGAAAACTTTTTCCCAGTCCCTAGTCCCTAGTCTTTAGTCCCCAATCCCTAGTCCCCAGTCCCTAGTCCAGTTTCTCACCACTGAGGATAAAAATGGGATCAACGGCGGTAAAGGTTTGGGAAAAGCCGCGCGTCTCTAAGCGGTTAACCGCAGACTGGACGACTTCGATATTTCTAGCTCTTAATAGGGAAAAGCTCTGGGAAATAGCGTACAGGCTTTCTAGATTAGCAGCTGTGGCTACAACCCGACCGGATGGCGGCAAATAATGCCAAGCTGCTTGCAGAATTTCCTGAATGGGGCGTCCTCCCTCGATACAAACGCGATGAGGGGTAACCTTAATGTCATCTAAACACTCTGGGGCACTACCTTCAATTACTTCGACATTCTTCACTTCAAAATGATCGCAGTTACGCTTGATCAGATTGGCTACTTCCTCATCTCGTTCCACAGCGATGATCTGTCCGCTTGGACACAATAACCCTACCTCTACCGGAATTGTACCTGTCCCTGCGCCAATATCCCACAACACAGAATCTGATTTTAGCCGCAGTTGGGCAATTAACAGTAGTCGGACTTCTCGCTGGCTCAGGGGAATTCCTGGCAAATGTTCAAACAATTCATCGGGAATACCAGGGGTAATATAAGGCCAAAGTTGGGAGGGCATAGAACTACGCAATATACTAAAGATATCGATTTGCCAAATTGAAAAGCTATAAGCTCTAAAAACTTTTCAACCGCAGCGTTATCAGAAACCATAATGATTAGCGAAATATTAGACGAACGCTACGAAGTTCAGCAGCTATTAGGAAAAAAAGCAGGGCGGCGGACGTTGTTAGCTCGTGATTTGAAAACTCAGGAATTAGTTGTCATCAAGTTACTCTCTTTTGGTGGTGATTTTGAATGGGATTCACTCAAGCTGTTTGAGCGGGAAGCTGAAATTTTAAAATCTTTGTCACATCCCTTAATTCCTCACTATTTAAACTATTTTGAGGTAAATTTACCAACCATCAAAGGATTTGCCCTAGTACAAACTTATATCCACGCCCAAACTTTAGAGCAGTATTTACAAACTGGACGGACTTTTACAGAAGCAGAAATCAAACTAATAGCCAAGGCAGTTTTAGAGATTCTCATTTACTTACATGAGCTATATCCGCCTGTGATCCACCGTGATATTAAGCCTAGCAATATTTTATTAGGGGAGCGTTCTGGTAATAGTGTTGGTCAAGTTTATCTGGTAGATTTTGGTTCAGTGCAGACTGTCCTTGGCGCAGAAACTGGGACTAGGACTGTGGTAGGAACTTATGGATATATGCCACAGGAGCAATTTGGTGGGCGCACTGTTGCAGCATCTGACATTTATAGTTTAGGCGCAACATTGATTTATTTGGTAACGGGTACTCATCCAGCCGATTTACCCCAAAAGGATTTTCGCATTCAGTTTGAACAAGTGGCTAATCTGAGTCCCAGCTTTATCAATTGGTTAAAGTGGATGATTGAACCCAGTTTAGAACGGCGTTTTAGTTCTGCTGTCCAAGCGATGGCAGCTTTAGAAAAACCACAACCTACAAACTTGCCTGCTTTAGTTGTTGGCAAACCAGATGGGAGTAAGATTCAGCTAACCAAAAATTGGGATTCTTTAGAAATTATCGTTCCACCAGCTGGTTTTAATCCATCAATAGTATTCACAGGTTTATTTGCGATCGTCTGGAATTCATTTATCCTGTTTTGGACAATTGGCGTACTCTCCACACCTTTTCCTGTTAACATCCCCTTTGCCTTGTTCTCACTTCCGTTTTGGGGTACTGGCTGTTTCATGGTGTATAAATTTCTGTTTAAGTTGTTTGGACGCATCTGCTTACGCCTGAATCCAGAAAAAATTACCTTAACCTGGGAATTGTTTGCTTGGAAATTTTATCGTCCGCGTCCATCACCAAGACAAAGTATTAATAAGCTGGTTTACATTCCAAAACACTTTACTAAACACTCTCAAGGCACTAGAGTTGCCGTTCCAGCACAATTATATATTTGGTCAGGAGTACAAAAATATCAGGTTGGTGCTGACGATGGCGGTATTAAATCGGAAGCAGAGCTTGAATGGTTAGCTCATGAATTAAGCGATTGGTTAGGTTTACCTATCACCAATCCAATGAAAAGTTAATTGCCCTAATTATTGAGGAATTGATATCAATTCGATATCAGTTGTCTGTTGGAGCGATCGCCCTAAGAAAAAGTCTCTCAGCAGCTAGTTAAAAATTCTGCTTTTGTGAGTACTTATATGTAAAACATATCTACTATTGTGAATGAAATACTTGGTATATTGCTCAAAAAAATAGCTAATAGTTGGAAAACTTATGCTTTTATGGGTAATACTGTTTTCATCCGTACAAATGTACTAAAGAATTTTAGATGAGACTTAATTGTAACCTTTACTACGAAACAAAATTTGGTGCTGCTTATTTGGGAAACAGCCTAGAATTAATGGCAAGTATTACCGACGAAAGTATCGACCTAATTTGCACCTCTCCACCATTTGCACTGGTTCGTAAAAAAGAATACGGAAATGTTGATGCCGATGAATATGTTGAATGGTTTAAAGATTATGCGGTAGAGTTTTACCGTATTCTTAAACCAACAGGCTCACTGGTTATTGATATTGGTGGCAGCTGGATTAAGGGGATGCCAGTTCGTTCTCTTTATCATTTTGAACTGGTTGTTGCTTTGTGCAAAGCAAAAGAAAAAGGTGGACTGGGATTTTATCTGGCACAAGAATTATATTGGTATAATCCAGCAAAACTACCCACTCCTGCCGAATGGGTAACAGTTCGCAGGGAAAGAGTTAAAGATTCGGTAAATACAATTTGGTGGTTGTCAAAAGAACCGCATCCTAAAGCTAATAATAGAAGGGTTTTAAAGCCTTATAGTGATGCAATGAAAAACCTTTTGAAAAATGGCTATAAACCCAAAGTTAGACCATCAGGTCATGAGATTTCCGAAAAATTTGGGAAGGACAGGGGAGGAGCTATTCCCCCGAATATTATTGATGGACGTTGTAGTACAGACAAAGAAGAAATAGGGCAACAGACTCTTATACAAGAAATTTTATTTGAAGATTTAGTCCAGCCCGTAAATGTGATTTCTGCCTCGAATACTGCTTCTAACGATTATTACCAAAGGCGTTGCAAAGAAGAAGGTTTTAAGCCACACCCGGCAAGATTTCCTCAAGCTTTACCAGAGTTTGTCATCAACCTTTGTACAGAACCAGGTGATATTGTTTTAGAACCTTTTGCTGGTTCTAATATGACAGGTCGAGTTGCAGAAACTTTACAAAGACGCTGGTTAGCTTTTGAGATTGATGAAGACTACATCATAAGCTCAAAACTGAGATTTGAAGAAAATGCTCCTTTAGTTGTTGAACCTCCAGTAGATTTACCACCAATAGCAACAGAAAATGTTGATAATAAAAACCACAGAGTACAGTTAGGACTGTTTTAAAAAAGGCTCTCTCAAATTAGTTGGTATTAATATTGAAATCTAAAATTGAGATTAAAATGACTTTTGAGGGGAGCATCCCAAATGTGCAAGTTTGTTTTTATATGGTATTTTGACTTAGACGGAGAATGAAATAACGAACCGCAAAGGACGCAAAGAACACAAAGGAAAGAGGTTTGTACAGGGTTTTTGTAACAGTCCTGTGTCTTTTGGCAAAATTGGGATGCTCCCCTTTTGAGGAAGAATAATTTTAAAAGTTGATTTTCAAAGAATAACAAAAACTATTTTATAATTATTTAATATTGTTTCTACTACAAGATACTTACATTAGTAAAGATTGTGTTAAGGTGTAAAAGTAGTTAAGTATAAACAATATCACTAATGTCTAAAGGTAAAAACCAACATATCGTCCCTCACTCTAAAGGTTGGGCAGTTAAGTCTGAGGGTGCTAGTAAGGCTACTAAAATATTCCACATCCAGCAAGAAGCAATTGAGAAAGGGCGTGAAATTGCTATTAATCAGCAGTCTGAATTATTAATACATAACCGAGAAGGGCAAATTCGAGAGCGGAACAGCTACGGCAACGACCCGCACTCGTCTAAAGGTTAAACCCCAATTTCTCACTAACGACCAAAATTTTTTCAATGTTAAAACTAAGCCTAGTCGCAGATAACGCCGGATGGCATCGGAGTCAAAAAACGAAAATTCCCGACGGAATTAAAGTCGAATTTCTTCCAGCTTATTCTCCGGAATTACAACCTGCCGAGAGACTTTGGACATTAGTTGATGAACCATTAGTCGATGACTACTTCGAGACAATTGATGAACTGGAAGAAGTGTTAGTAAAACGTTGTAATGTGCTTAGTATACGCCACCGTAAAAGGGGGTCGGAAATATCGAGGCTTGATGTTGGGTTTCACTTCGTTCTACCCAACCTACGAATGATTTAATTCCATACCCTTTTTGTGGTGGGCTGTACTTAGCAACATCAAGGAAGAAATTAGAAATTTGACCAGCTATTATTGGTTAGCTTCTCTTTAAAACTTTAACGGGTTTTATAAACCGGATTTAGTAGAACCAGGTCCAGACGAAGTTGTTCTGCGAGCCCCCGCACGGGTACTGCATGAGCTGTGTGTTGTTGGATGTCCGTGCGTTCAGTACGGTCAGGCACATCTTGGAATTGCGGTTGCGCAACTGGTACCAGTCGGGGTTGGGGGGGCCATTTAAGACCGATTGCAGGGAGAGCCGTGGCGGGGAGACCTTTTCCGGGAGCCACTCCGCGTTGGCGCCATCGGCGCTACCGCCCCTACCGCAGCGGTACTGGATGACCCTGGCGTATTTTTCCTTGGAGGCGTTCAGCACCGTCAAGCACTTGTCGCTGGACAGGCTGCGGATTCTCTTGTAGTTGCCGATCGTGTCGTCGAAGGACCACCTCAGGTTGGCGAGCCCGCGGTAGCACGTGTAGATGTCGATTACCACGTTGTTGGGGTTCGACCGCGGGAGGTCGACGCACTTTTTGGATTGGTATCCCACGATGTAGAAAGGTCCCTGGGTGACGGCGTTGGTCTGGGGCTGGGCCACCAGCGTTGCTGTAGAGACGAGAGATGCGGAAAATATGGCTTTGACTAAGTTTCTGCTCTTCATGGTAAACAACCTAGATTTGATTAACTTTTTAGAACAACATTTATGATAACCACAATAATTGGCAACCCAAAAATATGATGGTAGTGCATCAACCTTGTCACTAATACACCCATAAGAGCTGTCAAGAACGGATACACGAAAACCGATACATCGAGTTCTAAATGGGAGGGTCGGGAGATATTAATTCATAGTATAGATACTAAAATATTTTATATAATGTTAATTTTTTAGAATCATTACATATGCAAACTGCCTAACAGTATACTTGACTACAAGAATGTACATGCTAGTATTGCAGGCGATGCCAGTTATTTACTTATACAGAACGAAGAACGTAAAGACGCTAGAAAGTTAGAACAAATAAATAAGTAAAAGCTAGGTGAAAAAATCTTAATCTTGGGTTGAGGGACGAAACCCAACATTTTCGGGACTTTGTTGGGTTTCACTACGTACCACTTCGTGGAAGCAAGCTAAACCCTTTTCTCTAAAAGAGTCGAGCGCTGATCAGTGGCGAACTCATCGGATTTGAGCGATCAATGTCTATATTTAATTAGAGATGCTTTAGAGGAAATTTATATGTTTGGACTGGGATGGCCAGAAATAGCTGTAGTTACCATAGTCGCTGTTCTAATTTTTGGCCCCAAAAAAATTCCCGAACTGGGAACCGCACTGGGCAAAACCCTACGAGGTTTTAAGGAGGAGATGAAAACTCCCAGCGAGGAAACCAATCAGGAAGAAGAAAAACAATAATAAAAGGAGTCAGAATACAGCAGTCAGGAGAAATGCACTCACAAGAAGATGCATTTTCAATATTGAGAAATTTCTGAATATAGTTTTTCCCATAAAGGGAGATGCTTAAAGCAACGAGTCGTAGGCCCGTTGTACAGAAGTCCTTCTGACTCCTGATTCCTGACTATAGCAAGGTATTAACAACAGAAGAAGGTGTGATCCCATTTTGGGAATCGATGACAGTTGTGCCAAGATTTTGTTGATGTATCTCTTCCTTGACTACACCACGCGCCCTAATTAACTTAATAGCGCGAGTGACGCTTTCTGGTAAAATTACCACCAGACTGTTATTAGGAGCCATGTCTAAGCCTTTATTTATCGCTTGGGTTTCATCCAGAATTGATTCATAGCGGCTATCAGGTCTAACTTGGGTAATGCCTTGAATAATCAACTGGGCGGCTGAACCCCGTTGGCGTCCCCGTGTGTCATCGTCTTCTTTGACGATGATGTAGTCAAAAATTTGTGCTGCTAGTTTGCCCAAAGTAACAAAGTCTTCGTCGCGGCGATCGCCTGGCCCGCCAATTACGCCAATCCGTTGTCCTGTAGTCCAGTTCCGCACGAAAGCACCTACAGCTTCGTAACTGGCTGGGTTGTGGGCATAGTCCACCAAAGCGTGGTAGTTTCCTAAATTAAATAAATTCATCCGTCCTGGCGTTTGACTAACTGAAGCCCGGAAAGTCCTCAAACCAGCACGAATCTGCTCAATTGTGACGTTTTGCACGAATGCTGCCAAACTTGCAGCTAAAGCGTTGGCAATCATAAACGGTGCACGTCCGCCCATTGTTAAAGGTATATTTTCTGCTCTTTCTATACGATGTGTCCAATCACCTTTAACAATTGACAAATAGCCATTTTCATATACTGCCGCTACTCCGCCCTTTTGGATGTGCTTTCGCACTAATTCCGAGTCGGGGTTCATTGTAAAGTAAGCAATATTAGCCTTAGTTTTTTCTGACATGGCGGCGACACGGCGATCGTCGGCGTTAAGTACCGCGTAGCCATCCGGGAATACGGCTTCCGCTACTACACTCTTGAGGTTAGCTAACTGCTCAATGGTATCTATATCACCTATTCCTAAGTGGTCTGCGGCTACATTCAATACCACACCCACATTTGCTGCTTCAAAGCCCAATCCAGAGCGGAGAATGCCACCGCGAGCTGTTTCCAGTACCGCTACTTCCACTGTAGGATCTTGGAGGATGAGGTGGGCACTTTGGGGACCTGTGTTATCGCCAGCTTCTACTAAGTAATCACCGATATACGTACCATCAGTAGTAGTATATCCTACTACCTTACCAGTCTGTTTATAAATATGTGCTAGTAGTCGGGTAGTAGTGGTTTTACCATTAGTACCAGTGACGCTGAGGATCGGAATTTGGCTAGATTGCTCGTTGGGGAACAGCATATCCATGACTGCGCCGGCGACGTTGCGGGGGATACCAACGCTTGGGGCGACGTGCATCCGGAAGCCGGGAGCGGCGTTAACTTCGACAATCACGCCATCCACTTCCCGCAGAGGACGGCTAATATCCGAGGTGACGATATCGAGTCCGGCGATATCCAAACCGATAATCTTGACTACCCGTTGTGCCAACCAAAGATTCTCTGGGTGAATTTCATCGGTACGGTCTACGGCACTACCACCTGTACTTAAGTTTGCCGTTGCCCTGAGATAACAAATAGTACCCTTGGGTGGCACGCTATTTAGGGTATAGCCTTGCCTTTCTAGCAGCTGGTAGCTGGTGCGGTCTAGTTCAATCTTGGTCAGGACGTTATCATGTCCTTCACCGCGATTTGGGTCAAGGTTTGTTTCCTCAATCAGTTCAGCAATGGTGGATCTGCCATTGCCAATCACATGAGCCGGGACGCGCTCGGCAACTGCTACTACTTTGCCATTTACCACCAGTACCCTGTGGTCGCGTCCAACATAATATCTTTCGACAATAATTGACCGGGAAACCTGTCTGGCAGCTTCGTATCCAGCTTCAGCTTCTTCCCAAGTTCTGATATCAATGGTGATGCCACGTCCATGATTGCCATCCAGGGGCTTGATGACAATAGGATAGCCACCAACGTATTCAATGGCTTGTTCCAAATCGTCTAAGAAGTTGATCACTGTACCTCTAGGTACTGGCGCACCAGCAGCAGCGAGGATGCGTTTAGTGGCTTCTTTGTCGCAAGCTAGTTCTACGCCCAAAATGCCGGTGTTGTCCGTCATTGTTGCCTGCATCCGCTTCTGGTTCACGCCGTAGCCTAGCTGAATTAAAAAGCGGGCTTCCAGAGACATCCAAGGAATACCTCTTTTTTCTGCTTCCTTGACGATCGCTTCCGTGGAAGGGCCTAAAGAAGCATCACGGGTAAAGTCTTTCAGGTCTTGGATATCTTGCTCTAGTTCTGCCTTGGGATAACGGCCTCGATCAACGATACTCTGACACAGCCGGACTGCTGCTCGTCCAGCGTAACGTCCCGCTTCCTCATTCAGGTACTCAATCACTACTTGGTAAATTCCGGGTGTGGCAGTTTCGCGGGTGCGACCAAAGCCGACATGCATACCAGCTAATTCCTGGAGTTCTAGAGCTACGTGTTCCACGATATGCCCGATCATAGTGCCTTCTTTGACTCGCATCAGAAAACCACCACGACAGCCAGGCGAACAATAGTGGCCCTCCAGACTCGGCAGCGTCTCAACTAATCCTTCATAAAAACCAGGGATTTCATTCGAGGGCGTCTCGCCAAGGGTTTCTAAATCGAGGCGCATGACGATCAGTTTGTGGCGTCGAATGCTCCAATAGTTTGGGCCGCGTAAGGTCTGGATCTTGAGGATTCTCATGGGAATAGGTAGATGGAGATTCGGAACCAAAATTCTAGTTTGTTACTGGAATTGACCGCTAAACTGTTCATTGCAAACAGTTTTTTCTTTTTAGATGGTATTCTTATCATTTTTCTACGGTAAGAAATAAATATGCGGTCAACTCAGTGTAACCTCAGATACTCTATCCCGTCAGCTGGAGATTCGGTGTACAGCAGGCAATACAGTGCGCTGGTACAAGTGGAAGCGATCACCGTAGCTGAGGATATGCAGACGTAAATTATGCACGGTTAACGGTTCATTAGCACCGACATGGGGTTCGTTGGTGTGGGTGAGTTCAGTAGGATCAACAATGGTGACACTGCCTTTACCCATAACTTGTAGCCAACCATCACGTTCAAACACTGCACAAGTATCTTCGTCAATGCCAATACCTAAGCGATCAGGATGAGCTGCGATCGCACTAATCAGTCGCCCCATCCGATTCCGGTTGTGAAAGTGTTGGTCAACGATTACTTCTGGAATAAATCCCAAACCCGTTGCCATATCGACTAGGGAGCGATTTGGCGTCTCTCCACTACCGCCGCCAGCAATCATATGATGCCCCATCACTGCCGCTCCTGCACTGGTACCTGCTAATGTAAGTTGCCCCGCCCTCACCCGCTGCCGAATAATTTCCATTGCTGGCGTATCTGCCAATACACCACAGAGACGCAGCTGGTCTCCTCCCGTCAAAAATACCCCACTACAGGCTTCTAAGGATGCTTTGATCTGAGAGGCTTCACACTGTTCCCGTTCGCGGATGTCTAAAATTTCTACCTTCTGGGCACCCATTTCTTCAAAAATGCGAATATACCGACCACCGATGATTGCGGGTTCGCGAGAGGCAGATGGAATAATTGTAATATAAGCCTTACTAGCACCAGCACGTCCAAAAAAAGTTCGTAGGATTTCGCGCCCATGAACTTTATCTTCTGCGCCTCCGATAACCAGAACGGCGGTTTTAGTTGCTTGGGGTGTCCTCATTTCTAGCGATTTAGCTTGTAATTGCGGCATTGTGTTTCTCCTGTCAACAACTTCAGGTGAATTTAACAAGGATTCAGTTGCCTGATGATTTTTGCGCTTTGCTTGTTTGAGAGGACACTTTTTTGAAGTTTGGAACAGGGTCAGCCACTCTCCAAATTCTCGCTTAACGCTCGCGTTGCCTCGGTCTAAACGTGTTCGTTCCCATTCCTCAAAGCCAGCGCCTTGTTTTTCACCTGTCCACTTGCAGCAGGGCAAAATAGTCTTTAGGGGGCTAGATTCCCCCTTTAAGGTTGGGGATGAGCAGATAAGACTACGCTTTTTTCTGAGGCTGGCTCGATGCATCCTGGAAGTTGTTAACTTGATATGATTATTAATTTAAATGTAGTTGTGAGAACATTTAAACATAAATTAAGTAATTAGAAAAACTTTTGATCCCATCTAAAATCCAAGAGGTCTGGTAGTTTTAGATACTATTGATAAAGTTTAACTGGAGTTTCACCCGACGTTGGCTTAGTGGTGTTTGCCAGACATTCAAATTTAAGATTAGTGTCCTTGAATACGAATAACTGTGCGCTTTGATATAGTTACGCTTTTTCCTGACTGTTTTAACTCTGTTCTCAATTCTGGGCTGCTGGGTAAAGCCTTAGCTAAACAGATTGCCGAAGTGCATCTAGTTAACCCAAGGGACTTTACCACTGACAAGCACCGAAAGGTAGATGATGAACCCTATGGTGGCGGCGTTGGGATGTTAATGAAGCCAGAACCTATTTTTACCGCTGTGGAGTCGCTGCCAATTCTAGCCCGAAGAGAAGTAATTTTGATGAGTCCACAGGGTCAAACAATCAATCAACCTCTTTTGAAAGAATTGGCGATAAATTATGACCAGTTAGTAGTTATTTGCGGACATTACGAAGGAGTGGATGAGAGGGTGCTGCATTTGGTAACTCGTGAAGTGTCTTTAGGCGATTTTATTCTGACCGGCGGGGAAATTCCAGCAATGGCTTTAATTAATGGTGTAGTGCGGCTAATACCAGGAACCGTGGCCAAAACTGAGTCTCTGACAGCAGAAAGCTTTGAAGAGGGGTTATTGGACTATCCCCAATATACTCGTCCTGCCAATTTTCGCGGGTTGAAAGTGCCTGATGTCTTGCTCAGTGGAAATCACGCTGCGATCGCGCGGTGGCGTTACGAACAACAAATTCAAAAAACCCGCGATCGCCGCCCTGATCTACTGGATAAATGGGAGGATGGGGGGCAGGGGAGCAGGGGAGTAGGGAAGCAGGGGGAGAATAATTCTTAACTCCTGACTAATGACTAATGACTAATGACTAATGACTAATGACTAAAATTCGTATTGGTAACGGCTACGATATTCACCAACTGGTGAGCGATCGCGCTTTAATTTTAGGGGGAATTCAAATTCCTCATGAACTGGGTTTGTTGGGTCACAGTGACGCTGATGTACTAACCCACGCGATTATGGATGCCATGCTTGGGGCGTTATCCTTGGGGGATATTGGTCATTATTTTCCGCCTAGCGATCCTAAATGGTCAGGAGCAGATAGTTTAGTACTATTAACTCAAGTACATCAACTAATTCGGAATCAAGGCTGGCAGATAGGAAATATTGACTCGGTGGTAGTAGCAGAACGTCCAAAATTAAAACCGCATATTCACAATATGCGCGACAAACTAGCGGCGGTTTTAGAATTACAACCAAATCAAATTGGTATCAAAGCTACCACTAACGAAAAATTAGGCCCCGTTGGACGTGAAGAAGGCATCTGTGCTTATGCTGTTGTCTTGCTAGTAGTTTCGGAGTAGCATTTCTTTTTCGCTACATTTATTGATTTAGAAAACATTCTGATTTTTAGGTTGAATGGCAACATTTTGCAAAAATCAAAATTATGAAATTATCTAATAGTATGCTTTCCAGAATTAAGCAGTTTTGGTTAACAATAATTATAGTTTTGGTAACAGCATTCACAGTTACCGCCTGCAACCCTACTAACTTCAAAAGTGCAGCCGCTCAAGTCCCAGAATTAGTTTTTACCACTCCCAGTGGGCCGGCAACATTTAATTTGACGCAAAATCAATCAGCTTATAGTGTTTTTGGCTATCTCTACGATGGCTTGATTACAGAAAATGGTTTAACTGGAGAACTGGAACCTGCTTTAGCTGAAGTTTGGGAAATTTTGCCGGATAAACGACACATTATTTTTACCCTCAAAAAGGGGCTAAAGTGGTCAGATGGTCAACCTCTAACTATTGAAGATGTACTCTTTAGTTATAAAGACATCTACTTTAATGAAAAGATACCTACAGATATTAGAGATGGTCTGCGAATTGGTACTAGTCGTGCTCTGCCAACAGTCGTAAAACTAGATGAGCAAAAAATAGAATTTACTATACCAGAACCTTTCGCTCCCTTTTTAAGATTCATCGGCGGGTTGCCAATTTTACCATCTCATGCTTTGTTAAAGTCTATCCAAAGCATTGGATCAGATGGTAATCCTAAGTTTATCTCTACATGGGGAACTGACACTGATATCAAAGAAATTATCGGTAATGGCCCTTATGTGATGGAAAGGTATACTCCTAGTGAGCGAGTTATCTTCCGACGCAATCCTTATTATTGGCGCAAGGATAGTCAGGGAAATCAGCAGCCTTATATTAAGCGCGTTATTTTACAAATAATTGAAAGCACTGACAATCAACTAATAAGTTTTCGCTCTGGGCAGCTGGATGATCTGGACGTGAAATCTGAAATGTTTCCTTTACTAAAAAGAGAGGAAAAGCGAGGGAAATTTAAAATTTACAATGGCGGCCCTGAATCTACCACAACTTTTGTGAGTTTCAATCTTAATAAGGCTCGTAATTCTCAGGATCAGCTTCTAGTAAACCCAATCAAATCTCGCTGGTTTCATACTTTGGCTTTCAGACAGGCAGTTGCATATGCGATTGACCGCGAGACGATGAAAATAAATATTTTTAAAGGACTAGGAGCACTACAGAATTCTCCTATTTATCTCAACAACCCTTACTATCTTTCTCCAGAAAAGGGACTAAAGGTATACAACTATAATCCTGATAAAGCTAAACAACTGCTTTTGGAAGCAGGTTTTAAATACAACTCCCAAAGAGAGCTACTGGATGCTGAAGGAAACCGAGTCCGATTTACTATGTTAGTTAAAGCAGAGGAACAAGCCAGGGTAGGCATGGCAGTCCAAGTGCAACAAGATCTTAAAAAGATTGGGATTCAAGCTGATTTGCAAATTTTAGCCTTCAATACTGTGTTAGAGAAACTACAAAATCGTAGTTGGGATTGTTATGTTGGCAAATTTGGTGGCGGAGGAGTTGAACCTCATAGTGGCTCTAATATTTGGTTTAGCACAGGAGGATCACACCAATTTAATCAAGGGCCGCAACCTGGTGAACCAGCGATTAAGGGTTGGGAAGTTTCCGACTGGGAAAAGGAAATAGACCGACTTTTTATTGAAGGCTCAAGTGAATTGGATGAGACTAAGCGCAAAGTAATATATGCTAAGTTTCAGCAAATTGTCCAAGAACAGTTGCCATTTATTCATCTAGTGAATCCCCTGTCCTTTGAAGGTGTACGTGATCGCGTCCAAGGAGTTAAATTCTCCACATTGGCAGGTAGCGCATTTTGGAACATTCATGAACTGAAATTAATTCAATAGATTAAAGGGTTTTAGTGTAGTAAGCCCAATCCAAAATCTAAAATCTAAAATTACTGTGACTCAACCTGAAGCCTTAAAATCGCTCCTTGAAGCGGTTGCCAATGGTAAACTTTCTCCAGATATGGCATTAGACTCACTCAAAGACTTAGCTTATGAATCTGTGGGTGAGTTTGCCAAAATCGACCATCATCGCCAGCTAAGAACTGGTTTCCCAGAGGTGATTTGGGGTCCCGGTAAGACTCCTGATCAAATTGCTCAAATTATGGAGGTGATGCGCCTCCGCAACCCGGTGGTGATGGCAACTCGCATTGAACCAGCAGTTTATACAGCACTGGAATCAAAAGTTAACGGTTTGCGATATTACGAATCGGCGCGAATTTGTGCGATCGCTCCCCCTACTATCGAACCACAATTCTGGGGTGAAATTGGCATACTTTCTGCTGGTACTGCTGATTTACCCGTTGCTGAAGAAGCCGCTGTCACCGCTGAACTTTCTGGTTTTCGGGTACAGCGCCTCTGGGATGTTGGTGTTGCTGGGATTCACCGCTTATTAAGTAACCGCCACTTGATTGAGTCAGCATCAGTGTTAATTGTGGTGGCAGGGATGGAAGGCGCTTTACCCAGCGTTGTCGCTGGTTTAGCGAGTTGTCCTGTGATTGCCGTACCCACCAGCATCGGTTATGGCGCGAGTTTTGGCGGTTTAGCACCTTTATTGACAATGCTCAACTCTTGTGCTGCGGGAGTAGGCGTAGTAAATATCGATAATGGTTTTGGCGCAGCAGTGTTAGCAGGGCAAATTTTGCGAACAGCCGAGAAATTGCGGTTGGCATCGCCTACATCTTGAGTTAAGACATTAAAGTCATCCCAAAAGTCTCAGTACATTTTCAGTATTTAATGTAACAATCAGACTGATACTAAAATTTGCCAACCCAACTTCTTAATCACCAAAAATGAGCCATTACAGCGATTTGATATCTCAGTTATTTTGGCAGTTGCCTGTAAATCTGATAGCACTAGCACAAACAATTACCGACCCAGACGTCATGGGTCAGATTCAAAAATCTTGGAGCCACTTTATACAAACAGGTCAAGTGTGGGCATTGTTGATTGGTTTAGTCATTGGCTATATGATTCGGAATCTAACTAGCTACGGTTAAATTTAAAAGTTAGGAGTTGAAAGTCAGGAGTGAGAAGTTAGGAATCAAAAACTTATAACTCCTCACTCTAAACTCTTAACTCTCCCCCACTCCCCTGATTTCTATGACCGAAAAACAAACTTGGAGCCAGCGGTTTGAATCAGCTTTGCATCCAGCGATCGCGCGTTTTAATGCCAGTATAGGTTTCGATATTGAATTAATAGAATATGACCTCACTGGTTCTCAAGCTCATGCCAAAATGCTAGCTCACACGGGCATTATCTCTCCAGAAGAAGGAGAGCAATTGGTTGCAGGTTTAGAACAAATTCGCCAAGAGTACCGCCAGGATAAATTTCAGCCTGATATCGATGCTGAAGATGTACATTTTGCAGTTGAACGACGACTGACAGAAATTGTCGGCGATGTGGGTAAAAAGCTGCATACGGCGCGATCGCGTAATGACCAAGTTGGCACTGATACCAGACTCTACCTGCGCGACCAAATCCAACAAATCAAAAGCAAATTGCGAGAATTTCAAGGTGTTTTACTGGATATAGCCGAAAATCACGTTGAAACTCTGATTCCTGGCTATACTCACCTACAACGTGCCCAACCCCTGAGTTTAGCTCACCACCTCTTAGCATATTTTCAAATGGCGCAACGCGACTGGGAACGCTTAGGAGATGTTTCTCGCCGCGTGAATATCTCACCTTTGGGATGCGGTGCTTTAGCGGGAACTACTTTCCCGATTGACCGCCACTACACAGCCAAACTCTTGAATTTTGACGATATTTATGCTAATAGCCTCGACGGAGTGAGCGATCGCGATTTTGCGATCGAATTCTTGTGTGCTGCTAGCTTGATTATGGTTCACCTCAGCCGCCTTGCAGAAGAAGTCATTGTTTGGTCATCTGAAGAATTTCGCTTTGTCACCCTCAAAGATAGCTGTGCCACGGGTTCCAGTATCATGCCCCAAAAGAAAAACCCCGATGTACCAGAATTGGTGCGAGGGAAAACGGGGCGTGTATTCGGTCATCTCCAGGCGATGTTAGTGATTATGAAGGGGTTACCCCTGGCATATAACAAAGACCTGCAAGAAGATAAAGAAGGTCTATTTGATAGCGTTAATACAATCAAAGCCTCTCTAGAAGCGATGACGATTTTGCTCAGGGAAGGCTTGGAATTTCGTACCCAGCGGTTAGCAGAAGCTGTGGCAGAAGATTTTTCCAATGCTACCGATGTAGCAGATTATTTGGCAGCACGGGGCGTCCCTTTCCGGGAAGCTTACAACCTTGTGGGTAAGGTGGTAAAAACTAGTATTGCCGCAGGTAAACTCCTGAAAGATTTGAAATTGGAAGAGTGGCAACAACTACATCCAGCATTTGCAGCAGATATTTATGAGGCGATATCCCCCCGTCAAGTTGTAGCAGCCCGCAACAGTTACGGTGGTACTGGCTTTGTACAGGTAAGTAAAGCACTCATAGCCGCCCGCACTCAAATCGTTGTCGAGTAATAAATAAGGGCGTACAAATGTGCGCCCTTAAAACTAAATAAACCAAATAACAAGGATTTAAGCAGGCAGCTTATTCAGTGTCAGCTGCTGCTGCGCCTTCTTCTTCTTCACTCTTTGGTGGTCTTTGTTGGAACCTTCTCTGCATTCTTCCTGTCGTAGTCCGTTTACGAAACTTTCTGGCATACGCCTGGTTCCGTAGCGCCTTTTCTTTTTTCGGGTTACGGCGCTTGGCCATGTTCACCTCATTAATAAACAACAAAAAGTCGCAACTAGGCATCACGTAGGCAATATCAGCTACCAATGTTATTGATATACTTGTAGCCTAGTGCAGCAATCAATACGCATGAAACAATGTACTAGTCTACCGCATTCCACCTTGTTCTGTCAATAACAATTTAGAATTATCCCCATTAGTACCGCAAGGCGGAATTAAAAATTAAAAATGAATACAGCATAAGGGTTTCGTTGATTTGGAATGGTTAGCTTATTTTTGCCGTGTTGTACTAATACGCCGGGCGCGTAAATAGCGCAAAGTCGAGCCAGTCCGTTGGTGGGGTTCCCCCACTTAAAGGAACTGGCTTTGAGCGACGGTTCTTGCCGATGAGAACTTTGCAAGACGAGCAACCATTTAAAATCCCTAAAAAGTCCATTCCATAATACTTTTGACTTTTGAATGAGTAACTTTTGACTTCCGCCTTGCGGTACTAGCTAGACGAAAAATACCTTTTCTTAGATTCAAATCCGTCAAAGAGATGTAAATTAGTTAACTAGTTGTTGTTCTTGGAACAAATCAATCAATATTATCAAGATTATCAAGAATTAGGTGGCGGTCTCAAACCCCGCTTAATTTTCTCTTCTAAATTCTGAATTATGCATTCTAACTTATTATTCAGATGAATTTTTTGAATGTGTGCTGAAAAACTATTAGTGATAATTGCTTTGAGCAAGACTAATGTTAGTTATAAACTGAAAAGTTTTCTGATTAAAAATATCATGTATATATGAATACAGTGCTTCTCTTGAAACTTGATGTTAGAATTAATAATATTCTACGTAAATCGTGAGAATAAAATCTCAAACCACAAATATATTTGTATAAAGCAAAACTCAACAAAAATTTTATTAGTTGAGTTTATGTAAGTGGTAGAGAACTATAGAATACAATACATAAATTTTGAAGATTGAACGTTATTGCTTTTTTTCCGGCAGCTGTCCAGTCCACACGTAGCTTATGGCGTATTGGACAAACAGTATTGGGTATCATATTTCGTCATCCGATTACTGGCACTAGTATTATCCCAATTTTACCTGATGGTCGGATAGTACTGATCCGGCGACGCGACAATGGTCTTTGGGGATTGCCTGGAGGGATAGTGGATTGGGGAGAAGATATTCCCAACACAGTCCGCCGGGAATTGATGGAGGAAACCGGGCTAGAATTGGTGAAAATTAACCGTTTGGTAGGAGTTTACTCCGCACCAGACCGCGATCCCAGAATCCACTCAATTTGTATTCTGGTTGAAGCCGAGGTACATGGAACAATGGAGATTCAAGATACTTTGGAAGTCATGGAAATTCAAGCTTTCCATCCCAATTTACTACCTCCAGGACAAATGTCTCACGACCATACTCGGCAGTTGCAAGACTATTTGAATGGCTTGACAACACTGGCATAACAATATTTTTTTCATTAGTCATCAGTTATTTGTCAGATTCTAATGACTAATGACTAATGACTATTTATTATGGTGCTAAAAGTTAACTACTAAATTAAAATGAATATACTATTCCGTAACTCCCGGAGAAAGCTCTCTCAAGGGCTACTATTCTGGCGTGAAGTCGGTGAAAAAACTCCGATAATTTTTTTACATGGTGCTTGGAATGAGAGCAGTCAATGGTTATCTGTGATGGAGTCCCTTGCAGAAGATTTCCATTGCTTCGCACCTGATTTATTAGGGTTTGGTGAATCAGAAAATCCTAATATCCACCATTCGATAGATTTACAAGTAGAGTGTTTAGCTGAGTTTTTGCAAGCTGTCAAGCTAGAAAAAGTATATTTAGTAGGGCATTCTCTTGGGGGTTGGATTGCTGCTAGCTATGCTTTAAAGTATCCAGAGAAAGTTGATGGTGTGGTACTGCTAGCACCAGAGGGTGTAGAAATAGCAGGACAAGAACAGCATTATCAAAAGATGCGGCGATTATTGAATTATCCGCCACTAGTAGCTAAATTGTTGCGATCGCTAACTCCTTTCACTAAAATTCTGGGTTGGCATGAAAAAATTGCACAGGACTTGCAGCTGCGTCAGTCGCTATTGCCGTATCCCATCGGTTGTCAGTTACTTTTCAAACGGCGACAAGCAGAAATTGAAGCGGAATTAGTTCAAAAGCGGCTTTACATGATAGATGTCCCAGTTTTTATTTTACAAGGTGGTCAAGATACGCCAGATGCTTTAGCTAAGAGCCGGGTTTATGCTCAACTAATGCCGAAAGTCGAGTTCAAAATGATTGCTCATGCCGGAAATGACTTACCAGAATCTTGTGCTGGGGTTGTGGCGATCGAGATTCGGGAGTTTATTAAAGGGTGGGCATAGGGCATTGGTAATTGGAAAAATGCAAGTTACGTATCTTAAAAAGCCATAATTTCAATCAATTAAACTAGCTCATTGAAAGTTTGCTGCCAATTCACTACACATATTCCTTTGCTTTCAAACAGGGATATATGTTTCAAGTTTGTTGTTATAACTATGACCTCATCAAAACTTTTCAATTGCAGAATTGCTTGTGCTGCAAGAATTACATCACCATCCAAGCTATCATTGCTTGCCGTAGGCTTTCCCTGATTTTCCCCTGCTAAAAACCCTCTGCCTCATATATAAAGCTTGCTTTGAAACCCTGCATTTTTCACGGTAGCCTGTATCAGGCGATCGCTCTTACCACAGTTAAACTAACGTCATTGCAGAATTAATCTTAATTCCACATAGAAAGCACAATTTGGCGCTTTGTCTAGCTGTTTTTGTTTGTATTATTTATCATTCATAACCCGCGCATACTTATTTTGATCAGAAAAAGTCAACTGAACTGAGATTTGGTTGCAGGAAATGGGAAATCTAATTGTAGGTAGAGAAAGCTAACATCCGAATTGAATCAGCATACGGTATTTAAACTTACAATGAGGTAGTTGTGTTTCAAGTTGTTGTTGGTCATAATGACGATCCTGATTCTCAAAATGCGATCGCTGAAGTTCTTCAAGAATGTAGCCGTTCCCTTAACGGGTTAATTCCTCAGGCTGGACTTTTATTTACTGCTATCGACTTTGACCATGTATTAATTTTGCAACGCATCCAGGATACTTTCCCTGGAATTGAGTTGATTGGTGGAACTACAAATGGAGAAATCTCCTCAATTCTGGAGTTTCAGCAAGATTCTCTAACCTTAATGCTGTTTGCTACGGATGAAGTCGAAATTCGGGCAGGTATTGGACGAGGAGCATCCAAAAATCCAGCCCTTGCAGCCCAACAAGCAATTGAACAAGCAAAGGCAAAGAGTGCATCTGTGCCACAATTATGCCTCACCTTTCCCGATAGTCTGACGAGCAATGGGGTCTTGATTTTAGAGGGTTTAAAACAAAGCTTGGGAAAGCATATTCCGATTATTGGAGGAATGGCTGCTGATGACTATACCTTTGACAAAACCTACCAATTCTTTCAAGGTGAAGTGTTAAGTGATTCAGTGCCAGTGCTGCTGTTCTTTGGACAACTACTATTTTCCCACGGAGTTGCTAGTGGTTGGACTCCTATCAGTCAACGTAGCCGTGTAACTAAAGTTAATGGCAACGTAGTCTATGAAATTGATGGACAGCGTGCCTTAGATTTCTACCAGCACTATCTCGGTGAAGAACGATTTGCGGCCAACTTTGCAATTCATGCTTTGGCGGTTTTTGAGGATCAAGACTATTTTTATATGCGGGCACCTAATGGTTACGATCAACAATCTGGTAGCGTTACCTTCTTCTCTGATATTCCTGAACAGGCAGTTGTGCAAATCACCGATGCAACTCGTGACAATATTCTGTCAGCTTCTCAGGCATCCCTAAATAATGCTCTTGCTGATTATCCTGGTGTGGAGCCAACAGCAGCGTTACTTATTTCCTGTGCAGCCCGACGGCGAATTCTGGGAACTCTCGCCACACAAGAGTATCAGCTTGTGAAAACTCATTTACCAAAGGCGTTGCCTTGTTGTGGTTTCTACGCTTACGGTGAAATTGCTCCTTTGGTGGATAAAGGTCAAACGCAATTTCATAATAAAACGTTTGTCACACTGCTAATGGGAACAAAATAAGTAGTGTATGGATAACCAAGACGATTTAATCCCGATCCAAGAGTTGGAAAAGAAAAACCGTCTCTTGCAAAAAAAGCTAGAACGCTGTCAAGCTGAACGCCGCCAGCTAGAAACTGACATTGGCACAAAGGAATTTTTACTGAAGAAAGTCATTTATGAGTTAGAAAACTCTCAAAGAGACTTGCAGCACAGAAGCCAAGAATTAGAAAATACATTAGATAGTTTGCATCAAATGCAAGCTCAAATGATTCAAAGCGAAAAGATGTCTGCTCTGGGTCAAATGGTAGCAGGCATTGCTCACGAAATCAACAACCCAGTTAGCTTTATTTATGGCAACCTAAAACCGGCTGATGAATATGCCCAAAATTTATTTTCACTGTTAGATCTCTACCAAAAACATTATCCCCAATCAGTTAAAGCAATTGAGGAGTTTGCAAATCTAATTGAACTAGATTTCTTAAGGTCAGACTTCCCCAAATTATTCAAATCGATGATGATGGGAGCAGAGCGGATTCGAGAGATTGTGCTTTCCCTGCGGACTTTCTCGCGCTTAGACGAAGCTGAAATGAAAGCGGTTGATATCCATGAGGGAATTGATAGTACGATGATGATCGTTCAAAACCGCCTCAAGCCTACTAATCAGCGCCCGCAAATTGAGGTGATTAAAGAATACGGCAATCTCCCCTTGATTGAATGTTATGCTGGGCAGTTAAACCAAGTATTGCTGAATATTTTAGTAAATGCGATCGATGCTTTAGAAGATTCAGTGGTTAGAGGTCGGTGGGCAACACATAAACAACTAAAAATGGATAATCCCCGAATTTATATTCGCACCCAATTACTAGCGCCAAATCAAGTCACAATTCGTATTGCCGACAACGGACTGGGAATATCAGAAGATGCTAAAAAGCAAATATTTAATCCCTTTTTTACGACAAAGCCTGTTGGACAAGGTACGGGGATGGGACTGGCTATTAGTTACCAAATTATCACAGAAAGACATGGCGGTTCTTTAGAATGCATTTCGCAACCAGGAGTTGGTGCTGAGTTTATCATTTGCATTCCCCTGATTCAACAACGTCAAATTTGTAATGCTTGATATTACAGTGATTACATAAAACGGTGATGTTTTGGGTATAACTTAACTACAGGTATTCTTTCTTGATTTTATTCAATCTATGCTTTAATCTGTCTGTTTATCTGGCGATCGCCCCAATATTTACCATTTACTTATCACCCATTAATATTTCCCGCATTCCCCAAAAAATCAAATTTGGTTCGATAATCAAACGCGCTGCAATTTCAGGATACAAAGCTTGTAGATAGTTGAATAATAAAGTGCGATCACCTCCTTTAATTGCAATCTTCCCATTAGTAAATAAGTGCCACCACGCCTCAATAAAATCTTTGATTCCTGCTATTAAAGTGTAAATAACTCCACTGTGAATTGCTTCTATAGTATTCAGCGCAAAACGTGGAGGTAGAGAGGCAAAGTTTTGCATTTCTACTAATGGTAATTGTCCTGTTTTTTCACCGAGAGTCACAAATTGCAAACCTATTCCTGGCAGAATTGCACCTCCAATCAGACATTGATTAGCATCCGCAGCCGTAAAAGTCAGCGCTGTCCCAGCATCAATCACCAACATTGGAAAATCCCACGTTTTGCCTGCACCCCACAAAGCTAAAGCGCGGTCAATTCCTAGTGTAGGATATATACCTTTGAGCGGTACTTGATCTAAGGTAATAACCCGAATATTGGGGTAAATTTGCCAAATAGCAGTTTGGCTGGGAACTACAGAGGCAATGAGGAGAGGGGGGAGGGAATTGCCTCCGTGTGCTTCTTGTTTATCAGTTCTCTGATGGAGTGGAAAAATTTTCTTTAGTAAATTATCCAGCGTTTGACATTCAGCCAACTGCTGTATGAGAGACTCTGGTATATGGTCGGTATCCCAAGCTGAGGAAAGCGTCTCGCCTAGAAACAATGCCCAATGCAGCCGAGAATTCCCAATTTCCAAAGCTAACCAAACATTCTCTGTTTGTTTTGGGTGCTTATACGGTTTCACTGTTTTAACTTTTTTAAGTCAGTTAGAGGTTTTTTAATAAAAATTAACATTCAAGCCGTGTAACAATAAAACCAGAGGAATAAATACTCAATTTGTCAAGGAGGGGAGTTATGGTAGCGCTCACCGAAAAAACTGAAAAACGGCTCACCATACAGCAGGTGGAAATCGCTCAAGAGACGACGGCTATTCGCTCTTTGGATTGGGATCGCGATCGCTTCGATATTGAGTTTGGTCTGCAAAACGGTACTACTTACAACTCGTTTATCATCCGTGGGGAGCAGACTGCCCTAGTTGATACCTCCCACGAAAAGTTTCGTCAACTATACTTTGATACGCTTACCGGACTAATCAAGCCAACAGAGATTGATTATTTGATTATCAGCCATACCGAGCCAGACCACAGCGGTTTAGTTAAAGATTTGCTGCAAATGGCTCCGGAAATTACCGTTGTCGGCTCTAAGGTGGCGATTCAGTTTCTTGAGGATTTGGTACATCAGCCATTTAAACGGCGGATTGTCAAAAATGGCGATCGCTTAGATTTGGGCAATGGTCATGAATTTGAATTTGTGATTGCTCCAAATTTACACTGGCCGGATACCATTTTCAGTTTTGACCACAAAACCCAAATTCTCTATACCTGCGATGCTTTTGGGTTGCACTATTGCTCAGATAGCACCTTTGATGAAAACTTGGCAGCTATCGAAGAAGACTTTCATTACTACTATGATTGCTTAATGGGCCCGAATGCCCGGTCAGTTGTGTCTGCCCTGAAGCGAATGGCGGAACTAAAAACCATTAATATGGTTGCCACAGGACACGGGCCATTATTATCCCATAATGTTGAGGAACTAATTGGACGTTACCGCACTTGGAGCCAAACACAAACCAAGGCAGAAACAACAATTGGGATATTTTACGTTTCCGAATACGGATATAGCGATCGCCTCGCGCAAGCAATTGCCAACGGGATTAGTAAAACTGGTGTCGCCGTAGAAATTGTCGATTTGGGATCTGAAGTCGATTTACAAGAACTGCGGGAACTAGTTAGCCGCTGTACTGGGCTAATCGTTGGTCTACCCCCTGCTTCTGGCGCTGCTAGCATCCAAGCTGCACTCAGTACAGTTTTAGGCTCTGCCAAAGAAAAGCAAGCCATCGGCGTGTTTGAAACTGGCGGTGGCGATGATGAACCGATAGATCCTTTGGTGAGTAAATTCCGGAATTTGGGTTTGATAACAGTTTTTCCAGCAATTCGGATTAAACAAACACCCACAGAAAATACCTACAAGCTGTGTGAAGAAGCGGGTACAGACTTAGGGCAATGGGTAACACGCGATCGCAGTATCAAAGCGATGAAATCCCTTGGTGCTGACTTAGATAAAGCACTAGGTAGAATCAGCGGTGGGTTATATATTATTACTGCTAAAAAAGGCGATGTTTCTAGTGCCATGCTAGCCTCTTGGGTTGCTCAAGCTAGCTTTAAACCATTGGGATTCTCCATTGCAGTCGCCAAAGATCGAGCAATTGAATCACTCATGCAAGTAGGCGATCGCTTTGTTCTTAACATCTTAGAAGAAGGCAACTTCCAACCACTAATGAAGCACTTTTTGAAACGATTTGCCCCTGGCGCAGATCGCTTTGAAGGTGTGAGAACCCAGCCAGCCGAAAATGGTGCCCCCATCCTCAACGACGCCCTTGCCTACATGGAGTGCGAAGTTGTCAGTAGAATGGATTGCGGCGACCATTGGGCAGTATACAGCACCGTCTACGCCGGACGGGTTTCTAAGCCAGATGCTTTGACTGCTGTGCATCACCGTAAAGTTGGTAATCACTATTAGGGAATGGGGATTAGGGATTGGGGACTAGGGACTAGCGACTGGGGACTAGGAACTGGGAAAAAGTTTTCCAAATACCCAGTCCCCAGTACCCAGTACCCAATTGGGGACTAGGAACTGGGAAAAAGTTTTCCAAATACCCAGTCCCCAGTACCCAATACCCAGTCCCCAGTACCCAATCCCCAATAAAGCCATGTCAACAAACAAACCCCGTGACGTTCAAGTTTATCCAATAGCTACAGATACAAGAATACTGCGATCGCGCAGTTGGTCTAGGCTCAGATTTGAAATTGAATATGCTCTTGCTAAGGGTACAACTGCTAATTCTTATTTAATAGAAAGCGAGAAAACTGCCATAATCGATCCTCCAGGGGAAACCTTTACGCAAATTTATTTAGAAGCATTGCAGCAGCGTTTCCATGTCGAAGAGTTAGATTATGTAATTTTGGGACACGTAAATCCTAACCGGGCTGCGACTTTAAAAGCTTTGTTAGAAATTGCCCCGCAAATCACTTTTGTTTGTTCTAATCCAGGGGCGAAAAATTTACGTGGGGCACTAGAAAATCCAGATCTGCAAATTCTTGTGATGCGGGGCGAAGAAACTCTGGATTTAGGTAATGGGCATAATTTACAATTTATTCCCACCCCTAATCCCCGCTATGCAGATCAACTTTGCACCTACGACCCGCAAACTGAAGTTTTGTACTCAGATAAGTTATTTGGGGCACATGTTTGTGGAGATCAGGTATTTGATGAAGGCTGGGAAATATATAACGAAGATCGGCGTTATTATTTTGATTGCCTCATGGCTCCCCACGCCCGTCAAGTTGAAACAGCGCTGGATAAACTTGTCGATTTTCCCGTGAGAATGTATGCCACTGGGCACGGGCCTTTGGTACGCTATGGCCTAATCGAACTGACCAAAGCTTATCGGGAATGGAGTCAACAGCAAACATCTGCTGACTTGACAGTAGCGTTAATTTATGCATCAGCTTATGGAAATACAGCAACCTTAGCTCAAGCGATCGCTCGTGGGATCACAAAAGCTGGCGTTGCCGTAGAATCGATTAACTGCGAATTTACTGAACCAGAAGAAATCCGGGCGGCTGTGGAAAAAGCCAGTGGTTTTATCATGGGTTCTCCTACTCTCGGCGGTCATGCACCCACACCCGTGCAAACAGCTTTAGGGATTGTGCTATCCACGGCTACTAACAATAAACTCGCTGGAGTTTTTGGTTCCTTTGGCTGGAGTGGGGAAGCGGTTGATTTAATTGAGGATAAATTAAAAGATGCTGGCTATCGGTTTGGTTTTGATACCATCCGCGTAAAATTCAAACCCAACGATGCCACCTTACAATTGTGTGAAGAAGCTGGAACCGACTTTGCTCAAGCACTGAAGAAAGCTAGAAAAGTGCGATCGCCAAGGCAACCTGCAACAAGTGTAGAACAAGCAGTTGGTCGGATTGTCGGTTCTCTTTGTGTTCTGACAGCAAAAGAAGGCGATCGATCCAGTGCCATGTTAGCCTCTTGGGTGTCTCAAGCTAGCTTTAGTCCCCCTGGTTTAACCATAGCTGTAGCTAAAGAACGCGCAGTAGAAACACTGACACACTCAGGCAATAAATTTGTCCTCAATATTCTTAAAGAAGGGAATCATTTGGGGTTGATGAAGCACTTCCTCAAACCCTTCGGCCCAGGACAAGACCGATTTGCTGATGTCGCCGCCCAAGAAGCGGAAAGCGGTTCTCCCATACTTACCGATGCCCTAGCATATCTCGAATGTTCTGTACAAAACCGGATGGAATCTGGTGATCACTGGCTGGTTTATGCGACTGTTGAGAGTGGCAAATTGCTAGATACTGATGGCGTTACAGCTGTGCATCATCGCAAGTCGGCAACTCATTATTAATCAATCATGGTCAATTTTCGACCCCAGCCGATTTTTGCTAGTACAATTGTTTCCCTCACCGCTAGCGGGGTGGGGTGCTTTAACTGGCAGTCATCTTTGATGATGAAGCGCACTCTATAGATGAGCAGCGAGAAATCATTATTGGTCACTCTCAACAAAATCTCTTGCTGTTGATTTCCTTTACTGAGCGCTCTAACGCTATCCGTATCATTAGCGCCGTCTAGCTACTCGAAAGGAACGTGAAGATTATGAACGAAACACCCTTTGAAAAATCGCAAAATTCTGACGACGAGCTTCAGGCTGAGTATCGCTTCGATTATCAGAAGGCAAAGCCCAATCGCTTTGCTGCCCGTAGTGGAACGCAACAATTAACAGTTGTGGTCTTAGATGAAGATGTGGCTCAGGTTTTCACCACACCAGAATCGGTCAATAAAGTGTTAAGGGCGTTGATTGAGTCAATGCCACAAGCAGCAAACGGCGAGACAGCCTAACAACCCCATTGCATCAGGCGGTTGCAAGCCGTCTTGTCAAAGACATAATCAACTCCAGTAAGTAGATGAAAGCAGACTATTTAGAGGAATCACTTCTTTGTGAGTTGGAGGAGCGTTTGCTTCAATCGGATGTACGAAAGTCGGCGTTGCATATTTGCAGGATGTTTTTTAATTTTTGTGAATTCATAAACCTAATTCCTTCGCGCACTTTGCGTCTTCGCGGTTCAATAATTCATCCCTGTTTTATGCAACGCCCGAAAGTCAGCTAAAGATGTCATGGACTTACTTGCTGACGAGTTTATTGAGTTCGGAAGTTCAGGGCGTGTTTTTGATAAACAGCAAATTATCAACAGCTTGCAGAATGAACCCATCGAACCCCTGACTCAAAGATCGATAATGGAATTCAAAACGTTAGTTTTAGCAACAGGAGTTGTTTTAGTAACCTATCGTATAGTCAAACATAGTGGATCTGGCGAATACCCTGTTCATTCGCTGCGAAGTTCCATCTGAAAATTGAACAATAATCGATGGAAAATGATCTTTCATCAAGGCACTCTAGTTAAAGAATCATAGGTGCGGTATACCAAGCAACTATCGGAAATTATTCATAGTTCAAGTTTTGTATAGAAAAGGCTCAAGCATTGTTGCCTGAGCCTTTTTTTCAATTAAGTTACTTCAGTCTACTTGGCTTAGTAGCGGTTGTTACGGAAGTTACCGCCGCCACCACGGTTACCACCGAAGGAACCACCTCTGTCTTCTCTGGGCTTGGCCTTATTGACTTTGAGGTCACGACCCAGCCATTCAGCACCATCAAGAGCTTCAATGGCTGCTGTTTCTTCAGCTTCTGTACCCATTTCCACGAAAGCAAAGCCGCGTAAACGGCCTGTTTCACGGTCAGTGGGTAGCTGAACGCGTTTTACAGAACCATATTCTGCAAAAACAGCATTCAGCGCATCTTGTGTAACTTCATAGGAGAGGTTACCTACATAAATTGACATGGAATGTCTCCAAAATCATAAGTTTGTAGAGATTTAGATTTCGGAGAGAAGTCTGTAATACCAAAAGGGAAAAGCCTGTCAATACTAAAAACAAACACTGTCGCCGAATTAATTCTCATTTCACTTCCCATGATGACATAGCAATTAATTTTCTAGGAGAAAGTTTAAAAACCTGTTATAAAAAGTTATATTACCAGTTGATAGCTAGGTGCTGACTAGTCTCAAAACGAGTGAGGCTGTAGCCAGTTGCATCCACCCGATAAACTAATCCATTCTCTTTTCTAAATATTGACCGATCATCAACTGCTCACCAGCACGAGAGATAATGGTTTGTCTGGTGCGATATTTGCTGCCAATTAGCTTTAACTCTTCCTCGAACATTGAACCATTGTATTCAGTTCGCAAAAACAGTGTTTTAGGGTTGGAGAAATAATACTGGGCAGTGACTGGTTTGGATATGGCAAAACCGCGATCGCGATACAAAATGTTTCCCATAGCCCCAAATATTGTTGAACCTTGCGACTCTTTCTTGGCCTTGGGCACATCCGTACTTTCCCATGTAACTGCTGCACCACAGATCAAACTGACTGTATCAGGTAAATCATGCATCTGAGCTAGCTTTTGCAATTCATCACAGCCCTGCTCTAGAAAATTGATCGTAACTATACTCTCCATCTCCTTGGTTTCTCCCTGAGGTAGGGTGTAATAGCGTCGTTGCGACCGCCACTTACCCGCTGATTCCTGAAAAAATTCCGAAATCTGGGATTCATCTGTAGTTTGTACAATTTTTAGCAATGATGTCACTCGTAACTTTCCTCATTTAAGAATTATGGCTGTAGTACATATCGGCCTTTTCTTTGCTGTATATGCAATTGCTTGATCGAAATTCTACAGCGTAAAAAAAAAGCAATTTATCTTTACTATTCTTAATATATCGGCTCAAGCGTAAAAATTACTAGGCATTTTGCTATAGTTAAGTTTTGCTATGTAAGCAGAAGTATAGTTATTTGATACTGCCCATTTTAGAAGTAGGGCGTAAAAGTCCGATATCTTCAAGAAACGCTACTCTTCTCCTAAGGGCAGATTGCAAGAAATTTAAAAGTATTTATACTAAATTAATAATTGCGTCTGTTGCTAAAAAATTGCCTACTCGATGTAATGAGTTAAAGTGGTGAGAATTTTTCGTGATAAAAAGTAGTTTTTGATACATAATTCTGCAAGAAGATAGTTAATTGACTCTCGCCGCTTTTCATTGGTCATAATGTCTCAAAATTACTTGGTAATGCACGGCTGTTTAACCCCAAAAGCTCCCCAAATAGGAGAAAAATAAATGATTTTGGACAGAAATAAGCCGCAAAAGCAGGCGAAAATCTCACCTTTCGCAGCCGCTAACCAGGTAATTAATGTCCTGTTAGATTCAGTTGTGAAGACTGATGTGGCTGTCGCAGATGTAAAAAGTAGCGTTGACACAAAGGTGTCTTCCCCTTTTGCACCCATATTATTAATTCCCTGTTTGCTGGGCATAGGACTGCTGATGGCGAATTGCGGATCACTGCCCAAGGAATCGGCTGATGCAGAATCTCAGAGTCCTGGTAGTGGACAACGTGGTGGTGCAACGGCTGTAGATGTGGCGATCGCTCGGACTGACTTACTCGAAAAACAACTAGAATACACAGGTAATACAACACCCTTTCGGATTGTATCAGTGCGATCGCAGGTGGAAGCCCGGTTGTTGGCTTTGAACTTAGATGTAGGCGATACGGTAAAGCTTGGACAAAACATCGGGCAGTTAGATGATGCCATACTTTTGACCGAATTAAACCAAGCCCAAGCAGAATTAGCAGCCCTCAAATCAGAAGTAGCTAAGGCAACTAATCAGGTAAGCAATGCGCGTGCAGACGTTGAACGCGCACGGTTAGAAGTGGTACAAGCTCAGGCAGACTCCCAACGCCAACAAAATCTATTCAAAGCCGGAGCGATCGCTGAACAAAATGCCCAGCAAGCGGGTACCCAAGCAAAAACAGCAGCCCAGGCATTGCGGGCAGCCCAAGAGCAAGTCCGTACAGAACAGCAAGCCGTCGCTGCTGCTCAAGGTAGAGTATTAGCCCAGCAGGCATTGGTTGCCCAAACCAAAGAGCGCAGGTCTTACGCTCAGTTGACATCCCCTATTACTGGCGTAGTCACACAAAAGGTTACAGAACCCGGCAACCTTCTGCAAGCAGGTAGCGAAGTCTTGAAAATTGGCGACTTTAACCGTGTCAAAGTCATCGTGCAAGTTTCCGAGTTAGAACTGGCACAAATTCAGGTTGGGCAGTCTGTACAAGTCCGCTTAGATGCCTTCTCCAACGAAAGATTAATTGGCAGAGTTACGCGCATTTCTCCAGCTGCGGATGCCACCGCTCGTTTGATACCTGTAGAAGTAGTGATTCCCAACACTCAAGGCAAGATTGGCAGTGGATTGCTGGCACGAGTCAATTTTGAAAACCAGACGCAACAGCGTGTAGTCGTGCCGCAAACAGCTATTCAGAAAGCAGGCAGTAAAAACTCCAAGGGTACAGGGGAGACGCAAACAAATGTACGACAGGATTCTTCTTTGCCTAACACATCTAGTACAGCAGAGGCAAAGTCACAAGACCAAAGTGGGGCAATATTTGTCGTCAAAGACACAGAAGGTAAAACGAAGGTAACAGCACGAGCCGTTATGTTGGGAAAAAAGGCTGATGGGAGAGTAGAAATTTTATCCGGTTTGCAAGCGGGAGAGCGCTATGTTGTTCGTAGTGGTAAGCCGTTAAAAGAAGGTGACACTGTAAGTCTTTCAATTCTTTCAGAAAAGCAATAGTAGGGTGAACAATAACCACCATACCAATGAAAAAAGTACTCAGTAGTCAGCACTTAGCACTTAGCACTTAGCACTTAGGATCATGCAACAAGCAAATAATAATAATGGCAATGGCGGATTTAGTCTTAGTGCGATCGCTATCCGCCAACACATTGGTACACTCATGCTCACCGTGGCAGTAATTGTCATTGGGATATTTTTTCTCACAACCATTCAAGTCGATCTCCTACCCTCAATTACCTATCCCCGAATTGGGGTTCGGCTAGAAGCCCCTGGTATTTCACCAGAAGTAGCAGTAGATGAAATCACCAGACCCTTAGAAGAAGCTTTATCGGCAACCGAGAATGTAGTGCAAGTTTTCTCCCGAACTCGTGAAGGACAAGTAAGCCTCGATTTATACTTCCAACCAGGGGGCGATATTGACCAAGCCCTAAACGATGCTACTGCTGCTTTTAACCGAGGTCGAGGACAACTGCCAGATACGATAGAGGAGCCGCGCTTATTTAAAGTCGATCCTTCCCAATTGCCGGTTTATGAATTGGCATTGACATCTGCTTCTTTACCTGGTAAAGATTTACGTGTATTTGCTGACGAAGACTTAACCCGTGAACTCAGTGTCGTGCCGGGAGTCGCTTCTGTTGATGTATCTGGTGGTGCAGAGGAAGAAGTACGGGTGCTTGTTGACTTAAACCGATTGCAAGCTTTGGGTGTGGGGTTAAATGACGTATTAGAAGAATTAACAGCCCGTAACCAAGACACTTCTGGTGGTCGGATTCTAGGGCAAAATTCTGAGCCATTAACTCGGACTGTAGGACGCTTCCAAAATGCCCGTGAAATTGAAAACCTTTCGTTGGAAGTTTCCTCCTCTTCCCCTGCCTTTCCTGCCTTCCCTGCTTCCTCTACTCCTCCTCGCCGCGTTTATTTGCGAGACTTTGCTGAGGTAATTGATGATACAGAAGACCAGCGACTATTTGTTTACCTTAACCGTCAGCCTGCGGTGAAATTTTCAATCCAAAAGCAGCCTGAGGCCAACACAATCACAGTTGTAAATGCTGTTAAGCGGCGAATTGAACAATTACGGCAATCGGGTTTAATTCCAGCAGACATGACTTTGAGTCCGACCACAGATGAATCTATCTTCATCCGCAATTCTTTAAATGATGTGATCTTTTCGGGGATTTCTGGGGCATTGTTAGCAGCAGCAGCAGTGTTGTTATTTTTGGGATCATTCAGGCAAACATTGATTATCAGTTTGACGATTCCGCTGTGTACTCTGACAGCGATCGCTATGATGAAAATATTTGGTCTGACTTTAAATGTTTTTAGTTTGGCAGGTCTGACATTAGGAGTTGGTCAAGCAATTGATACATCCGTTGTGATCCTAGAAAACATTTCCGAAAAAGCGGGGATGACTCCTAATCAAAGAGAGAGAGGGGAGCAGGGGGAGCAGGGAAGGCAGGGTAATTCCAAATTTTTTATTGACAGTGCCATTAATGCTTCCCAAGAAGTAGAATCTGCTTTAGTTGCTGCTACAGGTGCCAACTTAGTTTCTGTAGTACCATTTCTCTTAATTGGCGGCTTTATTGCCCTGCTATTTAATGAACTGATTCTGACAATTAGCTTTGCAGTAGCAGCATCCCTTGTCGTCGCAATTACAGTAGTGCCGATGCTGTCTTCTCGACTTTTGGGAATTCGCTGGTCTAGTCGGATCAGTGAATTTTGGCTGCTTAAACAGTTTAATCACCGATTTGAAGATGCTACGCTCTTATACGGTAACTTCTTAACCAAGGTTTTACGTTATCGGCTCCTCGTAGTTACCGCTGCTTTGGTAATTTTAGGCGGTAGCAGCTTCTTTATGTTTGGTCAAATTCCCCAAGAAATTTTACCCCGCATCAGTACTGGTCAAGCTAACTTGAGAGCGCAGTTTCCGCCCGGTACACCTCTAGCAACTTCCCAAAAAGTTATGCAAGTTGTTGATGACATTTTGCTCAAACAACCAGAAACCGAGTCTGCTTTCACAACTGTAGGTGGTAATTTATTTGGTAGCAATACTACAGAAAATCCTTTACGTGCCAGCAGCACCATCAATCTAAAACCAGGCACAGATGTTGAAGCTTTCGTCAAAAAAGTAACTCAAGAATTTAACAAACTCAACTTAGCAGGAATTCTGCTGCGCCTCAATCCTGGTCAGGTGCGGGGTTTAATCTTGAGTAATTCTCCAGTGCAAGGGTCAGAAATTGACGTGATTCTGCAAGGTGAGAATGAACAAAACTTAACGCAAGCAGGAGCCCAAGTGCTGCAAGCATTGCAGGAAAGGGCAAAATTAGCAACATTCCGACCAGATGCCGACCCCCGGCAACCGGAAATCCAAATTCGCCCCGACTGGGAAAGGGTTTCGGCTTTAGGGTTGAGCGCCGGGCAAATTGGTGCAACAGTTCAGACAGCAATTGAAGGTTCAGTTCCCACGCAAATTCAACGCGGTAATCGTTTAGTTGATGTGCGAGTGCAGCTAAATAAACAAGCCATCCAGCGTCCTTCCCAGCTAGAGCAATTACCGCTATTTACAGAAAACAATCACCTAATCCGGCTTTCAGATGTTGCAAACATTCAAGAAGGGCAAGCGCCTGGTGAGGTGCAACGGATTAATCAGCGCCAAGCTTTTATTGTGGCAGGTAATCTCAGCGAAGGAGCTAGTCTTGGTGAAGCGATCGCAGAAGTCAACGAGGTACTCAAGGATGTAGACTTACCTGATGGGGTTTCAATTGTGCCTAGTTCTGCCCAAGAAACTAATCAGCAACTTCAGGATGCTTTAAAAACTTTGGGGGCGTTAGCGACATTCTTAATTTTTGTAGTTATGGCGGTGCAATACAATTCGCTGATTGACCCATTGGTAATTATGTTCACCGTACCACTGGCATTAGCTGGGGGAATTTTTGGACTTTACATTACCAAAACTGCAATTGGCGCAACTGTAATTGTTGGCGTTGTGCTGCTGGTAGGAATTGTGGTGAACGCAGGGATTCTAATGGTAGAACTAGCAAATCAAATTCGGGAAGAAGAAGATTGTACTCGCCAAATTGCGATCGTGAAAGCTGCTCCTCAACGCTTGCGCCCAATTATCATGACCACAGTCACTACCATTTTGGGACTGTTTCCCTTGGCGTTGGGTATTGGCGAAGGTTCCGAGTTTTTGCAGCCCTTAGGGATTGTAGTTTTCTTTGGGATGGCGATCGCAACAATGCTGACATTATTTATCATCCCCTGTTTTTATATCCTGCTGCACGATTTGCTAGGTAGAAATTGGGCGAAGCCAGTGTTTATCCGGTTACGTAGATTTACGAAAAAATTTATTTGAATTCTTGATAGGGATTAATACAAAACTACCCTGCTTTAATACTCAACCTTTCTTATCAAGTTTGTTTCTCACCAACTCCTCCATTGCCTATAACCCAACCTACCCTACCCCCTTGCATAATGTTATTATCCACAGGATTTCAAGGGCATTAAATAGCCTTTTGTCAGGGCAGGACTGGCAAAGGGCTGGTTGTTTGAAGAAGCAGCTGACCACAGCATATTTAACGCTTGTCACTAGCTGTTGGTAGTTGTTACTGAAAAGTATCCAGTTATAAACTTTTCCTGAAGCTGAATAAGTTTATTTGCTTATACATAGAATTGTCGGGAGTGGATACTACCGCAGTAGCCCACACTCACCCAAAACTGACAATTACTTCCGGTTAAGATCATCGACTGCTGAAATTAGTAGGCTATCTGGAGAAATTTATTATGCTACAGTCATTTATCCGCAACCCTTTTAATGCTGCCACGTTAACGATTTGTGTATTGTCGGCACTCACTATTCCCAACTTTGTGCAGATTCACAAAGCCGAAGCTGAATCCATAACGGATTGTCGCAAATTGGTGACAGGCACATACCTTACAACAAACTCTGGTGACTTCGGTTCGTTTCCTAGTATTATAACGTTCACTGAAGATGGCAACATTTTTGTCACTGCCTCAAACCAAAGTGGTGTTCCCTCTATCCAACCCTATGGTAATGTACAGGGCAGTTGGAAGTGTACTTCAGACAAAGAGATTACCGCCACGACATTCGACTTCACTTACCCAACAGCGACATTATCCGGCAAAATTGCCAGAAGCGATTTTCGTGCGACATTTGCTCCGAAAACGGGGATAGTGCAAGCAACAGCAACAGTTCGGTTCTTCAATCTAAATGCAAATCTGCTCAAAGATAATGCCCCGGTAGCAGGAAGGTTCACTTTCACAGGGCAGCGTGTAAAACCTGGACAATAACACACTAAATTCAGTTTGGGAGATCGCTTCAGTAACGTAACCCATTCGTGAGACGTTAGAATTATATACTATTTGTTAATAAGCAATAGTACTTAAAACTTTGGGGAAAATTGGGGTTGAAAACACAATTTTTGGCAGGTGTACTGGTCTTTGGCGCTTTAGGCGTAGCTTTAAAACTAAAGCGATCGCTACGCTGTTAACACTCTTACTCTGTAATTAACTCACCATACACTACCAGTGTTTCCTGATGGACACGGGCAACAGTTAGCCACTCTAGGTTTTGATTTGCCCGCTGTTTCCACTCATGCAGCATATAGGCATTACTCAGTAATTGCACTAAAACCCCAGCTAAAGCATTACTATCTTTTACTGGGACTAAAAGACCTGCTTGTCCATTGTCCAAGGCTTCAGGAATTCCATCTACCTGAGTGCCAATGATCGCAGTTCTAGCTTCCCTAGCTTCCGAAAGTACCAGAGGGCAAGGGTCACGATGGGAAGCCAACACAAATATGTCACAAGATATGAGATAGCGTTGAGGTTCCGGTTGGAAGCCTTCAAAATGAATGCGTTCTTTTACAGAAGTTGCTTGTGCTTGTGCTTCAAATAGTTGTTTATCAGGGCCATTTCCGATCAAATAAAGGTGCGCTTGGGGAAAATCTGAGGCAATTTGTTCAAAGGCAGCGATTAACTCAGTGATTCCCTTACGTTGATACATCCCGGCTACAGTGGCGATTGCTGGACGCTGTAATGGCAAAGGTTGATAATCCTGTATTTGTCGCGTGCGGGGACTACCCAAAGTTCCGTTGCATACCACCCGCAACTTATTTTCTGGGATACCGCGCCTTGCCATAGAATCTCGCACAGCCTTGCTGACGGCAATTACCCTATCAGCTAAACCCATCAGCAGGCTGGAACGCTGAAATTCGTTGTGGACTGTAGAAACTAAAGCATACTTATGCCGTTTAAAAATGCGTGCTAGTATGACTCCTGTCATCATATGTGCATGAACAATATCCGGCTGAAATTCTCCTGCGATCGCCCGGTAACGTACAGCTGCTTTGATAATACTTATCGGTTTCCTGGTTTGGTCTAGTTGGTAGTGTTTGACGCCACAAATATTTAGTAATTTCTCATATTCACCACCAGCAGAAATAACCGCTACCTCATAACCAGATTTTGCCTGTAAACAAGCCAAGTCTACAGCCACATTCACAATACCGTTACCTATTTCTTGAACGTGGTTCAAAATATGTATGATTCGCATAATCTTTGAGATATGTATAATAAATCAAGATAAGTAACTGTGTGTAAATCAACATAATTATTGAGGTCTTCAGCGACAACTCAAAAGTAGTTAGTAGTGCGTAACAATGACCACTTGCTACTGACCAAGAGCGCTTCTAACCAGTTACTTAGCTTAAAGACTTATTCAGTAACGGCTCGAGAAATCGGGGTAAAACTCCAAAATTCTGAAGACCAAATCTGCTATTTAAGCCGCTACAGCTTTATTTCCGATTCCCCAATAGCTACGACTAGCATGAGCCAATACCCTAGCATCGTACTTTACAAATATGGATACGATTCAACACAGGAGCGCCAAAGCCTTTTTGAGTTCTGAGTCCTCTTAGGTTGAAACAAGCTATGCTACCATCTTTTGAAGGAACTCAGCGGTACTAGCAGGAACTTTAGCTATTTAGTTAAATTACTTACAGCGTATTGCAGGTAAATGAAATACACGGGTAGGGGTACAGCCATGTTCCCTACGATGATCTGTACCTCACCTTGGCGTAGCCCAAGGTAGAGAAGTTGCAATCTGCTGTACTTTTCTGGCTTTACAAAAACAGCAACTTAGGTGACGATAAGAAAGAAGGAAATTAATAGTAATAAATAGTTCATTATTACTGTTAAAAGCTGTGTGAAAACCCGGTTATGACAAAGCTTCAGTCAGTTTTAGATCAACTCATAACCTTAGTTTGAAGTAACAAAATGGCAACGTTACATACTCCACACTTCCAATTAAATTCCATAATTACCACCTCATATACGCATAGCCTCGTCTTCATCGACACGGCAGTTGAAGACTATCAGAGTTTAGTTAACGGTGTTATCCCCGACACTGAAGTATTCGTTATTGACTCCACACAGGACGGTGTTGAGCAAATTACGGAGATTTTGGCAACTCGTGCTGACCAGAATCTTAGCAGCATTCACATAGTTTGCCACGGTGCCCCCGGTAGCTTGCAACTGGGTAATACTCACTTGGGACTCGATACCCTCGAATACCATAGCCAGCAACTGCAACAATGGCAGAAGATATTTTCCGCCTCGCCCAAATCCGATAAATCATTAATGACATCCGCTACAAAATCTGTAGCCAACTTACTCATCTATGGTTGCAACGTAGCTGACGGTGATGTGGGGGCAGAATTTATTGCCAAACTGCACCAACTCACAGGAGCAAATATTGCTGCTTCGCGTCAGCGGATAGGCAATGCAGCATTAGGCGGCAACTGGGAGTTAGAAGTCCACACCGCTGATATGGAAGTAAATCTTGCGTTTGCAGAAACGACGCGAGAAGCTTACCCAGGAGTACTAGCAACGTTCACGGTGAATAATACTGGAGACACAGATGATGGTAATGCAAACAACGGCATCACTACTCTAGGGGAAGCAATTAACTTAGCCAATGCTACTGCTGGGGATGATACCATTACCTTTGGGGGAGTGTTCAACGATACAACACCAGATACCATCACCCTCACCTCTGGGCAACTGACGATTACCGATGATGTGACCATCTTGGGCACTGGGGTATCGAACCTCACCGTGAATGGAAATAATGCTTCCAGAGTGTTCGAGATATCGGGAATAGGCAGAGATGTCAGTATTGATGATTTGGCGATCGCTAATGGTAATGATAGCGGTATTTTGGTCAATACCAATACCATCCTTAGCCTGACCAATAGTAATGTCTTTGATAATACGGCAACCTCCAGCGGCGGCGGTATCAATAACGAAGGTACCCTTAAGCTTACCAATACTAATGTCTCTGGCAATACGGCACCCTCTAACGGCGGCGGTATCAATAACAAAGGCATCCTCAGCATAACTAAAAGTAGCGTCTCTGAGAATACGGCAACCTCCAGCGGTGGCGGCATTTATAGCGAAGGCATCCTCAACCTAACTAAAAGCAGCGTCTCTAACAATACGACAACCTCCATCGGTGGCGGCATTTATAGCGATGGCGACTTCAAGCTTACCAATAGCACTGTCTCTAACAATACGGCGAACAACGGCGCCGGCATTTATAACGGAGGAACTAATGGTGCTTTTAACATCGGTACAGCTACCTTGACTAATAGCACTGTCTCTGGTAATGAGGCATTAGAGGATGGCGGTGGCATTTATAACTTTAGCAGCCTTAGCCTCATCAACAGCACGATTACCAATAACACTGGGGACTCAAACGATGATGGTGTTGGTAACGCTGGTGGCGTTTTCAGTAGTGAGTCTGATATATACAACAACCCACTCAGCGTTGTGGGCAACACCATTATTGCAGGCAACTTCGACAAATCTAGCTCCGGGAATATCAACCCCGACGTGTCCGGCAGCAGTTTCAAAGATTCGGGCAATAATCTGATTGGTAATCAGACTGGTAGCACTGGTTTTACCACCAGTACCTTAGTGGGCACCAACGCTAACCCCATTGACCCAAAGCTCGGGCCGTTAGAAAATAACGGTGGTGTAACCTTAACTCATAGCTTACTTGCAGGTAGTCCTGCCATTAACGCAGGCGATAATTCCCTAGTTGCAACTAGTGTCACTACTGACCAAAGAGGTGTTGGATTTAACCGAGTTTTCAATAGTACAGTTGATATTGGTGCTTATGAAGTCCAGTCTCCCATTACCCCATTACCTGTTAACACTGACACAGTAGTGACTAATACCAACGATTCTGGGGCAGGGTCGTTGCGGCAGGCACTTCTGAATGCTAATGCGACTGCTGGGGCGGATACGATTACCTTTGCAGGCGGCGTGTTCACTGATGCCACTCCAGATATCATTACCCTTACCTCTGGGCAACTGACGATTACTGATGATGTAACCATTGTGGGAACTGGAGCATCTAAGCTGACCATCAGCGGCAATAATGCCTCCAGTGTATTCGAGATCACGGAGGCAGGAACAGATGTCAACATTGATGGCTTGAAGATTGCCAATGCCAATGATGTCATATATGGCAGTATTTTACTCAATAGCAATGCCAGCCTCAACTTGACTAATAGCACTGTCTCAGATAATCAGGGAGCAGTAGGAGGCATCTTTAACAGAGGCAACCTCAGTCTGACCAACACCACTGTCTCAGGCAATCGGGGGTCATCATTAGGCGGTGGTGTATTTAACACAGGTACTCTCAGCCTGACTAACAGTACTGTCTCTGGTAATAGTGCATACATCTACAGATCATTCAATGCCTACGGCGGCGGCATATTTAACACAGGCACCCTCAAAATAACGGGAAGCACTGTTTCTAATAATACGTCATACGCCAATGGTCTGGAGTACCGTGCTCCTAACCCCTACCCGTCCTATGCTGGTGGCATTTATAACTCCGGCACTGTTGATATATCGGGAAGCACTATCTCTGGTAATGAGGCAGGAGACGGCGGTGGCGTCTTTAACGATGGTACTTTTAGCCTGACTAACAGCACTGTCTCTGATAATAATGTATATACTAGAGGCGGTGGCATCTATAACAACAGCGGCACTCTCACCCTTACCAACGACACTATTACCAATAACGAGGCAAAAGGTAGCTACAACGGTGATCCTGATAATAGCGGCATTTTCAATGAATCTGATGGTACTGTTATCGTTGGAAACACTATCATTGCAGGTAACTTAAAGTATGGTGTTTCCAGCGACGTTGAAGGCAACTTCACCGACCTCGGCAATAACTTGATTGGCGATAACACTAATAGCACGGGCTTTACTACCAGCACCCTCGTCGGCACCAGCGCCAACCCCATCGACCCCAAACTCAGCCCTTTGCAAAATAACGGTGGTGCAAACTTTACTAATGCCTTACTTGCAGATAGTCCCGCCATTAACGCAGGCAATAATACTCTGATTCCAGCAGGGATCACCACCGACCAACGCGGCGCTGGATTTGACAGAATATCTAAGGGTACAGTTGATATTGGTGCCTTAGAGTTTAACGGGGTGAATGGAACCAATGGCGCTGATAATCTCGTAGGCAACAATTATGGTGACATAATTAACGCTCAAGACGGGAATGATACCATCACAGGTAATCAAGGCAACGACATCCTAACTGGTGGCGGTGGCAAAGATAAATTTGTTTACAATTTAGGTGACGGTGTTGATACCATCACCGATTTTGCTGGGCTAGGTAAAGGCTCAAATCCCTCGGCAGCAATCATTGGCGAATTGGATACTCTGAAATTCCAAGGTACTGGATTGACACCTCGAAATCTGCTACTCACTCAAAATAGTAACAATCTTGAAATCACCTTTGAAGGGGTGGCTGATGACAAAGTTATTCTGCAAAACTTTCCCTTGGAAAACCTAGACAACCTCTCCACCATCGGTAATATCCTATTTGATGAGCAAACCAGCATTCGTGACAGCTTTGATGTCTTTAATGCCAACTCCACTCAAAGCAGCATATTCAACAAAAACACAGTCACTTTTCTTAATGACCTGAACAACAATGTCAATGGCTTTGACAAATCAGATGATGTGATTAATGGTCAGGGGGGTGATGACCGCATCGACGGCAAGAGTGGCAACGACCTGCTACGCGGTGGTGCAGGTAATGATACCCTGCTTGGTGGTGCAGGTAATGACACCCTTTTTGGTGGTGCAGGTAACAATAGCCTCATCGGAGGTGCTGGTGATGACATCCTATTTGCTGGTGATTCTAATGATACCCTGACTGGCGGTAGTGGTCATGACCAGTTTATCCTCCAAACCTCGAGCTATGTCGGTGATACAATCACTGACTTTAATCAGAGCGAGGATAAGTTAGTCCTTACTGACGTGTTTAAGAATCAGGGCTACACTGGCAGCAATCCCATCTTAGATGGCTACTTACAGTTTGTGCAATCGGGTACTTCTACACAAGTTAATTACTCTTACTATGGTGATGGTTATTTCAATTACACATTAGCGACTTTGGATAATTTCACTGCGACAAATCTGGTAGTTGGTAGTAACGTCCTTGTCTAGCGCTCACGCCGAAGTCCACCAGTCGCACAGAATTAAATTCTGAATGGCGACTGGCGCTTTTATTCTATGTATTTTGCCAGACATCATAATTACGATTCAATCAACACAAGTTTGCGAATCTGAGAATTGTTTCCCTGAGAGCGGCGTGATGAGGCAGCAGTTAGCAAAAACTTCCAAGACTGAGGAGAAAGTACAGACGGATCTATCATTGAAAGAAAACTCTTGAGATTTTTTTGCTTCAGTGCTACTAAAATCCAATGGAGTTTTAGATAATTTTTTATATCCTGAAAGACGGGAATCTTTGAGCGATGTTGGTCATTTACCAAGGCGTAAATTTTCTCCTTCATCAAAATATTTGTAGCCAACCGCCGAGACAAAGAAAACTTTTGATTATATGCACCAGGCCAGATAGTGCGGTAAGCAAGACACTGATTGAAGAAAATAGCATCACCAAACTGAGCAATCCGAATCCAGGAATCGATGTCATCACAGTTAGCATCGAGTGTGGAGTCCCAACCACCAGTTTGCAGGAAAGCATCGCGTTGGCAAGCTACTTGTACAGGCGTGCCAAAGGGTACAACCTCTAAGAGCATACCGTAGTGAATATCGGCTTGGGGGACATAAAAAGCTAATCCGGGACCAACTTGCGGGGTGCGACTGAGTTCAACTTCATTGCCATCCACCTGAGCCGCCACACAAGAGCAGATTACAGCATCAGGACGAAGTGCGATCGCCTTTGCCATCTCTTCTATGCAGTTGGGCGCTAAATAATCGTCATCATCTAAAAACTTAATCCAGTCGCCGCTAGCTTTGGCAACTCCAGCATTTACCGTTGCTGCATGACCAAGGTTCACTTCGTTTTGATGGTAAATAACTTTGTCCCCTAAGCTTTTGACATAGGTTTGGGTATCATCAGATGAACAGTCATCAGCAACAACCACCTCGCACTCAATTGTTTGGTTACGAGCCGAGTCAATTGCTCTTTGCAGCAAGTTAAAGCGATTATAAGTACTGATGACGACGCTAAATTTCATAAATTTCAACCCTGTGATATAGCATTCTGCAATATAGCTTTGAACCCTAGACTGTTGTATCAGTAAAATTATCAATCACAACAAGTAGACTGAAAGAGGATTATCGATTTATGATTGATGATTGTGAGTTTTTTTTAAGCAGACACCAAAGACTATGAGCGCTCAAGAGATTATCCGCTCGATTGAAGCGGAACAGCTAAAATCAAATGTGCCCGACATTTATGTGGGCGACACAGTAAAAGTCGGAGTGAAAATCAAGGAAGGCGAAAAATACCGTGTACAACCTTACGAGGGAGTAGTAATTGCCAAGCGCAATGGTGGCATCAACGAAACTATTACAGTCCGTAAGGTTTTTCAAGGTGTGGGCGTCGAGCGGGTTTTTCTGTTGCATTCTCCCCGGATTGACAGCATCAAGGTATTACGTCGCGGTAAAGTCCGCCGTGCTAAACTGTATTATCTCCGCGATCGCGTAGGTAAGGCAACCCGGATCAAGCAACGCTTTGACCGCCCTTTGTAATTCATCCTTCAAAAGTATGAGAGAAATCTCAAGCTGGAAGCGGCATCTGCCGCTGACTTGTTCCCAAGGGTAAAATTGAGGTATAATAGAAATTGCATATTGCGTTAAACTGAAATTTAGTTCAGCGCAATAACTGAATCAAAAACAGCTTGTGCGCTCTTAGTTCAGTTGGTAGAACGCAGGTCTCCAAAACCTGATGTCGGGGGTTCAAGTCCTCCAGGGCGCGCTCAAGAGCAAAAAACAAAGCCCGAAATAATTACGCAGCTGCTAACATAGCAGTTAGCAGTAATAATTTCGGGTAAAGTTATTGAATTTGCAGTTGTTTTGCTTTCAGTTAAGTGAAATATAGTCGAAACTGCAAACCGGGATCATCAAATTTTAGATTTAAGATTTTGGATTAAAAAGACAAAATCTGCCGACTTTAGATTGAGAAAAAATCTAAAATCGACAACCCAAAATCTAAAATTAAGTACCTTTGCCTTAAGGCATGGGGTAAATCTAAAATCCAAAATCCAAAATGGAGTGACAAACGGGGAGATAAACGGTCGTGGCCAAAAAAAGTGAAGCAGAATTGCCAGAAACCACAAATGGGTTTAGCCCTGGCAACTTCATACAAGGAATCAGAGAAGAACTTGAAAAAGTAGTCTGGCCGAGTCGGAAGCAGATAGTGAGCGAATCCGCCGCTGTATTGTTAATGGTGGCACTCTCCGCATCTTTGATATACTTGGTCGATGGATTGTTTGGTTGGGCAGCAAAACAGGTGTTCTGATGACTTTTTCAACAGACGAACCTCGCAACTCAACGTTGCAGCCGGAGGAAACAGTAGAAACAGTAGAAGCAGCGTCAAAAGAAGCACGCTGGTATGCGGTGCAAGTAGCCTCAGGTTGTGAAAAGCGTGTAAAAACTAACTTAGAGCAACGCATTCAAACTTTTGATGTAGCTGACAAAATTGTCCAGGTAGAAATTCCGCAGACGCCAGCGGTGAAAATCCGTAAAGATGGCAGTCGCCAGCATACAGAAGAAAAAGTTTTCCCTGGCTATGTGCTGGTGCGGATGATGATGGATGATGATACCTGGCAGGTGGTACGAAACACCTCCCATGTAATTAATTTTGTAGGTTCAGAACAAAAACGTGGTAGTAGCAAGGGTCGTGGTCATGTCAACCCGATACCACTAAGTTCTTCAGAAGTAGAACGTATATTCAAACAAACTAGCGAACAGGAGCCGGTTGTCAAAATTGACATGGCTACTGGTGATAAGATAATGGTGCTTTCTGGTCCATTTAAAGATTTTGAAGGTGAGGTGATTGAAGTCTCTCCAGAACGGAGTAAGCTTAAAGCCTTGCTGTCAATATTTGGCAGGGATACACCAGTAGAATTGGAATTTAATCAGGTAGAGAAACAGAGCTAAATACAAATGGCGAAGAAAGTAGTGGCGGTCATTAAACTGGCCCTGAATGCTGGAAAAGCCAACCCAGCACCGCCAGTGGGCCCCGCCTTGGGTCAACATGGCGTCAACATCATGATGTTTTGTAAAGAGTACAATGCCAAAACAGCAGATCAAGCTGGAATGGTGATACCTGTAGAAATTTCGGTTTTTGAAGACCGGAGTTTTACATTTGTGCTCAAGACGCCACCAGCATCAGTGCTGATTCGGAAGGCGGCGAAAGTTGAAAAAGGCTCGAATGAACCCAACAAAAAGAAGGTTGGGTCAATTACCAAAGCGCAATTGCAAGAAATAGCCCAAACGAAACTCCCTGATCTTAATGCCAACGACATAGACGCGGCAATGAAGATTGTGGCAGGAACGGCTAAGAATATGGGGATAACAGTCACGGATTAGTCATTAGTTATTGGTCAGTAGAGACGCGATTAATCGCGTCTGTACAATGGTCATTAGTCATTAGTCATTGGTAACTGACAAAGGACAAAGGACAAAGGACAAAGGACAAGTAACCAAAAATTATCGGGGGAGAGGCGAAGCTTCGGAATTACCCCAGGAGAAAAAAATGCCAAAAATATCACGTCGTTTGCAGACGCTGCAAGCAAAAGTAGAAGATAAGGACTATCAACCTCTAGAGGCTTTAGCCCTTCTCAAAGACACAGCAACAGCTAAATTTACCGAAGCTGCTGAAGCGCATATCCGCCTGGGAATTGACCCCAAGTATACAGACCAACAGTTGCGGACAACGGTAGCACTGCCCAAAGGTACAGGACAAATCGTCCGAGTGGCGGTGATAGCCAGAGGCGAAAAGGTAAACGAAGCAAGCAATGCTGGTGCTGATATAGTAGGTTCAGAAGAACTGATTGACGAAATCCAGAAAGGTAGGATGGATTTTGACAAGCTGATTGCCACACCCGATGTGATGCCACAGGTGGCAAGGCTGGGTAAGTTGCTTGGGCCACGTGGTTTGATGCCATCGCCCAAAGGTGGAACGGTGACATTTGATTTAGCAAGTGCGATCGCAGAATTCAAAGCTGGTAAATTAGAATTCCGAGCTGATCGAACTGGTATTGTCCATGTTATGTTTGGTAAGGCAACCTTCTCGCCTGAAGATTTGTTAGTCAACTTGAAGGCATTGCAGGAGACGATTGACCGTAACCGTCCTTCAGGAGCTAAAGGTCGTTATTGGCGTACATTTTATGTGGCAGCCACTATGGGGCCATCAATTAAAGTTGATATCAGTGCCCTACGAGATTTAAAACTGAGCGAAGCAGCGTAAAAAGGACTGGGAACTGGGGACTAGGGACTAGGGGGACGTAGGGGAATTATTGAATTAAGTCTCTACCTTTTGTCTGTTACTAATCCCCAATCCCCAGTACCCAATACCCAATCACCAGTACCTAATTGAATAGGCAAAGCCGGAGACAGCAGGTGCTAATAGCTTAATATCCTGCCGAGGTTAAAACTCTAATTGTCAGAATTACCACCCATAAAGGTGTGATAACTTATGGCATCAGGAGTCTTAATACTCAACCCCGGCTAAATTAGTCGGGGTTTGTTGTTTCGGATTAAGTTTAGAAAAAGCGCACGAGTAGGGAAATCGCTGATTGTTTTAAGGAGGTGAGACTGGAATGGGTAGAACAATAGAAAATAAAAAAGAGATAGTAGCTGACCTCAAAGAAACTTTGAGTGAGTCAACTCTGGCACTGGTAATTGACTATCAGGGACTAACAGTTTCTGAAATCACCGATTTACGGCGGCGGCTACGTCCTAGTGGCACTGTTTGTAAGGTGACGAAGAATACCCTTATGGGCATTGCCATTGAAGGTGATGAAAAATGGCAACCTCTGTCGGAATTGCTAAACGGTGCTTCCGCCTTTTTGCTGGTAAAAGAAGATTTTTCATCGGCAATTAAGGCATACCAAGAATTCCAAAAAGTCAGCAAGAAAACAGAACTTCGCGGTGGTGTCCTGGAAGGTCGTCTACTAAAAGAACCTGATGTCAAGGTATTGGGAGACTTGCCATCTAAGGAACAACTCATAGCCCAAATTGCAGGAGCTATCAACGCTTTGGCTACCAAGATTGCTGTGGGTATCAACGAAGTTCCTGGTTCACTGGCTCGTGCTTTGCAGGCTGTGGCCGAGCAAGAGCAAAGTGGTGGTAGCACCGAAACCGCTGCTGTACAAGATAGCAGCACTGAAAGCCCTGCTGTACAAGATAGCAGTACCGAAAGCCCGGCTGTACAAGATAGCAGTACCGAAACCGCTACTGTACAAGATAGCAGCACTGAAAGCCCTGCTGAATAGATTTCGTGGTTCATCAGTCAAGAGTCAAAAGTCTATAGTTAAAGACCAATGACCCATGACAAATAAATAATCAAAATTACAGGAGTTATATCAATGTCTGCTACAACCGATCAAATTTTAGAACAGCTAAAAACCCTTTCTTTGCTGGAAGCTTCTGAGTTAGTCAAGCAAATTGAAGAAGCTTTTGGCGTGAGTGCAGCTGCACCCGTTGGCGTAGCGTTCGCAGGCCCTGGTACTGGTGGTCCTGCTCCTGCTGAGGAAGTTGTTGAGCAAACCGAGTTTGAAGTAGTTCTCGAATCAGTCCCAGCTGATAAGAAGATTGCCGTGCTGAAAATTGTCCGGGAATTGACTGGTTTAGGTCTAAAAGAAGCGAAAGACCTGGTGGAAGCTGCACCCAAGGCAGTTAAAGAAGGTGTTGCTAAGGATGCTGCTGAAGATGCTAAGAAGCGCATCGAAGAAGCTGGCGGTAAGGTGACTGTGAAGTAGTCACAATTCTATTACTAGTTTTTGATTAAGGAGTCTGAGTCAGGCTCCTTTTTTTCATATCGATTCAGTTGCCTTTGTTTCAAAAGTTCGGATTATTTTTCTTGTTTTTACTAATTAAACGTAAGGTCGAAGTTATAATCGAGGCAGTTAAACAGGTGGTAGAAAGTTTGCCTGAACACTTGTTAAACTTGGTAAGTAAGGGTGTGAAGATTATTTTAGAGTAATAAAATATGGTTCAGCTTGGTGAAGTTTTTGGCATAGCAACATCCATACCCAAATATACTTATGTGGATCGAGCTAGTATGGTTTGCACCGTGACGAAATAATGACTCGGATTAATAAATCAGAGCCACAGGTTAGATTGTCAGATTTGTCTGCTGCTTTAAATAGGCTTGACAAGCTGCAAGCAGACCGTAGCATCTCACCGCTAATCCTCTCATTTAACCCTGATTCTCGAAAAGTACAGTTGGTAGACCGGGAACTTTTGTTCTACCGCAAATATGGCAACCCCAGATGGTCATGAGAGAAAATAGACAATGGGTAATGTACAGATGTAGAGCGACAAATAATCTGTTGCTACAGAGAAATAATTTGTCGCTATACAAAATGGAGAATAACGGATTTGAACCGATGGCCTCTGCGGTGCGATCGCAGCGCTCTACCAACTGAGCTAATTCCCCTTCATTAGTGCTGAGTCAAGAGTAATATCACTCGTTAGCTCAACACCCGCTCACCATAGAATATTTTAACATTCACTTACCAATGGCTGAGGCTGTTTTTGGGAATAAACCTTCTGCACGCGTTCGAGTTCCAAATCACTGAGATAATCAACAGTCCAGTTACAGCAGCGCTGGAGCATGTGAAATGGGTAAGTATTCGCTACACCAACAACTTGCATGTGCGATCGCTTCGCTGCTGCTATACCTGCTGGGGTATCTTCAATTGCCAAACATTCTTGTGGTTGAAGATTCAATTCCGGATATGCTTTATTCAGGCGTTTCACTGCTAGTAGATAACCATCGGGTTCTGGTTTACTGGTGGTGATGTCATCACCCGCGACGATAATTTTAAAATGTTCGGCTAGTTTAGCTCGCTGGAGTACCAATTCTATTTCTTTACGAAAAGCGCCACTGACTAATCCTAGTTTCAAATTCCGCGATCGCACCTGAAATATTAAATCTTCTACACCTGGATATAAAGGCAGTTTCTGTATTTTCTCTAGTTCCACCACATAGGCTTGAGCTTTGCGGTACAGCAATTGAGTTAAATAGTTTTCGTTACCCACTCTACCACGATTTGCGAGTAATTGCTGAAAACAAGCGCGATCGCTGCGTCCTAAAGAAGCTTGACGCTCATTAACCCGTTGGGGTTGGAGATTTTCTTCCATGAGAATCTCATCTATCAGTTGCAGGTGGATTGGCTCATCGTTAATGATCACACCATTAAAATCAAAGAGAACTGCCTTTAAACTCATGCCATTATGCCAAACGCTGGAGATCCAAGCCCCTCTATTGTGGTATCTATTGATGTGGGAGTGTACTGGCGCACATTTTCGGTTGCGAGCGGTTTAACGCCGCTAGTTACCTGATTTATCCACCATACATCCTGCGATCGCACTGCTTCAAATCCGGCTGCACCCATATTTGCCTCTACGCTACCAGCAGCATACTCACAAATATATGGCTCCTCAAAAACATCATTAAGCCATTCTAACTGACGCAGAGTCTTCTGATTCCCATCTAGAATTAATACTTGCCCTCCAGTTACCAGCAACCGGAAGCTTTCCCGCAGAATTGCTAGAGACACCGCATCTGGTATTTCGTGAAATAGCAAAGAAGCTGTCACTAAGTCAAATGTTGCGTCACTCAAACCAGTTTTTTCAGCATTCCCATGTCGCCATACTATATCTAAACCAGCATTTCTCGCTTTATCTTCTGCCCTTACCAACATATAGGGTGATAAATCCAAACCAATAACTTCCGCTTGGGGGAAAGCCTGCTTTAACATTAAAGTAGTGGAACCTGTGCCACAGCCTAAATCGAGTATGCGTCGTGGTTTTACCTTGACGGCATCAATTAAAGCTTGACGAACAATACTTTCATTCGGCGGTAGAACATATTGAGTAATCGGATCGTAAGTAACTGCTGCACCGTAAGTCAGATATCCGCCAGTAATACCATGAAAGTTTTGATTACTGTAGTACCACGGAATTATCACATCATCTCGTCGATAGCGATCGCACTCTTTCTCCCAATCAATACTATCAGCGTAACGCCGTAATCCGTCTTCATCAATCAGAAGACGCACTACGGGTGATAAAAAACGTTCCCAGATTGTATCTTGACGCACTGCCATATTGTATCAGAACTTTAAGAGGCTATTTAAACAACTGATTTTCTTTACAAATTTTAATACATCTGGCAATTATCTGCTTTCTCTCTGGTATTGGCTTGACTTTTGTCACTTATATGTATTATAAATATAATACATATATTATACCAATTTAAAAAAAGAATACGACAGATACATACGGACATACCTTTGTTCTGTCTGGCTTGCTTAATTTTGAATTTTGTTAGCACAGCGTTAGCGAGTCCGCGAGCGTCATTTTGAATTGGTATTACTCTATGAGTAGTTCTTCAGCTTCACGAAAATTGAGAGAGCCAAATGAAAGACAATACAACATTTAAATTGCTACAACTAACTAAGTAATGGGTTATAAACCATAGCGATAATTATCAGTGCCCTATACTTAATCCCTACGGGTAACGCTCTTTTGTCGCTAGCGCTGCGCTAACGGCAGTTGCTCATCAGGGAAACCCCCAAACGTTCTCTACCAGATGCTATGCAATTGGCGTACTCCTACGGAGAAGCAAGTTACGCGCAGTGTGTCGCAGACAAGCCTCTCGTTCGCGTTAGCGTCTTTGTTCGCGCAGCGTCTCCGACAGAAGAAGGAGAAGAGAGGCCTTTACGCTGCGCTATCGCCAAGGGAGAAGACCGCACTGCCTCACCAAAATCTAAAATTTAAAATCTAAAATAGAAACGATTATGCCCTACGAAAAGTTAGAAATTACCACACCAGCACCGGTCTTATCTTGGGCAAATCACTCTTTGGCCTCAGAAGAAACTAAGATGGCAAAGAATGTGGCATCGCTACCATTTGTGTTTAAGCACGTGGCATTAATGCCAGATGTTCACTTAGGAAAAGGTGCCTTAGTGGGTTCTGTAATTGCAACCAAAGAGGCAATTATACCAGCTGCTGTTGGTGTGGATATTGGTTGTGGAATGAGCGCTATCAAAACAGCATTTACTGCTGAACAACTGGAAGGTAAACTAAAGAAAATCCGCCTGGATATTGAAGCTGCAATTCCGACTGGATTCAACGAAAATAAAAACATTGAAAAATCTGTCAGCAACTGGCAACACTGGGATGATTTTAAAGATTTGCATCGTGGTGTGCAAGACCTACAAACTAAAGCAATGAAACAGATGGGTTCTCTCGGTGGAGGAAACCACTTTATTGAAGTGTGCCTTGATACAGAGAATCAAGTTTGGCTAATGCTGCATTCTGGTTCGCGTAACATCGGTAATAAACTCGCTCAGTGTCATATTCACACAGCCAGAGAATTAGCAAAGATGGCTGGTAATAAATTGCCTGACCCTGATTTGGCTCATTTTGTCGCTGGTACACCAGAATTCCAGGCATATTGGCACGATTTACAATGGTCACAAAACTATGCACGTGTCAACCGCGATGTGATGATGGCACGTTTTAAGCACATAGTTGAGAAGCATCTCGCAGGTGGGAAGGCAACTAAACCTTTATTGCAGGTTAATTGTCATCACAATTACGCCGAAAAAGAAGTGCATTTTGACGAGGATGTATACGTTACTCGTAAGGGTGCAGTCCGTGCCCAGACTGAAGATTATGGGATTATTCCTGGTTCGATGGGGGCAAAGTCTTTCATTGTTAAGGGTAAAGGTAATGCCCACAGCTTCTGTTCTTGCTCTCACGGCGCAGGGCGTTTGCTATCTAGAAATAAGGCAAAAAATGTCTATACGCTTGATGATTTAATTGAGCAAACAAATGGTGTAGAATGCCGCAAAGATGAGGGCGTGTTAGATGAAATTCCTGGTGCTTATAAACCAATAGAACAAGTTATGGAAAACCAAGCAGACTTGGTTGAGGTTGTAGCAACACTTAAGCAAGTACTTTGTGTTAAGGGCTAAATTTATGTAGAGTGGGTAATGCCCACTTTTTTATTTTTTAAACGCTAAAAGCCTAGCAAATATAAGTATTAATACTCAATTAAATAAGTTTTGTATATAAAATTTATTGAAGCATTAAGTATGACATTTTGAAGTGCCGAATGTGGAATATAAAGTTTGTTTATAGTATCTTGCATAAAACTAAAAAACTAGACTGATTGATATTTGAGGGTTCGATAAACAACATTATCAAACTTAGGAACTCTAACTAAACAAATGATTGCAATATTTTTAGAAGATTCAAAGCAATGATTATCGTCATGAAATTAGGGACGCCATCAGTATAAATTGAGCGTGTTGTTGAACAAATTCGTCGTCATGGAATCACGCCAGAAATATGCCAATTGTATACATTACTGTATAGACCGTAACATCCGCCAACTCAATAACACCTTTCTCTTTTGGAAATACTTCTGGGCATTGATATTCTTAGGCGATCGCTCGCATAATATCCTCAATAAAATGTTCTGCTTCGTTTGAATTAAGCATAATCACAACATATGAGAATCGCACTTCAACTTTCCCAACTTACCAAATATTATGGTTCTCACCAAGCAGTAAACAATCTCAGCTTGCAGATTGCAGAAGGTTCATTTTATGCTCTTTTAGGTCCCAACGGTGCAGGAAAAACTACTACTCTACGAATGATTGCAGGGTTACTACGACCAGATAACGGGGATATTATGATCTTAGGACATAGTATCCGGCGATCGCCTCAAAAAGCAAAGCAACTTTTAGCATACCTACCTGAAGAGCCTCTACTCTACAACAAGCTACGTCCGATAGAGTATTTAGAGTTTATCGCCGGACTTTGGGGAATTCCTCCTTCTAAAGCTCAATCTTCTGCCGAAGAACTCCTCAAACAATTAAACTTGTGGGATAACAGAGGAGATTTTAGTGAAACTTTTTCGCGAGGGATGAGGCAAAAACTTGCTTTAGCAGGGGCATTAATTCATCAGCCGAGAATTATTATCTTAGATGAACCGCTAACAGGATTAGATGCAGCCGCAGCCCGCTTAGTCAAAAATATGCTCACCGAGTTTGTAAACCAAGGTGGTGTGGTAATTTTAACTACTCACATTATGGAAATTGCCGAGCGTATGGCGCAGCGAATTGGGATTATTAATCATGGGTACTTAGTTGCCGAAGGTACTTTAGATGAACTTAGAACTCAAAGTGGTGAAGCAGGCGGTAGTTTGGAAAGGGTCTTTTTAGAATTAACTCAAGATAATAATGTTGAAGGTGCAAGATGAAAGTAGGGACATTACCTTGGCTTTTGGACTACGAATTAAGTTTGTGGTGGCGTGAAATTACTGTTAGACCTGTAGCAATATTTGTTTTCAGTATTTTTGCACTTTTGGGTAGTGTTTATTTAACTTGGTTAGGGGTTACGTCTGGTAATATTCGAGGTACGATATCATTTCATACCATACCAGATTCTGCTATTTGGATAGCGGTAGTAGTTTGGTTGTTCGGATTTTACTATAGCTTTATCCAAGCGATGAGAAGTAGCTTGATAGGGTTATTTGAACGCGGGGATTTAGATTTACTTGTGTCATCACCAATTTCGAGTCAAGTGATTTTTGCGAGTCAAGTGTTAAAAATTGCCCTGAAAACTTTTTTCAGTGGTTGTTTATTTGTAATTCCTATAAGTTTAATCGCTTTATTACTCGGTATTCCTCAACTTTTAGGGCTTTACCCGGCTTTGATTGGTCTTAGCTTAAGCGCTACAAGTTTAGCAATGTTATTTGTTTTAGGGTTAGTTCGTGTTATAGGTGCAAAACGGACGCGGACTTTTGCTCAAGTTCTTACAGTTTTATTTATCATCACTATATATTTGAGTTCTCAGTTACCTAATCTCCTGAAAAAAACGGATGGAAACACGGCATCAATTTGGTTTCAGTTAGAACATTGGTTAGCGAAAGGAAACTTTTTGAGTGCAGATAGTTGGGTTTGGTTTCCTGCAAGGGCTATTTTCTTTGATCCGGTGTCAGTAGTGTTAGTGTTGTTAATTAGTATCAGTTTGACGTGGTTAACGGTGGAAGTTTTACATCGTTATTTTATTGCAGGTACACAGCAGCATATTACAAGTGAACATCGTCAGCTGCGCCCAACCCAAGCAACTCGCCTTGTTGGTGGTTTTAATCGTGTTGCTTTACTCAAAGAATGGCGGATTATGCGGCGCAATCCTTATTTAATTTCACGCCTATTTCTGCAAATATTTCTCCTCGCATTCGCATTTTTGAGTATATTACGACAACATAACAATGGTGGTATTTTAGGGATGAGTTTAGTGTTGGCAGAAGCTTTGACATTAAATTTAGTGCAAATTTGCGTTTCTGGGGAAGAAGCACCAGATTTGCTCAAATCTTCACCAGTAAATAGTTCAAAGCTGCATCAATTGAAGTTGTTAGCGGCATTAATTCCTATCTGGTTATTCATATCACCACTGTTTATTGTTTTGATAGTCAACGGTAAACCGTGGTTTATGCCGATGGTGGTTTTTTTGGCTGGTACTACTTGTGCAGCAACTCTCAGTCTGTGGAATTCTCGCCCTGTAAAGTTTACAGAATTGTTTCGACGAAGGCAAAATAGTAAACTTGATGTATTGTTAAGTTTATTTGAAATTATTTCCTTGCTTTCTTGGGGATGGTTAGGATTTAGCTTGCAACAAGGTCATTTGCACACTGTTTTGATTTCATTGGGTGTGATTGGTTTAATTGTGGCATTAGCCTATGGGCGTAGTCGTCAGTTAGGGCGTGTCATCAATTAGTTGTCGTATGTCACTTTGATATCAGTTTGGACATAAACTTATGTAAAGATGTGATATCGCTACATAGTTTGTCTATCAAAAATTTAAGTCTACGTATTATTTATTGTTAGCGCTACTCTACGAGAAACTGCTACTCGCTGATAGCGCTAACATTTAAATTTGGTGTCTTTTCAAAACTACATTGTCAAAGATTGAGGATTCGTCTCAATCAATTTCGCTAAATCTTGCAAGAACGCCGCAGCATGGGCACCATAAATAATCCGGTGGTCAGAGGTAATATTGACTTGCATTTGTTGGCGCACGCCAAATAAACCGTCGGGTGTTGCTACCACTTGCGGGCGGGATGCCCCGATCGCTAAAATTGAACCTTGTCCAGGCGGCAAAATCGCATCAAATTTATCTACGCCAAACATCCCCAAATTTGACAAGGTAAATGTACCACTGTTGTATTCTTGAGGCTGTAGTTGTTTTGTCTTAGCACGTTCTACTAAAGACTTCCAAGTACGTGACAGAGAATATATATCCACTGCGTCGGCATTTTGCAGCACAGGTGTAATTAATCCGCCATCATCCATCGCTACTGCTACGGAAATGTTGATATCAGAATGATAAACAATACCCTGGTCTGAGTAGCTAGCATTTAACAATGGGTGTTTTTGCAACGTTACCGCTACAGCTTTCGCCAGTAGCGCTGTCATTGTCACGCCTTTGGATTTAATTTGTTTATAAAGTTTGTCTAATCCATCGGTGGTAATTGTATAACCGACACGGAAGACGGGCACGGATATGGTGGCTACCATGTTCCGCACTACAGCATTTTGGAAAGTAGTTAGAGGTACGATTTTACCAGGAACAGCCGCTACCACTGGTGTGGGTGCTGGTGTGCGAGGTGCTGGGGGTGCAACTGGGGCGCTGGTTGGTACAGGTGCTGGTGGGGCAACTGGCACAGGGGCGGGTTGTTTGCCCTTATTGGATAATGCTTCAACATCTTCGGCGACAATGCGGCCGTGGGGGCCACTGCCTTGGAGAGTAGTTAAATCAACTTTAAGTTCTTTGGCTAACTTGCGGGCACGGGGTGAAGCTACAAGCCTTCCTTCTTTGTGGTTAGACCCGTTTTGAGACGCTAAGGTAGGTGTTTCGGTTGTGGCTGTAGCGGGGATTGGTTCAGGGGAAGAGGTAGTAGTAGCAGCCACACCGCCGGAATTGGCAACAGATTTGGCAGTTTCAATTTCAGCTTCCGTTTCGGCGATGAAGGCGATCACAGATCCTACCAGGGCAGTTTCACCAGCTTCAACTACGATATGGGCCAGAAATCCCTCATAAAAGGTTTCTACATCCATATCTGCCTTATCTGACTCTACAACCACCACTGTTTCGCCTTTTTCCACTTTGTCACCTGGCGATTTCATCCAGGAGACGATTTTGCCTTCAGTCATCGTAGAACTCAGAGCCGGCATAAATACTTCGTGAATGCTCATAGGGTGGTTTGGGAATCAATGGTTTATGGACTTTAACAGCTTTTGTCAGATCGAATTGTATCTTGAGAAAAGAATTTTGGACTGGAGATTTTATATTTTAGGTTGGGTATTGGGCAAACAGGGCATTGGGCATCAGGCATTGGGGATTGACCAAACAGGGAATGGGGCATTAGCTTTTGACTAATGACTAATGACTGATGACCAATGACCCTTGACTTTAGGAACCTAAATATGACTTAGAGGTCTATAATACAGAGCTATCCTCAATGGTTAGCCAATATCTCGTTTTAGTTGTTGACTTGCAAAAACGACTACGAGTTTCTCACGGATAAAATGGGATTGCTATTTATATTCCTCATAACCACTGCTTAAGATACAGGAGCTTCTCACAGGTAGAGGATATCGGATGCAGTTCAATCTAGAATTCAAAATTGGTAATAAACCTATTTGAAATTCCTGTTTACTTTTATGTCGGCAAAGTTGAAATTCTTTTTGATTGTGATACTAAGTATCTTTGCCACTGCTGGCGCTGGAGTTTATATTATCCAGCGCCAGCCATCCGCACCGATTGTTGAGACTAGTGATGGACAAACGCAGCAGGTGGCAGCAATACATCAGTCTCAAGAGGTTGTAGCATACTTAGAGCGTTCTGATTATAAAACTATACCTCTAGAAAAGCTCAGTTCATCTCTCCAAGGTAGTGATCCTGCTACCCTCGCCCTGAATGCCTTTGATGACATAGCATCAGTGGGAGGAACACGAAAGGTAGAGGTAGCTTATCCGCAACGGAATCAGGCCTTTGTGACGATTACGCAAATCAAGCGGGGTGATGATTCAGTTGGTATTAAATATCGAGTTGAGATGACCACCTTTGGGCGATCGCTTTTTATTAGCTCACCTCCAGTGTGGCAAATTGTTTGGGCTGGAGTCAAAAGTTAAAAGTACAGACGCGATTAATCGCGTCTGTACAAAAGTGAGGAGTTAGGAATTTCAACTCATAACTCATAACTCATAACTCATAACTTTACTAAATGTCGCCGCGAATTTCTTCTACAACGCCATCGCGCAGAACGATTTCAACCTGCATTTTACTAATTAGGTTATCACCAATTTCTACCCGGAAAAAGCCTTCCATTTGGAATTGGTTAACTTCCTGATCTTGCTGGAGAAACTGTACTTGCTGGAGGTTTTGCAACAATTGATTTTTCTGCTCTAGGAATTCACTTTTCTTTTGATTGACTTGGAGTTGGATATTGTCAATTTGTTGGAGGGTCTGGGGGCCAGGTGGTTGCAAACTCTGTTTTTGAATTGCCGCGATCGCTCTTTGTCCTTCGACGTCTAGCTGTTGCAGTTGCTGGTCAAGTTGATTGATTTGCGTTTGCAGCTGCTGTTGTACTTCCTCTTTCCAGAGGGGAGTAACAATGACTTTGACGTTAACGACGCGTTTCAGGAGCAAATTAGATTTGGAGACATCCATAAATATTTCACGTTCACTCTTATAGTTAGCAGGTGGAATCATCAGGCAAACATGCCGTCAATAATATCGCGATAGCGTTCTGTGACGACGTGTCGTCGAACTTTCAGTGTTTGTGTCATCAAGCCATTTTCGATGGAAAACTGTCCTAGGATGAGTTTAAACGTTCCGATGCGGTCATCCGGTCGAAAGCCTGGACGATTTTGCACTTCCCGATTCAATTCTTGCCGAAATAAATCCTGGATCATTCTACTCCCCAAGTCAATTTTTTGACTATCTGAGGAAGTAACTTGATTATTCTGTGTATCCAGGATCAGATTCTGGCTTGCTGCCCATTTTTCTAGGGCTTCAAGATTGGGGACAATTAAGGCTCCCAGGCTGCGCTGATCTTGGCCGACGAGCATAATTTGATCGATGTATGGCGATCGCAAACACGCATCTTCAATTGGCTGCGGCTCGATGTTTTCTCCGTTAGTCAATACAATCGTATCTTTCGCCCTGCCAGTCAGCACTAAGTCGTCTTGTGGTGTCAGCCAACCCAAATCGCCGCTATCAAACCAACCTTCAGCATCAATTGCTTTCGCTGTCGCTTCCGGATTTTGGTAATAGCCTTGCATAATCTGCGGCCCCCTCAACAATAGCAAGCCTCGCTTCTCTACTGGTAGAGGCGCTTTTGTCTCAGGATCTACGATTTTAGCTTCTGTAGCCGGAAGTGGTAGCCCTGATGCACCAATCAAATTTCGCCAAGGACGCCGCACATGGGTAACAGGAGAAGTTTCTGTCAAGCCGTAACCTTGTAAAATCTGCACGCCAATAATTTCAAAGAAATTATCTATATGTCTGGGAAGCGCACCACCGCCGCTAATCATCTGCTTAACTTGTCCTCCTGTGGCTTCTCGCACCTTGGCATAAACCAGTCGTTCTCCCAAGGTATGGAGGGGTAATAAAGCAGATGCTTGTATCCTAGCTGCTAATCGTTCGACGGCTGAAGCATGAAGATTATTTAAACTCAATCCCTGAGCAACTCGCCGCGCTTTGATATATTTTTCGCTAATGCCCAATAAAAAGTTAATTAGGCGTTGCTTATTTGCTGGTTGTTCGCGGAATTGCTTTTGAACTCCTTCATAAATCGATTCCCACAGGCGGGGTACACCCACCATATAGTTGGGTTTAAATTGTCTCAAATCCCCTTTTACAGAGCGCAAGTTGGTATAAACTTGCGTGCTACCTTGAGATAGTAAATAATACTCAACAGTTCGTTCATAACTGTGCCACGAAGGTAGGATGCTGAGAACGATATCGCCCACGTTTGGTTGCAATACTGTCCCAAATGTTGTTACTTGGTGCATCAAATTGTTATAAGACAGCATTACACCCTTGGGTTTGCCTGTGGTGCCAGAGGTGTAAATTAGGGTTGCCAAAGCGTCACGATTTTGCTTGACTGGCACAAAATTATGATTTACCCCAATTTCGAGCAACTGGGCAAAGTTCAGCACTTTTAGGGTTTCGTCTGTTGGTGGTGCTTCATCCGAAAGTAAAATTACTACTTGAATTGGTAAATCTTGGAGGCGGTCTTGTAATTTTTTAAATGTTTTTAAATCCTCAACTACTATTGCTGTGCTGCCACTATTAGCGATGATAAACAGCAGTTCTTCTTTTTCCGCTTGGGAGCTACGCACCGCATCAACTCCCCCAGCAGTCATGATACCTTGATCGGCAATAAACCAGCGAGGACTGTTGTCAGAAATTAAGGAAATGCGATCGCCTATCTTTACTCCCAACGCCTGCAACCCAGTAGCAAAGAGTCGTATTTGCTCTGCCAACTGGGTATAACTAATCGCTACTTCTGGTTTACTGTGAGGGTTGCGGAGGGCGACAACATCACCAAATTGCCCAGCTGCCAAAGGCCAAATTTCTGGCAACGTTTCCAGATTTGTGTAATCTACCAACCGCTTTAATGCTTGGCGTTCTCGCTCGCTGATCTGAGATAAAAAAGAAGATGTGGTTTGGGTTTTTGACATAACACCTTACCTAAATATCGTAAACTGATCGTTTTCCAGTTTATTTTGTTATTTCGCTACAATCACCGTCATTATTATCCACATTTCCTTGTGTGTATGATAATTCCAGGAATTCCACGTTTCTATTTACAAAAATTTATGTTAAAGTTAATTTACATAGACTGCAAGCAATAGATTGACTGAACATCAATGCTATGCATACATTATGCTTGCATCTAAGAACGCGATCGCCTATTTTTCACAGGAGATGATTACCTATGAATTTGATAGATGCTATACTGCTAACGCTGCTCAATATTGCTGCTTGCATAATGTTACCTAAGGTTTTAGCTATCCTTCTGGTTGATAAAACCAAATCTACTGAAGCGTTGCCGAATGGTTCCAAATTGCAAACAGTCAGAGTCGAGCTTACGAGTTTTCCGTATTGTACAGCTTACCCATTGACAGGTAGCCAATTTTGTAAATTTAGTCCTAATTTCTGTGCCAAGTGTTCTCTGAATTGATGGACTGTTTGCCAGTAAAAATTACTTGGTATTTAAAATTAGCTTTCAATTAACTCTTTAAGACATATTTATTCTAATTGCCTAAAATCTCTCAAAGACCATTTATCAAGTAAATATTAGAGTATATTTTAAAATTTGCAAAGTATACATCAAAGGTCACGTTGCTTCTCTACGAGACGCTGCGCGTAACAAGATCCCCAAAGGGGTACGCTCCGAATTCAAAATTCACGCATTCAAAATTTAAACATTTTTAATCCCCATAAATAAATTTAGGCGATGCACTGAGCGTAGCCTACGTCGGTCTAAGTGAGGATGCCGTATTTTTCACGTAACGCGTCTCTACATATATATTTTTCTTCTCCATAAATAAATTTAGGCGATGCACTGAGCAGCTTGCCCACTTAGGCTTTACGAGACGCTGCGCGAACGCTTAAGGCGCAGCTTTTCGTAAACAAGGGAGCCTACGTAGGCTTGTATCATGAGTCTTTGTCGGTCAAGTGAGGAGTTGGAAGAACTTAAAAATTGATAGTTTTTATAGAATAAAAGAATATATTTAGTTAACTTATATCCAATAAAAGAAATTCCATATTTTGATTTTAAGCAATTGTACTAATTTTGCTTCAAACTAAAAATATAGTCAACACCGATTTTCAAACGGAGAAGATTAATATATGAGTTTGATAGATGGTATATTACTGACGTTGTTAAATACTGTTGCCTGCCTAGCACTGCCTAAGCTAGTATCTGTAATTCTGTCTGCCAAAAGCCAAAATACTGCACTATCACAAGATTCCACCTCTGAAATCCCTAGTTTTTCTTAATATAAGCTGATTATCTGTAGATATCGCCTTGATGAGGAGAAAATTTAGTTATTGGTGCAAGGCGATATCTGACAATCAGTTATACACATCTGGTTTTGGGAAAAGAATAAATGTGTATATCTCCCAAAAAGAAAGTTGTTTTAATCGAAAACGAGAGTTTGATTATTTATTTGTTCTTGCTGTAGTTATTTTAGGTCGGACAATAATAAAAAATGCAAGTAAAGTAAAAATTAACATTTGCCAAGTCACCAAATTCCAGCCACCAAGATGCCAGCACAATAGACCAATGCTAGTACCTACAGCACCACTAATAAAATAGGTAGTCATGTAAACTGTGTTGATGCGACTATTCGATTGAGCATCAAGAGTGTATATCCTTGCGACATTAGTGACCTGGGTTGCCTGTAAACCTACATCTAGTAACAATACAGCAACAGCGATCGCCAGTGCAGAATTAGAAGCAATTTTAGCAATTACTAAACTTGCAATCATCAGCGATACAGCAATAGTCAAGGAACGTTGGGAGTTACCTTGATCAGCTAATTTACCAAAAACTGGTGCCATCAATGCACCTGCGATCGCCACAAAGCCATACATGCCAATTGTGTCAGATTGAAAATTAAAAGGCGCTCCGCTTAAATAGAAAGTCAGGGTTGTCCAAAATGAGCAAAAGACACCAAACAATAACCCACTAATTAAAGATGCTTCTCTCAAGAGTGAAAAACGTTTTAATTGTTGAAGCGTTGATTTTAATAAATCTAAATAATCACCACTATATTCATTTTTGACATCAGGCAAGTATATCTGTAGTAAAATAGTAACAATTAAAATCATTCCTGCTGAAAATCCATATACATAACGCCAACTCAACCATTCAGCAATATATCCACTAAAAACCCTTGCTCCTAAAATTCCGATCAATATACCAGTAAAAATGTTGCCTACAGTTTTGCCTGTAGTTACTCTATCTATACTTGCTGCTAAGGGAAGAATAACCTGAGCTGAGACTGTCGCAATCCCAATTGCTGCGCTCAATATCCAAACTTCGACGATGTTTTGTGAAAACGTCATGACTATCAACAAACAGAACAAACATGTAAGTAAGCAAAAAATTAATTTTTTCTTGTTGATTTTATCGCCCAGAGGGATTAAAAAGAAAAGTCCAAAACCGTAACCAACTTGCGAAAGCACAGATATGCTACCCGCTTCGCCTTCACTGACTCCAAAAGAAGATGCAATATCTTTGAGGATTGGCTGATTATAATAAATGTTAGCAACACAGACACCAGCTGCGATCGCCATAATCAGTACCTGGACTTTAGTTAATGCGTTACTTGAGATTTTTTTTTCCATTCAACCTAAAATTTTCCTCTAAAATTGAATTATTACTTACGATTTTCACGCCGCCACTTACCCCGTACTAAGCGAATTTCATCAAAACTGTAACTTTCGCCTAGTTGTTCTCGAATTGGTGTTAAAGAGATATCACCAAGCACTTCTAAAACTTGCCAAATTTTTTGTTGATGTTCAAGAGATACTAACTGATTTAAATCTACAGGCTGATTTTTCTCAATTAAATCTGCCAGATGACGAATAATTGTCGTGGGGCGAATGTTGCGTTTTTGGGCAATTTCAGTAACACTCAAACCTTGTTTATGTAACTGTAATGTGAATATTTCTGTATCGGAAGGTAAGCCAAGAGAGGGTGTAAAATTAACCTGTGGTGGATCTACCAAACCTTTTTCTTGGCGGTAAGCACGAATTTCTGCGAGGAATTTATCGCCATATTGGGAAAGTTTGTGACTGCCTACGCCCGAAAGTTTACCAAATTCGGTTATTGTTGTAGGTTGTAGCTGTACCATCAATTTCAGGGTAGAATCCTGAAAGACAACGTAAGGTGGAACAGACTGTTCATCAGCAAGTTGTTTACGGAGCGATCGCAATCTCTGCATTAATATCTCTGCTTGGGCAGCTTTTTCACTCCCTTCTTCCCAAGTAATTTTCTGTGCTACGGGAACAGCAAGGGAAACAATATGCTGTCGCCGCATCACTTGCCAACTGAAGGCGTTAAGTTTCAAAACTGAGTAACCATCGCTAGTCTGTTCTAGCAACCCTTGATGTAAAAGCGATCGCCCCAGCATCCGCCATTCATCTACACTCTTATCTTTACCAATACCATAGGTAGAAAGTTTATCGTGTTCATTTTGGGTAATTTTCTGGTTTTTTGCCCCCCGCAACACATCAATAATATGCAGCATCCCAAATCTTTCTTTACAACGTGCCACACAAGATAAAAACTTCATGGCTTCAATTGTCCAGTCTTGCATTGGTTTGGGATGACGGCAATTATCGCAGTTACCACAATTCCCACCAAAACGTTCCCCAAAATAACCTAATTGAATTGTCCGCCGACAGACAGTACCTTCAGCATAGTCAATTACCTGACGTAGTTGTTGTTTAGCAATTAACTGTTCTTGGGGGTCAGTTTTTTGGTTAATACTCCATTCAATAGTTTTAATATCACTGAAACTGAAAAAAAGTGTACAACGTGAGGGTTCACTATCCCTTCCCGCCCTACCTGATTCTTGATAATAACTTTCCAAATTACGGGGTAAATCAAAGTGAATTACTAACCGCACATCTGGCTTATTAATTCCCATACCAAAGGCAATCGTTGCCACCATGACGCGCACATCATCCCGAATAAATCGAGTTTGATTGCTGCTGCGTTCTTCATCAGTTAATCCGGCATGATAAGACAAAGCAGAAATTTTATCGTTTTGCAGTTTAAAGGTGAGTTCATCAACTTTTTTACGCGTTAAGCAATAAATAATTGCCGAACCTTCATTTTCCCGGACGAGTTCTAATAATTCAGCGTAAGCAGACTTGGTTTTAGAACGAACTTCGTAGTAAAGATTTTGGCGGTTAAAGCTAGCAACATGGATACTGGGTTGCTTTAGCCCTAATTGTTGAATGATATCAGCACGGACGCGATCGGTTGCTGTGGCGGTGAGGGCAAGGGTAGGAACATCAGGATAACGTTTCCGCAGAGATTTCAATTGGCGGTATTCTGGGCGGAAGTCGTGTCCCCACTCAGAGACGCAGTGGGCTTCGTCAATCGCAAAAGCCGCAATCCCAATTTTTTCCTTGACTAAATCGAGAAACGGGAGAAATCTTTCACTCAACAGACGTTCTGGGGCGACGTAAAGTAATCTAACTTTACCGCTGAGGATGGCTTCTTCCCGCGATCGCACTTTATAGGGATTCAGACTACTATTCAAAAATGTGGCAGCAATGTTATTATTTCGCAATCCTTCCACTTGGTCTTGCATCAAAGCGATTAATGGCGACACCACCACCGTTAAACCTTTTTTAATCAATGCAGGTAACTGAAAGCACAAAGATTTTCCCCCACCCGTAGGCATGACAACTAATAAATCTCGATTTTGCAGCGCATCTTCGATAATTTGCCGTTGTCCGGGGCGGAATCTGTCGTAACCGAAGTGATATTTCAGCGCTTGTTCGAGATTGGGGTACTGAAGCATAGCGATCGCTTTTTCGAGGGCGTTCTGCGGGGGTAGTTATTGAAGATATCAGGATTTTAACTCACATCATCAACAGCTTTGGTCAGACCATGCTTTCTCTACAGCGCTCGCACGCTCATCAACCATCATATATGAGCGATGTCTACGAAGGGCTACGCCTACGCACTTCCCAAAATCCTGCGATCGCCTAAACTACATCCTCAGCATCAGCTGCTAATACTTGGTCAATATAGCAATCCGGAATCATTCGTGAGAAAATACTGAAAAAATGCATATTAAGACTATTTTGAGTATTTTAACTGATGGACAAAAAGCACTTTATCTTAACATTTTACAGATGGCATCCACCTAACCGAGAATTTGCAGTTCTTACTTTGCCCTGATGCTCTATCTGGGTACATTTTATCTGTGATTCTAAAGCATTAATCTTTCGTAAAAGCGACATTCCCCAGATTAGAGAAATCACCAACTTAATTGTCATGCCCAAGAGCAAAAATGTTACTATTCTGGAAGATATTCTCTGTTGAGCCAACCTTTTTTGTTGTTCTGCAAGTCGTGCTTCGACTTCTTTAGCACGTTCGGCCTCTAATGCTTGTTGCATTTCTCGCCGATCTAATTCTTCACTAGCAGCTAAAAATTGATAATCTAAGTTGTTTAAGCTTTTGCCATTTGCCCAAGTTTGAGCATCAATCAAGGCTTGTCCGCGCAATAGGCGAGATTCATCCTTTTGGTTTGAGGCTTCCCATGCATTGAAGCTTTCATAGTAAGGGCGCAAGTAAGCTAATTTTTTTTCAACCCATTCTAAATTGAAAATTTCTTGATAAATTTGGTTTTTGATTTGGAGAAAGCCTTGCTTTTTGATCACCAAACCAGACAGCAACAGTTCTACCTGTTCTCGACTATCGTCGGCTGATACTTTCACTCCTTGGAGAATCTGTTGATAAATTCCTAGCAATCTGGCGGCAATTTGTTCGTTTCTAAGAATGCGATCGCGAATTGTCCTGAGATGCTCCGGTTCATCTTGTGATTCCCATTTTTCGATCATGTGCGATCGCACCACATTTTCTATCCAAAATTCTTCAGTGCCAGGGGGAATTTTTAGCTTTTTACCCAGATCATCTTCAGATAAATTTACAAGTAGCCGACACAGCTTTTGAGTAAGAAATGGTTGCCCTTCTGTCCAAGCTAATACTTCTTTCAAAACTTTCTGAGGATGATTGTCTTTAATATCCAGTCCCAAAGATAATGGTTGAGCTTCTTCAAATGTGAAACCATTTACTTGTATAGCTTTACCAAAATTAAACGGGGTCGTATGATTTCGATATAGAATTAACTCTGAAGGTGTCGCAACACCGAAAATTGCAAATGTAATTCGATAATACTCTGGATCAATTGCTCGTTGGTTATAACAGAACCGAATCAAGCTAAAAAAGTCATCAACAGAGAAATCGAGGTTGAGAATACTATCAATTTCATCAATAAAAATAAATAGTCTTTCATTAGGAAACTGAGCTAAGAGAATTTCTGAAATAAACCGACTGAGTTTCTGAACCAAAGAAATATCATTTTGTTCTTGCCACCAGGGTTTTAAATTGACTTTTTCTAACAGTTTAAAACCTAACCATAGGTCGCCTACAACTCCTTTATACCACTGCTCTGGAGTTATATTTTCACAACCAATATTAGTCATATCAACGGTGGCACATTTAAAGCCCTCTTGTTGTAAGCGGTGCTTTGTTTGTACCATGAGTGAGGATTTGCCCATTTGCCTACTGCTCAGGATGTAGCAAAATTCACCCTGCTTCAAAGCTTCGTAAAGTTCCACATCTGCTTTGCGCTTAACATAGCTAGGAGCGTCACTGGTGAGTGTACCACCAACTTGGTATCGATAATTCTTCATTTGATTTATTTTAAATTATTTCTATATCTAAATCAATAACTTTGGATGGGCCAGTTGAAAAAATTCTGCTCATATCGAGTATTTTTATTATTTTTCCAACAATTGACTAATAGTCTGTCAAGTTTAAATTGATGGTAAGCAAGTTTGTAGTAAGGACTTTAGTTCTTATTTTCTAAGCACTCTTCGTGCTTATTACAAACCCTTCATTATTTGCTTGATAAAATATTAGAACCATTAGTAACCTTAGTGCTTGACAAGCTGTTGGCTAAAATAAAGGCGATATAACTCACACATAGCGTGAGCTTGATTGCCGTTTAGTTTAACCAAACCCATGCTTTCTAGCTTGTAAGCAGCGATCGCGTCTAGCTCCACTTTTTCATCTGTTACAATTACCTGTTGCATAGCTGACATTAATTCTGGTTCTTTTTGGAGTAGGGTCAACAGTTCTCGTAAATGCTGACTGTAAATTCCCACTGGTGTCGATGCGGTTTCTAGTAACACCTCTAATGTTATTTCCTTCTGACATAGATGATAAAGCGCAAGGCTCACCAAATAGGGATGTCCTCCTACCATTGTTTGTAGGGGTGCAAGGCGTTTTGCCCCTTCGGAGTCTGCTGCACAATCTAGTCCGTAACGTAATGCTAAATTCTGTACCTGATTGAGAGTAAATGGTGGCAGCGTAATTGTTATCCCTACATTGAAAGGCGATTGGTTGAGGTTGAGTGGAATATAAATTTCTGTTGTATGAACCACCACCATCCGCAGTTTTTGCCAGATTTGATTCTGCTTTCCTAGTTCATGCCAACATCGCAGCATTGGCAGAAAGTCTTGGGCAATATTGGGATGTTCAAAAACTCGATGGACTTCATTAAAAGCTAAAACTACAGGATTATGATCAATGTATTGCAGCAGATACGCTTCAAAATAGATTTTGCAGCTTACCTTGCTGCCCATTTCCATATCCCAAAAATCATTTAGAGAGGGAAGGAGATTTAACTGCCTGCTGACATTGACACAAAACCAACGCAAAAATTTATCAAGGGAAACAAAAACGTCTTGGTCAGCTTCTTGAAAGTCCAAATAGACAATTTGATAACCTTGCTCTCTAGCATAAGCAATCATCCGGTTGAGCAGTGAACTTTTTCCCATCTTTTTAGGTGCTTTGATCCGGATTAAGCAACCAGGGTGCAAAATCTCGCTACAAACAAGTTCTTCCAGGGGAGGGCGATTGATGTAAAGAGGCGAATCCAGTGGTACAGGTCCGCTAGGAAATTCTATCTTGCTTGCTAAAAAAAAGCCTGGAGAAACCATTTTTAAGCTAGATTCTTCGCCGAATTTTTGTTGTCTTTGATTCTCTTGATCACCTATCTTGTCTTGCAGGTGTTTTTTCAAGGCTAAATGCAGATTTTTTTTCGTTACTCTTTTTCCAAGTGCAACGGAAAGGTCTTGCCACAACTGAGAGCCAACTTCTTTGATGTAATTATCGCGGTAGCCTGATGCCTGTGCCATTTCACCGTAAGTTTTGCCCAACCACGATTGAGAGAGCACAAACCACTGAATGGAAGCAAGAGGCTTGTCTTGCATAATTCTTTCTACTGCTTGCAGAATATCTTCCACGGATATTAAAGGTTAAACAATTAGTAGATGCATTTATCCACTTTGGTCTAGTAATAATATACTACCGAACAAATACTTAAAAAAAGAAAAAAATGTCTACGAGTACAATATTTTACGCCATGATTAATCTTCAAACAAAGAAAATTTTAATGTGACACTTCAAAGTAGCAAAAGTGGATTTTGGTGGGAAAAGCCAGCCGCTACAAATGGTCTTCTTCCCAAGGGTCACAGATGAAAGTAACTTATGGAACCACTATTTTTTGTAAAAGCGACACTACGGCCGCTTCTGCATTCATAACAAATGGATAAATGGGGATTCAAAGACATTACTTCTTCAGTGCTAGAGTCAAGCCATCTGCGATCGCTATTAAACTAAGACTAACTCGCTGGTCTTGATGCAGCTTTTGATTAAAGGCACGAATTCTTTTAGTTCTATTATCTTGCACTTGGGGGTCGGCAACCCTGCCTGACCAGAGGACATTATCGATCGCAATCAGTCCTCCCCGTCGTACTAATTGCAGTGATCGCTCATAATAGCGATCATAATTGCTCTTATCTGCATCGATGAAGGCAAAATCAAAGGTTTCTGCTTCATTTGTTGCCAGTAGCCGATCCAAAGTTTCCAAAGCTGGGGCAATGTGCAGTTGAATTTTATCCGCCACTCCTGCTTGCTGCCAATAGCGCCGAGCGATCGTTGTAAATTCCTCGCTGACATCACAGGCTACCACTTGACCGTCACTCGGTAACGCCAATGCCACCACCAAGGCACTATAACCTGTAAATACCCCAATTTCCAAAGTTTTCTTAGCTCCCAGCAACTGCACCAGTAACGCCAGAAACTGCCCCTGTTCGGGAGCAATCTGCATTCTCCCGATTGGATACTGGGCTGTTTCCTGTCTCAGTTGGGTCAAAATCTCTGGTTCTCGGAGAGAGATTGATAGTAAATAGTCATAGAGGTTTTGTTCAAGTCCTAATGTTTGAGTTGTCATAACGTGCGTTCCTGCAATCCATAACGTTTACACAGCGCTTGCAGTTTCAACCTCAACAGCGAGTAGGGAATCTGCACAAAGTTGAGGTAGCGCATTGCGTATTTCTCCAAAAGTTGTAGCAACTGCCGTTTGATTGTTGCGCTTACCAATATTGATTTCTTGCTTCATTTCGGGATTGAACCTACAGCGTATTGCAGGTAAATGAAGTACACGGGTAGGGGTACAGCCATGTTCCCTACGATGATCTGTACCTTACCTTGGTGTAGCCTAAGAAGAGAAGTTGCAATCTGCTGTAATAATCACACTTGTGATTTGGTTAGTGATCGCCAACTCAACACTACACTTAATACAGCATTTCATTAATTCGTAGCGAATTAATCAAAGGCAATACTCGGCAATGCCAATGCGTCACTTTGCATTGTTAATGCGTCGATTTGCATTGTTAATGCATCGGCTGCATTGTTAATACGTCAGCTTGCATTATTAATGTATCGGTTTGCATTGTTAATGCATCGGTTGCATTGTTAATACGTCAGCGGGGATTACTTCTCTACGAGACGCTGTACGTAGCTTGCTTCGACCTAGGAGTACGCTATCGCTCGTAATGACGAAATTACGTTATTTTTGCGTAAGTCCTGCTATCGTCTGGAATAAGACTCGGCTGTTGTGTAAGAACTTCATAACTGAACTTTGCTCACCCAGAGGTTTTTGTAATGCCCATCGATTTATTGAGCCGCAAAAAAACTCATTTTGTCTTGTGGCGTCCTGGTGCTTCAGAACTAGCTCCCACTCTCTACATTGGCAACACTGCTCTCGAAAGCCCAGACAGATTAGCTCAATTCAGAGAAATTCCGCTTCGTCAATCAACAGAATTTCCAGAATTGTGGGAAGTTTCGGCTCAAGAATCTGGTTTAACTGAAGGACAGGTCTACTTTTACTGGTTTAAAGTCCGCAACTCAGACCCCTACGACTCTGCCAATATTAACCAAATTCTCTACTGCACAGATCCAACAGCAACGACTGTGGATCGACGCTTACGTGCACCAACGCCGTCAGAATTGGGAGGTATTGCTAGCTTCGATCCGGCAAGCGTCGTGCTTTATCAAAATCAGACGCTGATTCCCTGTGATCCCGAAGGGCAAACTGTAAATTGGGAAGGGGATGCTCCTTTAGAGACGCTGCCAACCAATAATCAACTGGTGATTTACGAATTACCAACCCGCTGGACAAAGATTAACTCAAATGGATTGATTGAAGAAGGAATTGGTACATTTCGTGACGTACTGGCACTGTTGATCCCAGAAGCGATCGCTCCTACTTTTCCCCTACTCAGCGCCTTGAATAACCGCGCTCATCTTGTGGAACTGGGAATCAATGCCCTAGAACTTCTGCCACCAGAAGACAGTGATGATAATCTCAATTGGGGCTATGGTACAGCAAATTATTTTGCAGCGGATTTTGACTTAGGAAGTCCAGATAGCCAGTCAGCACCTACTGCTTCGACTGATTTAGCTAATCTGATCAAAGTCTGCCATCAGCAAGGGTTACGCTTTTTTGTGGATGTGGTGATGGCATTCTCGCGGAATAATCCTTACCATAACGTTAATTTTTTGGAATTTTACATCAAATGGGCTAGTGGTGATCCAGAACAAGGGTCAAGAGATGGCTTTGGTGGCGATTTATTTAAGTACAACTATAAAGTAGAGGGCTATAACCCGATTACTGGGCAAAAGTCATGGCTTGTCCCAGCCCGTGAATACTTAAAAGCTCATATTGCCCACTGGTTAGAATACTATCGGGTTGATGGTCTGCGGTTGGATAGCGTCAACAATATTGCCAGCTATGACTTTTTGCAGGAATTCAAAGATTTTGCCCGCACCCTTTGGGACAAAAGAGGTGGAACCGGCGATCGCTTCCTCGTAGTTGGCGAAGAGTTGAGTGTACCCCTATCTCTCATCCACCAAAATCGTCTGGATGGACTTTGGAATGAAAAGTTCAAGCAAATCATCCGACAGGTGATTTTAGGTAAGAATGCCTGGGATGAACCCAGCTTTGAGTCGAGTATCCGCAAACTAATTGATTGCCGAAACTTAGGTTTTACAGATGGTTCTCAGGCGATAAACTATATAACTTCCCATGATGTTGGCGGTTATGGTAACGAGCGTTTCTTCAGCTACCTGGTTAGTAATGGAATTGATCATACTGAACCGCGAATTAAGCTAGCATTTGTCTCCCTGCTGACCGCTGTAGGAATTCCGATGATCCTTGCCGGAGACGAATTTGCCGATCAGCAGGATTTGGTTCCAACAGATGATTATAAGCAGATTGACCCTGTTAACTATAGCCGTGTCAAAGACGATTGGCGGCAACGTATTTTCCAATACGTTGCGAGGTTGATTCGCTTGCGTAAGACTTCCGATGCTTTAGCTGTGAATGATACTGAATTTATTCATGTTGACTTTAATGATGGTAAACGAGTTATAGTCTGGCAGCGTGGTAATAAAGCCGATCAATTAGTAGTTGTAGTGGCAAATTTCTCTGACTACGGCACTCCTGTTGGTTCTGAGTACAGAGTTCCAAATTGGCCTGTAACCCCAGTTGGCAAGCAGTGGCAGGAAATTACTCAAGAGCGGATAGTTCCATCTGAATGGGTAGGCAGAGAAGGTATTTTCCCGTGGGAAGCTAAAGTGTACGCTCTAGTTTAATCTCGATGCCGCTCAGTGAAATAGGACTTACGCAAGAATCCTTTAAAACTCCATTCCTTTGTGTCCTTTGCGTCCTTTGCGGTTCGTTTTTTCATAATTTTGCGTAAGTCCTGTGAAAGATAATGTGAGGTCAGGTTTGCTACTTCAACCTGACCTATTTTGATCGCCAGGGTGAAATACCACAAAATTCGGATGTTTATTCTGAAACTCAACAGCTATATGTAGAGATATTGCATACCAAGCCTTTACTTGAGTTACTTGCCTAAACCCTTTTAGAATAAAAACTATTGTAGGGAAATTTTATTACTAAACTTGTTTTTATTCTGAGAGGTATGATGAGCCGTCCAATAATTCTTGGTATTGTAGGCGACAGTGCTGCTGGAAAAACAACACTAACGCGAGGAATCGCTCAGGTACTCGGCCCAGAAAATGTTACGCTTATTTGCACAGATGATTATCACCGTTACGATCGCCAACAACGTGCAGAGATTGGCATCACGGCTCTCCACCCCGACTGCAACCACTTAGATATAATGCAGCAACACTTGTCGTTGCTACGCACAGGACAGCCAATTCTTAAACCAGTTTACAGCCATAAAACCGGCACATTCGAGCCACCGCAGTATATCAAGCCCAATAAATTCGTGATTATTGAGGGATTACTCGGTTATTCTACCCGTGCTGCCCGTGATTCTTACGACGTGAAAGTTTACCTTGCACCACCTGAAGAACTACGCGCTAAGTGGAAAGTCAAACGGGATACGCAAAAGCGCGGCTACACAGATGAACAGGTATTAGCAGAATTAGAAAAACGCGAACCAGATTCAGCAGATTTTATCCGTCCGCAGCGACAATGGTCTGATATAGTAATCAGTTTCTACCCACCCGTCGGCGAAGATGATGAAACCAATGGACATTTAAATGTGCGTTTGGTATTACGTCCGACAATTCCCCACCCAGATTTTACGCCGATTATCAACTCTACCTATGGTAATTCTGACTCAGCAATCCGCTTGGGGCTAGACAGGGATATGAGTAAGCCTGTGGATGTCTTAGAAGTTGATGGTCATGCAACCTTAGAACAGGTGAATAAGCTAGAGCATATTATTTGTTCTGATATGCCCCATTTACGAAGTATTTGCGATCGCGAAAGTAATCCAGAACTGGGTAAAATTGCTGGTACAACTGAGGAAACACTCCAGAGTTATCCCCTCGCTCTTACTCAGTTAATCATTACCTACCACATGCTCAAAGCAACACAAATGTACCAATAACTGGGATAGGAAGTGGAGAGTAAGAAATAGGGAGTAATGTAGTTCCATCAACTGAAAAATGACTTAGGAAAAGAACTTCTTTTATTAAAGCTAGCACCAATTGCAGCTTAGTTAAACTTTGGCGTGAGAATCATGCGATGCCTAAGGCGGTAAACTACGCACTTTGCTAACGGCTAATCTTCAGGTAGAGATTTGCTTATGAATGTAGTCCAAGAGTTCTCCAACAGTGCAAGCTACAGGAAGTTAACAATATCACGAACTAGAGAAAATTCAACCTTATGTCCGCTCTCGCTATAAATTTTTGTAGCTATCTTCCAGACTGTCTCATCGTGTTTGGACACTAGAGAATTTAAACCCTCTTCTGTAACTGGTATAGTTTTATCTAAATAAGTGTTGATTACTTTTTTCAGGATGTTTAATTCATAGGCTCTATCATCAGCGGTCATTGTAACCTCTCTTTCACCTGGCATCCGTTAACCTTTTGCTATCTGTTTGTAAGCATAACAGGTAATTTTAGAGACATCATGTGTGAGGAAAACTTTTATCTTCTTGGGCTGCCCACTCTAATATAGTCGGATCATCCTTACCCGATAAATTTACATCTTGGACTCGAATGATGTCGATGTTTGGATTGCGGCGAAGCAACCCCTGACGCAATACAGCTTAGTTAAGCATTTCTTTCTTCTCTCTGCGTCGCGCCAGTTGCTACCCTACGGGAACGTTAAGAGCGAACAAGTCGGGGAACCGCAAGGGCGCACTGGCTTCTCTGCGCCTTCTCTGCCAGACGCTGCGCGTTGGCAAAAGCCTCTCGTAGAGAAGGCGGTTCGTTAAAAAATTGACTTTTATTCCTCCGAAAACATGATGTGCAGAAATAGATAAAATTTCCCAAGATTAAAGATTTTCTCTAGTTAAGGATAATTCCGATCGCAAACAAGGGATAACTAAGGATAGTTCCATCTAGGGTGAGTATTCTCTTAGTTTCCTATGACCTATTGCCTCAGAATTGCCGACTTACCTACAAATGAGCGTCCGCGTGAGCGTCTAATGACGCATGGTGCCAAAATTTTAGCCACAGCGGAGTTAATTGCAATTCTTCTAGGCACCGGTCAAGGGTCGGGAAAATTATCTGCTGTGGGTTTGGGACAATATATCTTGAGCGAATTAGGCAAACACCAACGTGATCCTTTGGTAGTTCTGCGAGAAGTTACCCCCGCTGAGTTGATGCAAATTTCTGGTGTTGGCCCAGCTAAGGCGACAAGTATCTTAGCAGCAATTGAATTGGGCAAACGCGCCTTTCAATCTCGACCCAATGATGGCACATTAATTGATAGCCCACTTGCTGCTGCTGCTACCCTCAGTCAAGATTTGATGTGGCAAACAAAAGAACGTTTTGCAGTGGTGCTGTTAGATGTCAAGAATCGTTTACTGGGTACGCAAGTAATTACCATTGGCACCGCAACCGAAACCCTAGCCTCTCCCCGTGATATTTTTCGTGAAGTTATTCGCCAAGGAGCAACGCGGGTAATAGTTGCCCACAACCATCCTTCTGGAAACCTTGAACCCAGCCAAGAAGATATAGAATTGACGCGCCAGTTGTTAGCAGGGGCACAGGTTTTGGGCATTCCGCTGCTAGATCATCTAATTTTGGGTAATGGCAATCATCAAAGTTTACGGGAACTGACAACCTTGTGGGATGAGCATCCACAGGGGGATTAATCAATTAACAGGACGCTCTGATGCAGATACGCTGTAGAGGCAATTCATGAATTGCCCCTACCTGAAAATCTTTCTTTTTGGCTATTGTTTGCTCCCGTCCTGTACGAGACGCTGTGCGTAGCTTGCTTCTTTGTAGGAGTACAATGCGTGAATTTGGAATTTTGAATTGTTAATTTCTGCCTAAAGTGATTAAAGAGTGCTAATTTAGCTATAACTATATCCCTGTTGGGGAAAACAAGCGGGCAGAAGTGCGTAGCTTGCCGCCGTAGGCATCGCTCTACTTGGTACTTTATGCTTCATCTACCCAATAAAGATAATATCGTTCATTATCCACCCAGCCTCTCTGAAAATCTTTGATCGGAACAATCTTCAAATCATTACGGTTGACATTCAGTTTTTTATTTAAAATCAGCAAAATTTTCTTTTGCTCATCTTTATTTATAAGTAGAGAATTAATTTGACTTAATATCTCAGCTTGCTCGACATCTTGACGACCTTTTTTAAATAGGGTAAAGCTTCCCATTTTTTGAAGCTCAGGATAGTAAAACTTTCGATTGAGATAACCCGCTAAAGGAGCCATATTTGCATCTCGACTAGCAACAATAAACTCATTATCTAACCCAGCTTTTTGAATATATTGAGCTGTTTCCCGACTAGCAGAAAATGGTACAACTAAATCTCTTGAAAAACTGTAAATACCTCCCCCAAACTGGACACAAAGAATTAGCATCAAAACGATATAATGCCATTTTTGAACAAATGTAATTAAATTTGGACGAACAGAAAAATTCTTGAGTAAAACAGTAGACTCTTGATAATAACTTCCCAGCCATAAAGCAGCTATCATAACTAAATAAAAATGTCCAAAATGCCGAGGCATCCCTGTAAATCTCAAGTATGTAAACGCAAATATTACACAAGTCCCTATAATGTAGAAAAAGAGGCTAACTGGCTTTTTAGATAATTTCATCAAGGTTAAAATTACAATAAATAAAGCAATTGCTGCACAAACAATTAAATCCAGCCATTTTTTTTGTGCAGGAATAATTAATAAATAACTCGCAAATATTCTACCTATGCTTTTCAACAAATGACGGATATCTAATTGCATTAGCCAATTATTGTTTAACCCACCATGAAGATAACTATCTGTCGGAGGAGTAATAATATAAATGGATAAAATAAAAGAAAATATGATAATTATAATACTTAAAAATGAGTCGTATTTTTGGCTTTGACTAAAATACTGCTGGCGATGTTTGCTATCAAAACAAAATTCAGCTAGCAAAGTCAATGATAAGGAAAATGATCCAAATAAACCATAAACATTACTATTTGCTAATAAACCCAATAAAATTGCCAAATAAGCATAAGTTCTTTTTCGGGATGAAAAAATCGTACAGAAGGCAAAAATGAACAACATACTAAAGGCATAATTTCGAGAAATTAAAAGATATTCATAAAAAGGAAAAAAACCAAAGGAAAACAGAAATTTTTGTTGATAATTAAAAGGGCTATATAGGCAAAAAATAGCAACTGAAACAACTGTAATTGCCCAATGGAAAATTTGTATAATAATAGGATCATCTACTATTTTTCTGAGAATTGCCAGAGAAAAATACCAGAGAACAGGATGACCTTCATAACGAATATTTGTAATTAAATCGCCGAAAGATTCACTATCTCTAACAATCAGCCAGGGATTTAGTTCATCTCGCCACATCGAATGGTTGAGAATACCTATTAAACCAAGAACAGAAAAAATAATGATAATAAACCAAGGAGAATAAAAAGGGAATATCGAAGTATTTTTGATAATTTTTTGGTTTAACATTGTTAGTTCAAAATGAAATTTATTTGTATCATATAGCAATCCTATTTGAGATCCGAACAGTGTTGAGCCTGATAGAGTTTAGGAAAATCAAATTCTTATTGATTGGTAAGGAACTTCATTTTTGTATAAATGTACCATTAGTTTGTATTTTATTTAGGATTGCTATAGTTATATATATACGGTCGCTCGTCCAGCCATATAGTCATATACCTTCTATTTCGATAAATAGATAGATTACCACATTCTTGTATTAGTGGGATAGATTCTTGAATGAGTGTGTGAAATCTGAGTGGGTTACGCAAGGGGGTAATTGCTATAGCAGTGGGTACACTTTTAGCGGTAGCGAGGTACTGGCCTGTTCAGTTCTGAACTTACACGTTAAAGTTGCTAATTTGGCATAAATGAGGAGAAAATCTATCAGTCAAGTCCAAATAACTTTCCAAAACGTAATAGTGGATGTTACTGAATTAGTCAAAGTTTCAATTATTCTCTTGCTCGTTGCTACAGGTGTAGCTTTGCTATCCCGGCGGTTGCGAATCCCTTATGTTGTGGGTTTAGTATTAGCAGGTTTGCCCATCACTGAGCTATTGTCTCGTCCGATTGGTTTAAATCCAACCCTTGTTTTGAATCTTTTCCTGCCAATTCTCCTGTTTGAAGCTGGTATTAATACAGATGTCAGTCGCCTACGCAGCACCTTTAAACCAATTGCCCTACTAGCTGGGCCAGGGGCTGTGCTTTCCAGCGCTATTATTGCCGTCCTATTGAAATTTGGACTGGGACTGAGCTGGATACCTGCCTTATTTGTAGGAGTAATGCTGGCAAACACTGATACAGTTTCAATGATTGCTATCTTTAAGGAAATACCGGTACCCTCCCGGCTTTCCACCATCGTTGAAGGAGAAACTTTATTTAACGATGCTGCTGCCCTAGTTACGTTCAACCTGGTTTTGCAAGTATATTCGACAGGTTCACTCACCTTACTACAGGGAATCCAACAATTCCTATTTATCTCTCTAGGAGGCTGCCTTGTGGGGTTAGTCTTAGGCTACTTGAGCATACCTGTATTCGCCCGTTTGGATGATCCCCTTAGCAGTCTATTACTGACGGTAGCAGTTGCATTAGGCACTTTCCAGGCTGGAGAATTTCTAGATGTATCAGGTGCTGTCGCCGTTGTTGTAGCTGGATTAATTTTCGGGAATTTAGGCCTTTCTGGGAATACTTCTGCTTCTAGTCGCATTACCTTGTTGAGTTTCTGGGAATATGCCAGTTTTACTGTCAATACCTTTATTTTTCTATTGATTGGTGTAGAAATAGACCTGGTAACACTCTGGAAAACTTTACCTGCAATTCTACTTGCAGTTTTGGCTTATCAAGTCGGGCGAGTTCTTACGGTCTATCCTCTACTAGCAGCGGTTCGTTGGTTTGACCGCCCAATTCCGTTGCGCTGGCAACATTTACTCTTTTTAGGCAACATCAAAGGTTCACTCTCAATGGCTCTGGCACTGAGCTTACCCACTACATTACCAGGGCGAGAAGTCCTGATTGCTATAGTCTTCGGCAGTGTGCTGGTGTCATTAGTCGCACAGGGTTTAAGTTTGCCTTGGGTGGTAAAACGCTTAAAATTATCTAAATTTTCAGAAGTTCAACAACAGGTTGAAGAATTACAAGCCCAGTTGATGACAGGTAAGGCAGCACAGGATGAATTAGATAGCCTGTTGAAATCAGGGGTGTTACCAAAAGCCGTTTATGAAGAGATGCGTTCAGCTTATCAGGTGCGAATTGCTGGTGCAGAAAAGACACTGCGGGAACTTTATAATCGTCGCCCTGATAAGTTGGAAGGCAAAAGTGGCAACAGCAGTAAACTTGATGCCATTCGCCGCCGTTTACTGCTGGCAGAAAAAGGAGCACTCAATGAGGCAATGCGGAAGCGAATTCTCTCAGAAGAAATTGTGCGCGGGCGGATACAAACTCTTGATGAACAATTGTTGAAACTAGAAGATGATTAATTTGTTGGGCACTTGTACTGAGCGGAGTCGTAAAGCCTGCGGCATAGCTACGCTTAGGGCGCAACCTAAGAAGAGAAGTATTGGACATCGGGCATGGGGGAATGGCACTAAGTTAATCAAATTTCGGCGAATTTTTGTGCCTGAAAACCGCACAAATATCAACTTGAAAACTGAAGTTACTGAAAAAAACGATTTAGGTAGGTAAAAATTATGGCAAATATAATTGGAACCAACGGTAATGATACTCTCATTGGTAGTGCTGGTGACGATACCTTAAGTGCTAGCGATTCATCAGGCGATAAGCTACTGAATGGGGGCGATGGCAATGATTCTCTCTCTGTCTCTAACTCCCCTCCCGAAGCGGAGGACTACTTCCAGGAACAACGTGACAAAAACACCCTCAACGGTGGTGTAGGTGACGATACCTTAAATGCTAGCAATTCCCCAGCCGATAACCTGCTCTTTGGGAGCGATGGCAATGATTCTCTTTTTGCCTCTGGCGCCTTTGGTAATAATACCCTCAACGGTGGTAATGGCGATGATATCCTCACAGATGGCGATGGCAAGGATATCTTCACAGGTAGCGGTGGCAAAGATAAATTTAAATTTGTTTACGACTCCTTCATCAACAATAATAATATCACTGATTTCGGTGGCGTAGGTAAAGGAACAAACCCGACAGCAGCAGTCATTGCCGAAGTAGACACCCTAACATTTCAAGGTGCAGGCTTAACTGCCAAAAATCTGCTGTTGACCCAAAATGACAACAATCTGGAAATCAGCTTTTCTGAGGTGTTTAGTCCTAGCAAACTCATCCTGGAAAACTTTGCCCTGGAAAACCTGGAAAACTTGAGCAAATCTACAGGAGCCACTGTAGACTTGGGCAATATTTTGTTTGATGGACAAACTACCATCACAGACAGCTTTGATGTTTTCAATGCCAACTCCACTCAAAGCACTATCTTCAAAAAGAACACTGTTACCTTTCTTAACGACCTCTCCAATAATGTTAACGGCTTTGACAACTCAGATGATGTCATCAATGGTCAGGGAGGTGATGACATCATTGACGGCAAGAGTGGTAACGACCTTTTGAGGGGTGGTCCGGGCAATAATACTCTCAACGGTGGTGCTGGTAACGATACCTTGAATGTTGACTTTTTACTAGGCGATAATTTGCTCTCTGGGGGCGATGGCAATGATTTTCTCTTTGCCTCTGGCTACCAGTATGACTCCGGCTCCTTCTACGGTCCACAAAAATATGACCTTTTCTTGTTAGGCAATAATACCCTCAATGGTGGTGCAGGTAACGATACCTTGAGTGCTAGGGGTTCAAAGGGCGATAACTTGCTTTCTGGAGGCGATGGCAATGATTCTCTTGACATCTCTGGCTATGAGTATGGAGGTAGCGGATACTACTTCTTTTCCTCCACCAACTCTGTCTCGTCTGGCAATAACACCCTCAACGGTGGCGCTGGTGACGATACCTTGGGTGCTAGCGGTTCAAGAGGCGATAACCTGCTCTCTGGGGGCGATGGCAATGATTTTCTTAACATCTCTGGCGACGATCAGAATCAAGCTAGCGACTTCTACTACGACTATAGCTCGTCTGGCAATAATACCCTTAACGGTGGCGCTGGTGATGATACCTTGGATGCTAGCGGTTCGACAGGCGATAACCTACTCTCTGGGGGCGATGGTGATGATTCCTTCTATCTAAGCTTCTTATCCAAATATTATGCCTCCTCTGATTCTGATTTACTGACACAAACAGTAGATGGGGGTAAGGGTGACGATGTGTTGTGAGTCAATTTTGGCAATCCTACCAGAGGAATCACAACAACATTCAATGCCACTACTAACATTGCATCAATTACGGCGGGCAGTTATAGCGTTAGCTACAAGAATATAGAACGATTAAATATCTCAGGTACAAAGTTCGATGATTTTATTGTGGGGAACGATGGCAACGATACATTCTCCACAGGCGATGGTGGCAAAGATACGATAGATGGGGGTAAGGGTGACGATTTATTGTCCGTCGATTACACATATTATTATACAGGGGGGATCACAACGACATTCAATGCCACTACTAACATTGGCTCAATTACGGCGGGCACGAATAGCGTTAGCTACAAGAATATCGAACGATTAAATATTTCAGGTACAGAGTACAATGATTTTATTGTGGGGAACGATGGCAACGATACGCTCTCCACAGGCGGTAGTGGCAATGATACGATAGATGGGGGCAAGGGTGACGATGTGTTGTCCGGCAATTATAGGTTTGCTAGCAGAGGAATCACAACCACATTCAATGCCACTACTAACATTGGCTCAATTACAGCGGGCACGAATAGCGTTAGCTATAAGAATATTGAACGATTAAATATCTCAGGTTCACAGTACGATGACAACATTGTGGGGAACGATGGCAACGATACGCTCTCCGGAAACAATGATAATTACAATGGTGGTAGGAGTGGCAATGATACGATAGATGGGGGTAAGGGTGACGATTTGTACTCCGTCAATCTTAACTATGCTACTGGAGGAATCATAACGACATTCAATGCTATTACTAACATTGGCTCAATTACGGCGGGCACGGATGGGGTTAGCTACAAGAATATCGAACGATTAAATATCTCAGGTACAGAGTACGATGACAACATTGTGGGGAGCAATGGCAACGATACGCTCTATGGTAATGTTGGCAATGATACAATTATTGGCGGTGCAGGTAATGATAGCTTGAGTGCTAGCTATTCGGGCAATAATCTACTCTCTGGGGATGATGGTAATGATATCCTCACAGGTGGCCGGGGTAATGATAGTCTCTATGGAGGAACTGGTACTGATACCTTTGTTTTCAATAGTTATTATGGAAGTGTTGATACTATTTATGACTTCAACGCTACCAATGACCTAATTCAGGTATCGGCTGCTGGTTTTGATGAGGAGTTATCATTAGCAGCTAATAAGTTTACAATCGGAACATCTGCAAGGTTATCAATAGGTTCACTCTTCGCTAATCAGTTTACAATCGGAACATCTGCAACGACAAGTAATCAACGATTTATCTATGACAATATTACGGGTGCATTGTACTTTGACGCAGATGGCAGTGCAGCTGAATTTACTCAGGTAAAATTTGCACAACTTTTGGGTAGTGTAACGCTAACTGAAAACAACTTTGTGATTGTTTAATCGTGATTAGTGTTCTTCTATCACTTTAGGTACGGAATGGGAGGTTCTATTTTAAGTACTTTCCATTCATTCGATTGTTCAATATACCTCTTGCAAAAGTCCTAGATGTGTGGGAGAAGTAGTTTAGAGTTGGGTAGCATTGATGACCTACGAACAAGTAAAGAACCATTAGCCAGAAGACTTTAAACGCTTGTGTGGTATACGCTCAGAGACTTTCAAGCAGATACTAGAAATAGTGCGAAAAAAACCAGAGGCGGTAAATTAAGTTATGAAGATAAAAAGAGTAATCAAGAATTAGCCAAAATTAGAATTTTAGGTGAGCATGTAAATCGCAGGCTGAAGGTGTTTAAAATTTTGTCCCTTACTTATAGAAATCGCCGAAAAAGATTTGGTTTAAGGTTTAATCTGATTGCTACCCTCTACAATTACGAGCTTTGTCTCAGGGCTATTTCATTCTAAAATGTCACGTTTTTATGCTTACGAGTTAATTCCCACAAAATGGGCATTTTTCAGGGGTAGGTTCGTTGCTAAATTCTTGTTTTTCCCAAAAAGATTCGTCAAAACTGCCCTAAAAATAGAACGAAATAGCCCTGGCTTTGTCTCCCCAAAATCAAATCTTCCTGAGCGACTTTTGCAAGACGTATAATGCATTCCCGTGCGGAGCATGGGAACGAGGAAACTTAATTACGAATTATGAATTATTTTGAAGGCGATCGCTTATAGTTATTTTGATCTTTAATTACCCTACCCGGACTGATAAAAGAAATTCCTTGTTGAAAGTCAGTACCAATCATGACTGCCTCCACTATAGGTTCGGATATTTCTGTTTGGGCTACCCACTCTACAATAAAGTTTGCGCCTAAACCTCCACTGGTGTCATTTCTATTTATAAAAAAATCTGTAGAAGCTAGCGCATCAAGTTGAATAGGGCGCTCCAAATACTGCTTAACTAATTTCCCATCTGAGTTATAGTAGCGCACGGAAGTAATGATCATCGGATTGGTCAAATCTGTATTCCGAATACTGAGCGTAACTGCTAACTCGAAAATTTCCTGCCGATTGTGATGATAGATATGAGAATAGACAGGAACATAAACAGTTTGACCGCTTGCTATCTTAAAATTATTATCCAGTGTCACGGTTTTTTGCAATGGGGTTGCTTGAGTGGCATCGGGTTGTGACTTGGGTGGAATATTTGTTGATTTACAAGATGCAAGAAAAATAATAGCGATCGCTAAATAAATATGTGGATACAGCTTCATCAAAATTTATTTATACTAATTTTTTATACATGTGTAGCTAACCCCACTTAAGGGACTTCAAAATAAAAAATATCTAATCGCTGTAAAGCTGTTATTGAGCAGGGGAAGATGAATCTGATAGTTGTATTGGATACAAGAATTTGGATAATTTAATTTTTGGAGTTCCCTAATAAACAGTTTAGGTAAGGACTGCGCTCAACATTTTTGTTCAATAAAATCAATGACTTGATGTAAAGATCCTGGTTTAGTCACAATCAGCACAGTTGAATGAGGTTCCAGTATTGTACTGCCGTTAGGAATCATCAAATCTTCATGGGGATGGGGTTGATAGCCAATAATTAGCGAACCAGTAGGGAATTGGGAATCCTGAGCAATTTCGGCAACGCTACGACCAGCAACATAGCAATTGTTTGGGATAGAAAGTTTCAGAACCTCAATCTGTCCCTGCTCAAAATGCATCATTGATTCTACTTGGGGATACTCGATGGCATTCACCATTGTTGAAACCGCTAGTTCCACAGTACTGATGATATGGTTGGCTCCAGCTATCCGCAGTGGTTCAGCAAAATCGGAGTGGCGCATCCGACTTAAAAGGTGGGGAACACCGTAGTGTTTAGCAAGAGTTACCATTGCCAAGTTTAAGGCATCACTTCTTAGAACAGCTGCCAAGGAGCCGGCTTTGCGAATCCCAGCTTCTAACAATACTTCTGTACTCACAGCACTGCCTTCAAAAGCCATTGCTCCCACTTGTTCACGGGCATAGCGGCAAGCGATAGGATCAATGTCAATTACGGCAACAGTATGCCCTAGTTCTACCAGTTTTTGCGCTAAACTTAGCCCCACTAAGCCTGCTCCACCTATGAGTACGTACATGGCTGTTCTTGATGCTCTGTAACTTCTTGTTCCACTCTATAGGCTAACAAGGAAATGAAGATGTAGCTTGAGAAACTGCTGGTTACTGAGTGCTGAATGCTCTTAGCGTCGCGAGATGTAGCCTTTTTGAATTAGCTTTGGTAATATAAAAATTATTTTACTATAGCAATCCTAAATTATTCGTGAAAAGTTAGATCCCCGACTTATTAGAGAAGTCGGGGATCTGGACACCACGAATTTGAACGAAATCAGACAACGCAGTGGCTTCCCTTTACAAGGGGAGGGTTAGGGTAGGGTAAAAAATATTTGATACATCAATTATGACTTTTCAAACAACCTCTAATGAATAGCTTGCTTCAATTTCAATCATGTAAATGCTGCAAGAGCATAAGTTAATTTTCATTTGTTATTTTCTCTATATTCAGTTTTTTTCAATTGTAATTTTTAAACTGGTATTTTTCGAGCAACTCTTTAACTTGAGCAGCCACCAGAGGATGTGGATCTTTTTGTAACTGGGGTAGAATTTGGAGTAGAACGCGATGTGAAACCAGATGCAAGTATGCGATCGCAGCTTCTCTGACAAAGCCAGTTGGATGACGCAAACTCACTAATATCTCAGAACTGGTCAGTCGGATGCGTGTCACTTGAGCATAATGAAAACAGCAAGCTAAACACCAGTCAGAAAGGAAGTTACCCAACATCAGCAATCTGTGGAGGCGATCGCTAACTACCATATTTTCATATTCTGCAATCTTAGCTTCTACAAGATGTTGCAATTTTTCTGACTGTGGTCGGTTATCTAAAATATTCAGCAATAAAGACTTTGAAGACAAAGTTACGGTATGCTCTAAGATTTCCAACCCCCGCGCTAAGTTTACCACTGAGAGCGATCGCAGATTGAATGCTGCTGCCTGCATCTTTTCTGGCGAGTAAAGCAGTTTTAGTAGCAGTAGCACCCGCTCTTTGACATCCAATTCCAATTCTAGAAGGGCGCGTTGTAGTAATCCCGAGACAATCACAATCCTCTGGCTTGATTGATGATTTTCTTTTTCGTATAATGTTTTAAAGTCTATGTATGCGGCGTAAATCTCACCTAAAAACTTTAATTCCTGCTTGATTAAATTTTCTACCCGACTTTCATAAAACCGATCCACTAAACCTGTAATTCCTGGTTGTTTATGTATTTTTAGTAAGCTGCGAAGAATATGATCCCTAGTAGTGCCCCAAGATGTTTCCAAGTTTTCCCATAAAATCTCTAATGCTTCCTGGGTGCCGACTTGAGCAATGGTTCGCCAAGCGTACATCCGCACTACTTCCGGTTTGTAAATATTCGTAGCCAACCGCAACAGCATTTCTAAAGCTTCATTCTCCAATCGCACTAGGGCTGACATTGCTGTAATGCGGGTTGATTTGTAATAAAGTGCTGCAATCAGTGCCGAATAGTACTCTTCTAAATGCGTTGCTGCAATCATTTCCAATACGGCACAGCGCACTCGTAACGACTCATCTTGTAATAAATTCGGGATGTGAATCCGCAGCGCCTGCAAATAAACTGCTTCTCTAAGCGCTCTGACTCCATTCACCCGTTCCCGTTCTTGCTTATGAGTCAACATCCGGCGCATGGTTTGGGTGGCTGCTACCTTTTGCATGGGCGTTCCTTGGCGTAAGACTAAAGCGGCGGCAGTGGCGCGGATGAGTGAGTTTTGGCGAGGGTTCAGGTATCCTTCTAGGAGGCTTAAATTGGGATTTTGTTCAGCCAGCCAAACATAGCGCAGTGCTAGAGCAAAAACTTCGGGGTTAGTTTCTTGGGATTGTTCTAACAAAGGACGGATGGCGGATAGATAAGCAGGATTTGCACCTGCCACTAGCATCACTTCCAAACTTTGGCGCTGCAAATCTGGGGTTAATTTGATTAGTAAAGGTGCTAAAACTTCCGCAGATCCTTGAGAGTCAATTTGCGCTAAAAGTTCAATGCAAGAGCGTTTATCAGATTCACTGCCTTTTTCTGCTAAAGCTTTGACTACCTCCTGCTTAAAGAATCGTAAGCCCATATTGGTTGCACTCAAGTGACCCCGTGCCACACTCAAGACTAACAGTTCAACATAGCGCGATCGCAATTCCCAAACTACTTTTAAACAGGTGCCAGCTATCAGCATTGTTTCTGCTACCAACACCCACTTTTGCAGTGGTACGGGTACAAACCGCCCACAAAACAATAGAGTTACAAAAATTAGTGCTCCTGTCAAACCTGTAGCGATCGCTTCGGCGGTTCCGCCAGATAAAGTCTGCATCCGGCTGCGAATTCCCTCTGGAATCGGTTGGTACAGGATGGGGCCGCTACTCATGACAAAGGTGTAGCGCAGAAGTTCATCGCAGAATTTGACAATCACCAAACCCCAGAAAAAGCTTTGCGATTGTATGGCTGGAATTAAATGCAGAAATATCAGCACTCCTGGTAATGAAAAGCCTACAGTAATTGGTAAAAGCGTGGCTGTGAAAAATACCCCCATCCGTTCGATGAGTCGGCTGGAAATAAACCATTGCAACAACAACTCACACAGTCCCAACATCCCACCAAAAAGACCCAAGAAGCTAGCAAGTTCTCGGTCGTTCAAATTAGATTGGAGTTCGCGCAGATACTGAAAATCTATTAACAACCCAATAACTTGCAACAGACCTACAAAAGCAAACAACTGCCAGACATAGCGCTTCAGCGGACTTTTGAGGAAACGCGCTCGTGAGGCTTGGTCTTCAGGAATTAGTCTTTGTGGGGTTTCAGGAAAAGCTGCTCGATAGTGATGAGTTAAATAGAATAAAATCCCTGATCCGAATAAAATCACTACACAGGCGATGAGAATGATCTTATTCAGCGTGGCGTATTGCACTAGCCAAGGCAAACTAAAGCCACTGATTACATCTGCTACTAAAAGGCCACTACTCACCAGTGGGTAAGTCCGCTTAATCTCCCGAATGTTAAATATTTGGTTGGCGACGATGGAGGTGTTGAGGTCATTGACCACATAAAGTGCATCTACCCACAGCCGCAGCAGAAATACCGAAATTACTACTAGGTAGGAAAAGTGCGCTCCCCAACGTAATACAACTAATAAAACTAATGGCATTAACATGCAAGGTGCGATCGCTACAATCACCCGGCGTAAGGGAAAAATTTTTTGCAGCCAAGAGTATAAAAAAACCAGTCCTGCACTCATCACAGCACTGGCAATATACATCCACGGCAGTAGGTGAGTCCCATATTCGTCCAAAAACAGCGCCACCGTACTGTCCTCTGCCCACCGCAATCCTACAGATACAGTTGTATAAAAAATAAACATTATCTGAGTTCGTTCGCTCTCCTCTGGTCGGAGATTCACCCACTGTAGTAGTCGTGGTAAAGCGACTTTATTTGCAACCAACCAGTGATTTTTCAGTTCCATGCAGTTTTTATTTTCTGGTAGTATCACCGCGTAATGGAGCAGGGGGAGCAGGGAAAGCAGGGGAAGAAAATACTTTCTTGTTTTCCTTATCCTCCTTGTCCTCTTGTCTTCCTTGTCCCTCATCTCCTGGAAATAGCAAAAGTCCTAAGCAACTGAGTATTATGTTTCCCACTTAGCCTTCAGGACTATCGATTTTAGATAAATTTAAACGAACTCAAAGCTTTGGGCGCATCCAAACGAAAAATGAAAAAATCCCCTAGCTATAAGTTAGGGGATTTTCAAACTTAGTCTATTAAACAGTTAGAGAATTATTTTTTGGGCGAGATGAGCATCATCATATTTCGCCCTTCTTTTTTTGGCGCTTGCTGAACCTCACCAAATGGCTCCAAATCCGTTGCCATTCGTTTGAGCAAATCTTCTGCTAGATCGCTGTGTTGAATTTCTCGACCCCGGAACATTACAGTAGCTTTGACTTTATCACCATCTTTCAAAAAGCGCTCTGCTTGCTTAACACGCACGTTGTAGTCGTGTTCTTCTATTTTGTAGCGCATCTTAACTTCTTTGACATCAGCCGTGTGCTGCTTTTTCCGGGCTTCCCGCGCCTTTTTCTCCTGCTCAAACTTGTATTTCCCGTAGTCCATAATCCGACAAACTGGCGGGTCAGCTTTGTCACTGAGTAGCACCAAATCTAGCTCTTTTTCTTCTGCTAGTTGTAGTGCTTCCTGTGGGAGCATAATTCCCAGTTGGGCACCGTCAGTGTCAATGACTCGAATTTTCGGGAAGCGAATTCGTTCGTTAATTTGGGGCAGATCGCGAGTTCTTTTCTTCTCAATCACAGGCATTATGATTTGTGGGAGCTCTTAATGAAGGATTTAGTGTGGTCTAGATTGCTATGCCTCAGAGGCAAAATACTCAAATAACTCAGGACTGAAAAAATAGTCTACACTTCTAGGGTAGCTAATCCATAAACTAGTTGCGTCGTTGTATTTGTCATTCTACTCACTCTAAGAGAATTTCTTTGCAATAGTTAATCTAAATTACACAACTTAGACTGATGTTAAATATTATTACAATTATTTAGCAATACTTTTTGCGATGGTGTGACCGCCCACCGTAAGCGATCGCATTGAACAATATCATCTCTCCAGAACGTCAAGTTCACAAATGCTGGATATCTCGCAAAACTAATGTAACATATTATCTTACATACAGTAAGTTTAGTAGTATTCATAGTCAAAAACCACTGATTAATTTACTTAGATAGATGCGGTAGCTATCAACCAGAGAGTTGACAACATTCACGAGCAAAATAAACTCAAAAAGCATATCCAACATGTCAACAGCGCCAGTTTTAGTCCGGATGGCAAACACATTGTCACTGCCTCAGCAGACAAAACCGCGCGGGTGTGGGACATTGAGGGTAAGTTAATCGTCGCCTTTTAGGAGAGAGGTCAAAGTGTATTGCATATAAACGAAAAGCGCTATATTTGTAGGTTGGGTTTTACTTAGTTCAACCCAACCTACCCCGCAAAATGTTGAGTTTTGTTCCTCAACCCAACCTACACATTTTTATTTTTTAGGCAAAACCTACGCAGTATTGTCCCTTGTAGGGCTTGTCATTACCCACATTTTTGTAACAGTTAAAGTATTGCACTGATGCACATCCCGCCAGAACTAAAGTTCTGGGCTAATAGCTCAAGTCCACTCAAGTGGACTGAAATTTGTTGTTTAGTCCTCTGGAAAGGACTTTAGCTATTAGCCTTGGAATTCTATTCCAAGGCGGAATAGCAACGAAGGGGGGATTGTCAGATTTGGGTAATGACAAGCCCTGATAACGTTGGCGCTGGGAGTTAGGTTTGGCGTTGGTTTTTCCACATAACGTGAAAAATCAAAGTTTTATAATAGTATTTCAACGCTGATAAATTAAAGGAGACTGCGATCACTACACTACACTGGCAGGAACGGGTTGGTAATCAAAGGGATTGGGTTTGGCGTGGCTGGCAAACCCGCTACACCTACATTCGCCCTAGCCAAAATCACCACAAAACAACACCTCTGATATTACTACATGGCTTTGGCGCTTCTATTGGTCATTGGCGACATAATTTAGAGGTGTTGGGTGAATATCACACAGTCTACGCTATAGATATGTTGGGTTTTGGCGCTTCTGAAAAAGCCGCAGCTAATTACAGCATTGAACTTTGGGTAGAGCAGGTTTACGATTTCTGGAAAACATTTATCCGTCAACCAGCGATATTAGTAGGTAATTCCAATGGTTCACTGATTTCTATGGCCGCCGCCGCTGCTCATCCTGATATGGTGCGGGGTATGGTGATGATGAGTTTACCCGACCCGTCATTAGAGCAAGAAGCAATTCCGACTGTGCTGCAACCGCTTGTCAGAGCAATTAAAAATATTGTCGCTTCGCCGTTGATACTTAAACCTGTGTTTAATTTCGTGCGCCGTCCTGGGGTGCTGCGTCGCTGGGCTAGTTTCGCCTACGCTAACCCAGAGGCGATTAGCGATGAACTGATAGAAATTTTAGCTGAGCCTCCCCAAGACCGGGGTTCCACTAGAGCTTTTAGTGCTTTGTTCAAAGCTGCGATCGGAATTAACTTTAGTCCCAGTGTCAAGAAAGTATTACCAACCTTAACAATTCCGATGTTGTTAATTTGGGGAGAAAAAGATCGGTTTGTTCCCCCAGCCTTGGCTAACCAATTTGCCCAGTATAACGAGAAATTGGAAGTGCTGAATTTGGAAGATGTAGGGCATTGTCCCCATGATGAATGTCCTGAACAAGTTAACCAAGCTATTTTAGATTGGATTGAGAGAAGGGTTAGGAGTTAAGAGTTAGGAGTTTAAAGTTAGGAGTTAGGAGTTTGGAGTTAAAATTTTTTCTCTGTTTCCTCTGCTCCCTCATCCCCCTGATCTCCTTCTGGCTTCTGCCCTCTTACACCTAGCCAATCGTGGCTTGGTTAGTGTCAACATCTGTCGCACCATTCACAGAATTGGCTACAGAAATCATTTTGTTGAGAATTTCTTGACTGGGGACTTTACCTTTCAACACCACAGTGCTACCAGTCTGAGCCACCCAAAGGGTATTAACATCGTCGAGTTGGGGGTCTTCATCAAATGCCAACGCTACCCGCTTTGCTAAACCACTTTGGTCGTATTCTCCGTTTAATCCTACACGTTCTGGCGGTATTGATTGAGTAGAAGTAGATGCAACGTTACTAGTCGCAGCTTCCGGTATTGCTTGTGCAGTCGGATTTACTTCTGCATTTTGAGGTTTTTCCATACCAAATAATCTTTGTAACCAACCCATAAAAACTTTTCTCCTATTAGAGGCTTATCAAACCTGAGTATAAAGGCTTTACAAAAAAGCCGCATCTGCCAATGAAAAGATATGCACTCAATCAAATTCCTGCTTGCAGTATGATTTCTGCTCAATTTATCTCTAGGAATGCAATGAGTGTAACTATTAAGTTTAAAATAGAAGGTCGCACTGACTTTTTTAGTGCGGTAGTACGTCTAGCGTAGGCGTTAACTAGTGTCTGCATTACTCAATTCCTGCTCTAGCCTCTGTTGGCGAAGATGAAACATACCCTTTCAGTTCTGGTAGAAGATGAGGCGGGTGTTCTTTCCCGCATTTCTAGTTTATTTGCGCGTCGCGGCTTTAATATTGAAAGCCTTGCTGTTGGCCCTGCTGAACAAGGAGGAGTCTCGCGAATTACGATGGTTATACCTGGTGACGATCGCATTATCGAGCAACTCACCAAGCAATTGTACAAGTTAGTCAATGTCCTTAAGGTACAGGACATTACCGAAACTCCTTGCGTCGAGCGGGAATTAATGCTTTTGAAGGTGAATGCTAGTAGCACCAATCGCTCAGAAGTGATCGAACTGTCTCAGATTTTCCGGGCGCGAGTCGTGGATGTGGCGGAAGATTCTCTTACCTTAGAAGTTGTGGGAGATCCAGGTAAAATGGTAGCGATCGTCCAGGTGTTGCAAAAGTTTGGTTTGAGAGAAATCGCCCGCACTGGCAAAATTGCTCTGACTCGTGAGTCGGGTGTGAATACCGAGTTACTCAAGTCTTTGGAAGCAAAAGTTTAGTTAGGAACTTAAATAAAGGCTTTGTAAATAATCAACTTGTGGGGGCGCACATCTGTGCGCCCTTAACCTCTGTTGCATCCAACGTTGCTGCTACTCTAGGTCAAATGGCTGATGGTGTTTCATTTATCGAGAGTTATCTTAGCTTTTGTGCCTTTATTGCAGGCTTCTTAAACGGCTTAGATAAAAAGCTTTTAAAAATATGCGGCAAAAGTGCGGGGCCTGGTAAAAAGATAATACCCAACTGTTGCATTAATCCTAGTGCGTCGCCTTGGCCCCAATGTTCAATGATTTTGCCATTGTCAACGCGATCAATGTGCATGATTGATAACTTGATTTGCTTACCTGTTGGAGGAAGACCTTGAAAATTACCAAAATGTGTAGCTGTAAACGTTCCACAGGTGGCTACTTTATCGCCTTCAACAATTACTTCGTCAAATTTATGTTGACCATTAGTAAAAGCTAAATAAAATGCCATACCAAACTGTTTGAAACCATCGCTATTGAGGGGTTCAGATTCGCCAGCCAAATGAGCGACAAAATTGGGAGCCAGAAGTGCTAATGCTTGCTCAATATTCCGATTGTCAAAAGCTTTATAAAACTGAAGAACAATAGCTTTGTTTTGTTCGGTTGACATTATATACTTCTTTTTTGACTAGATTGTATCTGATCAACAAATGCGATCGCACTAGGAGACGATGATAGTCTCTAAATGTGGTTAAATGAGAAAAAGTTATAATTCACTGCGCTGACAATCGCCCAATACCACCCTTGCCCCTCAGTTTTGGGTTGTCTTTGGCTAGAATTTGACACACTTTGCCTAGTTGATAGAGCGTAGGCATAGGATAAACAATACCAAAGTAAAGTAGTACAAATTTTCCGGCAACACTTATTGTAGTATAAAGGTAATATGAGTAAAACTCTTATTCTTTCCTGACAAACTTGTGCCAGCTTTTACTTGCTCAGATTATAAGGAGAGCGGTGATGAAAAAAGTAGCAGTGTTTGGCAATGCTGGAGGCGGTAAATCAACTTTAAGCAAGAGATTATCCCAAATCACTGGTTTGCCACTTCACGTCTTGGACAAAATTAAATATCAATCAGGGGGAACTGAAGTTCTACATGAAGACTTTTTAAGCGCCCATCAGAAAATTTTAGCTACTGATCAATGGATTATTGACGGGTTTGGTTGTATGGAAACCCTCTGGCCACGACTAGACAAGGCGGATACTCTGATTTTTGTCGATCTACCACTATATGTGCATGGATGGTGGGTCACTAAACGACTAATCACAGGTTACTTTAAACCGCCAGAAGGCTGGCCCTCTAACAGTCCAATATTGAGAAGTTCGGTTAATAGCTACCGTGCGCTTTGGTTATGTCACAAGTATTTGACTGCAAAATATCGTAAATATATCGAGCAGGCTCAAAACATCAAAAGTGTTTATCACATCCGTTCGACTAAACAGATTTCGCAATTTTTTGAATTAATTGATGCAAGAGACTAACTTTATAAATAGCGCATAAATCTAGCGTTCCCGATTACTGGCCACAGACAGCTAAACAACGGTCAATCAATTTTGAATTTTGGACTTTCCTGCGGAACGCTACGTGTAGCTTGCTTCTCCGTTCGTGGAGCGTCTCGTAGAGAAGGAGTACGGCTACGCTCAGTCGAACGATTTTGAATTTTGGATTGAAACAGACCACGAAAGCGAACAGCAGGACGAAGTACGGGTACGGGGCTTAAGTAAGGATGCAAGGATTTCCTCTAACAAGACTTATTTTGCCCACGCTTGGACGGGGCATGAACCAAAAAAATCTAAAATTTAAAATCTAAAATCTAAAATTGGCACGGTCAAATAAGGACGATTCAGCTTCCCCAAGATTGCAACAGATTTTTGACTGTCTCCTCCAAAGAATCGGAATATATTCGCGCAAGGCGATCGCATTTTTTTTTGGGTCATCTAACAAAATCGCATTGCTCCCATCGTCTTTATTGGTCTGGTTGATATAGTTAAATTGATTGACTTGCAACTGCAACCAAGTTTTTGCGAGTGGGACGCTTGCGGTTTGATTTTTTCTTCAGCCCAACCGCTTGGGCTTGATCGCTATCTGAGCCATATTGTCCGCGCACAACTTCTTTCATGGCTAATACAGCATTGTGAAATTCCCATTCTGCTAATCGAGCAGCATCGACAGCAGCACGGTATAAAGCTAGTTTCTCGGTTTCAGCTTGTTGCTGTGTCAACATAGTCTGATAAGCTTGCTGGATGTTTGCAACAGAGGCATTAGAACGGTTTGTATTGTAGGTGCCGACGGTTTGTAAACCGTGGAATGAGGTAATATCTTGACTAATGATTTGAAGACGTAAACGACGTGTTGTATCTTGGTTAGGCATACATGCATAGGTGATAAGCTATATATTTAATCTGCCCAATCCAAGGCACAAAATAACAATCAGGTGAAGTTTTTAGATAAACTGTAAAGTTCTTAATTCTCCCCCTTGAATAGATGGAGGGACGGGGGAGAAGATTTAAAGCTTTTCCCAAAATTAAAAAAAATGCAAATTGTAAACGCGACAGTTTAAAACAAAGTTAGAGATAAAGTCGGTTAGCTTATGCAAGCTAACGCATTGACAAAGCGGCCGATGCATTCACAATGCAAGCCGATGTATTAACAAGGCGGCCGCTGCATTCACAATGCAAGCCGATGTATTAACAAGGCGGCCGCTGCATTCACAATGCAAGCCGATGTATTAACAAGGCGGCCGCCGCATTCACAATGCAAGCCGATGCATTAACTTAACTTTGTAGTGCGTAGGCGTAGCCCGTCGTAGACATCGCAAACCGTCTCCATGAGAATCGCTTGACGTAGACAGCATCGATTTTTGCTAATTACTGCTATAAGACAACCCGTACAGGGACATTAGAAGGGCGATCGCAAAGTTTCAGTAGAATTGGATAGTACTGAAAAACCCAGAACGGAAAAGTGGCGTACACCAATGCTGCAATCCATTGAACAACGCATTAAGCGTGTCATCAATAATCTTCTGCCAGTAACAGCGTTAGAAGGAAAATTTGGTTTACCAAAAACATTGAATGAGCAATTGACGCATTACCATACCCCAGGTATCAGTATTGCAGTTATTAATGATTTTGAAATTGAATGGGCGCGTGGATTTGGGGTGTGTGAGGCCAGAACAACTTCTAAAGTTACACCAAATACGTTGTTTCAAGCAGCCTCAATCAGCAAACCAGTTTTTGCCTTAGCGGTCATGCGTCTTGCACAAGAAGGTCGTCTCAGTCTTGATGAAGATGTCAATAATTATCTCACCTCATGGCGTGTGCCTGTGATCGCTCCTTGGCAACCCCGAATAACGCTGCGCCAGTTGTTGAGTCATACTGCTGGCTTGACTGTGCATGGCTTTCCTGGCTATCCCAACTCAGATCCATTGCCAACCACGGTTCAAGTTCTCAATGGCAAACCCCCAGCCAATACCGATAAAGTGGAGGTAAATATCATTCCTGGTTTGCATTACCGCTATTCGGGTGGCGGCACAATAGTTGCCCAACAAGTATTAGTTGATTTGCTCAAGCAACCTTTTCCAGAAATCATGCGTGAATTGGTACTCGACCCCTTGGACATGACAAATAGTACTTACCAACAGCCGCTTCAGAATGATTGGTTAGCAAAAGCAGCAACGGCTCACCCGTTCTCTGGTGTCCCACTTGAAGGCAAGCACCACGTTTATCCTGAGATGGCAGCAGCAGGTTTGTGGACAACAGCATCAGATTTAGCCAAAGTTGGAGTTGAACTCTTGCGAGTATTGCATGGCAAACCTCCTGCCGTGTGGAGTCAAGAGACTATCAAAGAAATGTTGCGTCCCCAACAGATAGAGCAAACACAAGGAGCGAATGAATCATTTGTGGGATTAGGAAATGGATTATTTGTGGGATTAGGATTCTTCGCAGATGGTGGAATTGGTGATGGTTTCTACTTTTTTCATAGTGGTAAAAATGAAGGATTTGTAGCATTGATGCGTGTTTACGCGCATATTGGAAAAGGTGCTGTTGTCATGCTCAACTCGAACGAAGTTGAACTGATACCGGAAGTAATGCGAGCTCTTGCGCTTGAGTATGACTGGCCTGACGTGTTTGAGAAAGAAAAACCAATTATCACCCTATCGCAAGCTGAGAGCTACTCAGGGTTATACTTAACAAAATCTGGATTGCAGTTCAAAGTAGTGAGCCAAGATGAGAATTTGTTCCTACAATGTGGGCAGCAACCGCCGTTACAGTTCTTCCCCACATCAGAGCTAGAGTTCTTTGCTAAAGCAGTAAATACGAGTATTTCCTTTGAAAGGGATGACACAGGCAATATCACTGCAATGACTTTAAGCCAAGCAGGTGTTATGAGTTTAAGACAACAATCAGATAAACAGATTAGAGCAGAGAGACAGGAGTGAAAAAACAAGCGCAGGATACCCAGATGGTCGATTGAGTTGTAGAGGTTATCTGTGTCCGGAGTGAAATGGTCGCAGGTTACAATAATAAATAATTAAAACTCTCTTGCCAACAACAGTGTATGAAGTTCAATGTAACACTTGATCGTGATGAAGATGGGGTTTGGATTGTCGAGTGCCCCAGTATTCCTGGTTGTGTTAGTCAAGGTCAAACAAGAGAAGAAGCCCTGGAAAATATTAAGGATGCGATCGCAGCTTGCCTTGAAGTTCGTGCAGAACTTGGTTTATCGGCTACTTCAGATAAATCAGCAAATTCAATCCTGGAATTGTGCGGGAAAGTGTCCACAAAACTAGGGTGATGTAAATTACACCCAAACTTCATTGATACCAAGCAAGTGCAGAGATGATATCTGGTAAGTGTTCGTCTCGCAGGCGGATGTCGTTAAATCCTAATTTCAGTAGGTTGTTGAGGCTAAAATTATAGTAGTTGAGCCAGTTCCAGCGGCGATCGCTTTGGAGGGGCATATATCGTTCCCGAAATGTCTGATTCCTTGGTATCACTGGCAAACGTCCAATCAACAATCGTAACTGGCCAAATGTGCCGTCTTCTGTGAAGTCAGAAACGTCCATTAAATCGTGATAACGACCTTGTTAGTAAAGTCGGATCAAATAAAGCCATTGGGATGGGGACAATAATAATTAAAAGACACCCCAATGTCAGCCAAGGTTGTTCAGCATTGCGAAAGATAGCTAGTAAGCTAAAAAATTCTAAAACGCTAAAACTGACTAATGAGTTAAAAGTTAAACCAGGTATATTTAAACAAGCTTCTGTAGTATGCAAATTGTTCGATCATTCGTCGCTAATCAGCAGAACAATTTTACCCGCCACAGACCCGCTTTCAATCAGTTGGTGCGCCTTAGCCGCTTCTCTCAAAGGAAACTTGTGACTAACATGGATTTTTAACTTATCTTGATCGATCCAGGTGGCACATTGTTCGAGAATTTCTGCATGGTGCTGGAGGCTCTCTTCTAATCCTAGCAATGCTGGTGTCAGCATTAATTCTAAGCCAATGCGGAGATTACGCAGTCTAGCAGTTTTCCAAACAGTCTTGGCATCTGGTTCGAGAATCGTCACAATATCACCATATACTCGCACTGCGGGAAATGTTTTGTGAAAGGTTTCACCGCCTACGGTATCAAAAGCTAAGTCTACGCCTTCGCCGCCAGTCCAATCTAATACCGCTTGCACAAAGTCTGTTTGTTTGTAAAAAATTACATTATCTGCACCGAGTTGTTTAACGAAATTAGCCTTTTCTTGAGAACTGACTGTGGTGGCAACAGTAGCACCTTTCAGTTTCGCCAATTGAATTGCTACATGACCGACACCACCAGCACCTGCATGAATCAAAACCCGTTCCCCAGGTTCCAATCGTCCCCGTTCGTATAAAGCTTCCCAGACGGTGATTAACACCAAAGGCGCTGCTGCTGCTTCTGCAAAGGAGATAGACGCAGGTTTACGTGCCACAAACCGCTGATCCACAACAGTATATTCAGTATAATTTCCTTGGTGTGCGCCCAAACCGCCATAGCAAAAATATACCTCGTCGCCTGAGCGAAAACGCTGAACACTAGCACCTACCGCCTCGACTATACCAGCACCATCACATCCTAAAATTGTCGGCAGGCGATCGGGGTAGAAAGTGCCTCGGCTACGAAGTTTAGTGTCAATGGGGTTAATACCAGCCGCCACCAAACGTATTAAAAGTTCAGTATTACCTACAGGAACAGCAGGGTTTGGTACTTCTTGTACTTGCAGAACTTCCGGACTGCCAACTGCTGTCATCAAAACTGCTTTCACAATTCTTTCCTCCTGGCTTTAGATGCATGTTCATTTGCAACTTTAGCGCAAGAGGGTGGATACAGAGCTATGTTTGAGGGAAAACTGCGACGCCGAATAGCCCGCCCTTAGACATCGCGCTAACGCTCTAATAAACTGAGTATCCACAACAATTTTGTATGACTTTTTCTGCCTAAATATTACCAAACTCTTGAAATATTGTTTTGAAACTCCTAACTATTTCAGACTTTTTTGTATTGTAATTATCTTGTCAAAGACTTAATTTAATTGAGAAATTAACAAATTAATTTTCAGAGCAACGGTCAACGAGGAACAACTGAAATGAAAACTATTATCTGCCTTAACTTCCATGACAATAACTGGTACTCTAAGATTGCCGTTACAGCGATCGCTTTAGTCACACCCCTGATTCAATCAGTAGTTGCTGTCTCACCTGTGAACGCGACAACTCCCACACCCGCCTCTGCCTCGCACACGATTTGCGAGCAAGTAAAGCAGACCGTTTCACTTCAAAAGGGGCAACCAGCTACCTATAAAGTAGTTGGCGAACTCTGCTACAAACCTAATCACAAAAACGTGGTTCAGCTGCTTCTTTCCGGTGCAACATATTCACACCTTTACTGGAACTTTCCTTTGCACCCGGAGCAATATTCTTATGTTCGAGCGTTGACAAACGCAGGCTACGCAACATTCAATATAGAGCGTATTGGAATTGGTGAGAGCGACCACTCATCGGCAGACAAAGTTACCCTACAAGCAAATGCCTATGTGGCTCACCAAATTGTCCAAGCACTTCGTGATGGTCGATTGGGGAAATTTTCTCAGGTGATTCTTGTCGGTCATTCACTCGGCTCAGGGATTGCAGTGCTAGAAGCAGCTCAATATGGAGATGTGAATGGGATCGTGCTTACAGGTTTTCTTCATAACAAGGGTCCAGGCTTTGGTGATGTCGGTGCATCTGTTTATCCGGCACAGCAGGATCTTCACTTCGCCGATCAAAATCTTCCAGGCGTTTATCTAACTACCTTTCCTGGTAAGCGATCTATCTTTTACTCGACACCTAATACCGATCCCGAAGTTATCGCACTGGACGAGTTAACGAAAGAGACAATAACACTACCTGAGGCTCAAGAATTCCCACTGCTTGTCGCAGACTCTAATAACGCGCGGAACATTCGTGTGCCAGTCCTCATCGTTATGGGTCAGTTTGATAAAATTTTTTGTCAAGCTCAGTGCCCGGAGGCACAAGCTGAGCCGACTTACTATCAATCCAGCCCCAAAGTTGAGGTTAAGGTACTGAAAAATGTAGGCCACGATCTTAACTTGCACCGCAATGCCACAGCTTTATTCACGACCGTTATCGATTGGTCAAAGCGTTTCTTCGGGTATTGATATAACGTCAGTAAATCGAAAAGGTTTCCAGAACCGCTACCAAACGTTCATTTGAGAAAAAGAAACACAATCTGCCGAAATCCTCTCATAATCTACTTTTCAAGGAACGGGCTTTGTCGTTGGGTTAAAGTGCAGTGCAAGCGTAGGCACAGCCCGTCGCAGACATCGTGATCATTAGCCCAAAAACGTCGGTTGAAACCCTAATTATTTCCTCAACTTACAAAAGTTTTCAATCTATTGACCTGTAAAAACCAGTTTCAGTAGGATAATTTTGTGCTTTTAGATTTGTAAAAGTCTTAAAAAATGAGAGGGTTGAAAGAGGCTTGTTAGACCATATTCAAAGCTTTTGTAAACAAGCTTTTTAGGGTAAATAAGGTTATATTAGCCTTATAGAGTTGTAAGCTGCTCAATAAGCTTATTTTTTGTAAATGACACGAATTTGTCATTGGCACTCTCAAAATACAAATTTGATTTTAAACGACAACAACTTGTCATCATAACAACGATTTATCGCCAATGAAGAATCATGTGTCACTATACATGAAAAAAGAAAAAGCCGTGAAACAAGTGTTTCATGGCTTCAGTGTGGTGTGAGGAGCTTAACTAAATATCATCATAAAGTAACTGCCTAACAACAACGCACTCGTAACAATTTTGGTAACAGACTTTTTTGGCGATAACACTCTCAAGCGTAAAGTGTGATGAGATTATAGCTTGCTAACCCAAACGATATTGATTTCATCCTCACTCAAGAAGGCAGGGATGAAGCCAGCTTGCCTAAAATTAATCCTGGGGAGATGAGGCAGACAAAAAGAGAAGTCTGTAGACGCTTCTGCGGCTTCCCGCAGGGTGCGCCTGCTTCCGGCGATTAGAATTTCGGAGGAACAAGGGAGAAGAACTAATGCCCCATGATGCCAGTTGCTTCAACGGAGGGAACCTCCGCAACGCACTGGCTCCCCAATCCCCAATTCAATCACGTAATGTGTAGCCGACACCACTCACAGTTTGAATGAGGCACTTTTCGTTATTGGCTTCAAGTTTCAGACGCAGGTAACGAATGTAAGCTTCGATGATGTTGGCATCGCCCATGAAATGGTAACCCCAGACTTCTTCTAAAATACGATCGCATGTAATTATCTGTCGCGGATGGGCCAGTAAATATTCTAGTAAATCAAATTCCTTAGCAGTTAACTCAATTAACCGCTGATCTCGGTACACTTGGCGCGTGCGACGATTTAAACTCAGGTCTTCAAATTCTAAAACATCTGCTTTGTCTGCTTGCTGGTTTGTTCGCAGGTGGGTGCGGACTCTGGCTAATAATTCATCAACGCTGAAGGGTTTAACGAGGTAATCATCAGCACCAGCATCTAAGCCTGCAATGCGATCGCTCACCTCATCTTTGACGGTTAATAAGATTATCGGCACTTGATCAACAATACTTCGCAGGCGGCGGCAAATTTCTAACCCCGATAAACCAGGTAACATCGAGTCTAAAATTACTAAATTTAAATGTTGTAACTTACGCGCTGCGGTGAGTGCAGTTAATCCATCGTAGGCAACACTGACTTGATAACCTTCATAATTCAATTCCAATTCGATAAATCGTGCCAGTTTGACTTCATCTTCAACCAGTAAGATGTGCGTCATGATCATGTTAATGATTTCAGCAGGGTACGGTAAGCAATAATACGGTCTGGAAACACTGTCTTCGAGATGCCAGCTACTTAATAGCCAAACATCTAATTAGGTGTACGTTAGCTTAGTATAAACCTGAGTAAGTAACAACCGTAAGTCTGCAAATACTGATGGCTGCTTGATCAAACAACGATCCAACTGGCTATTAGCAATAGGCTGTGACATCTTCACCGCATTCATCGGCAAGATAACAGAGCGCTCTAAAACGCAAACCAACCACTTCCTCGTATAGGGGATTTAATTTACACATCGGAGGAATGTGAAATAGCTTCCGACCAAATAGCATGATGTCTCGCTCAAAGGGACACTGAGCAGGAACAGCTTTGCACAGGAAATGAGCCAATTTAGAGTTATGAATTTCTATCGTTTCCAACCACTCGCGGACTGGGTGCAGTAGATAATTGTGTAACCGGACTTGAATAAAGCTTGTCATAATTATTCACCTTGAGAATTTTAAACTAGATTGAGTTTGTTGTATTTGAACCTCTATAAATACATACGGTTAGGTTCTATAGTTTTATGCAGTGATTGCTTGTTCTTTGGTTCTCTACAGAGATACAGCAGATTGCAACTTCTCTACTTTGGGCTACGCCAAGGTGAGGTACAGATAATCGTAGGGAACATGGCTGTGCCCCTACCCGTGTACTTCATTTACCTGAAATACGCTGTAGAATAAGTCTCTAGGCTAGCGCCTGCGTAGGATGCCCAAAGGGCTGTAGGGAGAAGCAACTGGCGTTGTATTACGCCGTAGGCTAACGCACCGACTATCTTAACTAACCCTGCAAAAGCCCGGTATTACAACCAATTTAGAATCGTTATAGTTAACTTGTATTGTTAACCAACTTTTTGGAGGCGCAGCTAAACTTACCCTAAAAAAATATCAAGCTTCAGGGAAGCTGCGAAAACTAATGACTTATGACTTTTTTAGTAACAAAAAGCTACTTTTTGACCTATGGGCATCAAGTTACGACTGGCTCTTTCCTTCAGTGTTTTATCGAGCCGTTCACAAACGATTGCTGGAGTACGTCGATTTACCAGAGCCAGCAAATGCACTTGATATCGGCTGCGGTACTGGACGCTTACTTGAGCGCCTTGCTACTCAGTTTCCTGACCTGCAAGCCACTGGATTGGATTTATCTGCTAATATGTTGCGGGTAGCAAGACAGAGCAACCGCCACCGTCCACGTTTAATTTATATCGAGGGGAAAGCTGAGTCTCTTCCCTTTGCTGATGGTCAATTTGATGCTGTTTTCAGCACTATCAGCTTTTTGCACTATTTGGAACCTAAACAGGTGGTTAATGAGATAGCACGGGTACTTTCTCCAGGTGGACGTTTTTACTTAGTTGACATTACTTCTAAAAAAGAGACAGAACCTCAATTATTGCCAGTCTCTCCCCGTGGAATTAGACTCTACAGCCCTAATCAACGTCAACTTCTTGGCTCCTCTGCTGGGTTATTGTGTTTGAATCACCATTATTTACTAGGGGCTGTCTTACTAACGATTTTTGCTAAACCTCCGATTTGAAAATAGGGAATGGGGGAGAGTAAAGAGTTGGAAACAGCTTGGGTCAAGCCTTGTTTTGTGTAACTTAATTACAAATTACGTAGCTTGCTTCTCGCCGGAGGCAAGTATTACGAATTACGAATTAGTACGACCTCGATATTCCATAAACACCACAGGAATTCTGAGCAGCCTTTTAGCTAATTGGGAGAATCTATATTTCCCCTTGAGCGCAGATAAACCTCTTGTCCTGGGAAATTGTGGCAAGTCTTCAAAAGATATTGGCACAAAGTCAAAGCGACTGTAAAACTGGGCCAGTCGCTGACCTAAACATTCAAGATAAAGTGGTTGTGTTGCGGTATTAATCAAATGCTGCGTTAGCAAAGTACCCAAACCGCGACCTCTCCAAGCTGATACAATAACCAAACTACCAAGTTCTTGTGCCCCTGAAAAACTACGTAGCTGTCCGCAAGCTACGAGACTCTCATCGCATTCAATTACCCAAAATTGCTGCCAATTTAATTGGGTTGGGTCGAGTTTTGCTGAGAATACCAGCAATCGAATCGACCATTTATCCGCAGAGGTTGCCTTGCGAAGGACACATCCAGACGGTAACGATAGATTGCTCTGGTTCATTAATGACACTTTGATAGTTTGTAAGCTGTTCCACAAAAACCAAAGTATATATTTGGCGCTTGTGTCGCCCACCCCACAAGAAATGTACAATTTCAGATTATGCAAACTAGATGTGGTTTAGTTTATCACAATCATCACACCATATTATTCACTAAGCTTATTTGTCCTTTACTGTCAACTATCAAAAAAGTAATTTCAAAAGCCTCTTGGACATCAAACTCGTTCCAAGTTATTCTTTAACGACAGTAAGCGTTCTAAAGCTAACAAATTCTACATTTCTGGATTTTTGTCAGCAGACATGAGTAGTACTAAACAATACTTCCGATAGAGGTGGGAATCAGCCATAACTAGATTCTAGATAGATGTATTCAAACCCCGAATTTTCTTAAGATAATGCCAAGAATAAATGATTAGGAATGTAATCATGGCTGAAGAACCAAAATCTAATAATCAAGAAACTACGCCTACTGCTTCTGGTGGTTACCAAACCACCACTGACGAAAGTACCCGCAAAACTGGTGAGGCTGAAAAGAGTGATGCTAAACCCACTGCTACACCAGAATCACCAGAAAACGATTCTGTAGCAGGTAGCCCCAATCAGGGAACTGAGTCACGTTAATTGGTTTGAGCTTTCCTAAGTTTAAATAATCTAATTGGGTTTTTCTTAGTAACTCGCATTTAGTAAACTTTGAGTGGATAGTTGTGGTTTATATCACGATTATCCACTCATTTTTGTTATGTGAGAATCGTTTTTAAGAAGGGTGGGGACTGAGAACTTGAATTTTACTACTTTGAGGTGAAGCAATGCCTGTCTTGAAAAGTTCAGAGACGCTCGCGGACTCGCTACCGCTGCGCTAACGGCGGAAGCCGTCGCTCCGACTTTTCGGTGAGTTAGGCTACGCCTGTGCAAAAAATTGCTGGAACCACAGGAGATAGAGGCGGATGATTTGAAAGAATAATCGGTAAAAGTGACATTTTCCACTGTAACAAACCCTTACCTTCAGCCCCATTCCTTACAATGGAATAGGGTTTTATTCACTTTCCTTCTTGAGGGAATCTCAAACTCAACACACCAACTGATGCAATTTGATACCCAACTGCTACCACGTATTAATGCCACATCCAAAAGAGAAAATGGTAAACAATATTATGTAGATGCCAAGGGAAATCGTTTTCCCAGCGTGACTACAATACTTAATGCCACTAAATCACAAGCAGACCGAGACAGATTATTAAACTGGAAGGCGCGTGTTGGTACAGAAGAAGCTACCCACATTACTACATCTGCTAGTCGTCGGGGAACCCAAACACACAAACAAATTGAGCGCTACCTCCTTGGTCAAAACCCTGTTTGTCCCGAAGCAAGTCGCCCTTATTGGGAGAGTATCAAGCCAGTTTTAGAACAAATCGACACAGTTAGACTGGTGGAAGGCTCTGTTTTTCATCATGATTTAGGTTATTCTGGCAAAGTTGATTGTATTGCCAGCTATCAAGGTATTCCCTGTATTTGCGAGTGGAAAACAGCAGACAAACCCAAAGGCTCAATTGAGCATTTATATGAACATCCACTGCAACTTACGGCGTACATAGGAGCAGCTAACGAGTATTATCGAGATTATGGCATTCAGCTAAAGCACGCTCTGTTGGTAGTAGCGATTCCAGAAATGCCAGCTGAAGTATTTTGGTTTGAATCAGCAGTCATCAAAGATTACTGGGAGCAGTGGGAAAAAAAAGTCGTCCAGTTTTGGGAACGTAGAAGTGTTTGGGGTTAATCAGTAGGATTGGACAATTACCAAAAGACTGTATTTCATAAGGTGAAGTAAATTTTCACGAGTAGTAATAACAAGCAATCTAACCTTGTAATGGTAAGACAGTAATTAACCTAGAAAATCTTGCAAAATCGCCTATGTTGTGAGTGAGTAATTGAGGAATGCCATAAACTAGCATCGTGGCAACAATATTTGCATCATGAACTTGCTTACCACCAATAGCAATTTGCTCCATTAGAGATAAAAGTCTTTCTGTCACTTGGGCGGTTTCGTCAGCTACTCGAAATTGAGCTTGAAAAAATCGGGTACGCTCAATTATGATCGCAACAGGTCGGGGATTCATCAATGCTTGTGAACGACTGAGAGTCATTAAGAATTCCCGTAACACCTGGCGACTAATCCATAATTTAATTCCTGCGTCATAAAGATTTTCAATAGCCTGTAGTGCTGCTTGGTGAAAAGGAGATTCGGACACATTTGCATACACTAAAATGTTTGTGTCCAGAAATACAGAGTTAGCGACCCCAATCACCATACATATCCTCACGTCTTAAAGAAAGATTCTCAGGCCAATAACCATAATTATCTACAGGAAAGTTTAGGGGAGGACGTTTTTCTTTGCTCTCTGCTTTCTCTACCAAAGGCTTTTCATCAATTACTATTACCACCTGATGCTCACCCTCTGGAATATCCAATGGTAATTGCGCTATAATCTTACCATCTTTAGTAACTGTGGCAATTGTTTCTATAGTTTTCATCTGATTTTTCCTTAATTAATCCATCACAGCTAACACAGCTTTTGGCAACAACTTATCTTTAAACCAAACAATTCTCGCGGGAACATCATTTAATTTTACTCCCGCCTTTTCTAAATTAAGTCGCTCGGAAATTGCCAAAATTAAGTCATCACGTCCAGCCCGTCGCACCTGAGAAAACTTCTTTTGTAAATATTCTGGTCGCCAATAACCAACAATTTCTAATAAGAAGGTGCGTCCATCAGGATGCACCAAGCGAAAATCGGGAATCATCACGCTACCGGGAATTGGTATCAAATCAACTTCTCGCTCTAATGCCCAACTACTTTTCAAAGCATCCCACTTATCAGCAAAGGATGCTTCTAGCATACTATCGTAGGGCTTTCCTGGTGGATAGTGGGATACCAAACCAGATTCAGAATTGAGGGTGAAACGTCCAGTTTTCCAAGTATTTGTATAAGCGTCACGAGTTTGGAGAATGGAAGAAAGACTCCATTTAGTAACGTGAAGTAAAGCGGGAATAAGTTTAGCGATCGCTAATCCATATCGCGTACTAGGATTAAACAAACTCGTCGGCCCGTCAATGGTAATTGTAAACCCGTGGTCAGCATCGCCTTCAATATAAGCCATCAATTGAAACAACTTCAGATAGCGAAACAACAGCTTATATTCTCCCGGAACATTTCGGTGAGCATTTAATACAAGTTGACTGGCTTTATAAAATACACCCTGCACCTGAGATAAGTTATATCGATTTAACAAATCTGGCGCTGTTGGGGCATCAAAAACAGTCAAAATTTTATTTTCAGATAAATCAGCATATAGTCCATTGCGAACCTGTTCTAGTAAAACTTCCCGTTCAAGTTCTTGAGTTAACTCATCAGCAACTTTGCTTAAAGTAACTTGTGTTGACTCCCGACTAGAAACAAACTTTGCAGCTAGTGAAAACACCCGTTCTCTTAACATTTGTGGTTCCAAAGGACTAATCACCTCAAAAGTGCAAAAACTGCTTTTGAGAATATAAGCTAATCCCCGCTTCACACGATAATCTGTAGAATCTCCTTCAAAATCAGTCAGTTGTCGCTCAAGCACACCCTGAGTCTTCCCCACCGCTGATTGAAAATAATTAATTAACTCAATCGCCAACTCCGAAGTTTTCTGATCAATCTTCAGTCTCTTCGGAATAATCTCCTCCCCATTTTGGCGATGCATCAGTAACTCTGTCGGTAACATCTGAATTTTTGATTTTAGATTTTGAACTTCCAGTTGAATAATTAATTTCTAACTGTTCCGCCGCCTTCAAACTTCTTTCCTTCCCACTCCCATACACAACACGTAAATTCCCTTTATTTTCTTTCTTCCCTTCGTGTCCTTCTCTTCGAGACACTTCGTGAACGCGCCTTTGCGGTTCGTTATTCCTCTCCCCTCTTCGCCTAGCCGAAGTCCCCTCCTCACTCGTATCCTCCGCCACCACCTCATATAAAATCGCCTGCTTATTCTCAATATTCCCCTTGCGTAAAACCCTACCCAAGCGCTGAGTATACTCCCTAGCCGAACCCGTTCCCGATAAAATAATCGCCACAGAAGCCGCCGGCACATCAACCCCCTCATTCAACACATGAGAAGCAACCAAAGTATTATATTTACCCTCTCGAAACTTTGTTAATATCTCATGCCGTTCCTTCACAGGAGTTTGATGAGTAATTGCCGGAATTAGCAACTCTTGAGAAATGCGGTAAACAGTCGCATTATCCGCAGTAAAAATCAAAATTCGTGATGGATAATGTTCTGCCAATAAATCAATCAGAATTCGCAACTTCCCATCAGTACCCAAAGCGATATCTTTCGCTTCCCGGTGCGCTAACATCGCCCTACGTCCAGATTGCGATCTAGCACTCATTTGCACGAACATTTGCCAACCTTGTAAATTCCCCAAAGAAATCTTTGATTGCTTCAAAAAGTCATTGCGAGTTTGAATTAGTTGATTGTATCTTTCCCGCTCAAGTTGCGATAACTTAACCTTAATTTGAACAATTTCATGTTCTGCTAACGCCTTCCCCGCTAAATCTTCAGCGCGTTTGCGATATACTTCTTGGCCAATGAGGATATTTAAGTCAGCATGTTTACCATCGGTGCGTTCCGGTGTAGCGGAGAGTCCCAGGCGATAAGGTGCGATCGCATATTCAGCAATCACCCGATTAAAATCTGTCGGTAAATGATGACATTCGTCAAAAACAATCAAAGCATATTGATTTCCCAACGTTTCAGCGTGAATTGCTGCACTATCATAAGTTGCAACTAGGATAGCTGTTCTATCCCGCGAACCACCTCCCAGCAATCCCACCTCAGCATCGGGGAAAGCCGCTACTAAGTGTGCATACCACTGATGCATTAAATCCAAAGTTGGCACCACAATCAGCGTCGTGCGCGGTGTTGACTGCATCGCCATTTGCGCTAAATAAGTCTTTCCCGCCGCCGTGGGAAGCACAACAACCCCTTGTCTACCCGCCAGTTTCCAAGCCGCTAGCGCCTCAGTCTGGTGGGGATAGGGTTCCATTTCCAGACTGGGAACCAAATCTACAGGATAAAATTCCTTTGCCTCATCGATAAAATTAACATCTTCGGCTTGTAGTGCTTCCACTAGCGATCGGTATCTAATTGCTGGAATGCGGAATTTTTCAACTCTATCATCCCATGTGGCGTAGTCCATCCAACCTTTGCCGCGTGGTGGTGGATGCAAAATTAATGTGCCACGATCAAAATTTAATCTAGGGGTACGAGCCATTTTAGGGATTGGGTACTGGGTACTGGGGATTGGGTATTGGGGATCAGATATTGAAAATTAGGTATTAGGAAAACTAGTCCCCAAGTTCCTAGCCTCCACTCCCTACTCCCCAGTCCTTTGATTACTAATAACTCAAAAAGTGCATGATTCATCCAAATAATTCAGACAAAACCCAACTAGATGCGCTCATTAGTCACGGAATGTCCCATCGGCAAATCAACAATAACCTTGCCGAATCCTACAAAGAGCAGCGACAGAGCTTTTTCTTGAAACGGCTGCAATTGCAGGCGCAGATTATTCTGGTAGCTGGCTTGACTTTGAGCGCTTTTTTTCTTTGGGCAAATTCGCAATTAGAAGGCAAGATATACGCCTTTAAAATCGGTCTTCTAGTAGAAATATTCACCCTCATTGGTTGGAGTTTATGTAAAACTTCTATAGGTCGTCATTACCCAAACTTAATTTTTTTGAGTTTATGCTGGTCTGTAACTTGTGCTGTTCAAATTAATATAGCTTTGCTATTTAATAATCTAGAACCTAAAAGCAATATCTGGAATCTGATGTTTCTGACTCAGGCTACAATCGTTCCAGTGCAATGGTGGATACATTTAATAGCACAGATTGGGACAATTGTTTGCTATTTAATTTTATATATCTTAGATAATCCCATATTAAAAAATCCATCAGTTTTTTATATCGAGCAGGGTTTATATTTATTTTGGACTTGCATAATTTGTGTCTTTTCTGTCTATTTATACGAACGCTTGCGAAAAAAAGAATTTTATGCCCGTAAGGCAATGGAACTAGCGCAGCAAAAATCAGAAATGCTGCTACTAAATATTTTCCCAGAGATGATTGCAGAACAATTAAAACAACAGCCGACAACTATTGCCGATAGCTTTCTGGAAGTTACGGTGCTATTTGCCGATATTGTTGGCTTTACAGAGCTTTCAACTCGTACATCTCCTGCGGAATTAGTCGAGTTATTAAATACAATATTCTGTTTGTTCGACCAATTGGCAGAACGTCATGGGGTAGAGAAAATCAAGACCATTGGTGATGCATATATGGCTGTTGCTGGCTTACCAAATCAGTCTAATGACCATGCTCCAGCAATAGCTAACATGGCTTTGGATATGCAAAATGTTATAACTACGTTTAACCAAGAAAATAACCAATCCTTTCGCATCCGTATTGGCATTAGTACAGGGCCAGTAGTAGCAGGGGTGATTGGGCTGAAAAAGTTTGCCTACGACCTTTGGGGAGATACAGTCAATACAGCTAGTAGAATGGAATCACATGGAATAGCAGGTAGTATTCAGGTTTGTGAAACAAGTTATCAGCTTTTAAAGGATAAATACATATTGGAGAAACGAGGTTTAATTCAAGTTAAAGGGAAAGGTGAAATGATGACTTATATCCTCAAGAAAATTAATTGAAAATTTAAAAAATTTATTCTAGAATTCGCTTATTTAAAATTCAGTAAATTGAATAAAACTTTGGCGATCGCGTAACTTAAACTTTTACTTATGCCTGTAATTAAAATCAGCTTAGTCATATTTTTTTGCTATTATTATATTTCAGTTTTTTTCCGGTCGGTTTCGTGGAGGTACGGTTCGTCCATCATAAAACTGAATAACCAACTTACTAAGTCCGATCCATGCTAGTGCAAAGATTAAGGGAACTACAGTTTCAATCACAACTACTACAACTGATGTTGTTTTCAAAAATAGAAAAAGCATTGGAGTCCAAGCCAAAGTAAGTACTGTTGCAACTCCACTCCCAAATCTCAATCGCTCAATAATCGAAAGCGCCGAGCTACAACTGGCACATTTTTCTGTATGAGAATGATACCTCTCCAACAGCACGGACTTTCCCAATGGGGGAGAAAAAGTCTCTTTGCCAAACGGTTCAGCGTTATATTGATTTACCCACTGACGCAACTCAAATACAAAACTATCTGCTTTGGTTGGAAGGTAAAAGGCTTTAGTAAAGTTAGGGCTACCTCCTTTAGCTTCAAGATACCTTTCCTGATAGTGAAGAAAAATTTGATCGTCTTCTAAAACACCATTTTGTCCAATGTGGTAATACCAACGCGGTCTGAGCTTAATAAACCAACCTGGAAGTTTATCAGAAAACTTGAAAGGAAAACGTGCAAATATACGACATTCTCCTTTACGTATGGGTGTAGCATAAACAACGGTTAGAATTCTGCCGCGCTGGGAGTTGATGTCATGCCACATTAAACAAGGAGCGACAAAGGTTGTAGATAACTCTCTTGATTGCCCTGGTTTCAAACCTTGTTTCCAAATCCCTTTGAATCCATGTTTCCCAGATTCAATGACTTCAAGTTCCAAAGGTGCTGCATTTGCCCTATTTCCTACCGTTTTATGGTGTGTAAAGGATATGTGGCTAGGATCAAGTATATTTTCTAGCAGTGTTAATGCATCATAAGGCACGTCTCTAAATGTATTAATTACAACCCATCCTTCGGGTGATTCTTCTAATGGTTCAATTATTGGAACTTCGGTTTTGGCAGCATTTTCATATTCACCAACGTATACAAACAGCAGCCCTTGCTTTTCAATAGTTGGTAATGATGCCACACAAGCTCGTAAAGATATCTCTGCTGTTCCACCTTTGACTTGCTGAGGAATCCTTTGACAATTTCCATCGCCAGAAAAAGCCCAACCGTGATAGGGACATTCCAAAAGCCCATCGTCACTAATCCTGCCTTCAGACAACGGTGCTAAACGATGAGGACACTGGTCTTCAAAGCTTCTCCAAGATTGGGCAAGTTTATCCCACCAAATTACAATATCTCTTCCCAGCACTGTAAAAGGCGTTGGTTTTGATTTGTCTAAGTCCTCCAGATAATGGATGGGATACCATGTTTCTTTACAATCAAAACTATTCGGATCGCTGCCGCCCCCAGGCTGTTTTGAGTGAAAACTATCTTTGACATTAACTTCTTTCTCAAGCATTTTTGATGTTTATTAATTTTTATTGCTCACCTGAGATTTATTTTAGCTAGTATGAACATTGGCTGTGTAGCGGGTTCATTTGCGTGAGATCTTCTTTACTCAGTCGGTTCATTCGCCCTTGGCTTAAATTTCACTGCGGATTTTTTTTACATTACCATATGATGGTTTTCCCTACTTTTACCGACGCTGCGAACTCTCGTTTGTGGAAGAGTGAAAAACTACTTAAAAACTTCAGTATCTCGAAAAATTAGCTGGAAAAATAAGGGTTTCAGCCAATGTTTTTGAGGCTGGATCTCGTGAGTAGTCGCGCTCACAGGAAAGTCCATCCAGAACCGAGGTAAATGAGCAAGAAATCATCAGCTGATTTCGGTGGATTGCGTTTCTTAGTTAAAATGAAGGACTGATAAAACTTCTGGAAAATTTTTGAACTACTGAAATTCCCGATTTTTCCCACTCTTCCAGCTCTGTCAAGACTAGAATTAGAATTGACGTGACGTTCTCTAATAGCCAAAGTGTCAGAATCTCTGCCATTGCGCGATCGCTATCTTGCCTTAATCGATGAAATTGTCGAAACCACCCTCAAGGGCAAAATTAGCTCTGTTGAGATGGTGTATCAAATGCTGCTTAAAGGGATAACTTCCGGCACAGGGGAAGTCTTTGAGTTGGCTTTGAGCGATCGCCTGAATGCTCTCCAAAGCCAAGTAGATAGTGAAAAAGACGAATTCAAGAAAGCCAAGGCGACTAGGAGTTTGAGAGCCATTAAGACTATTCAAAGTCAATGGCAACGCTCTTCAGAGCAAAACAAAGCCACAGAAGCGCTCGCCTCCGCAGTTACAGAAATTACCACATCTGCGGCAGACGAGCGTCTGGCGGCATTTTTACGGGTTACTGACCCGAATCAGAAGTATCCGCTAAATTTGCAACAGCTACAACAATTGTCAAAAGCATTACAGCAATTTGCCCAGGCAGATGCTGATTTAGAACAATTTTCTGAAGGTATTACCCGTGGTTTAGCTTCTTGGCAGCGATTGCAAGATAACTTGCTCAGTTGGATGTACGAGCAAAAAGAATCCTTGGGATTTGGCGGCGTACCCGGAGAACGTGGCCCTTGGGCAAGTTGGGCGAAACAACTCAATAGTGAGTTACCCCAAGCACTGCTTCGCACCTTGGCTATGGAAGAATCGGTAATTGAGTTTGCCCAGCGACAACGAGGAATCACCCTTAGAGATTGGGTGGAAATGGCATTGATTTTACAGTACTTGCAACGGGGACTAATTAACTGGTTTGACCAACAAGCTTACGATGTTAAAGCCGGGCCAAAATTGTCCATTTCCACTTTCTTGACCTTTGCAGTGATTTGGAGTCAGTTAGCGAGTGGTTTTGGCAGCATTGGGACAGTGTACGGCGATGCCTGTTCTCAAATTATGCTTCAGATTTTACGAACCTTTGCCCAGCGTCCGTATTTTCCCTTTTACGGCGGGATTTTTGCCTCTTTTACTGGCACTTATTTGCGAGATGCACTCGATTATTTGGATGAACCGCTACGACAAGGTGAGGGAACCCAGGAAAAGGCGCGAATTTTGACTCTTTTAGGCTATTCTCAGCGTGCTTTGGGACAATACCAACGCTCCATTGATTTTCATCAGCAGGCGCTAGAGATAGCCAGGAATGCAGGCGATCGCCCTTGTGAAATTGCCAATCTCAACCACCTCAGCCGCACCTACGTGCAACAGCAAAATTATGCTGAGGCAATTAACTACAGTCAACGGGCATTAATATTAAGTCGGCAAGCAGGCGATAGGACAGGAGAAGCAAACGCACTGGTAAATTTAGGTTACAGCGAAGTCATGCAAGCTCAGGAATTGGAAAACCTAGAACCAGAAACTTATGAAGCCGCAATTAATTATTTGGAACAAGGTTTAAAATTATCAGAAAAATTAGGTGATATTCAAAGTAAAGCCTTATGTGTCAGCAGCTTAGGAATTGCCTATCTGGTGATTGGACAACACCAAACGGCAATTAAATATCTTGAAGATGGCTTTAAAACAGCGCAAGTTTCCGGTGATTTGTATCTCCAAGGGCGGAACTTAGCTTATTTAGCAGAAGCTTATTATCATCTGCAAAATTCCGAAAAAACTGTTTACACAGGTTGCTTGGGAATGTATCTTTTGGAGCAAATTGCTTCTATTGAGTGGCGTCAACCGGCAGGGTTATTGACAATTTTACAAGGACAAATCGGGGCAGAAGCTTTCCAAAAGTTCTTACAGCAACATCGCCCTAAAATCATTGCAGTTATTGGTGTAGATGGATATGATCACATTCCGCAATTGTTAGAAGAATATAAGGGAGATATGTAAACAAGTAATTTTTTTAAACCGCAGAGGTACAGAGGAGGGCAGTTAGTTGCATCGGCGGGTTTCTCGACTTGAGCAAACTGCCCATAGCGCTGAGAAAAAACAAGAGATTTTACGAGTCATCTTGAAAGGGTTAGTCCTAAGTAATAACCGAAAAAACCGTACGTAGTTTACCGCCGTAGGCATCGCAAATTTTAGTGATCGCTTCACAGCTTAACGAATCGCAACAGTCTCCAGACAACAGACATAACACTCTCCTCAAGTATATTTTCCAGCATAACTCCATATTGAGCTTGCTTATTTAAATGAACTGTGGTAAATTCATTGTAGTTTAAACAACTGTAAACAGATTGACTTACCGTAGTTTTTTGATAGTATCACTACTCTAGTTAAAAAATTTGTTGTCACTAGGTAGTTTAAAATCTGATATCAGGTAATTAGTAACGTATTTACGGTTATCAGCTAAAAGTTATTTGTAGCATTGTCCACTGGACATGATTGAACAATACGTATTTGCAGCGATAAAAACTGCGTAGTTTACCGCCGTAGGCATCGCCTACCGAGCCATAACCATAAATCATTTGTTGTCTTGCTAGTTTAATGGTGAAATGATGTGTATCGACAAACCTTGACCCTCTCACCAGCAGTGAGGCAGCACTGTGCGTCTACCCAATCCATACGTAGGAGTTGAAAATCATGGTGCAAACTTCTCTCGTCCGTCCTAGCAATCCCTTCCAACCACCGACGTTCATCTCTATTGAATCAGAGCGTCGCCATCGCCAAGAACGCTTGGCAGCAGCCTTTCGGGTATTTGCACGTTTGGGTTTTGCTCAAGGATTGGCAGGACACATCACTGCCCGTGATCCCGAACTTACCGATCACTTTTGGGTCAATCCCTTTGGGATACATTTCAGTCGCATTCGCGTATCAGACCTGATACTGGTGAATAGTGAAGGTCAGGTAGTCCAAGGTGAAGGCAAAGTTAGTCAAGCAGCGTTTGCCATTCACTCTCAAATCCACGAAGCCCGCCCCGATGTCATAGCAGCGGCTCATGCCCATTCCTTCTACGGCAAAACTTGGTCATCTTTGGGTCGGTTGCTCGACCCGATTACTCAAGATTCCTGTGCTTTTTACCAAGATCATGCTCTATTTGATGATTTTACAGGCATAGTCTTGGAAACAAGTGAAGGAAAACGCATTGCTCAGGCACTAGGCAGGAGCAAAGCTGCGATTTTACGCAACCACGGAATATTGACCGTGGGACACAGTGTGGATGAAGCCGCTTGGTGGTACATCAGGTTAGAAGATACTGCTAAGGCGCAATTGCTAGCAGAAGCCGTAGGAAAACCCATCTTGATTGAGCACGACATCGCCTTAAAGATCCAACAACGCGGTGGTACTCACCAAGCAGGCTGGGGTGGATTCCAATATTTGTGGGATGAAATTTCCCACAACCAACCAGACTTGTTTGATTGATTAGGGATTAGGCATTGGGCATGGAGAAGAGACAAAGGAGACAAGAAAGAAAGGGGAGACGAGGGAGAGATTTTCAATAATTCCTCCTTGTCTCCCCTGCTCCCTCTGCTCCCCAACATTTTCAGGAGAATTTATTATGCCAATTGAATTTATTGGATTGATTCGGACAAAACCAACTTCGGAATTAAATAGTGCATCAGGCAGTCTGGGCGATGACATCATTGATCCAGCTTATGTTCGTGAATTTGCCAAAGCCCATGAAGAAGGAGGCTTTGACAAAGTATTGATTGGCTATAGTTCTAGTAGCCCTGATGGTTTCACTGTTGCTAGTTTCGCGGCTTCAGCAACAGAGCGATTGGGCTTTTTAATTGCTCATCGTCCGGGTTTTGTAGCACCAACTCTGGCAGCTCGCAAGGCAGCTACCCTTGACCATTTTACCAACGGTCGGATAGCAATACATATCATTACCGGTGGCAGCGATGCTGACCAGCAAAAAGATGGCGACTGGCTGGATCATGACAGCCGCTACCGTCGCACCGATGAATATTTAGAAATTGTTCGTCGCGTCTGGACAAACGGCATTCCCTTTGATTACGAAGGTGAATTTTACCGCGTCAAGGATGCTTTCTCTGCGATCAAGCCGCTGCAAAAGCCCCACATCCCACTTTACTTTGGTGGTGCATCTGGGCCAGCCGTACAAGTAGGAGCCAAACACAGTAATGTCTACGCTTTGTGGGGTGAGCCAATTGCCGCAGTTAAAGAACGAATCGCAGAGGTACGTGCTGCCTTACCACTCGGTCGTTCCATTCGTTTCAGCGTCTCTGTGCGACCTATTCTTGGCGCTACAGAACAACAGGCTTGGGAGAAAGCACATAGCATTTTAGCGCGAATTCAAGAGTTGCGAGGAGGAGCTAAATTACCTTCCCCAGCTAGACCCCAGGCGGTAGGGTCACAACGTCTGCTGGATTTTGCAGCCAAAAATGAGATTTATGATAAGCGTCTATGGACACCGATCGCAGCAGCTACTGGTGCAGCAGGTAATACTACAGCTCTAGTGGGTACACCAGAACAAGTAGCAGAGGCTTTGGTTGATTATTATGATGCAGGTGTAACTACCTTGTTGATCCGGGGCTTTGATCCCTTAGAGGATGCGATCACTTATGGGCGTGATGTCATTCCTTTAGTACGTGCAGAAGTCGCACGGCGAGAAAAGCAAACAGTTGGAGTCAGGTCTGTTTTTTGAGCTTTATCGACTTGTTTAGCGATTAATCCAACGACTCACTGCTGGCAGTTGTGCAGAGAACCATAGCGCACCTAAAATACTCAGACTGCCACAGACAATCAAGGCATTAGTCGCACCAAAATTATGTGCCAAAGTTCCAGCTAACAGATTCCCAAAGGGTATCATACCCACCATTGCTAGTGCATAAAAACTCATGACCCGTCCGCGCTTATCCTCGGCAACTAGGGTTTGGATAATCATATTACTACTGGTAATCAGGAGGATGGAAAAGCAGCCTGTAAACACCAGTATGATTATGGATAATCCAACTTGACGCGATAGTGAGAAGGAAATCAGACTCATCCCGATCAAGACTTGAGCGACTACAATCAAACGCTCTAAGCCCGCAATCCCTCGCCTAACACTCAGATACAAACAAGCAAACAACGAGCCAATCGGCGCTGAGGTGCTGAGGTGAGCCATCGTAGTTGCATCCCCATTTAAAATCTTAGCCGCGAAGACGGGCATGAGCGCGACATGAGACATCCCGACTAAACCTTGTAACGCCAGTATTAATAAAATTGCTCTAATCGGCTGGAATTTGGAGACATATTCAAAGCCCTCTCGCAATTTCTGCAAAGTATCGCTAAGGCTCGTAAGAGTTTGCATGGATCTGACTTTCAGCCGCATTGCTAGCAGGGTAAAGATGGCAGGGATATAGCTGAGGGTATCGTAGAGAAAACAATATTTCACCCCTAGCGTCGCAATCAAAATCCCGCCCATAGCGGGCCCCAATACCAGTGAGGAACTTAACATCACTGAATTCAAGGCGATCGCATTACTCCAATCGGCGCGATCGTCTACGGTTTCGGTGACGATTGTATGACGCACGGGCATATCTAATCCCTTGAGCAAACCATTGAGAACACTCAGTACCAATAGGATGGGAAACGTCATCGAATTCCTAAAGGTAAGAATCGTTAATGCCAGGGAAACGCTAATTCCCAATATCTGCACTAGCATTAACAAGTCACGACGACTCCAGCGATCGGACAATACGCCCGAAAAGGGAATCAGTAATAACGTTGGTAAAAATTGCACAAAGCCCGCAACTCCCAACAACCAAGCCGATTTAGTCAAATCGTATACCAGCCAAGGAATAGTTAACTGCTGGGTCATAAATGTCCCAGACATTGATAGTAACTGTCCCCCAAAAAACAGCCGAAAGTTACGCCAGCGAAAGGCGGGTAAATACTGGTAAATGATATTACTTACGCGATCGCCTAGTTGTCTATTCCAAATTTTCATCAGGAGAGTTCTATTATGTTCTACGAAATATTAGGCTAACCAATATTTAGATTAGCTAATAATTATAGGATAATCGCGTAGTTTACCGCCGTAGGCATCGCGTCCGCTTTTGTAGCAAGCTTGCTGATTCAAAGGTTAAGCCTTTAGCGGAGGCCCAGACACAAATTGAGACCAAGTAACACCTATTCCTTGAGGAGCCAAGCGTTTTTTGATTGCACTGTGCAAAACTTTAGTAATTTTCTTTTCCTTACTCAAAGAAGTCCTGCTGATTCATATAATCGTTTGAGCATTGCTGAAATCTTTGCACCATAATCTAAATCTGCTGACCACCGCCCTGATAACTGATCAATTAATGGCGCAATCCCACGTGTGACAAAGCGAAACCTTGGATCTACTACTTCCTGTACCAAAGGTTCTAAACTAGCGTAAGCTTTCAAATGTTGGATGTGCGCCCTCACTCCAATTCTGGCACTTGGAAAAGATGCAGCCTCCGAACCACCACCGATCGCACCTAAGCCAGCAAAGTTATTTTGCTCAGGTTTAATATCACCACCAAACCGTAAAAATCCCGTTTCTACACACATTTGGCAAAAGGCAATATCATAGTTTACTCCCTCTATACCTGCTTCTTCTCGATAAAGTTTGGGGATGTCAGGAAACTTTACTAAAGCATTTTCATTATTATTTCTGAGGAATAATTGTAACTGTACTTCGGAAGTATTACCGTTTGACATTACCCGCGAAAATTGACCAGGGCAAACCACCAAATTTGAGCGCAAGCTAACAGTACGCGTTGCAGCATCCCAAGTGACTGCAACATTAAAATCTCGCAGTTCGATCGCTTTAACATAAACTACTTTGTGATAGGTAATCCGATTGACATTAGCTGCTGTTGAAAGGTCAATCCGCAAAAGGTCTACTAAATCAATGGGGATGTAAGCATTCCCATTAACTAAAACTCCTTGCTCTGAGTAATTTTGCCCATTAATATTAATATTAATTGCTGGATAATTTGGTTCTGCCGGAATTCCAGGAGTGGGGTCAATTATACGACTCCAAGTTACTAGTCCATCGGCAATTCCCAAAGCAAAATCGCGACGACGAGTTTGCAGCAAAGCCCGATCCTCTGGATTGCTGAGAAACCCCACTTGCATCACCAAAGCTGGAAGCGTTGTCTGGCGACAGAATACTAAACGACCCAATCCACTATCGGTATCAGGCTTGACTCCCCGATTCGGTAATTGGGGTACGCGGCGCAACAACCCTATTAGCAACTGTTCAGCATTACTCTTGCGATCGCTATTATTAACAATATAGAAGACGCTAGCCCCACGCACAGAAGGGCTGTTAGCCGCATCAGATTCAATTTCTAGGGCAATATCACCCCGACGGCCGCGGGAATTGATCCAGGTGATAGTTTGGGCGGCACTCAAGTCATCAGGAACCGCCAAAATTTCCAAATTCCGCGCCCTCAGTTCCGTGACAATCAAATCCCGCAGTAGAATCATTTCTTTGGCTTCAGTTGTACCACCTGCGATCGCACCTGGATCAATTCCTCTAGCTTCTTTGCCTCCATGAGCCGCTGATATAAAAATACGTCCCATTTTCAGTATTTCCTCTGATAAAATTAAGTGTAAGTAATTCTATATATCATTCTTGGTCTAGCAACAAGAATATAATAGCCATCAGAAGCCCTTTGTCATTTGTCCTTTGTCCTTTTTTTAAAGTTCATGACCAATGATTAAGCGCAAAGTCGAGCCAGTCGCTTGGGCGGGTTTCCCGACTTGTGCGAACTGGCGTTGAGCGGAGGTTTCCTCCGCTCAGAACTTTGTAAGAGATGACCAATGATTAATGACAAAGCCATGCAAATCCCCCGCTTGCACCCAGACACAATTGAGGAAGTTAAACTACGGGCTGATATTGTAGATGTAGTCTCGGAATACGTAGTTTTACGCAAAAGAGGAAAGGATTTTGTCGGTTTGTGCCCTTTCCATGATGAGAAATCTCCTAGCTTCACCGTCAGCCAAACCAAGCAAATGTACTATTGCTTCGGCTGTCAAGCAGGGGGAAATGCGATTAAGTTTGTGATGGACTTGGGGAAGCGCTCTTTTGCTGATGTGGTGCTGGATTTAGCACGGCGTTACCAAGTTCCTGTGCAAACCCTGGAACCCCAACAACGCCAAGAATTACAGCGTCAGCTATCTTTGCGTGAGCAGTTGTATGAAGTTCTGGCAACGTCCGCCCAGTTTTATCAACATGCCTTGAGACAATCCCAAGGGCAAAAAGCACTTCAATATTTGCAATCTAACCGCCAACTCAAAGAAGAAACAATACAGCAATTTGGTTTAGGTTATGCCCCCGCAGGTTGGGAAACCCTCCATCGCTATCTAGTGGAAGATAAACGTTTGCCCGCACAAATACTAGAAAAAGCAGGATTGATTAAGCCACGCTCTTCCGGGGGCGGTTATTATGATGTATTTCGCGATCGCTTGATGATTCCCATCCGTGATGTCCAAGGGCGCGTCATTGCCTTTGGTGGTAGAACCCTGACTGATGTAGACGCCCAGAAGGCGGCTTCCCCGGAAGGGGTACAACCTAAATATCTGAATTCACCAGAAACCGAACTTTTTAATAAAAGTAAAACATTATTTGCCCTCGATCAAGCCAAAGGTGGGATTTCTCAACTCGATCAAGCGGTGGTGGTAGAGGGATATTTTGATGCGATCGCTCTCCACGCTGCTGGAATTGATAACGCCGTCGCCTCACTCGGTACTGCCTTAAGCTTAGAACAAGTCCGGTTAATATTACGCTACACCGAATCGAAACAATTAGTACTCAACTTTGATGCTGATAAAGCCGGAACTAATGCCGCCGAACGGGCGATCGGTGAAATAGCTGAACTAGCATACAAAGGCGAAGTTCAGCTAAAAATTCTCAATTTACCCGATGGTAAAGATGCTGATGAATACTTGCGTAAGCAAACACCAGAAAATTATCAAGAACTGTTAGCAAATGCACCACTTTGGCTAGACTGGCAGATTCAGCAAATTATTCAAGACCGCGACTTAAAACAGGCTACTGATTTTCAACAAGTAACTCAACAATTAGTCAAATTACTTAAAAATATAGCTAACAGCGATACACGAAATTATTACGTTTCCTACTGTGCAGAAATACTCAGCTTGGGAGATACCAGACTTATCCCCCTACGAGTCGAAAATCTGTTAACTCAAATTGCTCCCCCTGCGGCTACATACTCTAAGCCCGTGTCAGCGAGGAAAGCATGGGGAGGTGACAAAGTTTCCCACTCTCCACTTCCTACAGAACGCAGCCTTTTAGAACACGCAGAGGCGTTATTACTGCGGATTTACTTGCATTGTCCTGAACAGCGTCAAGCGATTATTGACGAACTAGAGGAGCGAGATTTGCAATTTAGTCTTTCCCACCACCGATTTTTATGGCAACAGATTTTGGAAATTTTATCTGGTGATGCAGAAACGAGAAATTTTGTGTCTCCACCAGATTTAATTTCCCGCTTGCAAGACCAGTTTTTAGAATTTGGCAGCGAGATGGCGTTAATTTCCCATTTGTTTCATGTGGATGAAAAAAACCAAAAAGAAATACTTCGGACTTCGCAAGTGGTTCAAGCTGCGATCGCTTGCATGGATCTAGTGATGCTTGAAAAACGCTATCGCCACTTTTTAGAATTATGGCAACAAACCGATCCACAAACTGAACCAGAGCGCTATCAATCTTATTATCAGGCTTTCTACGCCGAAAAAATCAAGCTTCAGAAAATAGATCGACAACGGTTATTTTCCATCACCGAGTTGTTGTAGCTAATACTCGATAAAATGTGATCATAATCGGTCGAAGTTACACTTATGCGATGATTGATATATTGGTAGATTTGGTACGATTGGAAAACTTTTACTTTTCGATGGTAAACCGCAAGAAATTATTCTATTCTTATGACTGTAAAACTCCAGACCGAAAACGACTTTCTGACGCCTTCAACTAGTATAAAGATAAATCAAGAAACAAAAAACGAAAAAGTTCTATGTTCTCATTGTCAGCGCACCGCTACGAACGGTATTAAATGTAAAGGGATTTGTGTAGCTGACAATGACTATTAAGGTATAAATTTTATAAACATATCCGTCTAGTTTTTAGTCTTTTTTTTCGTCGGACTCAGGTATTGCTATTAAGTTTCAAGACAGTGTATTAGACTGTCGCCAATGGCGGTGTCAGTCTTAGGCGGACGGATAAAAAATCATTGAAAGGCTGGATGGGCAATAGCGCAAAGACTCAGAGCGAGTGCCGCAGTTCTGCATTATAACAGATTGCAGTCGATTGTGTCGTTAAAGTTGCTCTGATTCAGTGTTGTGTTAAATTAGCATTACTTGCTTGTTTACAAAGTAAAGTGTTGAACAATTGGGAGAAATTCATTATCGCAATCCAAAAGCAACTGATTAATTCACAAATCAAGTCACCTAGCGTCTTCTTGATTGACCATGAGAATAACAATCGTGGTCTGATCGACACCAATGAGGCGCTACAGCTAGCCGAAAGCTTAGAGCTTGACTTAGTTGTAGTCTCCGAAGGCAAAGACGCTCCAATCGCCAAGATTCTCAACTATGGCAAACTTCTGTATCAAAAGAAAAAACGTCAGAGCCAGAGTGCTAGACCGACGGTAAAGGAAGTTCGGTTTGGTCTAAACGTGGGTGTGGCTGATTACAATTTACGCATCCAACAAGCAGGTGAGTGGTTGAGTAAAGGCGATTCTGTCAAGTTCGCCATTCGTTTACGAGGCCGAGAACATCAATATCGTGACAAAGCAGGAGAGATGCTAGACCGAATTGCAAACGATCTCAGTCAAGTAGGTAAAGTCCAGTCGCTGGATAAACGCTCACTAATTGTTCAAGTCATTCCTGCCTAGTTAATCTTGCGATCGCTGGAGGATGTATTTGTGCCAGCTTTTGACAACTCCCACGGCGGTGAAAACATGGCTATTGCTCGTTTTCACATAAAGCCGTGGGATTTTCGACTCAACGGCAAGGAACGAAAAAGACCGGAGGCAACACTGTAGCTTCTATGGAAAAAACGGTCAACTGTTACTCAAGGTGAATTTCACCTTCCCACCGAACAAGCACTGGGATATAACCAATCAATCGGCGCATTTAGTTATTAGGTGTGTCAAGGCATCAATCAAGCGATCGCTTTCCATTGGTACAATGTCCTTTCCATGCATCACATCCTGAGTAATATGAAAATGCACCAATGCTCCCAAGAGAATTCTCGCTGTTGCCTCTGGGTCAGGTATATTTAGTTCAGGAGCCGACAAGTAGTGAGTGAGAGTTTCCGCTATTGGCTTAAACATCGCCCGAACACAAATTTGAGCTAACTCAGGAAAACGGGCAGATTCCCCGATTAAAACTCGTATAAATGCACTATGTTCTTTGTCGTTAACCATCTGCTCTAATGCTTTGGTTTCTAACTGGCGCAGTATGGTGACTGATTCTCCCTCAATAGGTTCTGTGCCAAAAATCGAGTTGTTCTTTTTACTTGCCAGTTGCTCTAACAGTACTTTAAAAAGTCCTTCTTTATCTTGAAAGTGGCTATAGACTGTCGCTTTAGAGACACCTGCTGCTACTGCTACCCGATCCATACTTGTACCAGCATAGCCATGTTGGAGGAACTCTTGCATTGCCCCTTGCAGAATTTGCTCAACTTTATCAACGGAATTGTCTCGATCAACTTCGTCAGCTTTGATGCGTACCATTTATTAATCATCCTTTCTTATAAACAATATTAATAGATGCTGCAAAATGCCCAGTACAAAATGGCGAAAATAAACATAAGTAGGTAGGCGAAAAAATTTGTCATTGTAATAAGGCAGGAGGTAGGAGGAAAGAGGATTTTAGTGTAGTTTACCTTTCTTCACATAGTTTAGTTTAATTGTGCCAACTTACTTACCCTTTGATAAAGCCCAAAAGCCTCTATTGTCGCTTTCCTCTGTTCTACTTTCTTTCAATCCCAATTGGGAATAACATTCAGATGCATAATGCCTTTGCAAATTAATTGACAAGTTTAGTTATATCATGTTGACTAAACTAGTCCGTTTAGTTTAGCATAAATTGAACTGTACAGTTTAGTACAAGTTGCTACTGGTGGTCAGGGGAAAATAGTATGGAGCAATACAGGAATTCAGAGGGTTTAAGGTCTTCTCAGAATCTTTTGCAATCGCCTCTTCTACTTGCAATCATTACATCTCTAGCAATAGGCGGAATCAGTGTTTATACAGTGATGAAGTTTCAGGCGACGGCTAATGAAAAGCAAAAAGCACCAGTAGCAGTTCAGCCTGTGGTAAAAACAGTAACAGCATTAGGGCGGTTAGAACCAAAGGGAGAGGTAATAAAACTGTCAGCGCCTTCTTCAAATGGTGAAGGAAATCGGGTGGAGCAACTATTGGTGAAAGAAGGCGATCGCGTCAAAGCTGGGCAGGTAATTGCGATTATGGACAACCGCGATCGCTTACAAGCTACTTTGGGTGAAGCACAAAAACAAGTTCAAGTTGCCAAATCCCGCCTTAACCAGGTAAAAGCTGGAGCCAAACAGGGAGAAATTGGAGCGCGTCAAGCTACGGTAAATCGTGTACAAGTAGAACTACAAGGAAACATTAAAACTCAGCAAGCCACAATTAATCGTCTAGAAGCAGAACTGCAAGGGCAACAACGCAGCTTGCAAGCAACAGTGGCTCGCGTCGCAGCCGAGAAAGGTAATGCCCAAGCTGACGTGCAGCGCTACGAGACTTTATACAAAGCAGGAGCAATTTCTAGCCAAGAAGTTGATAAAAGACGCCTAAGCGCCGAAACTTCTACTCAAGCCTTAATTGAAAGTCAAGCCACTCAGACAAGAACTGTAGCGACCCTACAACAGCAGCTTAACGAAGCAAAAGCCAACCAAAATCAAACCCTCGCTAGCTTGCAACAGCAGATTAACGAAGCAAAAGCTAACCTAAATCAAACCACTGAAGTTCGTCCCACAGACATAGCAAATGCACAAGCAGAGATAGACAGTGCTCAAGCCACTGTGGAGAAAATTAAAGCAGAACTGGCACAAGCATACGTTGTGGCTCCTAAAGCCGGTCGAATTTTGGAGATTAATACACGAGCTGGAGAAACTGTAGGCAATGAAGGAATTGTGGCTTTAGGTCAAACCGACCAGATGTATGCAGTAGTAGAAGTCTACCAAAGTGATATCAAGAGAGTGCGTCCGGGACAGGATGTGCGGGTAAGTAGTGATTCTCTCCGCAATGAATTAGAGGGAAGAGTGGATTGGATTGGTATGCAGGTAAAGCGGCAAAATCTAATCAACGCAGACCCCTCTAGCAATATTGATGCCAGAGTAGTGGAAGTCCATGTGCAACTGAATAAACTATCCAGCCAAAATGCTTCTAACTTTACTAATTTGCAAGTCAAGGCGGTGATTGAACTGTGATTGGATTTATCCAGCAACTGCGGCGGCGAACGCCTCTAGGATGGCTGCAACTGAGTCATGAAAAAGGCCGTCTTTTGGTGGCATTGTCAGGTATTGCCTTTGCCGATGTTCTGATGTTCATGCAGCTAGGGTTTCAGACTGCCTTGTTTGAAAGTAACACAATGCTGCATAGCAGTATGCAGGCTGATATGTTTGTCATCAGCCCCCAAGCACGTAACCTGGCATATATGTCTAGCTTTACGCGGCGGCGGCTGTATCAAGCAATGGATGTACCAGGTGTCAAGTCGGCAGAAGGAATGTATGTCAACATTGTTGATTGGAAAAATCCCCAAACACATCAGAAAACGACAATATTAGTTATGGGGTTCAATCCTGATCGGCAAGTGTTGAACTTAGCGGATGTGAATCGCCAGATAAATGCTATTAAGCTACCAGATACCGTTCTGTTCGATCGCGCCTCCAGAGGAGATTACAACGAAGCGATCGCCAAAATTGAACAAGGTAAAACTGTCACAACCGAAATAGAACGGCGGACAATTACTATTAGCGGCTTATTTTCAGTCGGGGCTTCCTTCATAGCAGATGGTACTTTGATCACCAGCGACGAGAACTTTCTGCGGCTATTTCCCAGACAAGAAGCAAGCAGTGTCAGTCTTGGTTTAGTACAACTGCAACCAGGCTATGACCCACAACAGATGAAAGCAGCTTTACAATCTCATTTAGATAATGATGTTAAAGTTTTAACCAAAGCAGAATTTCTCGAATTTGAAATAAATTACTGGAAAACAAATACGGCCATCGGGTTTATCTTCAGCCTGGGTGTAGCAATGGGGTTTTTGGTGGGCGTGATTATCGTCTATCAAGTTCTTTCTACAGATGTGAATTCCCACATGAAAGAATACGCCACATTCAAAGCAATGGGGTATAACAATCTCTACTTATTAGGTGTGGTGTTTGAAGAGGCGATAATTTTGGCAGTCTTGGGGTTTATCCCAGGAGCGATCGCACCTTTAGGACTTTATCATTTAACTCGTAATGCCACCAATTTGCCAGTTTATATGACCGTAGCACGGGCTTTGACGGTATTAACATTGACGATGATTATGTGTATAATTTCTGGTGCGATCGCCACCCGTAAATTACAGTCCGCCGACCCCGCAGATATGTTTTAAATTTGTCATTTGTCATTGGTCATTTGCAAAGAAAAAATGACAAATATTACCAGTAATTAAGCTATTTATGACTAGTCAAACCTTAATCTCTGTTAAAAATCTCGATCACTACTTCGGTCATGGTCAACTCCGCAAGCAAGTTCTCTTTGATATCAACCTGGATATTAACGCCGGCGAAATTATTATCATGACTGGGCCTTCTGGTTCTGGTAAAACTACACTTCTCACCTTAGTCGGCGGCTTGCGTTCTGCCCAATCTGGCAGTTTGCAGATATTGGAACAAGAACTGTGTGGCGCTAACAAAGCACAACTTACCCAAGCACGACGCAATAACGGTTATATTTTCCAAGCGCACAATTTGCACGGTAGCCTGACAGCACTCCAGAACGTCAGAATGGGCTTGGAAGTGCATAATAATATTTCGCCGACAGAAATGAAAATCCAGTCAGCCCTAATGTTAGAGGAGGTAGGATTAGGAGAGCGCCTCAATTATTATCCTGATGATTTATCTGGGGGACAAAAACAAAGAGTTGCGATCGCTCGTGCTTTAGTTAGTCATCCTAAAATTGTCTTAGCGGATGAACCCACCGCCGCCCTAGACAGTAAATCGGGACGAGATGTGGTCAACTTGATGCAAACACTAGCTAAAGAACAGGATTGTACCATTCTCTTAGTTACTCATGACAATCGCATTCTAGATATTGCTGATCGCATCGTCTACATGGAAGATGGGAAGTTAGTAAATGACCGTGCTGTTGTTGCAGTTAGTTAGGAATGATTAAATCTGCCAGGGTAAGTTGGGCTAAACTTTGTCCTCTAAATTTTTAGCGCCTCAATAACGCTAATTGGTGACGGGGTTGGAATAACTTGGGTAAGTTGGAAGCCAGCATGAAGCAGTAGCACTTGATATTCCTCCTCTGTGCGTTCGCGTCACCAGTCATAACTAGCATATTCAGGTCAAACAACTTACTAAAAGAAGATGCATTCCCAGGAGGAATTATCGTCTCAAACAGCAGGAGTGTACCATGCTGTGACATTGCCTGATGACAGTTTTTGAGAATAGCGATCGCTTTTTCCTCATCCCAGTCATGAATGATGTGCTTGAGAAGGTAAGCATCACCACCTGCTGTTACTGACTCAAAGAAGTTTCCCGACACTACCGTGCAGCGGTCTGCAAAACCTTGTGCTTGCAGGCAAGATTTTGCTTCTTCTATCACCGTTGGTATATCAAAGACAATGCCTTTAACAGTCGGATAAGTTTTAAGGATGCTAGTCACTAAACTACCCTGACCTCCTCCCACATCAACAACAGTGTTGAATGCTGAGAAGTCATAACTGCAAATAATTGCTTCCAAAACAAAAGCTGTTAGACTTGTCATGGCACAATTAAACAACTTGCCAGCTTCGGAGTTTTTAAGGTAATGATCCCAAACACTCATTCCAGCGATGTGGTCAAACGCAATCTCACCAGTTTTGATGCTATGTAGGAGGTTATCCCAGCCTAAGTAGTGCGCTTGTCCCAGTTCAGAAATGGCAAAAAAACGCATTGAACCAGGAACATCCGTTTGTAACGTAGCAGCCAAGGGTGTTAAGCCAAATCGATGATAGTCATCTTCAGCAAATATACCTACACTGGCAAGCGCACGCAGTAATCTGTACAAAGATGGCACGTGAGTATCAGTGATTGCAGCTAGTTCCTCTACTGTCTTTGGCTGTTCCTTGAGGTAGTCAGCAATACCAAGTTTAGCAGCAGCGTGGATTGCCCGTGACACCCAAAAGCCAGAAATCATCTGGAGCATAACATCAGATGCAGGGACATCAGTACTTATGCTTGGTTCGAGTGAATTCATATTCTGCAAATTCTTTTCAAAGTTTTGGATTTGTGGGTGTACACAACCACAACTCAATCATATCCGAGCAGGGGGGCGATAAGCCTCTGGCTTGACGCTGCACGTATCGCAGACGAAAACACAATACATCTCAATGGATGAAGGAACCACTGAGCCTAAATATGCATCAATAGATATATTCTCATTTATCAAAGCTTCTTGACATCAAATTAGATGGACGTATGTTGCTATAAACTTTACTATGTCTAGTTTTCAAACTTTTTCTAACCTCGAACTCAGGTAAAATAAATATTTTTCAAGGACTGCAAAAATAGATGCTCTTGGGTAGGAGTGTAGGCGTAGCCAGCCGTAGGCATCGTTCTTGGCTCTGCCTACTTTATTGGATACTTAAGTGTCCAAGCGAAGATGGATGCTCTTAGTGAGAGCGATCGCTTACAGTAACATAAGGAAAATATCTGTTGGCAAGACAGATAGCAGTCTCTGTGGTTTCACTAATGCCAATCTACCGACTTATCTGCTAGAGATTTGAAAGGTTTACTGTTATATAATAAATGCTTGCCAGAGTCTGGAGTGCATCAATTGTGGGCATCGATGCCGTCAAAGTAGGCGTGGAAGTCGATGTGTCAGGGGGATTACCGGGAATTGTTGTTTTGGGACTGCCAGATTCAGCGATTCAAGAATCCAGAGAAAGAGTCAAAGCAACGCTGAAGAATGCAGGTTTTGCCTTTCCCATGCGAAAAATTGTAATCAATTTAACTCCGGCAGATTTACGAAAAGAAGGCCCCTGTTTCGATTTGCCTATTAGTGTGGGAATTTTGGTGGCTTCTGAGCAAGTTAGCGCTGATTTATTGGGAGATTATCTATTCTTGGGCGAAGTCTCTTTAGATGGCAGTTTGCGTCCGGTGGCTGGTGTCTTGCCGATCGCAGCAGCTGCCCAAAAAATGGGAATTGCAGGTTTAGTTATCCCTGCTGATAATGCCCAAGAAGCGGCAGTAGTTGAAGACTTGGCTGTTTACGGCTGCAAACATCTGTCTGATGTGGTGGATTTTTTAAATAATCCGGGGCGTTACAAACCTGTGCAGATCGATAGCACAACGGAGATAGCAACAGTATCATACCCTGGCGCAGATTTGCATGATGTTAAAGGACAAGCTCATGCGCGTCGTGCTTTAGAAATTGCTGCTGCTGGTGGGCATAATTTAATTTTTGTCGGGCCGCCTGGTAGTGGGAAAACTATGTTAGCACGACGCTTACCAGGAATTTTGCCGCCCCTGAGTTTTGCCGAATCTTTAGAAGTGACTCGCATCCATTCGGTGGCTGGTTTATTAAAAAATCGCGGTTCGTTGGTACGCGATCGCCCTTTTCGCAGCCCCCACCACTCAGCATCCGGGCCTTCTCTTGTGGGTGGCGGTAGCTTTCCTCGTCCTGGGGAAATCTCATTATCTCACAGAGGTGTACTTTTTCTTGACGAGTTGACAGAATTTAAGCGAGAGGTATTGGAATTTTTGCGTCAACCTTTGGAAGATGGCTACGTCACAATTTCCCGCACCAAACTATCGGTAATGTTTCCCGCGCAGTTTACTTTAGTAGCGAGTACCAATCCCTGTCCTTGCGGTTATTATGGCGATACCATCCAACAATGTACTTGTTCTCCCCGCCAACGCGAGCAATATTGGGCAAAGCTTTCTGGGCCGTTGATGGATCGAATTGATTTACAGGTTGCGGTGAATCGCTTAAAACCAGAAGAAATTACCCAACAACCTACCGGAGAAGCATCAACATCAGTGCGCGAACGGGTTCAACAAGCAAGCGATCGCGCAATTACTCGCTTCCAAGGAGAAGCAAATCTGCGTTGCAATGCCCATATGCAGAGTCGTCATCTCCAGAAATGGTGCAAGCTAGATGATGCTAGTCGCAGTTTATTAGAAGTAGCAATTAGAAAATTAGGTTTATCGGCAAGAGCAAGCGATCGCATTCTCAAAGTAGGGCGGACTATTGCAGATTTAGCAGGAGAAGATGAACTAAAAACCAATCATGTAGCAGAAGCAATTCAATATCGCACAATCGATAGAATGCAGTAATAGTCAGCAAAGCTAAAGCTATGATTTTAATAGATAAGTGATAGTTCAATCTTTATGGAAATCAATAGTTTAGCAGAATCACAGACTGCAAATTTGAAAGTCAATATTTTGCTGGAGACTAAAGAAGATGGTAGTGCGATCGCATCTATTTTGGAACTTCCACAGTATCATATTGAAGCAGCAAATCGCGAACAAGCACTCTTGATGCTAGAGCAGCTTTTGGTTGAGCGTATCCAGAAAGTTGAAGTAATGCCAATGGAAATCAAATTACCCCAGCCTGAGCAATCTCAAAGACCTTGGATGAAATTTGCCGGGGTATTCAAAGATGATCCAGACTTTGACGCAGTTGGGCAGTATATTCAAAAATATCGTCAAGAATTGGATGCTGCTGAAGATGTAGCTGATTCTAATACGCAGAGGAAAGCAAATTGAGTATTTGGATGCGCCCAGGATGTTCGCAGCATCTGGGCATTTTGTGTAAATCAGACTGCTAGTGCTGTCTCTGTATCTTGCTCTGATATTTCTTTAAAATGCCTACGACGGTACCTTAAAATGACTATCGAAGGTAATCTATTATTTGTTGGCTCATACACTTCATAATGGCTAAAATCCCAAATATGTTTTTCTTGTCCTTCATACCCTAGCGTGTAAGTAGTTGCAAGTTCATAATGAGCAATGTACTTTTCATTTTTCAAAAACTTACTAACTGCTTCTTGTGCAGTTAACGGACTTATTATTATCACTTCGCTACGAAGATTAGCTTGAGAATCAGTATCAAGACATGGCATTTCTACAAAATGCGTGCCGGGGTGAGAAAAGAGTTGTTGTTCACTCATTTTATGTTTTCTCCTTATTTACCTACACATTCAAAAGTCCCGTTTGATTTTTTGCGAACGTAAGCAAATTCAAGCCCATGCAGACTTACATCTCTTCTGCATCTTTCTTCTGCCTGTACTGCTGTTATTGATGAGCCATAAATATTTACTATTACCTCATTTTCAAAATCTTCTGGTTCCTCAATTTTAAGTATAGAACCATCTTTTTTAGAAAATATACGTTTCCCGTTATTAGAAGATTCCCAAATGTAATAACTGATTCCGCCGATGACAGCAACTCCGACCAAGACGCAACCTACTCCTGCGGTTCCAGCACATAGAGCAACTGGTGCGAGTATTGCCGGATTAGCATTGGTCTGTTTAACACTGGATGTGGATGTCATTGCAAAAGTAGATGCAATGACACCTATCGCTATTTCATTTCGTAAGCTGGTGACTGTGCATCTGGTACTGTGGACACTCTATCCAATTGTATGGATTCTTAGTCCAGAAGGGTTTAACGCTCTTGGTCAAGGTGGGGAAACAATGGGTTATACGCTACTAGATATTGCCTCTAAAGTTGGGTTTGGTTTTTTATCATTAAACACCTTACATAATTTAGAACAGGCAGGAGAATCGATTACTGAATCAGAACCGTTATATGAGTAAGTATAAATTTTCAATCCGATGTAATAAATAGCTAACCGATGAAGAAATCCCGAATTTTAGCGAAACGATATTAGGGGAATCAAACCGTTGCACGGGGTCATTAGTCATTCTTACAAAGTTCTGAGCGGAGGAAATCTCTGCTCAACGCCAGTGACGCAGGAGCGTCACTACCGCTACGCTAACGCCCAAGTCGGGAAACCCGCCCAAGCGACTGGCTCGACTTTGCGCTTAGTCCTTGGTCATTAGTTTTTGAGATACCACGCCCACTCTTGAACGTAGTTTGAATTAGTCTGATATAAGAAAGTTTTTCTGCCCTATGAAAGGGGGGTATACACTTCAAAAGCGCTCTTACTAATGACTAATCAATCAAGCAATTATGTGAGCGCTTTCACTGTATTTTATATACTAAAGCGATCGCACTACCTATTGTCTACCAAAAAGCAAATTATTTATAGATATTGCCGTCAATAAAATTATCGACTCTACTAAATTCCTCCTCCAGGACGCTGCACAAACTCCCTTAGGTGGATGCCGTTACTTAAGAAATAAGTATCCAATATATCAGGAAGTAAGCAACATTCCCTAAGGAGACAGATTGGATGAATTTACAGGCGATTTGGAAGTTATTACAAGAGACATTCAAAGAATGGAGTGATGATAAAGCTTCACGGTTAGCGGCAGCGTTAGCTTACTACACAATTTTTTCCATTGCACCGTTGTTGATTATTGTAATTGCGATCGCAGGGGCAGTATTTGGAGAAGATGCGGCAAGGGGTCAAATCGTTGGACAAATTCAAGGTTTAGTGGGTAAAGATGGGGCACAATTTATCCAAACAGCCATTCAGAACGCTAACAAACCACAGACAGGAGTAATGGCTTCCATTATTAGTGTTGTAGTTCTGCTATTAGGTGCGACTGGTTTATTTACCGAGTTGCAAGATTCCCTCAACACGATTTGGGAAGTCAAACCGAAACCCGGACGCGGCATAAATAACATCATTCGTCTACGCTTTTTGTCCTTTGCAATGGTGATCGGGATTGGCTTTTTACTTTTAGTTTCTCTGGTAATTAGTACGGGGTTAGCAGCATTAGTAAAATACTTTGGCAACATCCTACCCGGTGTTGATTTCCTCTGGCGAATAGTTAACTTTGTTTTATCTTTTTCGATCACTACAGCACTATTTGGGTTAATTTTCAAAGTTCTACCAGATGTCAAAATTACTTGGAATGATGTTTTTATTGGATCTGTTATTACCTCATTTTTGTTCTCTATCGGTAGGTTTTTATTAGGACAATATCTAGGTAATGGCAGTTTTGGTTCAACCTACGGTGCTGCCGGTTCACTGGTAGTGCTTTTAGCTTGGGTTAACTATGCCGCACAGATTCTTTTCTTCGGTGCAGAGTTTACCCAAGTTTATGCCAGAAGATATGGAAGCGGCATAGTCCCAACGAAGGATGCCATACCTCTGTCTGATAACACCAAAGATAATGGCACAAATCCAACGGGGCGATCATCCACTAAGAAAAAGCCATCTTCTAGCTTTATTAATCGCTTATTCAAGTCTTTTAAAAAGCCAAAGCGCTGAAAATAGAAAAGAAAAAATCAGCGATTTTAATCCCTACTTGTTGGAGGTTTATATTTTTAAATATGATACAGATTAAAGTATTTAACCTCTAATGAAAATCACTGACATGAAATAAATCACATATAATTATAGATAATTACTCTGTGTTTATAAATAACCTTAGACTGGATTTTTTCCAGATGTCTATTGAAAAAGGGAGAAAATCAGTGCTAATGGAAAAATGGTTTTTTATCAATTGGCAGGCAATCTTTATTCCTAGCATTAGCGTCTTTGAGTTGATTATCCGTGGATCGCTGGTCTATTTGGCACTGTTCTCAGTGCTACGCTTCCTTCCTAGTCGGCAACTAGGAACTTTAGGAATTACTGATTTACTCGTAGTTGTGCTATTTGCTGAAGCTGCCCAAAACGCTATGGCGAGTAATTATACATCGATTACTGAAGGCGCTATCCTGGTAGCAACTGTAATTTTTTGGAGTTACTTGCTGAACTGGTTAGGCTACAAAATACCCCAATTCCAACGTTTTATGAATCAGCCACCGCTGCTATTGGTAAAAAATGGTCGGATGATTCAGCGTCATTTGCAACGAGAGTTAATTACAGAGGATGAGTTGATGAGCAAGTTACGTCAGCAAGGTGTGGAATTTTTAGCAAATGTAAAGTTTGCATATATAGAGGCTGACGGTAGGATTAGTATCATCACCTTTGATTCAAAAACTAGTTCCGTCCCTGAGCAAAAAATAGCACTAAAAAGTGATCTACATTAATTAGACTGTAAAATATGACGGTTGTATTCTGTGCCGAATTGTGATTGAGCGTTATACTTTGCCCGAAATGGCTAATCTCTGGAGTGAAGCCTATAAGCTAAAAACTTGGCTGCAAGTCGAAATTGCTGTTTGTGAAGCTCAAGCTGAATTGGGTTATATTCCATCTCAGGCGGTTGAGGAAATTAAGGCCAAGGCAGATTTTGACCCCGATAGGGTACTAGAGATTGAGGCTGTAGTCCGCCACGATGTCATCGCTTTCTTGACAAATGTCAACGAATATGTAGGTGATGCCGGACGCTACATTCACCTGGGTTTAACTAGTTCGGATGTTTTGGATACAGCTTTAGCACTGCAATTGGTTGCCAGCCTGGATATATTATTGCAACGTCTGGAAGAATTGATTCAGGTAATTCGCCAAAAAGCACAGGAACATCGTCATACAGTGATGGCTGGTCGATCGCATGGTATTCACGCTGAACCGATTACTTTTGGTTTCAAGCTAGCTGGTTGGTTAGCAGAGGTGTTGCGACACCAAGAACGCTTGAGAATACTCCACCAAACTATTGCCGTGGGTAAGATTTCTGGTGCAGTAGGAACCTATGCGAATGTTGAACCGCGGGTAGAAGCGATCGCTTGCCAAAAACTCGGACTCAAACCCGATACAGCCTCAACGCAAGTTATTTCCCGCGATCGCCACGCCGACTATGTGCAACAATTAGCTTTGGTAGCGGCATCCATCGAACGTTTTGCTGTAGAAATTCGCAATCTGCAAAAAACAGACGTTCTGGAAGTTGAAGAATTCTTCGCCAAAGGTCAAAAAGGTTCCTCGGCAATGCCACACAAGCGCAATCCCATCCGTTCGGAACGGCTGACGGGAATGGCGCGACTCGTCAGAAGTCATGCTGGTGCAGCCTTAGAAAACATTGCTCTTTGGCATGAAAGGGACATTTCCCATAGTTCTGTAGAACGGGTAATTTTGCCAGATGCTTGTACTTTGACGCATTTTATGTTGGTAGAAATAACCGATTTGGTGAAAAACCTGTTGGTCTATCCTGAGAACATGGAACGAAATCTCAACTGTTACGGCGGCGTTGTGTTCAGCCAAAAAGTGCTACTTGCTTTAATAGACAAGGGAAGCAAGCGCGAGGAGGCTTATGCGATCGTTCAAGAAAACGCTCATGCTGCTTGGAATAAGCCAGAAGGCAATTTTCACGACTTAATTAGCAAAGACTCTCGTGTTACCCAAAAGTTGTCTCCAGCAGAACTAGAGGTATGTTTTGACCCCCAGCAGCATCTCCAACATTTAGAAGAGGTTTACCAAAGGTTGGGTATTTAGGATTAATTTGCTTGTAGTGAGCGCCCAAGCGCTTACTACTAACCTGTTACTCAACAAATACGCAAATGTTGTCAAAAAAGAATATATAAAGATACCAAAAATATTTAATATTGCATTGCTGAAGACTGTCAGTTTGGTGCTGGAATTTTTGCCAGCCCTGGGTAGTATAAATAACAAATCTCTACCTATTTATTAGTGTTTCGAGTGCCTTGATGATTGAAATCCTAGCCACACTTTCAGCTTCTGCGGCAGCAGGAATAAGAATAGGTACACCTCTGCTGATCATTGGATTGTTGCAGGGTAGTGACTTGTGGTCGCAAGTTCCAATTTTATCTCACATTTCTCCACCAATATTATTAAGCTGCCTCATCTGTTGGTCGTTAATTGAATTATTAGCCTCAAAAAAGTTATGGGGGCAAAGATTGCTACAACTAGTTCAGTTATTAATGTCTCCCGGCGTGGGAGCAATTATGGGGTTAGCAGTAGCTACCGTAACAGCAACGCCAAACTGGCTGATTGCCTTAATTGGCGGTCTGTTAGCTTTGGTACTCCAGCTAGTTCAAGTTGGTTGGTTCTATCGATTACGTGGCTTACCGTTGTGGGCAGTCTTTCTTCAAGATACCTTATGTATTGCTCTAGTACTTTTTGCCTTTGATGCTCCCTGGCAAGGAGGATTAATTGCTTTAATACTGCTCTGGTTTGCAGTTGGTAGCGCCAAGCAGTGGTATGACTGGTATTGGCAGAAAAGTTAGGAGTTAAAAGTGAGAAGTTAAGAATGAAGATAGAAGTTAAGAGTAAAGAGTTAAGGAAAAAATTTAAAACTCCTAAGCTAAACCACATCTAGTTTGCATAATCTGAAATTGTACATTTCTTGTGGGGTGGGCGACACGAGCGTCCAATATATACTTTGGTTTTTGTGGAACAGCTTAACTCCAACTTTTAACTCTTAACTCCTAACTCCTTTCATTTACTGCAAAAGTCCAATCATATGCAAGAAGCCGTGACCAGTAATCAGCTCGATGATTAAGGCAATGAAGCCCAACATGGCAATCCGACCATTCCATACTTCAGCACTAGTAGTCATACCCCATTCCCAACGCTCTTGGGGATACATTTTCACCCTTTTTTTCATTTGAGCAGCTTGCGAAAGCTTAAAACTGGGGTTTTTCAGCGCATCAATCACTAGGTCTGCCAGTGCATTAATAAATACCGGATGGGTATTGGGAGCAGGAACGCGACGGAAATTATGAATTCCTGATTCTTCGGCTACTTCGCGATACTCAATATCAATTTCTTGTAGTGTCTCAATATGCTCGGAGACAAAACTGATAGGTACGACAACCAAATCTTTCACGCCTTCTGCACCTAGTTTTTTGAGGGCATCCTCAGTATAGGGTTGGAGCCATTCTACTGGGCCGACGCGACTTTGATAAGCTAAGGTGTGGACATTGGGCCGATTGAGGGTCTCCATAATCAGGGCTGTACATTCCTCAATTTCTTGCTGGTAGGGGTCGCCAGCCTCTTCAACGTAGCTTTTAGGAACGCCGTGAGCGCTAAAAAAAATATGAACTTCGTCTGGATTAGGAAACTGATCGAGTTCTTGAGCTACAAGTTCAGCCATTGCTTGAAGGTAGCCTGGTTGTTTGTACCAAGAAGGAATGACGGTGTAATCAATGCGTTGAAGTTTTGGGTCTTCTTGCCAAAGCTTTTCTAAAAGCCGGAAGCTGGAACCACTGGTACTGATAGAAAACTGGGGATATAATGGTAAGATTACCAGGTCTTCTATATTATCTTGAGTGATCCGTGCGATCGCTTCTTCTGTATAGGGATGCCAATAACGCATTCCCACGTAAATATTGGCTTCTTGTCCCAAATAACCCAACTGTTCCTTTAGGGCTTCTCCTTGTGCTTCTGTGATCTGCCGCAGTGGGGAACCACCACCAATTTGCTTATAGTTTCCTTCAGATGTTCTGGTTCGTCGCGTGGCAATAAACCAGGCTAGGGGCTTTTGCAACCAGCGAAACGGTAGGCGAATAATTTCCGGATCGGAAAATAGGTTATACAAAAACGGCCCGACATCCTCTAGCTTATCGGGGCCACCGAGATTGAGTAATAAAACGCCTACACGACCCATAGCAGTTACTTTCCCCCAATCTTTTCAGGTTTTTTACTAATGTTAACAATATATCTTTATTAAATATAAAGCTAAATAGCAAGGAAATATGCAATGGCGACAATTTTAAGGGATTGGAGTTACCGCTATCAGTGGCTGTATGATGGTATTTCACGTTTAGCAGCCTTAAGTGTAGGTGGTGAAGCCCGTTTTCGGCAACTTGCTTTGCAAGGCTTAACAATTCACTCAGATACTCAGGTCTTAGATTTATGTTGCGGCAGTGGTCAAACGACGCAATTTTTGGTAAAGTTTTCACAAAATGTAACAGGATTGGACGCTTCACCTAAGTCTTTGCAACGGGCGCGGCAAAATGTACCATCAGCTTCTTATGTAGAAGCTTTTGCTGAGAAGATGCCATTTGCAGATAATCTGTTTGATGTGGTGCATACTAGCGTCGCATTACACGAGATGCAGCCTCAGCAATTGCGAAAAATTATTAATGAAGTTTATCGGGTACTGAAACCAGGAGGGATATTTACGCTAGTGGATTTTCATGCTCCGACGAATCCGATATTTTGGCCTGGGGTCTCAGTGTTTTTGTTGTTGTTTGAGACGGAAACAGCTTGGCAATTGTTGAAAACTGATTTGGCTGCATTGTTAACTGAGACTGGGTTTGAAGCGAGTGAGCCAACTTTGTATGCAGGTGGTAGTTTGCAAGTGATACAGGCGAAGAAGTGAAAGATACGCTTTAGTTTTATCTTGCACCTGTCCAATATTCCGCTAAGAAATAAATTTCTTGGCTAATAGCATAAGTCCACTCAAGTGGACTACAACCTTTACTCAGTTTTCTTTAGAAGACTTGAGCTATAAGCCTCAGAGCGATGGAATATTTTTTTATTTGGAAGTCCCGATTTTACATATCGTTGTTTTCCTGATGGTCGCGTAGGTAGTATCTGGGGAACCGATATTTATACCGATGATTCATCTATTTGCAGTGCTGCTGTACATGCTGGATTAATTTCTACCAAGCAAGGTGGAAAAGTCACCATCAGAATCAAACCAGGACAATTTTCTTACACAGGTACTAATCGAAATGGTGTCACTTCTCAGAATTATGGAAGCTTTTCTGGAAGTTTTATTTTCATTTACTGGTAAAAACTATTTTTCTTCAGTGTATTTGATTTCAATCCCTAATAGGGATTTTAATGGATTGCAATATTAAGTTATATCCTTCGCTTTTAATAGATTTATCTAGTTTCAATCCCTAATAGGGATTTTAATGGATTGCAATGCCGCATAAGCGGGACTACAACCCTAGTATGCAAGGTTTCAATCCCTAATAGGGATTTTAATGGATTGCAATTGCGATCGCGCTATTCGCTATCCCTGGATCAATTAGAGGTTTCAATCCTTAATAGGGATTTTAATGGATTGCAATCTCATCCGCATTCCTCCTAGTGACCGTCCGTGGCGCGTCGTGTTTCAATCCCTAATAGGGATTTTAATGGATTGCAATCCTCCTTCGTAAGGTTGTAATTTTGAAAGAGAGCTGTTTCAATCCCTAATAGGGATTTTAATGGATTGCAATATATTAGTGATTACAGCGAAGTTTGCACTAATGAGAGTTTCAATCCCTAATAGGGATTTTAATGGATTGCAATCGCTCAATCCTTTGCCGTTCCTCTTCAATAGCCCGCGTTTCAATCCCTAATAGGGATTTTAATGGATTGCAATGGGAATATCCCTAATGGGGCTTATACTGAAAATATGTTTCAATCCCTAATAGGGATTTTAATGGATTGCAATTCAATACCCTATCTTTTTGAGTAACATTTTTGTAATAGTTTCAATCCCTAATAGGGATTTTAATGGATTGCAATAAAAGAGTACCAATCCCCACCAAGGCAAGGTGGGTTTCAATCCCTAATAGGGATTTTAATGGATTGCAATTTAAATATGCGCTTAGTGAAGCATATGGGCAGAAGGGTTTCAATCCCTAATAGGGATTTTAATGGATTGCAATCTTAATTCCCCTTGGTTCATCAGTAGCCCCAATCTTGTTTCAATCCCTAATAGGGATTTTAATGGATTGCAATCAAAGGGGAAAAAGTATGGATTGGGAGCAAATACAGTTTCAATCCCTAATAGGGATTTTAATGGATTGCAATGGCGGGAGCCTGAAAGTCAAGCTATATTCAGTTTTCAAGGTGCGGTTGCGCGATTCAAGAGCAATCATAGCATTAGAGAATTCGTTTGGAAAGAGTGTCGGGAAAGGCTGAAGGCTGAAACCTACTTATTGTAAACATTTCAAAGATTGCGCGGATAAAAATTGGGCATTAGTGGGGTGAAATGCTTGTTGGGGTTGAGATAGAAGCACTTTTTTCGACTGTAAAATTTGTACACCTACCCTACCGCGCATTTGACCATACAGGAACCTAATTATAAGGGAACTCAGCACAGAAAATTGTTTAGTCGCGTGGCTTTTATTTGCCAATACGTCCAACTTTTCCCTGACAACAGCTACAGAGAAAGAACACTTGGACAGTAAACGAAGCTAACATTACGGTAAACTGATTCATAAATTGTAGTATTTGCATTGTAGTACTGTACGTATAACAAAGAATAAAAGTTTTCGCCAATTCAAGGTAGAGATGATCAAAGAAATAACACGCCGCAAATTTATTGCAACAGCCACCGTGGCGACGGGTTTTGCCCTCGCAGTACAACCCATTTCAGCCGAAGTCATCACCACCGATGCCAAGGGATTGGTAGCTGGTGCGGTGAAAATTCCTGTTAAAGATGGGGAAATTCCTGCCTATAGAGCAGCACCTGCAAGGGGTGAAAATTTCCCTATTGTTCTGGTGATCCAAGAAATCTTTGGTGTACACGAGCATATTCAAGATATCACTCGTCGCTTTGCCAAGTTGGGGTACTTGGCGATCGCACCGGAATTATTCATCCGTCAAGGCGATGTCTCGAAGTTAAGCAGCGTAGATCAAATTCGCCCAATTGTAGCCAAAGTGCCAGATGCCCAAGTGTTATCCGATCTTGATGCAACGATAAACTGGGCAGTGAAATCAGCCAAAGGTAATGCCGATAAATTGGCAATTACAGGCTTCTGCTGGGGTGGGCGGATTATCTGGTTATATGCAGCCCACAATCCTAAGGTGAAGGCGGGTGTGGCTTGGTATGGACGACTCGTGGGCGATGCTACCGAACTTCAGCCCAAGTATCCCATCGATATCGCCTCAAAACTGACAGTCCCAGTTCTCGGACTCTATGGTGGGAAAGATCCGAGTATTCCCCTCGATACAGTAGAGCAGATGCGCGATCGCTTAAAGTCTAGCAGCAGCAAATCTGAAATTATTGTCTACCCTGATGCACCCCACGCTTTTTTTGCAGATTATCGCCCCTCCTACCGCGAGAAAGAAGCTAAGGAAGGTTGGAAACGTCTCCTGGCATGGTTTAAGCAGCATGGCGTGTAAGTCTGCGGAACATAGAAAAGCCTCCCATCCCGGGAGGCTTAAAAGTTAGCGGAGAAAACTTGTTAAACTACGGCTTTGCAGCGATCGCTCCTCCTAATGCAGAAAAAATCGCGGAAACGGATGCTGTGGCAAATAGCCACCAAGCGGCTGTAGCTGCGGCTTTGCGGGTTTCTTCTGCTTGCCGCTGTGCTTGATGTTTCACCTGTTCTAGCCGGCGTTGTGCTTCTTGCTGTATGCGTTCTGCACGTTGCAATACTGTGTTGCGGGCCCGTTCAATTTGGTCGATGATGCCGTTGGCATCTGCCTCGGAGATGTCCTCACGAGAACTCATAATTGCCACTAGGGTCTCACGATCAAAAGAAGATAGGCGATCACGTAGCGCATCAAACCCCGCCTGAGGATCGTCGAAAACTGTGCGAATATCGCGTTTTATACTATCATAGTTAAGTTCCGGGCGATCCAGAGAGTTAAGATAGTTACGGATGCGGCTGAAAACTCCCTCAATTGCATCTTGAATGCCTCGTTGGATGTTCCGCACTTGTTCTACAAATTGCTCCCTTACGGACACAATGTTATCGGCAATCCGTGCCGCTTCCTCATCGGAAATATCTTCCCGAATTTTCAGCAGGGCGATGATGGTAGAACGGTCAAAATGGGAAAGGCGCTCGCTAAAAGTTTCCACCCCAACTCGCGGATCGTGCAATAATAATTGCAAGTCGCGCTTGATACCTTCTGGGTTGAGTTCTTCTTTGCCAGTTTGCCGCAAATACTCTTCCAGATTACCTTTAAATGTTTCTATTCTTTGCTGTGTTCGGCTAGCTAGGCGACGAGGCGCACGTACAAAGTTGCGAATTGAATTTTGTGTAGAATCAATGATTTCATTGACTTGTTCTTCACTTAAGTCTTGGCGTTGACTAAGCAACTTCACCAGTGTATCTCGGTCTACCTGAGACAACCGACGGCGCAGTGCCACAGCTCCCTCCTTAGGATTTTCAAACAATCTGGTCAAATCTCGCTGGATACCTTCTGGATTCAGTTCTTGTTTACCAGTATTCCGCAGATAATCTGCGATCGTGGTGGTAACAGAGTCGTATTGCTCTTTGGCTTTATCCACTACAGCTTGGGGTGTGTGGCGGATATTATGCCACGACTCCTCAACAGAATTGATGATTTGATTGACTTGATCTTCACTCAAATCTTCCCGCTGACTCAACAATTGCACCAAGGTATCGCGGTCAAAGCGAGACAAGCGTGCCCGAATTGAGCTAATTCCAGCTTGGGGATCTTCCAGTAGCTTTTTGAACTCCGCGCGGATGGCATCAGGATTCAGTTCTGCTTTGCCTGTATTACGCAGATATGATTCTACATTTAGCCACAGGGTTTCTGCTTGATATTGTGCCTGTTCTGCTAATCCTTTGGATTCTACCAAGACGCGATCGCGTTGTTTTTCCAACTCGTCCAGAATGCTGTCTACTTCATATAGCTGGACATCATTACGTTGCAGCAATATCTCCCGCATTTCCTGGCGTTCAACCTGCGCCAGTCGCAATACTAAAGTTTCATAATCTGCCTCTGGGTCTTGCAACAGTGGTTTAAAATTCTGCTCAATGCCTTCAGCTGTCAAATCTGCTTTCGGGGTAACGAGTAGATAACTTTCCACTGCACGTTGCAAGTCTTGGACTATCTCTCTTTCTTCAACAGCTGTCACTGTCACCAGCACCTCTCTGCGGACAGCTTCTAGCTGATTTGCAGTCCGCTGAATTTGGGCTTGGGTAAGTAGTCCCCGCTGTTGCAGGATGTTAACGAAATCGTTGCGGGATAGTCGTTCTACTTCTCTCTTGACTATTCCTGAGTCAGCTGCTGGGTCGTAGATGACATCACGAAATTCCTGAGCAATTTTTTCCGGACTCAGTTGCCAAGCATAAGTATTATGCAGGTAGTTTTCGACATCAGCCCGAATTGGGCTATAGGGCTGTGAAGGTGTTGGCAACCCTAGCTTATCGGCTTGTTGAGTGACTTTATCTTTGGCAGTGGTGAGGCTACCCAAGATTTTTTCCACATCCAAATCAGGCAAATCTGTCCGTCCCAACACGGTGGCAGTTAAGGCAGATAGTCCTTGCTGAAGTGTACTTTGAATTAGCCCTGGAGCCGCCTTTTGGTCAGCTTGTTTAGAATCACGCGTTTCTGCTACTAACCGATCCAGCTTGGCGTTGAGTTCATCAGTCTTGCTTTGTCCTGCTGGAACTGATTTCAGATAATCCATTAACTCAGCCAGACCGTCTGGGGTGGGTGATTGCTGACTCACCACTTGCTGCCAAACTTTATACAACGTATCAGCAATGCGGCTAACGTCTTTTTTGGAAAGGTCGGTGCGACTGCTAACTAACTCGATAAACTTTTGGCGGTCGATGTTGCGGATGTCTGAAGTCCCAGCGATCGCTTTTAATTGCGGGTCGTTGAGTAAATTTTCAAAGTCACTGCGAATTTTCGACAAATCTAGCTCTGGGGGACGGAGCTTTTCTAAGTAATCCTCTATGTTCTCCCGGATACTTGTAGGGTCAATGGCGCTCCCTAGTTCCCGACGGATCGCGCTAGCCGCAGCTTCAGCTGTCGCTACAACTTGGTTATTCACAGCTTTTGCGCCCAGTGCGGCGGTAGCTGTCCCCATAATCGCCTGAAACCCAGAAGTTGCCGTATTGACGACTGAGCCAATTAGGGAACCTACGGTGGTGGAACTTACCCAAACGAGGAGCAAAAAGTAAGCACCCCAAATTACCAAGCCGAGAATCGCTCCCAATACTGGGTCTAAGATTACAAGGCTCAATTTCACCGCCAGAAAAGAAGCGATTAATAAGGCGATCGTCACAGTGACTAACGTCCAAATCCCCACCAACGTGCCGATTTTGCGAATGCTGCCGCCCAAACTTCCGACTTCCCCAGAATCGGAATCCGAGTCAGATGAGTGCCCCAGGTAGGAAATACCGGCTGCAAGGGAGAGATTAGTTAGAACTAATTGGAAAGCAAAGGCTAAAATCACGCCGGAGATTAAAGCCACAAAAAAGCGTGGCCCGGAAGTGAGAACCGATGCCTGTGCTGGCGTGACGTTTGAGGATTCTACTGGAACCTGTGCTAACCACAATAGTGGTTTGTAGAGTCCCACCATAATTTCCGTACTTTGGAACATTGTATTTCCTTCTACTAAGTTTAAATTTGGGGAAATAAGATTTTCTTGAGAAGCAACTCTTAGTATCGATTATGTCTGTACCTATGGCAATACCTAACTCTGTTTAGCTCACAATCGTGGAATTTAGCTGTTTAAAGCATCTCTCCAAAGACTGAAAACTATATCCAGCAAAAGATATAACTTTTATTATCTAACTGTAAAAATGTTCAGTATGAACTTAAAAAGCTAGCTAATTCTTGGCTGCCACTTTTTAATTTTAATTGCTTAATCACAACGATTGATTTTTCTGCAATTCAATTATAGTTTAATTACTCAAAAGTTACATTTCTTTATATTTTGATTTTTATCACCCTCTCAGGGTGGATTTGTCTGCACAATATGTTGTTGATTATGTACCTGTAGTTTGTGCCTACAGGCAGAAAGCAGTTTAGTTATTAATAGCTACATTAAAGTTAACAAACGAATTGTTAAAGATAACAAAGATGGCAACTTGTTCTTCCAGACAGAGATTTGTCAATAATTGCAGCAGAAGGTAATGGTTGCGATCGCAATGATTTTCTGTTTGGCTAGACAAATCAAGCCGAAATCTGAAACTGTCGTTTAGCAATCATTGGCTTTCTTGCCTATTTGCTTTGAGATTTAGCCGCTTATAGCGTCCTACGCGACGTTTTATATCTGATTGGCTACTAGATAAGTAAACACCTGAAAAGCTACTAAATTTTGGAGAAAAAAATGGCAACTAAAGAAACTCGTCCTTCTACTGATTTACCACCTGTTGCAACAGAATACAACGGCATAGATCGCAATGCTTTTCTTTTTGGCTTTACTCCTCAAGCTGAAATCTGGAATGGTCGCTTGGCAGCTATTGGCTTTGTTGCCTATTTACTTTGGGATTTAGCTGGTTATAGCGTTCTGCGTGACGTTTTACATTTGATTGGCTACTAGATAGCAATTAAACACCTGAAAAGCTACTAAATTTTGGAGAAAAAAATGGCAACTCAAGAAACTCGGTCTTCTACTGATTTACCACCTGTTGCAACAGAATACAACGGTGTAGATCGCAATGCTTTTCTGTTTGGCTTGACTCCTCAAGCTGAAATTTGGAATGGTCGCTTGGCAGCTATTGGCTTTCTTGCCTATTTACTTTGGGATTTAGCAGGTTATAGCGTCCTGCGCGACGTTTTACATTTGATTGGCTACTAGAAATTAAACACCTAAAAAGCTACTAGATTTTGGAAAAGTCACCTAAAATTAGGTGACTTATTTTGATTAGATTTTGATAAAAATTACTAAAATTCTGAACAGCAATTATTCATCAATACAACTAGGAATGCCCAAAACAGCACAGGGGAAATTAGAACCTAGTGCCTCAATCATCGGATGATTGACACAGTTGCAACCTACAAACAGAATATCAGCAGCTTCTGATTTAACAACTTTGTTAAGTTCTGTGGAAATGCAGCCAAACCGCAAATGAGATTTGAAGGAACCCTGCCATTCTTCAGCCAGACTTCGGGCTTGCCAGAGAATTATATCTGCTTGTTGCAGGGGAGTTACCACTGTCTGCAATTTGGGTTGAGTTAATACCTGTGTGACAGACTTTGATACTTCACTGACTTGACATTCCAATGGAGGCTGTTGTATTGGAAGGCTCAAGATGTTTGAATGCTGGCTGCTTTGATTGTGTTCTACCACATAAACGGCTTGAACTGTGACTTGTACATTAGTGGCTAAACGCGTTTGATGGGCAATCCAAAAGGCAATGTCTAGTGCCGTATGACTATTAGGAGATGCGTCATAGGCAACAATTAAGTTAACTGCTTTTTCTATTTGAGGTTTTTTAGAAAAAGGTTTTTTTGGTTCTGGCAACAGTACCATTTGTTCAATTAAGTCATTTCGACCTGTGGCACTTTGCAGACGTGCTAACATTGGCTTGATTTGCACAGCTTTACTTCTCCCAATGAAATGAATTAACAATGAGAAGCAGGGCGACAAATTTTGGATTTTGGACTTCGGCTACGCTCAGTCGAACGATTTTGGATTTTAGATTGAGTGAACACAACCAAAATTTAAAATCTGAAATCAGTCAAGGAAACCCCAATAATAACTGTATTACAGCCAAAGTCTTGGGGGTTCCTTCCATTGCCTACGGAGTTAGCTGACGGGCTAAGACTGGAAGGTGTCTCTCGTAAGATTAGCCCCAAACATTGGTTCCTCCGTTCCAAATCCAGCTTTCATGAATTTGAATTAGGCTACCCACTAAAAAAAATGATAATCTAATTTACTCGTCTTGGGCAAAATATCGATCAAGGAAATTTAGGGCGTGGTTGCGGAGTTCAAAATATTCTTTTGAGTTTCGCATGGCGGCGCGAGCCTCTTTCAGAGGAGCTTCTCCTGACCAAGACGCTTTGCGTAGCTTGCTTCCCCGTAGGAGTACGCTAAAGCATGGAGCCTCAAAAGGAACTTCCAATATCTCCCCGATACTAGTAGCCTGACCATTGGTCATCAAGACGATGCGATCAGACATATGAAATTGCTTCATCTACATCGTGGGTAATCATCATCACTGCTTGCCGATGATTTTCCCAAATATCCAATACTTGCTGCTCCAATTTGCGACGAGTTAGTGCATATTGTGCCCCAAAAGGTTCATCCATCAGCAACATTTTGGGATAAATTGCTAAAGCTCTGGCAATACCTACTCGTTGTTTCATACCTCCAGAAATTTTATCAGGATATTTGTCAGCCGCCGCCGTCAAGTTTACCATTGCCAAGTGCTGATTTACAATGCTAATTTTTTCAGATCTCTTAGCATTTTTTAACACTTCATCCACGGCTAAACGGATATTTTCTCGCACTGTTAACCCTCGCACTGTTAATCAAGGTAACAGTGAATAGTTCTGAAATACCATCATCCGTTTGGCTCCTGACTGACGAATTTCTTGTCCATCTAGCCGGACTGAGCCGGAAGTGGCTTTTTCTAAACCAGCTACTATCTTTAGTAGAGTTGATTTCCCACAACCTGAGTGACCAATTACAGAAATAGGCTTCTTTGGTAAAAGGGATTTAAGATAAAGAAGACATTTCTAAGGATGACAGGTTTTGCCTTTTTCCAAGTGGCTTGTCCTGCGATCGCAGTGATCGCAGCCAAATTTAGTTGAAATATCATTTACGACCTCAACAGATTTAAGTACAAGTACAAAAAGTCCGAGCAGTACCAGCCTTGGACACCGATAAGATCGGAACATTGAATAATGTCGTCTCTTCAGTCTCCTGCATCAACTATGCCAAACTCTTATTGTTACGTTGAATGAAGATATCTAGTCAACCTTTAAAACCCTTGTACAGACTGAGTTATAAATTTATGGACAAGTCTATTGCACAGATAGCTAAACAACAATACTCGAGTCAAGCATCAAGTTTGTTACCTACTTGATTAACATTTGTTAATAAACATGAGATTATTCTTTACAAATTTGACATACGCATAGTTGATCAAGTAAATCAAAGAACAGATAAAATCTATTTCTTTTGGTAGGTGAACTATATTGCTAAATGTGGTAAATGCTGATTGCACTCGCTAAACTAATTGGATATGGAAGTTTATTCATCTATCTCCTAGCTGAATTTAAGAAAATGGATTTTAGTCAAGTACTGGCTGAAAAAACGGACACTATCATAGATAAATGGATTGCAGCAGTTCGTGAAGATAGACGGATTGAAAGTGCTGCTGACTTATCTTACACAGCGGTAAAGGATCACATCCCCGATGTTTTAAAAGCAATGGTAACGGTGCTTTCAAAATCTCAGGATAATGATATTCAGTCAATAGTTACTGCCAGTTTTCAGCATGGAACTATTCGAGCCGAACAAGGCTTTGATCCAGCAGAAATTGCTAGAGAATATCATCTGCTGCGAACAGTAATATTTGATGCTCTACAAGCAGATTTATTGAATGGAATACCTGTAGAGATAGTTCGTTCTATGCGTTTGATTGATGCTATCATAGATGAAGCGATCGCTCGGTGTTTCAAGAGTTATGTTGAGGAGCGGTTGCGAGAATTACAGCAGTTGCAGTCATCATTAACACTCCATAATCAGGAACTCACACGTTTAATTAGCGCTAATCAAGAATATCTTTCCCAACTAGCCCATGAACTGAAACATCCTCTAACTTCTATTATTGGTTATTCAGATTTGTTTTTACGCCAACAACGACGAAAGACTCGGCTAAAAGACACTTCTGTCAACTTAGAACATATTGAGCGCGTCCTACGCAATGGTAGACAATTACTCCACCTGATTAATGATGTATTAGAACTTTCGCGGTATGAAGCAGGGCAGATAAAACTCCAACTAGCACCCACCAATGTGCGTGAATTAATTAATAATGTGTATGAAATGTTGGAACCTTTAGCTACTGGAAAAAATTTAAAAATTGTAGTAGATTGCGATCGCGCTCCCAAAGAATTAGTCACAGATTGTTTTCAATTCCAACAGATTGTCACAAATCTTATTAGTAATGCGATTCGCTATACAGAGTCGGGGACTATTATTATAATGTGTCAGGTGTTGGAGAACCAGGGATGGGCGATCACAGTTTCTGACACAGGAATTGGTATTGCACCCGAAAACCAAGCCCAGATATTTGAACCCTACTTTCGCGTCAGTGCTAGCGATCGTCCCTATCTTCCTGATAGTACTGGATTGGGGTTAGCGATCGTCTCTCGCTTGGTGAAATTACTACAAGGTACAATTAACTTAGTATCCGAAGTGGGAGTTGGTTCTACTTTCACTGTAATTTTGCCCTTGCAAATAGAGAGTTGATTTCGCGCCAAGACGTAAAATTCTTCTCTACGCCTCTGCGTGAAATCAAAAAACATTTTTACAACAAATCTTTTCTTTTCAAATCAGCTAACGCATCTTCAGCAGCAGCTTTCTCAGCATCCTTTTTATTGCGTCCCTTACCTTCGCCGTAAATTTTTCCATCTACCAATACTTTTGCAATGAATTCTGGCGCGTGAGAAGGGCCACCTATTTGTTCTGTGAAATATTTGGGGGGAGTTGAAGTAACGTTGCGTTGCACCCATTCTTGAAAGCGATTTTTTGAGTCTACATTAGAACGAGACACAATTATATGCTTAGGATCTACAGAATCAAATAGCGGTTCTATAATTGCGCGAACTGCTTCAATATTAGAATCATTATCCAAATAGTAAGCACCAAGGACTGCTTCAAAAGTGCTACTGAGCAGATTAGGATTTTGGTAGCCTCCATCTCGAATTGCGCCTTTTCCTAACCGCATTCTAAAGTCTAAACCTACCTCCTCAGCGAACTTTGCCAATTGCTTCTCATCTACCAGCGCCGAACGCCGCCGTGTTAATTCATCTTCTCCCATTTCTCGATGACAACTATATAGATACTCGCCACTTAAGAAGTTCAGCAAAGCATCACCGAGAAACTCTAGGCGTTCATTATGTTCGCCTTCTCCTGGGTTTTCATTGACATAAGAACGGTGAGTAAGCGCTTGTCGGAGAAGTTTTTCATCATGGAATATTAGAACTTTGTGCATTTTATCTTGTGTATTATTGTGGAAATTGACTGCTGGGAAACTTTACAAGTGCTATTGTCTTTAAACATGAAAAAACCGCAAATAGCGGTTTTTATAAAACCTAGTTTAGTAGAAAACTGGGTTTTTAAAAGTTATTTTATGCAGCTAGTTTGTCTAACTCAATTAAAAACAATTCCTGACCTTGCCTTTGGACTTTAGCATCCCTGACAGCAGCATCAACAAACTGACCAAAGCTTTTAAACTTCTTGCCATCAGGTGTATGTATTGAGGAAAACCCTTGATAATTAACACAATGCTGACGCATCAATTTGTCAATGTAGCAAAATTCTGTACGTTTGCCTTGACTTAAAGTAGTTGTGATAGCTTTAGTCAAACATTCTATAGCCTCATTGTAATTAATTTTTGCATCCAGTGAAGTGGTTTTAAACTGAGTATTATTTTCAACTAACTCAGATAACTTGTCTATAAAGTAAAATTTATCGGCAAGTTCTTTAAGCTTCTGTTTTACATTACCGACTTGAGCAAAGATGATGACCTGTTTACCCAATTTTTGCAAATTATGAACCAATTTTACAAAGTCTCCATCTCCTGATATAAGGATTACTATATCTGGAGATATATTACTGTGAATATCTTCTAGGCAGTCAGCTATCAATTGATTGTCTGCACTATTCTTGAGAGGGCAAGGAACATCAAAGCAGGTATAACCAACACTATCTAGATTATTCTTTCCAGCAGCTTGGTTTTTGCACTGTGAATTGTAATAGATGTTTTTGCCAATTAAACGTCCTTTGGATTTGGCAAAGACCAGTAATAGTTTGGCTTGTTCCAGGTTTAACTTAGCATTCTGATAATCGCAATAGATGAAAACCTTGAGCTGCTTCTGACTGGTTTGTTTATTTGAAGCTATACAAATGTCTGTCATTTTAGTTCGTCCAGATTGTATCTTTATTTACTGGACAGCTTCAACAAATCACACATCTAGCAATAGTAAGGCTTTATACGAAGAATTTGTACTCAAAAAGTACTTCCTGCAATAAAGCTATCTACCGTCGCTTTTGTTTGGTTCAAGTCTCAGCCGTAGAATTCCTGGCTTCCTACCAAGTTTCGCGTCATCCTTTCCCCTGAAAATCCACCCAAACATCTTATCTTCCCGTTGAAAGTCTAGTCAATCAGTTGACTAGACATTGGGCTGAATACTCAGTCGAAGGGATGACACGAAGCTCGGCAGGAAACTAGGAATTCTGCTGCTGAGACAACACCAAAAATCTGCGCTTTAGAGGGCGGTTATTTTGCTGTCTTGGATACAACCTTAGTATAAATAATGCTGGATTGTCAATATAGTTATTTATGAAGATTCGTCAAAGCCTAGATGCGTAGCGGCTTGTCGTCAGACATCGCCTGACATCTATCAAGTTTAAGAATCATCTGTGATATTCTCTCAAAACCAGCATTTATTTAAAAAATCTTCTAGATCATAAATAATTTACGGTTTACTTTGCGCGATCGCACTATATAAAATACCTAAAATTTTCTTAATATCCTTAATATAATATTCACTCAAATCAATCGAAACTACATTGCCTTCAAGCTTGAGAAATTGCCATATAGTACCGATAGTAACAGCACCATATATAGCTTTAATTTGATTTCCATCTCTCTCGTTAAATAACTGGGCAGCTACCATTTCGGCAATACATTGTGCTAAACCAGACCTTAAATTCTCATTTTTACTTTCTACTAGGACAATCACCGGACTACGTACAAGCAGCTGCTCCGAAGAAAGACTCAAAATAAAATCACAAAAGCCATTTAGTCCTCGTTGGCTATCAACAGTAAAATCAACTCCAGAAAAAAAGCTTATTTCATAATTGAATTTACGTCTTATTTCTAATAAAATTGGACTTATTATCATTTCACTCCGAGCTTTTTCTGAACTTATCGCTACTGCCAAATCAACATTTTCTCTAAGAATAGTAGATAATAAATCACTACATTCTTGCTCCTGTACATTTGCAAATAGTCCTGATGACTCGTAGATAACTAACCCAAAAGAATCAAGAACTTCAATAAGTTTAAAATCACTATAAGCCATAAAACTTACTCCTCAGTCTTATGACTGAATCCTATCTCATTACTATAGCAAAGTTTAAAAATTCAGCTTGGGCGGAAACACCCTAACTAAATCAAGAGATAAATCAGAGAAGCAAGGAAATATTATTACATGATTTGATAAGACAATTCGCTTATTTAAATAGCCATATTTACCTTGATTGTCTTGATATGGTTCACTATAAACTTCCAAATAATTATCGAATAAATTGAATATCCAATAATCAGTAATACCTGCTTTAGCATAGAGAGGTATTTTTACATCTTGGTCATAAACCAATGAAGAATCTGAAACCTCCATCACCAATAACACATCAGCAGATTGAGGATGACCAGAAAGATAATTATCATCTCGGTTTTGAAGAATAGCAAAATCTGGTTCAGGTTCGCTATTAGGTGGCAAAGCAATCGGAGCTTGAGATTGCAAAGTTGCTCGCTCACCTACAAGTTTTGGAAGTTCCCGCAACAAATTTCGCAAACAAGTTTCATGGGCTGTACCTTTGGATGCCATTTCAATAATTTCCCCGTTGATTAATTCAATGTGGTCATCTTCATGAAAAAAGCCCAATTCTCCAAGCCTGTGGTATTCAGCTAGTGTGAAGCGTTTAGCCTGAGCAATACTCATAAATTCTCCTCTCAAAGGAAATGCGATCGCTTACGCCATCGCCTTTATATTCTAAATGTGTCAGAAATTGGTATGCTAAAGGCCGAGACTCGCTATGAAAGCCAACCATGCCTGCGACCCCTATCAACTCTACTATCACTGCCTTTCCTTTAACAGCCGTAGTCGGTCAAGAAGCCATTAAATTAGCTTTGCTGTTAGCCGCAGTTGATCCTAGTTTGGGGGGAGTAGCGATCGCAGGTCGTCGCGGTACGGCAAAATCTGTGATGGCTCGTGCTATCCACGCTCTACTACCGCCCATTGAAGTTGTCAAAGGCTCAATCAGTAATTGTGACCCCAACCACCCAGAAGAATGGGATGATCAACTTTTGGCGGAGTACGCAGACAAAGACATTCAAGATGTTCCTGTCGAAATTATTCCCGCGCCTTTTTTGCAAATTCCTCTGGGTATCACCGAAGACCGACTTCTCGGTTCAGTGGATGTGGAAAAGTCGGTAAAACAAGGTGATACTATTTTTCAGCCTGGGTTACTCGCTACAGCAAACCGAGGCGTACTGTACGTAGATGAAATTAATTTATTAGATGACCAAATATCAAATCAGCTTCTAACAGTATTATCTGAGGGACGCAACCAAATTGAACGGGAAGGGATAAGTTTTCAGCATCCGTGTAAATCTTTATTTATTGCCACCTATAACCCAGAAGAAGGCGGATTACGGGAGCATTTGCTAGATAGAATTGCGATCGCACTCTCTGCTGACGGTGTACTCGGCTTAGATCAAAGAGTAGCAGCAGTTGAGATTGCGATCGCCTATTCTAAATCTCCCCAAGACTTTCTTCAGCAGTACAACGAAGACTTAGACGCCCTGAAAACCCAAATCATCTTGGCACGGGAATGGTTAAAAGAAGTAACCATCACCCATGAACAAATTGCCTACTTAGTAGATGAGGCGATTCGCGGCAAAGTTCAGGGACATCGCGCCGAGTTATTTGCTGTGCGGGTTGCTAAGGCGGCGGCGGCTTTGGAAGGACGAACAACAGTCAATGCCGAAGATTTGCGCCGTGCTGTAGAACTGGTGATTGTACCACGAGCCACAATCGTGCAGACACCGCCACCTGAACAACCACCGCCACCCCCTCCACCCCCACCACAGAATCAAGAAGAACCCCCAGACGAGTCAGAAGAGGAAGAACAAGAAGAACAGGAAGAAAATCAGGAGCAAGAACCCCCCAGCATCCCGGAAGAATTCATTTTTGATCCGGAAGGGGTAATTCTTGATGACAGCGTGCTGTATTTTACTCAAATGGCGAAGCGGCAAGGTAAATCTGGTAGTCGCAGTGTCATCTTTTCCGATGACAGAGGACGCTACATTAAGCCCATGTTACCCAAGGGGAAAGCGCGACGCATTGCAGTAGATGCTACCCTGAGAGCTGCGGCTCCTTATCAAAAAGCCCGAAGAGAAAGACACCCAGATAGAAAAGTTATTGTTGAACAGGCTGATATTCGCTCGAAACGCCTGGTACGTAAAGCGGGGGCGTTGGTAGTATTTGTGGTAGATGCTTCTGGCTCAATGGCCCTGAATCGAATGCAATCGGCTAAAGGTGCGGTGATGCAACTGTTGACAGAAGCTTATCAAAACCGCGACCAAATAGCATTGATTCCCTTCCGAGGAGAACAGGCAGAGGTATTATTGCCTCCAACACGTTCTATTGCTTTGGCGCGTAACCGTTTGGAAAGGTTGCCCTGTGGTGGGGGTTCGCCCTTAGCGCATGGTTTAACCCAAGCTGTGCGTGTCGGCTTAAATGCCCAGATGAGCGGAGATATTGGGCAAGTTGTGCTTGTAGCAATCACCGATGGACGCGGTAATATTCCCTTAGCGCGTTCTTTAGGTGAACAGCTAGAACCAGGAGAAAAGCCAGATATCAAAGGAGAATTATTAGAAATTGCTGCGAGAATCCGGGCTTTGGGGATGCAACTATTAGTAATTGATACGGAAAGTAAATTTGTGTCCACGGGCTTTGCCAAAGAATTATCGCAAACAGCAGGCGGTAAATATTATCATTTGCCGAAAGCGACAGATCAAGCTATTGCTGCTATGACCAAAGGTGTGATCGCTGATTTAAAATCTCGATAATTAGTCATTAGTCATTAGTTATTGGTCATTGGTCATTGGATTTTTGACTCAGCACGACTAAGACCCTGTTGGCATTACCTGCGGTTGCAAATAGCAAATCAAATCTTGAATTCCCTTTTGCAGATACCGCGTTACCGTCATTGGACTAGTGCCAATATTTTTAGCAGCATCTTTGCGAGAAAGTTCCTTCAAAAATACCATTTCAACTGCCATGCGGGGCTTTTCTTCCAACATATTTATTGCGCCTTGGAGTTGTTGCCGTTCTTCTTCTTGTTGCAGAAGAACATGAGAACGAGGACAAGGAAGTGCTTCACCCAAGGTTATTTGACAATCAACATAGTTAACTGCGGTTGCATCTAAACTCAAAGGCATACGGTTTTGAGCAGCTAACTTGGTTTCTTGCCATTCTTGCACAGATACCCGAAGTTGTTTAGCAATTTCAGCATCCTTGGGCTGGCGACCTAAAGACATTGCTAAGTCCTTGCGAATCTTTTGTCCTTCATTGTACAGTTCTTGCCAACGACGAGGAATTTTTAATAGAGTACTGCGATCGCGTAAAAAGTGCAGCATCTCACCTCGAATATATGGCACAGCAAAGGAACTAAAAGCATATCCTTGGCTAGGGTCGAACCGCTCAATTGCCCTAATTAAACCAAAATAACCGATTTGTTCTAAATCTTCATAAGGTTCATTACATTGATGGCTGAACTTATGAGCCATCTTCCGCACTAAGCCAGTATGTAACTGTACAAGTTTATTACGAAGTTTAATAGAAGGATTCTGGTGGTACAAGTGTAATAATTCTATACCATCAGTTCGTAAAGAGGACTCACTTGTTGCCATATACATTCCTTTGTTGTAACTCCTATTCCTGAGAAAATGGAGCTGCGTATATTTTCTTCTAAGCTGTCATTATTTTCCTTAGTCAATGCTGAATAAGCCATCGTCGTTTCACTGAACTTATCAGGGGTCACACTCCACAATTCAGTATTTGTACGCATGATTTTCCTTACCTCTCTGTTGCAGGTTATTTTGTTTTTCAGATAAAAATTTCAACTTTACATAATCTTTTTTGTTTAGTTGTCTCCTCCTTGCGTAACTCTTTCCTGGTTTATCGCCCTAAATCTTGGTAAGAATAGAAATAAGCAGAACGTTTTCCTAAAAAACAGTTTTTCAATATGAGCAATACCAGTAATTTTCGTGAAGCTATCCGTGAGGCTAAATCTCACGCCCTGGTTGGCCCAAACGTGATTGCCAACGCCCTCCCCTACGTCGGTGGTGGATTGGTGCTAACGGCATTAGGAACCTACGGCGGTTTGGGAGTAATCCGTACTAACCCCGGAATATTCTTTCCCACCTTCATTGGTGCAGTGATTCTGGAGTTAATTTTGTTCTTTGTTGCCCAAAATGTTGCCCAAAAAGGTAACAAGGGACTTGCACTACCTCTGTTGGCAACCTACAGCCTCTTGTCTGGATATACTCTCAGTGGTTTGGTATTTGTTGCTTTGAGATCCCAAGGTGTTGGCATTCAAGGCATTGGGTTAGCTGCCCTTGGTTGTGGTGTCACCTTTATTGCTGCCCGTCAAATAGGTTCAAATCTCTCTGAACAAGACGGCATGGCTTTGACGAAAACCATCAATCTCGGCGTTATTGCTTTGGTGGTTGTGTGTCTGGCCCAATTCGGGTTTGCCATGTTTGGTGTTTACGCGCCAAATTGGTTAGAAATCGCCATCTCCGGTTTGGGAGTGTTTCTGTTTGTTGGCGTTTCTGTCGTCGATTTTTACATCTTGCCCCGCACTTACAGCGATGACCAGTATCTGCCTGCTGCTTTGTCGATGTACCTTACCTACATCAACTTGTTCGTCTTTATCTTGCGGTTGCTAATTGCCATCAATGGTCGTGATTAATTACCTGTAGGCACTAACAAAAGTAAAGTTTTATAAAGCAAAAACCGTGGTTAAGTTTTTAGCAACCACGGTTTTTTATCGTTTTAATAGTAGAATATATAGATAATTTCAGCCTCAAGTGAGCAAAACTATGCTCGAACTGTTAAACATCAAAAGTGAAGTAGAAAAGTTGTCGAATATCCTGGGGAAGGCTGAAAATTGTATTTGACCTCCAATATTTGACTGCAAGAATTAAATATTTAGATCAAGTAATTGTTCAAGCAAATTTTTGGAATAATCCAACCCCTGCTTATCAGACACTTCAAGAAATTGAATACTTCATATTTTACAAGCATCAGCAATATCAGCGCTGGTGTTCGATTCTAGAAGATATCAAAGCTGCACTGGAATTGTTGGAATTATCAGCTGATGAGTAATTACTACTAGAGGCGCAAACCAACCTTACCCAACTCCAACAAGAACTTGAAACAGCAAAAATACGACAGTTATTGTCCGACCCCTGCGACACAAAGGGAGCATTCTTAGCAATTACGGCTGAGGTTGATGGTGTAGATGCTCAATACTGGGCATATATGTTGCTACAAATGTACTGTCGTTGGGCAAAAAGTCACAATTACCAATTGCATCTAGTAGAGATTTCTGAGGGGAATGAGGTCGGAATTAAGTATGCAACCTTAGAAATTAGAGCATGTTGTGCATACGGCTACCTCAAATCAGAAACAGGCACACATCAACTACAGCAGATATCGCCCTTCGATGTTACTAACAGCTTGCGGACGAGTTTAGCTAGTGTGGAAGTTATCCCAATATTGAGTGAGTCCGTTAAGTGGCAATACGCTTGGGTTAAGGCTAAAACTCTTTCTTCAAGTCAATTTTTTTAACGAACCGCCTTCTCTACGAGAGGCTTGCGCCAACGCGCAGCGTCTCGCAGAGAAGGACGCAAAGAGAAGGAAGAAATTCTTAACCCAAGCGTATTGCGTTAAGTGGGAATTGCACAGAAGGATTTAGAAATTACTTGGCGTCGCCATCGGGGGAATGTTAACCGCCCAGAAACATGGGTACAGGTGGTTCACATTCCGACTGGGATTAGTGTATTTTGCGACCAAGAGCCAGTCGAATGCAAAACAAAGAGAAAGCTTTAGCTATTCTCAAGAGTAAACTGTTGACGATGTCTACGACGGGCGTAGCTGCGGCACTAGCCCAAGGTGTCCAGCTTGACGAAATTCAACCTCGGTTGATAAAATTACTATCCAGCAAACTCATCCGTAAATATATCTTCCATCCTTACACCGAGGTGAAAGATTTACGTACCAATGTAGAAACACCTGCTACGACATGAGGTCTTAAACGGTAAAATTGATTTGTTTATCAAAGCCTATCTGCAACAGCCAAATCAAACCACTTCAGTGACAAAAGAAGCGCTTGATAATTTCAAGTAATTTTTGTAACTTATCCAAGTAGTGCAAAGAGAATTTGCCCAACTACAGCTAAAATTAAGAAAGATAAAGATAATAAAGAGCAATTTCCCAGTCTAAAGCGCTCTATCTATCATTACAGCAAGCACTATGGAAGTCTTAGAACTCAAACGCGAAATCGAAACGTTGTCTGGCCGCCTGGGTAAAACCCAGCACTATCTTTGACGTACCTGCACTGACAGCCAAAATTCAAGACCTCGAAAAAATATCTGCTCAACCAGAATTTTGGAATGACCAAACCCAAGCCCAACAAACGCTGCAAGAACTCAACGACTTAAAAGCCCACCTCCAGCAATACGATCAGTGGCAAGCCAGTCTAGAAGATACTAAGGCAGTTGTTGAGTTATTAGAGTTGGAAACCGATGAGGCACTACTCGAAGAAGCGGAATCTACCATCACTAAACTCAATCGTGACCTGGATCAGTGGGAGTTACAACAGTTACTTTCTGGCCCCTATGATGCTGAAGGTGCTGTACTGACGATTAATGCTGGTGCTGGTGGCACAGATGCTCAAGACTGGGCATTTATGCTGATGCGAATGTACACCCGTTGGGCCGAAGCTCACGGCTATAAGGTAACTTTAGCTGAAGAGTCGGAGGGTGATGAAGCAGGAATTAAATCGGCAACCCTAGAAATTACTGGTCGCTATGCCTATGGTTACTTGCGATCGGAGATGGGTACACATCGCTTAGTGCGGATTTCACCTTTTAATGCCAATGGCAAGCGACAAACCAGTTTTGCAGGGGTGGAAGTGATGCCGCAGATAGATAACTCTGTGCAGTTAGATATTCCAGACAAGGATTTGGAAATCACCACAACTCGCTCTGGTGGGAAAGGTGGGCAGAACGTCAACAAAGTAGAAACTGCAGTGCGGATTGTTCACCTTCCCACTGGTCTTGCGGTTCGTTGTACAGAAGAACGATCGCAACTGCAAAATAAAGAGAAAGCCCTAAATCGCCTCAAAGCAAAGCTGTTGGTCATAGCCAAGGAGCAACGTGCCCAAGAAATTGCTGAAATTCGTGGTGATATGGTGGAAGCCTCCTGGGGAAACCAAATCCGAAACTATGTGTTTCACCCTTACCAGATGGTGAAAGATTTGCGTACAAATACAGAAACAACCGGGATTGGCGATGTGATGAATGGTGAACTTGATACATTCATCCAAGCTTATCTGCGCCAAGAAAATAAACTAGTAGAAAACACTCCCGCATAATTGGGGATTAGCAATAGGTACTAGATAAGTTTTTTACTATTATTTAGTACCTATAATTTATTTTCTCGTATTTGAGATGAGCGCGTAGGCGTAGCCCGTCGTAGACATCGCATACATTGGTGTCAATTTAACGTGAAAGCCAGTCTAGAACCAGCTTTTAAAGAAGTCTCTGACTTCTTAATATTTAATAGGGGGCTGCCGCCTCAAGACTAGCGGCACCGCAAGAGGGGCATTTCTAGCCAGAGGCTAGAAAGAAGGTTTAAAAAGGGTTTTACTTGAAATTGACACCAATGGGTCGCATAGCACCCCATATCATTGGTGCTTTTTCACAGAAATCCCTTAGCAATATACAGGCGATCGCAATTCTATGCCAGACCAACTGTTACAGTTATAAAAGAGTCTGTGGACAAATAACTATGAGCAACTCTCCTTCAACAGAACCTCAACCTAGCTACGTAAAACTCGCCATGCGAAACATGGTGCGGAAGGGGGGAACTTCCCTGAAGCATTTTGCGTTGACTGCCGTAGGGCTTTTAGCTGTGCTTATTGGTCTTGCTTACCTAACTCATTAATGACAAACCGTAACCTCAGACTAGGAGAGTGTGTGCCCCTGAGCGTTGAACTATATGTGGAGGAGTATTTTTACGATTTGTCCCCGACAACATCTGTAAAAATTGAGGACACTGATCCCCGAATTCCTTCTGAAACTTGGGAAAATTGGTTTAATCGCTGGTTAGAAATACTTCACCCTCATATTCCGCCAGCGCCAAGTTATGAAATCGGGCTGCGTTTGACAGATGACTCGCAAATTCAAGAACTGAATGCCCAGTATCGACAACAAAATAAGCCCACAGACGTTTTAGCCTTTGCTGCTTTGGAGGTAGATTTTCCTCAAAGTGAAGAAATGCTTGCCTCTGTACCATTATACTTAGGTGATATTATTGTGTCTGTAGATACAGCACAATTCCAAGCTCAACAGCAAGAACATAGCTTACCAACTGAGCTAGCCTGGTTAGCTGCTCACGGGTTATTGCACCTGTTGGGTTGGGATCATCCTGATGAAGAAAGTTTGGGGCGAATGTTAGAACAGCAAGTGAGATTGCTGAACGCAATAGGTATTGCTGTTAACATTGAATAGCAGCAATTTATGTATTCTTTAATATTAATTTTGGGTAATACTCTTATAATACCTCTGTGGAAAATTGCCTAAAGATTGCTTCAAAGTTAATTGCGCCATTAAGATTAGCAAATATTCCCACTGTAGTAACTCTGTTCTTCTGTTTTTAAGTCTATGTCCCAAAAAATTTCTCCATCACCAACGCCCACCTCGTTACAAACACTGGTATCTAATGAACGGGAATTCTCCTGGAAAGTAGCCTCTAATTTATTTGTTAGTTTTAAATATGCCTGGGCTGGAATCAGCTATAGTTTTCAAACTCAACGGAATTTTCGCATCCACGTAAGTGTTTGTGCAATGGCGATCGCTTTAAGCGTTTTTTTGCATCTGCAAGCGGTAGAAATAGCGGTAATTGGTATAACTAGTGGTTTAGTTTTGGCATTAGAGTTACTGAATACAGCGATCGAGTCTCTTGTGGACTTAACCGTTAAGCAGACATACCATGATTTGGCAAAAATTGCTAAAGATTGTGCGGCTGGTGCAGTCCTTGTCTCTGCTTTGGTAGCGGTGCTGGTAGCTGGTACGCTCTTGCTCCCGCCTCTAGTAAAGTTAATTATATCGGCTTTGTAGATGTGATTTGCGTAGGCGAGCATTTACCGCAGGCATCGCCAAGTGAGTCGGTAACACTATCACGCTCTGTCTAATCCCCTTTGGAGAACACATTATCAGCAATTTTAAATTTAAGTAATGCGATTGTGCCAAGCATCCTAGCTAAAGAGTTACTTGATAATCTTTAGGAAGTGGCTTGTCGTAGAGTAGCCGCTTCATAATCTACGCGTCCACGTCAACGTTATTTTTACACCTACCGAACAAATAGCATGAGATATTTGTCTATGCTTTTTGGAACTGATGAGTGGTAAAAACCAGGAGTGATGAGCTTTGATTATAGTTATCGACAATTACGACAGTTTTACATATAATTTGGTGCAGTATCTAGGAGAATTGGCAGCACAATTCCCAGTTGCAGATGATATTAAAGTTTTTCGTAACGACAAAATATCCATAGATGAGATTCAGGCATTAAAGCCGGAAGCTGTGGTTATTTCTCCTGGGCCTGGTCGCCCGGAAGATGCTGGCATTTCTTTAGAATTGATTAAACAGCTAGGTCAAGAATTGCCAATTTTGGGTGTCTGTTTGGGACATCAAAGCATTGGTCAAGTATTCGGTGGTAAAATAATTTCTGCTCCAGAGTTGATGCATGGCAAAACCTCTCAGGTGTCTCACACTGGGGTGGGGGTTTTCCGGGGATTAGAAAATCCTCTAACCGCCACCAGGTATCATAGTTTGGTAATCGAACGTGAGACTTGCCCAGATGTGTTAGAAATCACCGCTTGGGTTGAAGATAACACCATTATGGGAGTGCGACACCGGAACTATCCTCACATTCAGGGCGTCCAGTTTCACCCAGAAAGTGTCCTGACATCTTCAGGAAAACAGTTATTACAAAATTTTCTCCAACAGTTGCATTCGAGAACATAATTAATGAAACGACGACAGTTGATGGGCTATGCTGGGGCGGGGTTGGTCACAGCTTTAGTTACTACCTTGGGTTCTGAATCTCAAGCTGACGCACAATCTAGCGGTTTATCAGTTCAGTGGTTAGGTCATACTTGCTTTCTTTTTACTGGTAGCGGTGCAAAAATTCTTGTCAATCCATTTCGGGCGATCGGCTGTACTGCTGGATATCGTCCACCAAAAGTTGCAGCAGATTTGGTACTGATTAGCAGCCAACTACTGGATGAAGGTGCTGTGGACGTACTACCGGGAAATGCAAAACTCATCTACGAACCAGGAGTTTACGAGTTCAAAGGCATTAAGTTCCAAGGAATTGCCATAGACCATGATCGTAAAGGTGGTAGGCAGTTTGGCTCAAATACTGCTTGGAGTTGGAAGCAGGGCGGAATTAATATCCTACACTTAGGGGGAGCTGCTGCACCCATTTCCATTGAGCAAAAAATCCTCCTGGGGCGTCCCGATGTGGCATTCATTCCTGTGGGAGGCAGTGCAAAAGCCTACAATGCTGAGGAAGCAAAGCAGGCGGTTCAAGTGTTAAATCCCAAGCTGATTATTCCCACTCATTACCGGACACAGGCGGCTGATGCTGCTTCGTGTGATATTTCGCCACTTGATAATTTTCTCACCTTGATGCAAGGTATAACAGTACGGCGTAGCAACACAGATACTATTTCCATTAATCCTAAAGATTTGCCGGAAAATAGCGTGATTCAGGTTTTGAGTTACAAGTTTTGAGGAGCAAGGGATGAGGGAGAATAATCAATGACTGTGAACAAACTCATGTCCCATTTGCCAGAGTGCTGTAGTCCAAAGAGCTATCTGCAAAGATAAATTTCTCAAAGCCTGTCGTAGACAAGCTAATGGTGTTTCCATTGCTGTTGAAACTGAAAGAAGCAGAATTAACGGTATTGCCAGAAATAACACCAGATACCAGCAGTTGGGAGCGATTGAAAGCGCTCAGATCCAGAGTATCAAAACCTTTCTTGCCATTAACACTTGCTCCCCCGAACCCTTTGAAGTAGTCATCTTCAGTGCCGAGAGAAATGGTCAATCCGCCACCGATAGAGACTTTCTGTTCAACTCCACCTATGATACTGGAGTCCCTAACTCTGCCGATTTTAAATTTTGGGTTGCACCTCTGATGCACTGGAAGCCCAACTTGGATTTTGGATTGAAGGAAAAATCGGCATTGCTGAATTCAGGTAAGAAAATAATTGATTTTGCGTGATTTCTAAACCTTTGTAGAGACGTTGCAATGCAACGTCTCTACAGCAAGATTCATATATCTAATCAGCAATGCCGAAAAATCTAAAATCCGAAATCCAAAATTGAATGACTCCTGTTTCTAGCTTTTAGACCGTATACCACTCTGGGGTAAGCTTATCTGCATCACTGATGGGAGTCTCAACCGCTGTCGTCTCATTTATAGTCCAAATCTTGTCTGCACCTGCTGTCTGATCACGCCAGTAGATGTCGGTCTTACCATCGCCGTTGAAGTCGCCAAGGGATGGTGTCAAAGCCGCGTTATTAGTCGGTAAGAAAGCTTCAGTAGCAACTGATGTGCCATCCATCAACCAAGCAGTGTTCTCACCAGTTGTGCCATTGTGCCAGAAGATGTCGGTCTTGCCATCACCGTTGAAATCGCCAATTTTAGAAGTCCAGGCTGGGTCAAGTGTCTTTAGAGCACCCTCTGTGACTAAAATACCATTCATCGTCCAAACCTTGTTTTCACCTGTTTGAACGTTTCTCCACAGAATGTCAGTGCTTAAATCACCGTTGAAATCGCCAACGGTTGGAGTCCAGGCTGGGTCTTGTGATTGCAGCGCAAATTCACTCTTTTGCGTACCATCCATAAACCAAGCGGTGTTAGCGCCGGTTGTCGGATTGCGCCAGAAGATATCACTCTTGCCATTACCGTCGAAATCAACAATGGTAGGAGTTAGTGCTGGGTCTGTTTTATCTAAAACAGTTGCATTCAGAACTGTTGTACCATCCATCTCCCAAATAGCGTTCTCACCGGTTGTATTGTTATGCCAGAAGATATCAGTTTTGCGATCGCCATTAAAATCGCCAATTTGAGGAGTCCACGCTGGGTCAACGCTAGTTAGAGAAGCGGAATTAGCAACTTTGGTTCCATCCATCAGCACAATGGCATTTTCACCAGTTGTCTTATTGCGTAATAAGAAGTCGGTTTTGCCATCACCATTAAAGTCAGCAATTTTGTAATCATAAGCGGATAGGTCGAATTTACCTAAAGAACCCTGTTCGAGAACTTTTGTCCCATCCATCAGGCGAACGGTGATCTCACCAGTTTGAGTATTGACCCAAAGTTTGTCCGTTTTGCCATCACCGTTAAAGTCAGGAACAATCGCCGCACTGGTTAAGTAAGGGTTAGGATTGGGATTTGCTGACAACAGCCCAGATTTTTGTGCTTGTGAAGAACTCCTGATCCCAAAAACTGAATCAGAATTTAGAGTATTTATCTTATCAAAAGAGGATACCAAGATTTGTGATTTTCGGAAGGAATCTGATGTCCATTGGTTTATAGGCAAGCTTAAGGAGTTTTTACTTCCAAACATGGTGTGTTTTTATGACTGGTTGTCATATTCTTTTAACTTTTTTTGGCAATCTCTTTCTGTAATCAAATAACATTTATTAGCTTTTCAATATTTCTTTATAACTATTTTTTATTGACTCATGTCATTCTTTAAAGACAAATATCTCTTGATGTTAAACGATTATTATGAAAATTTCAAGTTCCATACAAGCAATTGTAAAATATTTTTTGTATTTTATGTATATGATGATTTACAGATAAAACTGATTATTTTATCTACTTGTTTTGACATTTTAAATATTTGGCTAAAACATACACTGATATGTAAATGACTAACAGTTACATCAAATAGTGGTTACATACTAATATATAAAAATCTTACAATGAGGAATTATTACACCTAAAATTTGCAGAGTCAGGAGCGCATCTAAATAGTTATTTTGTTTCAGAAGTATTTACTGCTATTGATATAATTGATTATTCACCAATAATTTATGACTTGAGTTGAAACAAATATTGGCTAGAATAACTTAGATTAGCAACTACCGAGAAGCATCAACTGTGCATCCGCTAGTTGCCAAAAGTGTAAAATAACACAATAAGTTAATACATACATCAGCTATGCAAGCAGAATATCGGCAGCGTCGCGAACAGTTAATGGCAAAAATTGGTAATGGCACTGCTATTTTTCGGAGTGCGCCAATGGCAGTGATGCACAACGATGTCGAGTATGTTTATCGCCAAGACAGTGATTTCTTCTACCTGACTGGTTTTAACGAACCACAGGCAGTTGCAGTGTTAGCGCCGCATCATTCAGAACATCGGTTTGTGCTGTTTGTCCAACCGAAGGATCGTGAAAAGGAAGTATGGACTGGTTATCTTTGTGGGGTAGATGCAGCCAAGGAAATTTATGGTGCTGATGAAGCGTACCCGATTAGCGAGTTAGATGAAAAGTTACCGCAGTATTTGGAAAAAGCCGATCGCATTTACTATCACTTAGGACGCGATCGCAATTTTAATGACAAAATCCTGGGACATTACCAAAGTTTACTGCGAACTTATTCTAAACGTGGTACAGGACCGATTGCCATTGAAGATACTGGCCCTGTTCTCAACAGCATGAGATTGATCAAAAGCGAAGCTGAGTTGGAATTAATGCGTCAAGCAGCTGCGATCGCAACTGTTGCACACAATTACGCCCAAGAAATCGCTGCACCGGGACGTTATGAGTATGAAATTCAGGGGGAGATGGAACGAATCTTTCGAGTGCGGGGTGGGTTAGGTCCGGCTTATCCTTCGATTGTGGCTTCTGGCGTGAATGCTTGCGTACTACACTACATTGAGAATAATCGTCAAATGCAGGATGGAGAATTACTGCTAATTGATGCCGGTTGTGCCTATGGCTATTACAACTCTGATATTACCCGGACATTTCCTGTGGGGGGTAAATTTACAGCAGAACAAAAGACATTGTATGAGATTGTCTTGGAGGCGCAAAAACAAGCGATCGCCCAAGTGCAACCAGGTAATCCTTTCAAATTAGTTCACGATACAGCTGTACGGGTCCTTACGGAAGGTTTAGTCGAACTTGGCATCCTCAAAGGTGAAATTGATAAGTTAATTGAAGAAGAGAAATATAAGCCATATTATATGCATCGCACCAGTCATTGGTTAGGTCTGGATGTCCATGATGTGGGTGTTTACCAGCACGGTGAAGATAAACCGCAGATTTTGCAACCAGGTCAAATTTTGACAGTAGAACCGGGACTATATATTGTGCCAGATACCAAACTAGCAGAAGACCAACCAGAGACTGATCCTCGATGGGTTGGCATTGGTATTCGGATTGAGGATGATGTGTTAGTTACACCTGGGGGACATGAGGTGTTAACTGCGGGAGTTCCCAAGGCAGTAGATGAAGTGGAAAGATAAAAAATGGGGATGGTACGAACCATTCCCAAACTAAAATTGCGGACAAGCCATCAGAGTCGTTGTCAGAATTCCTAAGATTTTGTCTATTTCTTTAATAAAGTAATCGTTCTTATCGATAAAGATGGTATTGTTACAAAGTTTGAGAAATTTCCAATCTGTTCCTGTTGTGACTACACCATAAATTTCATTAATAATATTTCCTTGTTGCTGATTAAACAATTGAGATGCAATCATTGTGGCAATACATTGTCCTAAACCAGATTTAATACTCTCATTTTTAGCTTCTACAATAGTTACAACAGGGCTGGTAATATCGTATTGTTCTGGTGAACAACTGAGAATAAAATCACAGCGTCCTTCTAATCCTTTAGAAGCATCTACATTAAACTCTGAACCAGAAAACACGCTAATTTGGGATTTAAAAAAACGTTTAACTTCAATTAAAACAGGCATAATAACCAGTTCAGACCGAGCTTTTTCTGTATTTATTGCTGTTACCAATGGTAGATGCTCAGAGAAAATCAAATTTAGATATTCACTAGGAGAAACTGCCTGTACATCCCCAAATAAATCTTGATTTTCAACAAAGATTAATTTAAAGTCGGTTTTTACTTTGCTAAGATTAAAGGCGCTGTACGGCATTGTATTACCCCTCAATCACGCTTAACTGCATAGTATTATCTAAGGAGTAAAGTGCAGCAATGCCTACGGCGGCAAGCTACGCAAATTGTGGAAGCTCAGGAAGTGAGTTTGATAATATCTCAGCTCAAGAACAACCCTCAACATATTCGACTTCCGGCAATTTACCTGACCGAAACTGAGTGACACGCTTACCGTCAGTCTCGAATACCACACGATAGTTCTGGTTAGCACTGTCTTTCGGGATAAATGTCAAGTAGTGTCCGCCTTGGACGTATTTATGAGGTGTGACTTTAATTTGTCCTGGGTAGAGAGACTTAATTTGCGCTTCGGTGTCGCCAATTTTTGCACCTTTGAGGGTAGTAATCTGGGTATTTTGCCGCACATCTACTCTAGATATGCGACCTTTTGTAACCATGAACAAAAGATTTTTGGGTTCGTTTTGTGGCTTAACGTAGTAGCAACTGTTATTCGGTGAATCGCCAATTAGCTTAGTACCAGCAGCTTTTGCCGCTTGGGAGACACTCATGCCAACTCGAACTTGACCGACACCATTGATGAATAATTTCGATTGATTTGTCAGTTTTGTCTGTGCTATGACTGTTCCAACAGTCACAGATGAAAGAGCAAGAGTTACGGTAGTAAGAATTAATAGTTTAGCTTTGCTATTCATTTACTGCAAATAAAAATGGGTACATGTTTATATACAATAGCCATGTTGCCAGTTTCAGATTTTTATCGGAAATCAAAGGGTTTAAAAGACAGCATTAAATAAAGTAGTTTAATTGGTAGTTGCGTCACCGATAGCGTTCGCCTTGGTCTTGTAGAGAAGCTCTCTTCGAGTCTTGTCTGCAACACGCTGTTCGCATTCGAGCGTTGCAGACATCGTACATCAAAAGCAGTCAGCTTTCAAGCGATCGCTAATCATTCAAATGTTCGCGTTCAGCGTCTCGTAAAGAGGAAGCAATAACTGAATTGCTTCATCTTACCGTACCCGTACACCCAATTTTGTATCCCAGTGCAGGGGTTTATCTGCTTTTTGCAGGGGAGATTCCGGAATTTGACCTACTGATACGCCGTATTTCCAATCTGGCGGACAGATAGCAATGTAACGTGCATAACCTCCCAAACCACCTTTGAATTTGGGATACCCAATAGTGATCAATGCGCCTGTTTCTGGCACCTGATCTAGATTTGCAACACCCTCTGCTTGGGTATATCCATTTTTTAACAGCCAAGCTTCTCCTTCAAATGTTGGGGTGCTGTCTGTATCGAGGGGTTCGTGTCCGTGGAAAAGAATTTTGCGCTCAAGGTGCAGAAACTGCAAAGCTTCTAGCTTTACCCCAGGAAACTTAGTTCTTGTAGCTAGTTCGGGGTTTGGCCATTCTTTAGACCAGTCAGAGCGAACAAACACAATTGAGCCTTGTGGAATCCTACCATGCTGACGTTCCCAATCCTGAATATCTTTGACACTTAGGTGGTAATTGGGGTCTTTGGCGACTTTACCCTGGATCGAAATTACTACTAGAGGTCGAACAGCAAAGGTGGCTGGCAACTCATCGATAGCTGGATAGTTAGGATTCCAGTGAGCAGGTGGATCTAGTTGGGTTCCTAGCTGATCGGTGGATAAATCGTAATGAGTTGCTTCAAATCCATCCTTTTGGTAAGTGTATGGCTCACTCGTTTTTGGGTTGATGGTAGGCGCAAACTTGGATGGACCAAAACCTGACCATACAGGAATTGTCGGAGCGATCGCATGAGTCAAGTCAACATATTTTGCTGACTTGAGTGAGTGCTGATAAACTTGCCACAGTGAAGGCTTACGTAATGGTTGTACTGCGTTCACAGATACAAAACCAGCACTAAACAAAACTATTAAACAAACAATTCCCCAGAAAGTTTTTTGAAATGGTTGACGCAAAAATCTATCTAGTTCCTGCTTCAGATGTGAATAGTTACATTGCGGCAGTATTGTCATTTGTTTAAGCTTATTGCTTTTGAAGGCTCTAATTGTTTTACCACAAATTGCTACATAATGATTTTTTGCCTAAAATTTACGGTAGAGCTAAAAAATGAGGATGCCACATAGCATCCTCATTCGATTTTGTGCTTCTTTGCTGATTTCCAGGTATTAGCCCAGAAAACAGTCAACTATTAGAGTTGTGGCACGTACTGCTGCTTCTCAGGAACTTCAGCGTACTCAGCCACAATCTGGCGGAATTCTTCGCCGTCAATGGTTTCTTTTTCGATGAGCAAATCGACTAAGCGATCGGTGACAGTGCGATTGTCACGCACAATCTTCTTCGCATTTTCATAGCATTCTTCCACGATCGCCCGGACTTGTCCATCAATGCGAGAGGCGATAGATTCGGAATACTCAGATCGGGTTGTCCAGTCACGACCCAAGAACACTTCTCCTTGCTGGCTTTCCAAGGATAACGGCCCTAAGTCGGACATCCCGAAACGGGTTACCATCTGCCGTGCCATTCCCGACAACTGTTGTAAGTCTCCACCTGCACCAGTTGTGATTTCAGCAGGGCCGAAAATCACCTCTTCAGCGGCGCGACCACCCAAAGCACCAGTAATCCTGGCTCTCAACTGAGAACGAGAAATTAATCCCTGTTCTTCGTCGGGAGTAAACCAAGTTAAACCCTGTGCTTGTCCCCGTGGAATCAGGGTGACTTTCTGTACTGGGTCATGGTCTTTTAACAAAGTCCCGACTAAGGCGTGTCCAATTTCGTGGTAGGCAATTAAACGTTTGCTCTTGCTGTCCACCAAGGGAGTACCTTCCATCCCAGCGACTACCCGATCCACAGCATCATCAATTTCGCGGAGGGTGATCGCTTCTTTGCGTCTTCTAGCGGTGAGAATTGCCGCTTCATTGAGTAAGTTGGCTAAGTCAGCACCAGTGAATCCAGGAGTACGACGAGCGATCGCATCCAAAGATACGCTAGTGTCTAGTTTCTTGTTTCGCGCATGGACTTGCAAGATTTCCAAACGCCCTTTGATATCAGGTGCATCGACTGTTACTTGTCGGTCAAACCGACCGGGACGCAACAAGGCTGAGTCTAGTACGTCGGGACGGTTGGTGGCAGCAATAATAATGATGCCTGTATTACCTTCAAACCCATCCATTTCGGTGAGCAATTGGTTGAGGGTTTGCTCTCTCTCGTCGTTACCGCCACCGATACCAGCACCCCGTTGGCGTCCAACGGCGTCGATTTCATCGATAAAGATAATACAAGGGGCATTATCTTTGGCTTTCTTGAACAAATCGCGGACGCGGGATGCACCTACGCCAACGAACATTTCCACGAATTCCGAACCGGAAATGCTGAAGAAAGGTACGCCTGCTTCACCAGCGATCGCTTTTGCTAGTAAAGTTTTACCAGTTCCAGGAGGCCCAACTAACAATACTCCCTTGGGAATCCGTGCGCCTACAGCAGTAAATCTTTCTGGCTGTTTGAGGAAGGTGACGACTTCTTGCAGTTCTTCCTTAGCTTCTTCGATCCCGGCTACGTCGTCAAATTTGACCCCAGTTTTTGCCTCCATTTGGAAACGCGCTTTGGATTTGCCGAAGTTCATCGCTTGACCTGGCCCACCAGGGAGGTTGCTAGAACGCCGGAACAAAAAGAACAGCCCAGTAATCAATAAAACTGGAAACAGGAGATTGCCCAACAATCCCCAAATTGCACCATCATTCCGCATGGGGTGAGCATCAAAACTAATGGCTTTTTCTTTGAGCTTGCTGATTAACTCAGGAGCGTTAACAGGCAAATCTACCCGCCACCTTTGGACACGATTTTCGATGTCTGGATCGCGGGCTTCTATAATTGCTGTTCTACCGCCTTCGTACAGATCCACACTGCTGACGCGATCGCCGTCCAAGTATTCTAGAAAGCGACCATAAGTCATACGGGTGTTGGCTGTATTCTTACTCATGTCGGCAGGAGCACCTGCAAAAGTCCCTTGCCAGAAGAAAAAGCCAATTACCAGAGCCGGTAATGTCCAGAGTGCTAGGACTTTCCAAGAGAATTTCATGTTAATTTGCCTCTAGATACCTATACAATTCATCAGCCTTAGCAACCAAATGTTCATCACTCTGCCACTTTAAGCTGTTAAACGGATGTTTATAAATCCATTTTGTTTAATTTGATCTCTTACATGCACTGCCATAAGGCAATTAGGGCATTATGGCGATGCCAACAAGAATCTTAATCAAAGTTAACTTAATTTTAATACAATATCGCACGAGAAAAGGGAGCGCAAACAAGGGAGAGACGCCAAAAAATTTTCTCGCGTCTTTGTGTCTCTTCAATCAAACCCCTTACTTACTTAACTTCTGTAATTTGTAGAGTGTAAGGGAGATACTTGTCATTTTGGTAGGAACCAATCCAAATTTGATAACTTCCAACCAACCATTCACCAACAATGCCGGCATTTTTGCCATCAAAATCGTCATTGCACCAAGTACCACCGGGTCCCTTGATAATCATGGTGGTGTCTTCAGGACTTTGCACTTGCAGCTTCAGGTAGTCAAATTTACTTGTTAGCACTAATGTGTGGTCTGGTGTTTCATCAACAAATCCGGTACAAGGGCCAGTAGCTGTTTCACTTCTGCCAGCTACTTGACTCCCAGAAATTGAACCACCACTCATCCCGCGAACTGTCAGGGGGTCTGGCGAAAACTGGGGACCAATGGTGACATCTCCAAATATCGTTGGCGCTTCCTGAGCATCAGTCACAGCATTAACTGTCGATATGATGAATAGCATAACTATCATGAACGATAATCTCATCCCTCTATTGAGCGCTTTAGTCGGCATTGTAATTACGTTCGCTTCTAAGTGTTTTTGAAGACATGAATTTTACACACCAAGTTCCCAACCTGAGGAGAATTGACTACCTATTTTAGATTTGAAATTGGGAATAATTCATTAGTAATTAGTCAATGATTTCTTGTTCCTATAGTTGCTCTACCTTATGGATAGGGGCGCACGTTTGTGCGCCCCTAAAATCTAAAATATTTCTAAAATCTGGAGTAATCGCTAATCAGCTTCTATGATTGCCCGACTCAAGCGCGACTTATCTAAACCAATCTGATTTAGTAGTAACCAAGATTGGATCAGATCGGGGCCATGAACATCTCCAGTTAAGGCTGCTCGGAGCGATCGCATTACCAAACCTTTTTTGAGTTTTTGCTCTTTCACCACTTGTTTAATAATGTCCTGGGCGGCGGCTTCCGATAGTTGCGGCTGATTTTCCAAAGCTATGACAATTGCCTCAAGCACAGCAGTAGAACCTTCTTGCTTCAGTTGTGTACTGGCTTCGTCGCTAAATTCAACTGTGTCGCTAAAAAATAGTTGGCTCTGAGCTACTGCATCTACTAAACGAGTCAAACTTTGGCTAATTAAAGTTACAAGCTGTTCTAACCAAGGGCGTTCTCTTCCACCATCAAATTTATACCCAGCGGCTTGCCAATAAGGTATGAGTAAATCTGTGAGTTTATCTACTGGTGTCTTGTGGATATACTGACTGTTCAACCAATCTAGCTTGTCCCAGTCAAACTTTGCACCTGCTTTATTTACACGCTCAAAGCCAAACTCCTTGGCTGCTGCATCTAAAGTAAATATTTCTTGTGTCGAGTCTGGTGGCGACCAACCCAGCAATGTCATGTAATTCACCAAGCCTTCAGCAGTAAAGCCCATTTGCTGAAAGTCAGAAATGGAAGTGACACCATCTCGCTTAGAAAGCTTGCGCCCTTCCATGTTCAAAATCAGCGGCGTGTGAGCAAACTCTGGGATTTTTGCACCCATTGCTTCATACAGTAAAATTTGCTTGGCGGTGTTGGCGATGTGGTCTTCTCCCCGGATAACATGGGTGATTTGGATATCGATATCATCCACTACAACTGCAAAGTTGTATAAAGGTTGACCGCTACCCTCTTCTGAGGCGCGGGCGATGACCATATCACCACCTAAATCGCTACCTCGCCAAGACATCTTTCCCCTTACTAGGTCATTCCAGCCAATTTCCTGCCCATCTTCGATTTTGAAGCGAATCACAGAGGAGCGACCTTCTGCTTCAAATGCGGCGCGTTGTTCTGGCGTGAGATTGCGGTGACGGTTGTCATAACGAGGAGCTTCACCTCTAGCTTTTTGGGCTTCTCTTAGCGCCTCTAGTTCTTCAGCGGTGGTGTAGCAGCGATAGGCTAATCCTTGATCTAGCAGTTTTTGTACTGCTTCTTTATAAAGATCCAGACGTTGAGATTGAAAAAATGGCCCTTCATCCCAGTTCAGTCCCAGCCAGCGCAGCCCTTCAAGAATATTCTCGGTGTATTCGGGACGCGATCGCTCTAAATCTGTGTCTTCTATTCGCAAGATGAATTTCCCGCCTTGGTGGCGGGCAAATAACCAGTTAAATACAGCCGTTCTAGCTGTACCAATATGTAAATTTCCGGTTGGACTTGGCGCAATACGGACTCTAACAGTCACAGTTGATTCTCTCTTTCGCAAAGCTTGATAAATGTAGCTTATATTTAAACCCTGAATCCTGGGTCAAGCAAATGCAGACTCAGAAGTAGCCAAATAAGCAATGCCCAAATTCCTATCTTACTCATGACTCAGTGAAAAGTGGGAGTATCACTTTCCGCGCAGCTGAACTCGCCCTAAGGGCGAACCGTAACTCACTACTAATAACTTTAAACGGGACTGACGGGGCTCGAACCCGCAACTTCCGCCGTGACAGGGCGGTGCTCTAACCAATTGAACTACAGTCCCTTGTTTGGCAACTTTGCTATTATCGCTATTTTTTTTGTAATTGTCAAGTGTTTGGGGAAGTTGGGAATTATTTTTGCCTGTCTCCTCAGCGGCGATGGCTCTTTAGGGGAAATTTTTCGTTAACATAGACCCTATAATACAACCTTTGGTTCTGATTCTAGATGCTGCAATATCCGGGATTGCACTTGTTTATACTGCTGCTTTAATATCTGTTTACTCAACTGGGGTTGAGAAGCGGGTGGTAGACTCTGACTTTGTTCCACCCAAGTTTTCAACATTTGCCGCCCAGTTGGCTCGATGCGACTGCTGAGAACGCTGGTGCAGGAATGTGGTGCTTCTAAGGTAAAGAAAATCAAAGGGTAGCATTCATTTTCAGCTAGGAAACTTACTAGTCTACAATTTTGGGGATTTTGCATATCTAAATAGCACGGTAGCCACTTAGGAACTAATTGCCGATTGTAGAGTACAGTCACCCACAATAGCATTGGGTGAGGGGATGTGATGAAGATAAACTGGTTGTAACGAGTAGAAAGGGCATAGTTTTTGGTTTCTTGTTTAGACAACATCAACCATAGTGTTGTCATAGATCCTTGTACAGTGTCTATAATTCGGGGAAAAACAATTTCTTGAATTGGTTTATTTTCAGGCCATAAAAGTTGCTTACAGTTTTGTTCAACTGTGATTGATAATTTAGAATTTAAGGAACGGCTAAGGATAGAACTAGAGGTTATAGTTATAGGAACACTGTAACAATTTGACTGTTCTAAACTGGTTAAAAATTGCAAAATTTCAGCGATATTTTGTGGGCGATCGCTTGCTTTTTTAGCAAGACAAGCCATAATTAAACTATTTAGATTATGAGGTAATTTAAGAGTAGGTTTAACATCTGCGATCGCTTTGGGTTGTTCAAAGTGATGGGCTTTATACCAAGCACCAAAGTAATCAGTTTCTGGTTGCCAAGGTTTTTTGCCTGTGAGCATTTCAAACATCATCACACCCAGGCTATAAATATCAGAACGACTATCTAATTTTTCCCCATCTAGCTGTTCTGGAGAACAATAAGGTAAAGTGCCATTAAATCCCCTAATTGTACTAGTTTTTGATGTAGAATTTAAAAATTTAGCAATACCAAAATCGAGAATTTTAACTAGCTGACCCAATATTGGATCGGGAATAACTAATATATTGGCAGGCTTGATATCTCTATGAACCAATGGACAAATTTTGCCATCAATGTTAATGCCTTGATGGGCGCACTGCAAGCCTAAACAAATTTGGCAGCAGAGAGTCAAAAACATGGGCAGAGGCAGCGGAATTAAATCCTTTAAACTCTTGCCACATAGATATTCCATAACGTAGTATGGTTTTTTTTTATCATTCACACCATAATCATATGCCCGCACTATATGTATGCTCTTTTGACTCAAAGCTGCACTCATTAAAGCTTCACGAGCAAAGTCTTGTTGCATGTTTGTATCGACAACAGTTTGAGTCAAAAACTTGATAGCAACTGGTATACCTCCTAACAAAATATCATTTGCTAAAAAAACTTCACCCATGCCACCGCTGCCAATTAATTGCTTGAGTTGATAACGATTGGCAAGCAAGCCCGTACTACTTGGAGATGTAAATGGGCTTTGATTCACTTTAATCACCTCTGTTGAGTTTATTTAAAGTTAGCAATACACACATAAGAATATCATTAAGTAATGGCGGTAAGCATTTTGATTTTGTTAGCAGACTTTCAAGGACGTGATAAAAGTTTTAAAAAAATCTCCAAAAATTTAGCCATCCATTTTTTTGAACCTTTTTTTTCAGATTTTTGATCTACGGCTAACTTTCGTAAAATATCTAATTTCAGTTTTTCATACTCGGTTTTTAAAATATTTTTGGCTTGATTAGGCAAAATTATTTCATTTGACTGTTGATTCATATCTAAGCAATCTACAAGTTGCTGGCGCTGGTTAGCCGTGAGGCTTAAAGTCGTTACATGAGAGCAAAGGTTTGGATCTTCTAGGGCAAAAAATAATAAATGATAGTAACCTACTTCTGCTAAACTACGCGCTATCTTCTGCCCTGTATTTTCTTTCAAATCTAAGAAACAAGGTAGCCACTTAGTTAGAGAAGGTTCGGCATTATATAGGACTGTAACCCATAATAGCATCGGATATACATTCATTTGACTAATAAATTCAGTGCCATGTATTTTATCCAAAAAGTTTGTCATCTCTTGTTTAGGTAACATTGCCCAAAAAGTTGGGATAAGTCTTTGAGTAGTATGTAGTAAATGGGGAAATCCAATTGGCGCAATTGGTTTATTTTTAGGCCAATTTTTCTGCAAACACTCTTTTTCTGATAACAATGTTGCAGGTACTACTTGTACTGGTGACGATAGTTTAATATTGTCATTGCTATTGCTAGGAATAACATCATTAAGCTGAAGATTAACCTTTTCTAAACTTTCTAATATTTGGTTGATATTTTGAGGGCGATCGCTTACTTCTTTAGCTAAACAACTCATCAATATTTTTTCTAACACCTGCGGGATTTTAACTTGCGGATTCACTTCCTCAACTGTAGGTGGAATTTGAAAACGATGTGCTTGATACCAAGTACCAAAGGAGTTACTTTTTGTCTGAAATGGATGCTTTCCTGTCAGCATTTCAAACATTAGTACTCCCAAACTGTAAATATCAGAGCGGACATCTAACAATTTACGCCCTTCCATATGTTCTGGAGAACAGTAAGGCAAACTGCCAATAAAAGAATCTGTCAGGGTCATCCCACTTCGCTCTGTTAAAAACTTGGCAATACCAAAATCTAGTATTTTAACAATTTCTCCTTCTTTACTATCTTCACTAATGAATATATTTTCTGGTTTTATATCCCTGTGAACAATAGGAAAAATCTCTCCTTTGAGGCTGATACCTTGGTGGGCACATTGTAAACCTAAACAAATTTGATTACAAATTTCCAAAAACTTCGATATTGTTAAAGGCTGAATTTTGAGAATTTGTTTAAGATTTTTCCCTTGGAGGTATTCCATTACATAAAAGGGAATTTTATCTTCAGTAACCCCATAACTTAAGATCCGAACAATGTGTTTACTTTTGCGACCCAATTGAGCGCCAATAAAAATCTCTCTGGCAAAGCGTTGGGACATTTGCTGGTTTACCAAACTGAGCGATAAAATTTTGACTGCGATCGGTATACCACCTTTAGCAGTATCTTCTGCCAAATAAACTCTACCCATTCCCCCTTTGCCAATTAAATCTCTGATTAAATAGCGATTATTTAAAAATTGTCCAATGTAATCATCTAACTCTGCTTTTTGCCCTACCATATTCTCTATTTTATTTTCTGACATAAAAATCATTTATGAAAAATATTGTTGGCAAAATAATTAAATAAGTCTAGCTAATTATTAAATTTAAATCTCAAAATTACCAAAATTTGGGAGAATTAATTATATACTGTAATCATGGTTAATCTATCTGCAAAATTTCCTAAATATTGTATAACATATTTATTAATGAATCCGGTTGAGAAATTACACGTAAACTACAAATCAGTTAAATAAAGTTGCCTAGTAAATACCGTGAATACACAGGAATAAGCTTCAAACAAGTAAATAGCAGCAAAAGCGCGATCGCACCTTCATCTCTATACAGCTAATGATTAAGATTTGGGACTAAACGGCGTAATAATCTGATTAATGGTGTTTCAATTTTTATTTTAAACGCTAGTATCTGGGTGCGTTGCAGGGAGTTGAAATTGTTGTCACTGACGAGAATTAATGATTGCTGACCATCGGGTAGTTTTGGGCCAAGAGTTAAGCCTTCGATGTTGTCTAACAATACATCTAGCTTTCTCAAATCTAACAGTAGTTTTTTCTGAACTGGTTTAATATTTTTAGAGTCAACTGCTAAAAGGCTATCTATCTTATGAATATCATCAGATCCTTCTAAAGAAACCTGAAACAGGAAAATAGCAAATCCTAAACCAGTAAAAGACCTTTCTAAACTTAGGAAGTGTCCTTGATTATCGAGAGCAAGTAAATCAGGTAATCCACTAGTGAACTTGCCAATCAGATTCAAAAATGGTGAAACTGGTTCAGTTTGGTAAATAAATTCCTTTTCTGGCTGGTTGTTGAGCAAGTTGTATTGCAAAATGCGGCAAGGACTACCAATGTTAGGTTTAGCTGCGACACCATCTTGAATTAGAGCATTTTCGGTGGCTGTGAATAGATACTTTTTATCGGGTGTGATGGTGAGGCTTTCAAAAGCCAAATTGTTGCGGATACCTTTTTTACTACTTTTATCTGGCAAAAATTTGTTTGGTATGGGAAGTGTTGCAATTTCTCTACCAGAAGATAGTGAGAACTCTTTGATAAAAGGATTAATTAATTTTCCAGCATTGCCTTCAGAAGAAATAAATACAGATGCTTTATTCGTTAATGCAATACCTTCTGTATCACTTTCACCAGGGGGAAATGTTTGACCATTTTCATTTAATAATGTGATAACACTAACAGGAATAACTTCACCCTTTTGTAGGGAACCTTTGCTTAAGTCGATTTTCAAGGTATATAAACGGGCATTAGCTTTTTGTCCACGGTCATCAGAAATAGCATAATAAAGGTTGTTTTTCGCGTTATAGGTAATTCCAGATAAACCTCCAACTTCAGTTTTTTTAAAGATTAAACCTTTCGGTAAAGTGGCTTCCCCAATAAACTCTATACTACTAACTTCAACAGCATTTGTAAATAAATTTGTGAATAAAAAAATGATAATTGTAATCGTGATAAATAAGTAAATAATTCGTGGGATTGTGAAGAGTTTTTTAATTAGCTGCATATAAAAATTTTGTGAAAGTGTGAAAATTACAAATAATATCTCAAGCTGAAGGATGCAACATGCGTTAGGGCTGCACATCTGTGCGCCGCTACAAATAACATGTATTCCAATCAATTGAAAACCTTTATAAAATCCGAAATTACTTAAGCTAGTCGTAAACCATATTCATCCTGGAAAAAGTTGACAAGCCAATCTTTGACTTTACGGGTAGCGCGGCAATCATCTTCGTTGTAGCGTTGGATAATTTCTAGTAAGGTGCGATCGCCTGTTTCTAACCACTGATCATACCAGTAAATACATTTAGCACCACTAGCTTCTTTTTCCCGCCACTCAAATCCTAACCAACGAGCGATCGCTTTCAGGGCATAACTTTCTACAGGCAATGCTACACTTTGGGTTAATTGTTCATATATATCGACAAATCGATTCAGTACAGGACGCACTGAGGCGTAGGGAGTGTTGTAAAGCTTTGCCAACCGTTTGACTGTATCAAACTCGTAGACACAAAAATGATAAATTGGCGCTTCAGGATATTGCCAAACCAAATCCAAAAATTGCTGCCAAATTAATTCTTCGTCTTCTGGTTTATCTGCTAAAAACGAATAAAACTGTTCTGTGTTTGCAAGTCTATCAACAACCAAAACCCCCAAAAGATAATTTAAATCTAAGTCTGGCTGGGCCTCAATATCAAAATAAATCTCTATGGGTGCTGTAAATGTAATATCTTTTATTGGTAGCGGATAGGGTAAGATTAAGGGTCGTCTTTCCAGTGCAGATTGAGCTTGCACTACCAACTTGGGCGCTACTTCGCTATCAAAACCAAGCAGGTTTTCTAGGTTAGTGGGACTAGTGTTGGCTAGAGATTCCAGTGTTGTGATGGCTAAAGCTTGGAGTTGAGTGTAGCGAATCGGTGTTACGCCTGGTAACAATGAGAGATGTTTTTCAGATTGAGCAACAGCATAACATTGACTATACCAATGGCAAAGATTGCACTTTTGCCGAGAAATAAACACCTCTGGCGGATTCGGTAACTCTAAAACTTGAATAAACTCCTCCAGAATCTGCTGCATCCGTGGTATCCATTTGAAAAGATCCACCGCATAACTTCTATTATTGGTTCGCCGCAATAAAAGCCAAGCTATTTCTGGTATAACTCCCTGCACTTTTGCCAACACTTGGGCATGAAACGCAGCGACAACTTGATATTCTTGCTTAGGGCGCTTACTCAGTTCAATACTAGCCGGGACGTACATCCAGTCTCCAAAACGGGACTGTCCTGGCTGTTTGACAAGTAAATTTGGACGACTCAGTAAGGTGTATCCTTCAGAATAAGTTGCTAACAGTACTCCTTTATAAATATAGTCCACCCCACGCTGCATCAATTCCAAAGTTGCCGCCTCTCCCCTTTCCCAGTTTCCGTATGGATAATCTGGTTGGTGATAAGTCAGATGTGCTAGAAAACTCAGCTGATGGGCGATTTTGTCCTGTTGAAGTTTTTGCAGCAACTCATTGGCATCATCGCGCTGACTTTTGTCACCGTGGATATCTAGAAAAGGCCGGCGCTTACAACGTTGGTATTGCAGTAGGAGTTCAGCATTAATTAGCATCCTTTTAAGTTAACAAGAATTAGCACACTCTGGGAGTAACTCAGACAATTAATAATGGAGTGGGGGAGACGAGAGAGATGAGGGAGATGAAAAACTAATGATCAATGATTAATGACTTTTAACTAATCCAAAATCGTTCGACTGAGCGTAGCCGTACCACTTTCCTACGGAACGCTTCGCGAACGTGGAAGCAAGCTACGCGTAGCGTTCCGCAGGAAAGTCCAAAACCTAAAATCTAAAATTGGTATGACCAGTACTTTTGTCGGACAAACCAGGTTGCATAGCCATCGAGAGCAATTTCCCGCTTTAGGGAATAAGACTTATTTCAATTATGGGGGACAAGGGCCGATGCCCCAAAGGGCAATGGATGCTATGACCGAAACTCAAGCTTATGTTCAGCACATAGGCCCCTTTGGCAATGAGGCGTATGGCTGGATAGCGCCACAGACTCAAGCTGCAAGAGAAGCGATCGCTTCGGAGTTACATGCACCAAGTCAAACAATTACCCTCACCCAGAATGTCACTGTTGGCTGTAATATCGCCATGTGGGGCATTGAGTGGCAGGCTGGCGACCATATGCTACTCTCGGACTGCGAACATCCAGGTGTAATTGCCACAGCCCAGGAAATCGCGCGGAGATTCGCTGTGGAAGTTACTACCTGTCCTCTCAAGGCGACTTTAAATCAGGGCGACCCCGTAAAAGTTATTGCCCAGCACTTGCGCCCTAATACCCGTCTTGTGATATTGAGTCATGTTTTCTGGAATACTGGTCAAGTTTTACCTCTTGATAAAATTGCCAAGGTATGCAGAAATAATCATTCTTTATTATTGATAGATGCTGCCCAATCTGCTGGTTTGTTGCCTTTAAACCTGACTGAATTGGGAGTAGATTTTTATGCATTCACTGGTCACAAATGGTTATGTGGCCCTGCGGGTGCAGGTGGTTTGTATGTCCGACCAGAAGCACGAGAAAGCCTGAAACCTACATTTATTGGCTTGAATGGCATTGTTGTGGATAGTCAATCTCAGCCTGTAGATTGGCTTCCAGATGGGCGACGATACGAAGTGTCTACATTAGCTTATCCGTTGTATGTTGGGTTACGGGAGGCGATCGCAATCCATCAGCAATGGGGAACCTCACAGGAACGTTACGAGCAAATTTGCCACAACAGTGAGTACCTCTGGCGGCGGTTAGTGGCGTTTCCCGATGTTAAATGTTTGCGAACTTCCCCACCTGAAAGCGGTATAGTCTCTTTTCAACTTGCAAATAATCAGCCCCAAGCTCATTTGAAGTTGGTGCAATTTTTAGACTTACAAAGGATATTAACTCGGACAATTGCCGATCCTAGCTGTATACGCGCTAGCGTCCATTACTTTACTTTAGAATCGGAAATCGACCAATTGATTGAGGCGATTCAAAGTTTTTGCAAAATTAATTAAAAGTTAGGAGTTATAAGTTATCAATATGGGAATTATGATTTTAACTCCTACCTCTTAACTCATAACTCCTAACTCCTAACTATAAAATGGAACGCCCAATCTTATACTTAGCCATAACTAACCACGGTTTTGGTCATGCTACCCGCACGGCTTCTGTAGCTGCGACAATTCAAAAATTATGTCCAGAAGTTCTGCTAATTCTGGTGAGTACTGCCCCACGCTGGTTGCTAGAGTGCTATATAGAAGGCGATTTTATCTATCGTCCCCGTGCATTTGATTTGGGTGTGGTGCAAACGGATAGTTTGACAATGGATAAAGTAGCGACTTTAGAAAAGTTGCTCGATATTAAGAAGCATCAAAATTCGCTGATTGCCTCAGAAGTGAATTTTATACGCCAAAATCGCGTTAATCTCATCTTGGCAGATATTCCCTTCCTGGCTCCTGGGTTCGCCAAAGCTGCAAATATTCCCTGCTGGATGATGAGTAACTTTGGCTGGGACTTTATCTACCGAGATTGGGGGGGTGAATTTACTGCTGTTGCAGATTGGATTAGTGATTGGTATTCAAAGTGCGATCGCCTATTTCGTCTGCCTTTCCACGAAGCAATGCCAGCTTTTAACAATATCACAGATGTCGGCTTAACAGGCGGCTCCCCCCGTTACTCTGCTGATGATTTACGTTCTGTTTGGGGAATAACTGCACCAGTGGAAAAAACTATTTTGTTGACCTTTGGCGGCTTGGGTTTGCAGCAAATTCCTTATGATAACCTACGGCGATTTCCAGATTGGCAATTTATTGTATTCGATCAATCTGCCCCCGATTTATCTAATTTATTGAAAATTAATGACCGCAACTACCGCCCTGTAGATTTTATGCCTATTTGTGGGCGAGTCATCTCTAAACCTGGTTATAGTACTTTTTCTGAAGCCACACTATTAGGAGTACCAATTGTCACCATACCGCGTGAAGACTTTGCCGAAGCAACTATTATCGTAAAAGGTATAACTGATTATAATCAGCATCAAATTATTACCCCATCTGAATTTTTTCAAGGTACTTGGAATTTTCTCTATGAGTTACCCCAACTACCAAAGCAATCTCAACTAATTGCTAAGGATGGTAATGAAACTATAGCTCAAGCTGTTATCAATTATTGCCAGACTAAAGATAGTAGATAATATTCCTCAGAATAGATGAGATTGGCGAATTACTAACAGGACTTACCCCCAGAGCAAACGCATCTTATTTACTAATAAAAACTAAAAAAGATTTCAAAATAATATAGATAATCCTAAAAGTTGCTATAATCTATATTTAGATGCGTTCGCCTTGGCTTTTACCCGAATTGCCTACTTCTCGATTCTTGACTTCAATTACCAAAACTACTGCTATATCTATTTTCTACACTTTCACTCTTTTGTTAAGAAAGATATGACTAAGAGCTGATTCGTAAAGAAAATCTTAAGCATATCCAATTCATTGCTGGGCAGGACTTTCAAAGAATAAACGCTCTTATGGCTCAAATTCGTGAAGCCCTTACGAATCAGAGACTTTACTCTAGTTTACAAATTAGCTCTAATGCGTAGCCATTCGTCATTATTTAGATGCCTTTGCCCTGAGCGTTGAACAAATTTTACAAATTGCTGTGTTTGCAGGTTTTGGACAAAACAATTATTTGTTAACGTTTCTGGTAAACATGAAACTTTGACAGGAAAAAGTTTTTGCCAAGTTTTTTATTCCCTTCTATGCCAATCTGTTCAAATCCAGACTCTTCCATCAATTGTTTTGTTTTATTGCTATCAAGAATTAAAAAATCACCAGTTGTATCGCTAATTATTTCACCATTGTTTTCCCTAATTACTGTATACTGCCTCTTAATGCCTGTATCTGTTTTTGAAACTTTGACCTGATAGATTATGTCTCCTGGCAATTTGTCTACATTATCTGTATGCATACCTTGAGCACTCAGAACTAATAGACCATTCATTTTGAGATGTTCAGCAACACGCCTTAATGCTATTATATTATTCTCAATACTATTAATATGACTACATAGTAAGTATTCATTGTCAGTATCATTGTCAGTATTTGTATCTAGAAAATACCAAACGCCGCTATTTGAATAAGCTAGATCAAAACTCTCTTCTAGTTGCATATTAAGAACATCACATTCGACTAATTTAATTTTATTTCCTAGTCGCTTTTTTGCTAAATCTAACATTTGTTTAGAAATGTCAATTCCTGTAAAGTTACAATTCGGTTTTAGTTTTAAGACTCTTTCTGCTACTAAACCTGTACCTACTCCTATCTCTAGTATATTATTAGAGTCTCTAATTATAGGAAACAGAGATTTGACGACCTCCTCGTGGTATTCAGTGCAAATATATTGAAATAATAAATCATAATAGTTTGCTCTGTCGGCGTCGTATATATCCATAAAAACCTCGTAAAATTCGGCACTTAAAGCGAATAAACCTTATAGATATTAACTATACTGGACTTTGGACTAAAGTGAATCGCCTACTTCTCGATTCTTGACTTCAATTACCAAAACTACTGCTATTATATCTACTTTCCACACTTTCACTCTTTTGTTAAAAAAGATATGACTAATGCGTAGCCATTCGTCATTATTTAGATGCCTTTGCCCTGAGCGTTGAACAAATTTCACAAATTGCTGTGTTTGCAGGTTTTGGACAAAACAATTATTTGTTAACGTTTCTGGTAAATATGAAACTTTGACAATAAAAAGTTTTTCATAAGTTTTTTATTCCCTTCTATGCCAATCTGTTCAAATCCAGACTGCTCCATCAATTGTTTTGTTTTATTGTTATCAAGAATTAACAAATCAGCAGTTGTATCGCTGATTATTTCACCATTGTTTTCTCTGATCCATCTATACTGCTTCTTAACGCCTGTATCTGTTTTTGAAACTTTAACCTGATGGATTATGTCTCCTGGTAATTTGTCTACCCTATCTATATGCATACCTTGAGCACTCAGAACTAATAGACCATTCATTTTGAGATGTTCAGCAACACGTCTTAATCCTATTATATTATTCTCAATACTATTAATAGAACTACATAGTAAGTATTCATTGTCAGTATTTGTATCTAGAAAAAACCAAACGCCGCTATTTGAATAAGCTAGATCAAAACTCTCTTCCAGTTGCATATTAAGAACATCACATTCGACTAATTTAATTTTATTTCCTAGTCGCTTTTTTGCTGTATTTAACATTGTTTGAGAAATGTCAATTCCTGTAAAGTTACAATTCGGTTTTAGTTTTAAGATTCTTTCTGCTACTAGACCTGTACCTACTCCTATCTCTAGTATATTATTAGAGTCTTTAATTATAGGAAACAGAGATTTAACAACCTCATCGTGGTACTCAGTGTAAATATATTGAAATAATAAATCATAATAGTTTGGTTCATTGTCAGCGTATATATTCATAGAAAGCTCGTCAAAGTCGGCACTTGAAGCGAAGAAATTTTATAGGTAGATATTAATTATACTGGACTTGAGACTAAAGTCAATCACATTTAGTACAGTGCTGTCATTAAAGGATAGTAGGCAATTGACGCTGTTTCGTAGTGCCAGAATGCAATGATCTACTCGACTACCGGAGGCTATCGCCGAAGGCTTAAGCTTCGCTTATCGCTTCCAGCGGGCGGGTACGCCATCGCTTCAACTAGTTATTTAAGACTTAATTCCAGATGAGTTTAATTGACATTATGTCAATTTAATGCAATAATTTTTTATAATTGATTGAGGATATAATAACCAGTTAAATTTTCAGTAACTAGTAACTCTAATAATTACAATTTAGTTTGCTGAAAATCATTAATTTTGATCAGAACAATTAGTTTTTTACAAATTTAATAAATATAGTTTTGTAACACTTTTAGTAAATATTCTTGAGGGACACGATATTTGGATCAGATCCTAATTTTGATAATGGTTGAGTAGTGTGGCGATCGCAAGAACAATTTGTTTAATATGCTTATAATACCTTAATTTCAGGATTCCACATGACTCACTACCAAAAGTTACTCAGAATTTCTACTACTGGCAAATCTTTTCAAAACATCACTGCAAAAATTGAAGCTATAGTTGCAGAATCGGGAGTAGAAACTGGCCTTTGTACTTTATTTTTGCGCCACACTTCAGCTAGTTTAGTCATCCAAGAAAATGCTGATCCTGATGTACTTGTAGATTTAGCTAACTTTATGGCAAAACTTGTGCCAGAATCAGGCAAATACATTCATGATGCCGAAGGTTCCGATGATATGCCGGCACACATTCGTACTGCACTTACCCATACTTCGGAACATATACCTATTAATCGTGGTCATTTGGCATTAGGAATTTGGCAGGGAATTTATATTTGGGAACATCGTCAACGCAGTCATTCTAGAGAACTAGTTGTCCACATTTCTGCATAGCAAATTTCCTAAATTTAGAAACTGTAGTTAAATTTTATTAGGACTTACGCAAGTGTCCTATTTTTTTGTGCAGCTTGTCCCAAGTCAATAATCAATAGTCCCAAAACCTTAACTTTTGGGAGACTATACTAAGTATTTTTACACTTTTGGGATGGGAAAACTCCTTTATTGATAATTAACTAGACATACACTGAGCATCTCATGTCAGTTTGTAAACTTAAAAGTTAAGTTTATTTATATAAGTTTAATAGTTTATTTATTTTAATATAAAATAACACTTAATGTAACCTGCTTGGGCTACTTCTATTACTATGAAGCAAAAACTAACGCCAACTCATACTTTTCAACTTATTGATAAAATCCTTGCCCAGCAGTCTGTTAATTTATTGTCACTTAATCCCCAAAAAACATTAATTACCAGCTTTGCAGAATTAGAAAATTTGATTGCAGAACAAAACACCGACATTCAAATTATCACAACCATTCAAGCAACTATCGAAAACATAGTCCGTACTCAGTTGCAAAATTTCCCAGAAAACATCTTCTGGGATTTTGATTTTCTGGTAAGTAGTATGCTTCGGCAGGCTTTAAATGCTGATGAGGGCGCTATTCCTTTCTTAAAGGTTTTCGGTGAAAAAATGGTTTGTCTGACAGAGATGTTCGGAAATAAAACGGAAATACGCTTCCGTTATGTTCATGATTTTATGTATGGATTTGATTGGGCAAGATGGGTACAAAAAGAACCACAAAAACGCGCACATATAGAGCCTTTTAGTCCGTTGTTTTTGGATTATTTGCTCGTCAAAGGTAAGGAACTTTTACAACGTATTAATCATGGTCAGGTCGTATCTTATAAACTGTGTGATACGGGCTACCGCAACCCCTTCACCTTTTCTCGTGAACCAGAAGATGAATACCGTCTGCTAACTTATCTTGCTGAAGAACAACTGATTCCAGTAGCAGTATGGAACTGGAATGCTAGCCCTGTCTGGAACAAACCTTTTCAGGAAATGCGTCAGCAATTAGCATTAAAATTAAATATTCAACCACAGAGACGCTGATTAACAATTAAAAATTGCTGAAGAAAATAATTATGAAAATTGCTGATTTAATTACTTGGTTTGAAGCATGGGCAAATCCTGCTTGGTGTGAAAGCTGGGATAATTGTGGCTGGCAGATTGAACCAGGAGTATTGCAGGAAAAAGCACGGGTTCTGGTGTGTTTGACACCGACTTTGGCAGTAATGCAAGAAGCGATCGCTCTAAATGCTAATCTGATTTTTGCCCATCATCCTTTAATTTTTACTCCTCCCAAATCTTTACGCACTGGTGAAGCGATCGCAGAAATGGTACGGTTAGCCTTTACCCACAATATTGGTATTTATACTGCTCACACCAATTTTGACCAAGTGCAGGATGGTACTGCTGACGTTTTAGCTCAGATTTTAGAACTCAAAGAAGTTACTCCCATAATACCTACACAAGCAGGATTAGGATATGGTCGTGTTGGTTTGCTAGAGCCATTTCTGACATTACAGGAATTACTCGCAGCAATTCAAACCCGACTTGCTTCCCCTAATTTGATTTTTTCCCCAACTGCTGATTTACAGCAAACAATTTCACGAGTTGCTGTTTTGGGTGGTTCAGGGGCCAGTTTCATTTCAGCCGTCGCCAAAACTGGTGCGACAGCTTATCTGACTTCTGATTGTAAATTTCATCAGTTTCAAGAAAGCCGCGATTGCAGTCTAATTTTAATCGATGCCGGACATTATGCTACTGAACGTCCGGCTTGCGATCGCTTGGTGCAAAAATTCCAGTATTTAAACTTAGACTGGGTGCAATTAAGTCAAAAGGATGAAGATTTTCGCCAGTTTTTTACTTAATTGCTTATGTTTCACTATATTTTTTGGATACTTGCATAAAAGTTTCTTTATGTTTTAATATTGTTAAATCATATGCACTATCAGTAACACGTGTAAAAAAATACAATTAATTCTTACCGTAGATGAATAGTTAGACGCACCTAAAGGTCATATTGTGACTCATTATTGTGATGCAAATCACTAATTTGGTGTAATGATAATCACCTAATATTAATGTTCCATATCAATTAGTAGCAGAGGAAAATGTTCCACACTTGAGGTAACAAATTGTTTACTCTGCCCTAATCAAGATGATTCGCACACTCATTGCATCTGCCTTCCAAACTGGATATCTTAGTGTTGAATCTGAGGGTTTACTCCATCAAGTGCTGACCACTAAGTGCTGGAAGGAAGAGGATTTGTCAGCCCTGGCAACCCTATATGATGCAGTTCGCGCAGGTCAAATTAAACGAGAAGCGTCCTCGTCGAACCTGCTTATGGAATTTCCCTTACCCTATAAATCTTGCTGATACTCCCACAAAAAAAGCAGAGTAGCACAGGAGAATTTTCTCAAGGTCTTTCCCCTCTGCCCCCATCTTTTTTGCCTCTGGAGTCTCTTGTCCCTATTTTGTTGCCTTTTTTTTACAGGACTTTACACTAGGTTTCGTATTTCCGTCATTGCGAACGTCTCTTGGGCGCTAGCGCGAACACTACACTGCGTTTCGTACCCTACGGTAAGGCTAACGCCAACGCGATGATCAATCATCGCTGCGTAAGTCTTGTCTTAGTCACGAGTAGGCAAAAACCTTAAAAACTCAAAACTCTTTGGGTCTTGTTGTTGAAAATCATCAAGGTCGGCAAGAGAATGAGTTAAGATCAGATACACATGGGTAAAAGTAAAGCCAAGTCCCCGGACTTCCCAGTAATGCCAATGAGTAAAAGTAGGCAAGTTAAACAACCGCAATCAACGTTTGTTTTGGAGTATTCTTTATTACATAATGGGAGGAAGGACTCACCAGCAAATATGAACCTGGTTAGGACAGATCCCGAATTGTTCGACTTTTATGAAGCAGACATTCCCTAGAATGACCCGGAGGGAGATTGAGTTCATTAGGTAGAGCAACCATCGATTGATGATCCAACATTTCCTGATATTATGACAAATATAAGCAAATTTTGGGATTGGGTCATGAAGCGTACTTGTTCTCAACCGTGAAATTCACCTCTTAAAGGTGTAATGTAATGGGGTAGAACCCAGATTTTGACAGGTTTAACTACGTTGTTTAAAAAGGCAGAAACAGTACATGCTACACCGCAAGATTTATCAACTGTGTTGCGATGGGCGCGAGGTATGTGTTTTCTTGCGGGACCAGCAACGCTGGATTGAACGCGCCCGCATCATCGACATAGAGGGAGATTTAGTGACCCTACGTTATGAAACAGAAGAAGAGGACGAAGTTTGTTCTTGGGAAGAAATGGTTCGCCTTGAGAGCATTGGTGCTGTAACGCAAAAATTGGCTTCAGTACCACGCGGCAATGTTGAACCTTTGATGACTGAAGATTGTCCCGAAGTTGAGCGCATCCGCAACCGATCTACTGACTCGAATCCAGAATAATTAGTCATTAGTCATTAGTCATTAGTCAAAAATGACAAAGCGCCAAGTCTGAGCGCCGATTTCCGGCGATTGCTCCGCCAACGCCTGCTGTAGGATGCCCAAAGGGCTGTAGGGCGAACAGAACTTTGTAATAGAGGACAAACAGCTAATGACTATTGACTATCATTCAAACGTTCAAAGGCAGGACAGTAACCTTCTAAAGTTACCTTGAAGTTAAACAACGGGGAAGCTGGATTCCAACACCGCTGCCCCCTTTGATGTCGGCAAGTACCGCAACAGTCTACATCTGTCCATGTATAGCGATCGCTATTTTGATTGAGCAGTTCTCGTTGAGACAATCCCCTTAATACTAGTTCTTCTCCTTGCCAACGAGCTTCGATTAAACCAGTATCGGCAAATTGCCGCCAACGCGGATCAGCAGTAATCACATCGGGTAGGGTGATTGTGATTACTGTTCCCAACTCTGTCAGTTCACCTTCGTAGTTAGTTTCTGGTGCTGCCGGTTGTAAAAATGTATCGCCGATAAGCAGTTCTACTAAAGTGCCAGCCGCCGGAGAATGTACATGGTAGCGGTTTTGCAACTCCTCTAAGCTAGTCAGGTCTGCCAAGTAGGCAGGAGAACCGTGGACAAAAATGACATGCTGGGGTCGCAAATTATGAATTAGCTGCGTAGTACCAGGGCCATCACTATGTTGAGCTAGGAGATAGGTTTCGACAGTGGTAGGTGCTAAATATTCTTTGTTAACTTTTATATCAATTTTTTCTGGTACAAGGATTAGCCAAGGACCTGTATCTAGTTGGCAGTGCTTACCTAAATCATCTGTAGAGTCGGTAAGGACAATACAAGGTGACTTGCCCACAGTGGGACGATGTTCTGGTTGTAAACGACGCACGCGAGGACGCACCCGTTCATCCCAAAACAAGGGTTGATGGCGGGCGAAGTTCTGCACGGATGGGGGAAGATGGGGTAGCAGTTCTAGGTACGCATCACACCCAGTGGCGACAGCACCATCTACCCAGATATCTAAATCTCGTCCGGTGAAGTGGTGATGAGACCGTAAGAGCATTAATAGTTCTTGACCCAATCCTAAAGCCGGGGTGGGAAGGATTACAGAACAATGGTCAGCGATCGCCCGATTAATTCGCTCTGCTAGTTGATTTTCTTGGTTGCGGCGATGGGGATGACGGGATGTGCCATAACTGCCTTCAATGATCAGCACATCCAAGTCTAATCCTCGCAATTCCTCTAAACGCAAACCTTCTACCAATCGGGAGTTTGACAGGAAAAAGTCCCCTGTATACAGTAGCTTGTAAATACGCTGCTGGGTGGTGTAGGTAAGCAGAATTGCCACTGCCCCTGGTAGATGCCCCGCAGGAAATAATTCTGCCACCAGACCCTCTCGGAATTCCACAGGCGATCGCAATGGCAAGGCATGACAAAATTGGGAAATTTCCTCTCTTTCTTGATCTAGCCAATTGAGCGGCAGTAACTTGCTAGTCACCTCACTGCCATAAATAGGTAACTTTGGAAAAGCTTCATGCAGTGCCAGTAAGCCTCTAGCGTGGTCTGGGTGGGCGTGACTAATCAAAACTAAATCTGCTGGTAGGGGCGAGCTTGCTCCACGTACCGACTTACTAAGCCCCTTCCCCAGCGATGAAATATCCTCCAAACCACAGTCTAACAGGATGCGGTGTGGGCCCATTTTCACCAATAAACACACGCCCTCATCGTCATGCTGGACACTATAGGGTAAACATTCTAATTCACTACCCCCTTCTCCAGCATCTACGCGAGAGGATGCCGACAGATTATCCCTCATGCTCTCCTCCCCTCAAACCTGATCATCATGGACATATCCCAAAAGCCAAAAGTTACACAAATTTTGGTTTTGTGACTTAGGGGTAAGTTTTATCGTGCGCCCCTACACCCTGAGAATACGGATTTTTGATTGGGGAGGACGCCTCCACCGAACCTGCACCGATTCGGAAAGGTAAGCTAACAAGAAGCCATCAAACTAAGAGCTAAAGGATGCCTCTTGTTTTTTTTCCCTTTACAAGTTCTGAGCGTTCTTAGCCAACTCACTCTACGGGAAGTTGCCCAAGTGTCTCCAGATTTATCTCAATGTGCAGAGCCATTGCCGTGATAATTATCTGAATCATAGAATCCATTTTTCGTGCCAAAAAATAAGCACGAAAGCGTAAATATAACTGTTAATCCAGCTAGAATCAGCTTTACATCCATTTGTTTGCTGCCCTTTACTAAAAGACTTTCCTATATTAATTTAGTGCTTCCGCAATCAAACGCAATCACTGGAAAATCTTTACTATGCTTACCTGGATTGGGCAATAGGTAAATTTACCGCAATCAGTCAGATTGTAAAACTTTTCGGTTCACGTGTCTATCCATCTATACGAACTACGAATTACAAATTATCTTGTCCGCAACAACTGCACAAAAGTATTACTCACCGTATTGTCTTTGGTGTCGGCGGCGTATTGAATCAATTCTCCCCGCAGTTCTTTAGCTGCATCTATCTCAAGTAAGGTTGTTAACAAGAAATAAACGCCACGAAATCGGGGGTCACCCATTCTATCAACTAATAGTCCTTCGGCGGCATCAGTTTCGCCGAGAAAGTTTTGCACCAAGAAGAAAGTCCATGATTTTATCGTGGCGGAAGTACCATTCTTTCTTGGCTTCGCCTTTTTCATCTTGCCACTGACGGCTGACTACCATTTTGTATTTCTCGTCTGACAAAGACATGGCAACTTGGTGAAATTCATCGGCGGGTAAGGCTTGTTTGTCTTCGAGTCACATTTGGTAGACAGCGGCTGAGAATTTTTTTAAGGGAAATTCTTGATTCCATTCTTTCAGGTATTCTGCCGCCATTAAATTGTATTGCTGTCACAAAAGCTGAGTCTGAGAACATTAAAATCATGTTGAGTCTCAACAAACACCTGAAAATAAACTGTTTTTGGAAAATATGTTTTATCCGCTACCGCACTATAGTAAATATATTTCACCAAAAAACAGTATATAATAAAACATTTTTACTAAAAGTAATTACTACTAAAGAATATCTAGAATCTTATGTATTTTATAACACTATAGTATCTTGTATCATCTAGCCACTCTAGGTCACACACTATATGTATTTAGATCACCGTCAACCAGTGCTTAGATATGAAAAACTAGTGAAGCTAATGTAGATTTATCCAAATTCAAATCCAAACTATTAATGAATTTTATTATACTTATAAAAGGTTTTTTATACGTAATAGATAATTCTTCTCAAGCTTTTGTGTTCTCAGGAAGCCATGCTATACCATGTAATCCAGGCACAGGTCACAAAAAGTCACTCATTCAAAAGTCAAAAGTTAAAAATTAGAACCCCATAACTCCATAACTAAAGTTAGGCGATGCACTGAGCGGCTTGCCCACTTCGGCGCCGTAAAGCCTGCGGCATAGAGTTTCTCTTCTCTACGAGAGGCTGCGCCAACGAGACGCTCTTGCGTTCGCTTAAGGCGCAGCCTCTCCAAGAGTTGGGAGCCTACGTGGACTTGTAACCAATTGCGTCTCGATTTTCTGCTAAATAGACTTTTGAATGAGTGACTTCGAGACGCAGTCTCGGTCAAGCTAGCGTTTACAGCTACATGTGAGTTACAAATGAGCAAACTCTATTGCCCTAAATTCCAGCAAGGGTGGCCCTGATTATGGAATTTTGAAATCAATCAAATCAATAAATAATTGGTATTTACCAGAGTAAGCAGATATGTTCAATGCCACTGAAATTTTAATTGATGCCTTTGTAAATGAAATTCGAGAAGGTTACCGTCGCACCTATGGCTGCTTTAAAAATGATTATCAGGACATTATTGCCTGGGCTGGTAACATGGCTTTGGAAAACATTGCCAATAGCGACGCCCTTTACCACAATGTTGAACACACTGTCCTTGTCACCTTGGTGGGGCAAGAAATCTTACGTGGCAAACACATCAGAGAAGGTGGTGTTTCCAGTGAAGACTGGTTGCATTGTATCATTTCCTTATTGAGTCATGATATTGGCTACGTTAAGGGAGTTTGCCGACAAGACCAAGAAGCAGCAAGCTTATATGCCACAGGTAAAAATGGCAAAATGATTTCTGTAGCTCCTGGCGCTTCCGATGCCAGTCTGACGCCGTATCATGTTGATAGAGCCAAGCTTTTTATTGATGAGCGTTTTGGAGGTCACAAGTTAATAGATGCTGAGGCAATTAAGAGTAATATTGAATTAACTCGATTTCCTGTGCCTGCGGCAGAAGATCATCAAGATACAAAGTGCTTTGCAGGATTAGTACGTGCTGCTGATTTGATTGGTCAACTAAGCGACCCGCGTTACCTGAAGAAAATTACTTCTTTATTTTACGAGTTTGAAGAAACTGGTGTAAATAAAGTTTTGGGCTATAAAACCCCTGCCGATTTACGTAATAACTACGCTAAGTTTTACTGGAATGGCGTCTATCCCTATATCCAAGAGGGACTGCATTACCTATCACTGACACAACAGGGAAAACAAATTCTTGCTAATCTCTACTCAAATGTGTTTGTTGTAGAACACGAAAAACAACAGGAAGAACAGCACCGATATTTAGAGAAGTTAAGAGTTGGGAGTTAGGAGCAAAGCCGGAGACGCTCCGCCTCCGGTTAGGAGTGGGGAGTTGAGAGTTAAGAATTCAGGACTTATGCAAATTTATGAAAAAACGTAGACGCAAAGCGGTGAAGCAGCGCGATCTTGGGGGTTTCCCCCATGAGCGACTGCTGAACCCGGAGGGCTTGCCGCAGTGAAAAGTGTATCGCGTCGTTTCCCGCCGTTAGCGCAGCGGTAGCGAGTCCGCGAGCGTCTTTGAACTTTTCAAGACAGGCTACTGCAAAGGACGCAAAAAAGAGACAGCGCGTTGCGGTGAGAAGTTAGAGCAAAGGCTTCTTCCGTTGACGTAGCCTGCCCTCGGCATCCAAACTTCGGAGGGTTCCAAGAGTTGTAGCGACTGCCGTCACAAAGGAATAAGAGTTTCAAAGAGTTATTACGTAAGTCCTAGTACCGCAGGGCGGAAGTCAAAAGGAGCCAGTGCGTTGGGCGGCTCTGCCGACTTGTTCGCGCAGCGTCTTTGACAGGAGAAGCAACTGGCGTTCAAAAGTCAAAAGTCAAAAGTATTATGGAATAAGCTCTTTAGGGATTTTAAATGGTTGCTCTATTTCCGCCGTGCCCTACTAGAATTATTAATTATCAGTTATGAATTAAGATAAAAGTTTAATAACTCATAACTTATAACTCCTAACTACTATGGATTGGTGGCGACGACTGAAGAAAAACCCTTTGGCACGATTTGGGGCAATTTTGCTGTTCATTTTTTACATAGCAGTAATTGCAGCTGATTTCGTCGCTCCTTATGACCCCTATGCTTCACAGGCCAATGGTTCACTCCTGCCACCAACTAAAATACACTGGGTTTCTCAATCAGGGCAGTTTATTGGTCCCCATGTTTATCCAACGACTCAGGGAGATACGAATTTAGATACAGGCGATCGCCAACTTATTATAGACTTCAAAAAGCCCTCACCCTTGCGTCTGTTTGTCTCTGGGCCAGAATACCAATTGTTGCAGATGAGTTTGCCACTACCCCCGAAGTGGGATGAAGTCACAATCTTTGCTGGTATTCCCCTAAATTGGCATTTATTTGGCACAACAACTGGGGCAAAATTCAACATCTTAGGCACTGATGATCAAGGCCGCGACCAATTTAGTCGCCTGCTGCATGGAGGCCGCATCAGTATGTTTATCGGGATTTTTGGCATTATCATTACCTATCCCCTTGGTTTGCTCATCGGTGGAATTTCTGGCTATTTCGGCGGTGTGACTGATAGCGTGATTATGCGCTTGGCAGAAGTGCTAATGACTTTCCCTAGTATTTATCTTTTGGTAACATTGGGCGCAGTCTTACCACCAGGTTTAAGCAGTACCCAGCGCTTTTTGCTGATTGTGGTGATTACTTCGGTTATTAGCTGGGCTGGTTTAGCACGGGTTATTCGAGGACAGGTACTATCAATTAAAGAGCGAGAATTTGTGCAAGCGGCACGCGCAATGGGCGGTAACTCACTTTATATCATCCTCCGCCACGTTTTGCCGCAAACGGCTAGTTATATAGTTATTTCTGCGACTCTTGCAATTCCCAGCTTTATTGGCGCAGAAGCGATACTGAGTCTCATCGGCTTGGGAATTCAACAACCAGACCCCTCTTGGGGCAATATGCTTTCTCTGGCTAGCAATGCTTCAATTTTGGTACTACAACCTTGGTTAATCTGGCCGCCAGCTGTGCTGATTATTCTCACAGTATTGGCATTCAACTTACTTGGTGATGGCTTAAGAGATGCACTCGACCCTCGTAGTTTAAGAAGATAAGCTCTCAAAATAGCAAATGCGATCGCCGATATAGCAAATGCTGTCGCCGAAATAACAAATGCGTATGCCGAAATAACAAATGCGTATGCCGAAATAGCAAATGCGTACGCCGAAATAACAAATGCGTATGCCGAAATAGCAAATGCGTATGCCGAAATAGCAAATGCGTACGTCAAAATAACAAATGCGTATGCCGAAATAGCAAATGCGTATGCCGAAATAGCAAATGCGTAGGCGTAGTCAGCTGTAAGTATCGCTCAAATAACAATGGCAGTCTTAGTACAATACGCTTGGGTTAAGAAGAATAGCTTTGTTGGGTTGAGCATAAGCGTTACCAGACATTGCCTTGATAATGTTGGGTTACCCTTCGGAAAGCCGCCTACATGGCTGTCTACGTTCCTCAAACGCCACTTGCTTGGTTGTCGGCACGCAAGAGCGCAGTGGCTCCCCAACCTACGCCAGTTCATTCGTGAGAGGTTAAGGTTGGATACCATTTGTCAATAGGCAAGAGTACTCAAAATATGGCTGAAAAGTGGGGTTGGAAACACTATTTTTGAGCAGGCGATGCCTACGCCTACGCATAATCTAGGGCGTTTCATTCATTTTTTACCTATAAGTTCAGTACAAGAGTTAACTTAATACCTCTGCTTTTTCCAAATTTTCAGCATAATTTCTAATTGACAAAAATAATATTATCTTAACCTCTCACCGATGACGCCAGTTTTAGTTTTTAGCCTTAATACCAAGCATATTGGTTTGAGCGAACGATAGGCAGTGCTCACTCTACTTGAATTGCTCGGAGTTTGCGAAGATAGGTTTGTAAAACTAGGTACAATATCACTTAACTAGCAACTTGCTAAATAGTTAGGTAGCATAGATTATGAGCTTTTATAATATTGCTGTCAGCGTTTTTTTGGCTTACAGTCCGATTGGTTCGCTAGCGTTGCACAATACTGTACTATTACCAGGGCTAGGTAATTTTTTTCAAGTGCCTTCTGAAAAATCTCAACTGATAGAACCAACAAAAAAGCTTGAGCAAATTAAACAACTGAAACTAGATGAAACTAATTCTCCACAGTTTCAGACTATAGAACCTGATAGTCAAAAATTAACACAGTGTTTGAGAAGGCTAAGAGATTCTAGAGCACGTCAGAGCAGCGGTGTTAGTGGTAGTACAGTCCCGGAAATAGCTGTAGATTTTGATGCTCAAGGCAATGTCACCAATGTCCGCCTTATTCGCTCCAGTGGTAACCGTGACTTGGATGAAGACACTTTGAGACAAGCGCGTAACTTGAAATTAAAACCCGCATCTGATGGCAGACAAGGAGTATTAGTTGATACTAAATATGCTATAGCGGGTTCGTGTCATGACCTTCAATTACAAGAAGGTAGGCGTAGACGTAGTAGTCAAACAGAAAACTGAACTAGGCGAAATTGGGACAAGTAGGGGAAATCAAATTGGGCGAATCCACTCATCATCAGATGTTTTAATAACGAATTCACGGATCTACATAAGCATTTAAAATATCAATCAAAATGCTGACACTCACAATGATCGCACCAAAAAATACTAGCACTTCCTGGACTGTGGGATAATCGCGATCGCTAATGGCTTGATATAGTCGATTTGACTTAAGTGCTAGAAGCGACTAAAAAGCCTGAGCAAGTTAAACAACTAAAATCAGCTGAAACAAATTCTCCGCAATCTCAGAGTATAAAATCTCCCACTAAAAGATTGATTCAGTGTTTGAGAGGCTCAGAGATTCTCAAACAAGCCAAAGTAGCAGTGCTAAAATCACCTTAATTTGTTACTAATGCTTTGAATCAAGCTTTTGTGCATTGAGTGTGTATTCTCCAACCAGAAACTAAATGGAGTAGTAGTTCTATGGCCTACAGCGAGTTTAGTTTAGCTAAAGCAAAACAAGAATTTAGTTTAACCATATTAGAAAAGCGCGATATTTTTGCTGCTGTTCCTGAATTAGCAGCGAGTAATTTACTTGCAGAAACACTCAATTATAATCTGGCGATCGCTTTAGGTAGTAATAGTGAAAAAGCGCGTTCTGAGTTAATTATTGCGCCAATTTTAGTTGATTTACGCCGACAATTGCGCGAGCAAGTTAGTTTATTTTCTGGGGTAGATTTCACTGTCGATAATGCCAAAGGCTTAAATGGCACTTGCGATTTTATTATTACCAAATCTCCAGAAATTCTGATTTTGACAGCACCAGTAATTACAGTTGTAGAAGCTAAAAAAGAAAATATTAATGCGGGTTTGGGTCAGTGTGCAGCCCAAATGGTAGCAGCCCAAATTTTTAATCAGCAAGCTGCAACTGAAATTAAAACAATTTACGGCGCAGTCACAACGGGCAGTATTTGGCAATTCCTGAAACTAGAAGAACAAATATTGAGCATTGATTTAAGCGAATATTATCTCAAAGATGTGAATAAAATTCTTGGTATTTTAGCCAGTGGTATTTCTCAAGAAAATTAACAAAATGCCAAACAGCTTAATACCGAATTCGCGGATCTACATAAGCATTTAAAATATCAATCAAAATGCTGGCGCTGACAACGATCGCACCAAAAAATACCATGATTCCCTGTACAGTTGGATAATCGCGCTCGGTAATTGCTTGATACAGTCTATTTGCTAAACCAGGCCAAGAAAATGTTACCTCAGTCAAAATTGCGCCGCCTAACAAAGAAGCAAACGTCAATCCTAAGACTGTAATTACAGGTATTAAAGCATTTTTTAAAGCATGGGAGACTAAAATCTTATTTTCAGGAATACCTCTGGCTCTGGCTGCTTCTACATAATCTGCTCGCATGATTTGCTTTAAATTTACTCGCACAATCCGCTCAAAAATACCACTTAGTAAAAGTCCTAATGTGCAAGTAGGAAGAATCAGATAGTATAAAGCAGTAAAAAATTGTGTGAAATTGCCATGTAATAGACTATCTATGGTATATATTCCAGTTAAATTTTGTGGTGCTGGAATTGTTGCAGGAAAGCGCGTTCCTAAGGGTAACCAATCAAGCTGAACGGCAAAAATTAATTGCAAAATCATTCCCGCCCAAAACATGGGAAGTGAGTATGTGATAATACCAAACAAACGTCCTCCCGCATCCAGAGGTGTGCCAGGACGAGAAGCAGAAATTGTACCTACGGCAATGCCTACGATGAGAGCGATCGCAATACTATATATTGCTAACTCTGCTGTTGCTGGGAAGTGTTGCCAAATGATCTCCCAAACCTTTTGTCCCCGACTGCTTAGGGAATTTCCCATATCAAAGCGCAGCAAGTTTCCTACATAGTTGAGGTATTGTAGCCCAATAGGAAGATTTAAACCTAATTGTTTTCGTAATTCTACCTTGGCACTTTCTGGCGCACGTCCACCAAGAATTGCATCAGCCGGATCTCCTGGTGTTGCGCGTAATAGGAGAAACACAATTGTGATGATAGTCAACAATTGAAGTGGAGCTAATAGCAATCGGGTAGTAATGTAATATGTTATGGCTTTGGAACGAGACATAATTAGTTAGGAGACAGGAGGACAAGAAAGACAAGGGGAATAACTACTGATAAATGACAAATGACTACATTTTAATTGTTTTATATACTAAATTCTGAGTGGGATCTAGTTGGACACCGCTCATACCTCTTTGGGCAAAAACAAAGTCTTTGCTTTGCCATAAGGGAACATAAGGTACGTCATTTACTAACAGGTCTTGAATTTCTGCAAAGATTTTATTACGAACTTCATGATTTTGCTCTTGCCGCTCCTGGTCAATCAATTTATTCATGCGATCACTATAGTAAAACGACCCCTGAGACTGACTTCCACCGTCTTTACATCCCTTCTCTATTGACCCTTTATCGCAAGAAACAAATGGTTGAATGTAATTGTCTGCGTCTAAAAAATCAGGATACCAATCAAGCAAAATTGCTGGATATAATCCTTTGGGAATTTGTTGAAAGAATGTTGTAGAATCTACAGCAATAACTTCAAATTGCAGGATTCCATCCATTGTTTTATTGGCAAGTGCTTTGATAACTATCGCTGCCAAACTCCGAGTAGGAGAACTAGAGGGATACCAAATTTCTACTTTTGCTGGATTAGTTTTTGAGAAACCGGCTGAGGTGAGCAATTGTTTTGCTTTTTCTGTGTTGCCATTGCCATATTCTTTTTGAAATACAGGCTTGTAAACATCTAAAGTTGTCGGGATCATACTGTAAGCTGGATCTGCTTGACCATACCAAACTCGCTCTTTGATTTGTAAACGGTCAATCATTGCTGCGATCGCTTGTCTAACAGCTGGGTTATCTAAAGGCTGTTGATTCCTGTTGATAGCCATATAACTCATCACACTACCCTGATTCGGAATTGCCTGCCAATTACCTTTTCTTGCTTTTTCTTCCAAGCTGCGAATTTGATCGGGATCCATAGATAAATAAGCTACATCCACAGCTTTTTTACGAAAGGCATTATACAAATTCACTCCACTGCTGAGAATTTGTACGTTAATACCGCCATTTGTTGGCTTTTCTCCCCAATAATTATCAAAAACATCAAATTGCACCGAAGCCGGGCCTAAATTTGCTAATTTATAAGGCCCAGTTCCTACAAAAATATTCGGCTTAAATTTCCCTTCACCAATTTCGTATGCTTTAGGTGAAACTGCACACACCCCAGAAAATGCTAACAGTGAAGGGAATGCTGCAAAGGGCTTTTTCAAATTGATTGTTAACTCATTTTCACCTGTAGCTTTTACCGATTGCACTATATCAGCTAGTAAAAAAGAGGGTTTTCCTTTATTTTGAATAAAGCGTTGGATGCTAAACGCCATTGCTTGGGCATTAAAGGGAGTCCCATCGTGATAAACTACTCCCTGACGTAGGGGGATGGTATAAGTCAAGCCATCTTGACTGACTTTGGGTAATACTGTAGCTAGCTGGGGCTTAATTTGTGTACTTCCTGGTTCATAGGTGTAAAGGCGATCGCTCATATTAAACACCAAACCCAAGGATGCTAACTCATAAGCATCAGCCGGATCGAGGGTTCTTGGCTTTGCTGTTGTACCTATAGTAATACGACTATCACCTGTAGGGCTATTTACAGAACCGAATGGTGGGGTAGAAGGCTGTGGACGAAAAGCACAACTAACAACTAATAATAAACATAGACAGAATATAGATAGAAATTGTGTAATCTGACCCCACCGTCTCACAAACAAGAAAAACCAGGTCATACAGTTAAATTTTATGTAATGAGTGGTCAGTAATTATACTATATCTTTGCTAGTCTTAATAGCATTTTTTACAATTAATGATTAATTTTCCCACTTTTGATACAGGCTTTTGCTCCAATTCCTTGTCGTGTATTTCTAATGCCCAGTCATATAGTTATCTAATTGCGTTGCTATTATCGTAAGTTATAATAAATTTTATTCTCTGCTTATGTCTGTTTAATATTCGGCATAGCCGGATAATGATCATCTTTATAAAATGAATTTTTTGTACTGAGTCAAGTGATGTAAATAATGATTTTTGCTATTAAAACGTGGGCAAGAAATTAAATAGCCTTAATTTAAAATTTCATTAGTTATACATTATTAACAAATGAGATATGTACGATATGGTAGATAGCAAATAGAAAGACCAAAAGTGAGACTAACACCGTGAAGTATTTCTTTCTATCTGAGGGATGGACAGTTGCTAGAGTCTGGGCGTCTGATGGACTCTGGCAAATAACCGCATGGCGACGCCAACCAGATATTCAGCGAATGAATATTTGTTTAGTGGAACAAAACGAATTGCTATGGCTTTATCGAGTTGAAGAAGCCGTTTTAACCGTGGAAGTGAAGCCAACAACACCAGTAATTGCCAGTAAGACCATAGGTCAAGTAGTACTCAAGCGTTTGATGAGTGCTGAACAGGTAATTGAACGCCTGGGTACAGCCCAGACGAAGTGTCAACTGCAAAATATTCAGTTGGTAGTTCAGTAGGAAGTGGGGCAAACAGGGCATTGGGTTTAATAGTCTCCCTTGTCCCCTTGTCCCCTTCTCCTTCTTATCTCCCCACTCTTCTCGTAAAGAAAAGATAAGCAAATTTAATCTGTGACGGTGATTGGTAGCGAAAAAACTTGGATATGCTACGCGATCGCATCAATTTACACGCTTGCAAACAATTCCATCAATAGTTACACTTTTTAAAACATTCTCATTTTTGCTTGGCGATGGCTACCCTACAAGGTAAACCTCCCGAAGCGAGTAAGCATTGCCTCATCTCCCACGCTGTCTGACTTATAAGACTAAGTTGTGGTAAGACCTGGCTCTGGCAATAACAAAAAACAACAGAGAGTTTTCTGAGTGGCAATTTTCGTCTCTCAGAATCTCAGTAAGAAAATTGCTTTGTAAACTAACTCATCGAGGAGGAGCGTAGTCGATGGGACTACCCTGGTACCGAGTACATACAGTCGTTCTGAATGATCCAGGGCGACTAATTTCTGTACACCTGATGCACACAGCCTTAGTAGCAGGCTGGGCTGGTTCGATGGCACTCTACGAACTGGCTATTTTTGACCCTAGCGATCCAGTTCTTAACCCAATGTGGCGTCAAGGGATGTTCGTCCTACCCTTCATGTCACGTTTAGGTGTCACCCAATCTTGGGGTGGTTGGAATGTTACTGGTGGCCCAGCAACTGATCCTGGCTTCTGGTCATTTGAAGGCGTTGCTGCCGCTCACATTGTTCTTTCCGGTCTTTTGTTCCTAGCCGCCGTTTGGCACTGGGTTTACTGGGATTTGGAACTCTTTAGAGATCCCCGCACTGGTGAACCTGCCCTAGACTTGCCAAAGATGTTTGGTATTCACCTGTTCTTATCTGGTCTACTTTGTTTTGGGTTTGGTGCTTTTCACGTCACCGGGCTATTTGGCCCAGGGATTTGGGTTTCTGACCCCTACGGAATAACAGGGGCTGCCCAGGGAGTAGCACCGGAATGGGGCCCAGATGGTTTTAACCCATATAACCCTGGTGGCATTGCGGCTCACCACATTGCCGCTGGTGTTGTTGGTATTATTGCAGGCTTATTCCACCTCACAGTAAGACCCCCCGAACGGCTCTACAAAGCCCTACGGATGGGTAACATTGAAACAGTACTTTCTAGCAGTATTGCAGCAGTCTTCTTTGCTGCTTTTGTTGTTGCTGGTACTATGTGGTATGGTAACGCCGCCACTCCCATCGAATTGTTTGGCCCTACCCGCTATCAATGGGATCAGAACTACTTCCGTCAAGAAATTCAGCGCCGCGTCCAAACAAACGTTGCCCAAGGTGCAACCCTTGAGCAGGCTTGGTCGCAGATTCCCGAAAAACTGGCTTTCTATGATTACGTTGGCAATAGTCCCGCTAAAGGCGGTCTATTCCGTACAGGGCCGATGGTTAAGGGTGATGGCATTGCCCAGTCTTGGCAAGGTCACGCCGTATTCAAAGATTCTGAAGGACGGGAATTGACCGTGCGTCGTCTCCCCAACTTCTTTGAAACCTTCCCAGTGGTCTTGACCGACGCAGATGGAATTGTCCGTGCTGACATTCCCTTCCGTCGGGCAGAATCTAAGTATAGCTTCGAGCAATCTGGTGTCACCGTTAGTTTCTACGGTGGCAATCTCAATGGTCAGACCTTTACAGAGCCAGCTGATGTGAAGAAGTATGCCCGTAAAGCTCAAGGCGGTGAAATCTTTGAATTTGACCGGGAAACCTTGAACTCTGATGGTGTATTCCGCACCAGTCCTAGAGGTTGGTTTACCTTTGGACATGCCGTATTTGCTCTGCTGTTCTTCTTTGGTCACCTCTGGCATGGCGCTCGGACAATCTACCGAGACGTATTTGCTGGTGTTGATGCGGATCTAGAAGAGCAAGTTGAGTGGGGTCTGTTCCAAAAAGTGGGTGACAAGTCAACCCGCCGGAAGGAAGCCCTTTAAGGGATGGGGGACTAGGGACTGGTGACTGGGGACTAGGTAGGCAATATTCTTCATTCTTCCCAATACCCAATCCCTAATCCCCATTACCCTTATCCCCAGAGGGGGCCCCACCATCTCCAATCCCTAATACCCAATCCCTAATCCCTCATTACTAGCTGGATAGGCAGGAAATCATAATATGGAAAGCGTTGCGTACATCTTGATTTTTACTCTGTGTATAGGTACTCTCTTCTTTGCGATCGCATTTCGCGAACCTCCGCGCTTTGAGAAACCAAAAGATAAGTAGAGCCTATTACCAGACCTTTAAGTGGATTTAATGTTAATATCCGTTGCTACCATGCTTAGTAGCAACGGATATTATTGTATTTGTCCTTTGTTGGTTCTAACTACTAAGTAAATTACCAATCATTTTTTAAATTGTGATATAATTTCCAATCTTGGGAGTAGATATGTGTTAATACTAGCTTTTCTGCGCTAGGATGAGAAAGGATGTTAAGTGTAGGCTGCCATAAAAGCGCTTGCATAAAACATCGTGCTTGTCGAACAATTTTTACGGAGACTAGAACCGGGAACAAATCAGCATGGTCAATCAGAATTTAACCGCTACAGAAATTGGATTCACTCACGAAGATTTCGCTGCTCTACTTGACAAATACGACTATCATTTTAGCCCTGGTGATGTTGTACCAGGAACAGTTTTCAGTATAGAGCCGCGCGGCGCTCTGATTGACATTGGTGCTAAAACCGCAGCATATATACCTATACAAGAAATGTCTATTAACCGGGTAGATAGCCCGGAAGAAGTCTTACAGTCAAACGAAACGCGGGAATTTTTCATCCTTACCGATGAAAACGAAGATGGTCAATTAACCCTTTCCATTCGCCGTATTGAATATATGCGGGCTTGGGAGCGCGTGCGACAGTTGCAAGCAGAAGATGCTACTGTCCGTTCTGGCGTGTTTGCAACCAATCGCGGCGGAGCATTAGTACGGATTGAGGGATTACGTGGCTTTATCCCAGGTTCCCACATCAGTACCCGCAAACCTAAAGAAGAATTGGTAGGCGAAGAACTGCCATTGAAATTCCTAGAGGTGGACGAAGAACGTAATCGCTTAGTTCTATCTCACCGTCGGGCGCTAGTTGAGCGCAAGATGAACCGCCTAGAAGTGGGCGAAGTAGTAATTGGTACAGTTCGTGGGATCAAGCCATACGGTGCTTTCATCGACATCGGTGGTGTCAGTGGTCTACTACACATTTCTGAGATTTCCCATGAACATATTGATACACCTCATAGCGTGTTCAATGTCAATGATGAAGTAAAAGTTATGATCATTGACTTGGATGCAGAAAGGGGTCGGATTTCCCTATCTACCAAGCAGCTAGAACCCGAACCTGGCGACATGATTAAAAACCGGGATTTGGTTTACGATAAGGCCGAAGAAATGGCTGCTAAGTATCGTGAACAGCTGTTAGCCAAGCAACAAGGTGCTAGTGCTACGCCTGCGGCATCTGTGGAAGTTGTAGCAGAGGAAGAAATTCCACCAGCAGCAGAACTTGAAGAAGAAATTCCAGCAGCAACGGAAATTGAAGAAGAAATTCCAGCAGCTATTGAAGAGTAATACATTTATAGTTTTACTTGTCTTTAAGTAAGAGTATCAAATCATTCTAAAAAGAGGTAAAAACCCTCTTTTTTTATGCTGGGAATTGCTAAAAGTGCAGAGTTGGGAGTAGTGAAGAGTTAAAAGTTAGGAGTTAGGAATAATAACTCTTAACTCCTAACTAAATAAGTGGGGTGAAATATTGTGGCAACCATTAAGTGTAGAAACATAAGTTTTGATAATATCCAGGCAATTTTATTTGACAAAAACGGTACTCTAGAAGATTCAGAAATGTATCTGCGATCGCTGGCACAAAAGGCAGCAAGATTAATAGATGCTCAAATCCCTGGAACTGGGGAACCCCTATTAATGGCATTTGGTGTCAATGGCAATCTTCTAGATCCCGCAGGTTTAATATCAGTAGCAAGCCGCCGCGAAACAGAAGTTGCGGCTGCGGCATATATTGCCGAGACAGGAAGAGGATGGTTTGAGTCGTTAAAAATAGCCCGCCAAGCTTTGGATGAAGCGGAGAAATACATTGGACAAACTCCTTCACCACTGTTTGTGGGTAGCTTAGAAGTTTTGAAATCTCTGTGCGAAGATGGACTAAAACTCGGTATCCTCTCAGCTGCGACAACTGAAGAAGTACGTAAGTTTGTAGCTAATCACCAATTAAGTGATTATATCCAGTTGGAAATGGGAGTAGATGAGGGGCCGAATAAACCAGATCCAGTGCTATTTTTGCAAGCTTGCCAAGCTTTGGGAGTCGAACCAGGCGCTACATTGATGGTGGGTGATTCAGTTGGTGATATGCAAATGGCGCATGATGCTAAAGCCGCAGGTTGTATTGGTATCACTTGGGTAAGTAAGTCAGATAATGTCCGAGGTGCGGATGTGGTGATTAATCAACTTGATGAAATCCAAATTTTAGAGGATTAATTTATAGTAGTTTTCAATTGCGTGAAGTACAGCAATTCGCAGGGTAGCATAGCTGTGCTACCCTGCTAGAGCAAAATATTTTGCACTTATTCAGGACTTACGCAGCGATGATTGGTCATTGCGTTGGCGTCAGCCTTCCTGTAGGGTAGGAAACGCAGTGTAGTGTTCGCGCTAGGGCCCAAGGGACGCTTTGCTCGCAATGACGGAAATACATTACCTTTGCGTAAGTATTAATATCATACTATTTGTGGTATGTCAAGTTAAAGATGCTAGGATATTAATTGCTCGTCTGATGACAGATATAGCGGTGTGATGTAAAAAGTCGAATGTTAGAAGATTAAATAAATCCTCACAACAAATGACAATCTCTTCGCCAATTTCTGGAAAGCCCCACAGACTAGAAGTCTAGTGCTACACAAACCAAGCCCACCTACCCTGCAAGAACGCCAAGGGCGAACGTGGGCTGAAATCCTTATAAGCTGCGGAGGCAGACGATTATTTGTATAGCCCCACTCTCCTAGAGTGAGGGCATTTTGGCGAAGTATTGAAATGATTGAAAAGCCAGCACATCAGCCTCAGCATGATACTGTCCTGAAGGTCGCGTATATCGTTGTGCAACTATCTCATCAGCATCTAGGATTACACAGCCTACTGGTGGATTAGACAAACATTCTGGCAAGGCTTTTCTGCTGCGAGCTAAAGCAGTAAGCATAAATACTTCCATACTGCCAACTAAATTGAATAAGATAGTGGGAAGGACTTCGCATCCTTTGGCTTCACATACACTCGCTGTTTGGCTTCTAACTCTAAGTCATTAAAGCGATCGCGTGTTAAATGCGCCGTCACTACTTGCCCGTCATCAAAAGTTAATTCTACCTGGATTTCCCAACCCAAATGTACTAATCGGCTGACTGTCGCAGGTGTAGTGGCACCGTTGGCAACCTTCTCCAAAATCACATCTTGGGGGCGCAAAAATACTTGTGGGTATGGCGTATCAAACCCGCTACTTTGAAAAATCTTCGAGGTGCTGGGTAACACATTCACCGGGCCAATGAAGCTCATGACAAATGCCGTGGCAGGATTATCGTAAATTTCTGCTGGTGTCCCTACCTGTTCCACACGCCCTTTATTCATGACCACAACTTCATCGGAGACTTCCATTGCTTCCTCTTGGTCGTGGGTAACGAAAACCGTGGTAACATGAACCTCATCATGGAGGTGGCGTAACCATGCCCGTAAGTCTTTGCGGACTTTAGCATCGAGTGCGCCGAAGGGTTCATCTAGCAGTAATACTTCAGGTTCTACTGCCAATGCCCTTGCTAATGCTACCCGTTGTCTTTGACCACCAGAAAGTTGTGATGGATAGCGATCGCCTAGTCCGCTCAATTGCACCAATTCCAGTAACTGTTCTACTCGCCCCTTAATCCTCTTTGGCTGTGCCTTGCGAATTTCTAAGCCAAAGGCAATATTCTGCCTGACAGTCAGATGTTTAAATAAAGCATAGTGCTGAAATACAAACCCAATATTCCGCTGTTGCACGCTTTGGTATGTAGCGTCCTTACCAGTAAGCAGGATTTTGCCGCTATCTGGCATTTCTAAACCTGAAATTAACCGTAGTAGCGTAGATTTACCTGATCCCGATGGCCCAAGCAACGCAACTAGCGAACCACTCTTAATTTCCAGGCTGACCTGATCAACTGCCTTGAAACTCCCGAATTGTTTAGAGACATTTTCAACTACTATGCCCACTGCTGCTATACCTCTGCAATTAAATCTACAGATCCTTGGTAGGATTACTGTGTCTTACATATACCATACATAATTATTTATAGATGAACAAGATTTAGCTACCGCAGCTACCGCAGTCGAGGAAGCTACAATCAGGAGCAAAGTGTAAGGAGTCTTGGGGTTGAAGAAATTCCTTAACCTGTTTCCCAAATCGCCAAGAATCATCCAAAGATCGCGGCTTGTTCTCAAGGAAGGAAAATGGTGAGAGGTTAGAGAAAAAGGGGAAGAACGCACTGTGTCAGGAGTCTATAATTTTATTGTCACTCTAGAGAAATAGTCTTCATTCGTAAAGCCAGTGCTAGGGTTGCAGACAGACTAATTGGTCATATAGATTTAGTAATGGGAAGGGATGCATAATTACGCTGGTTGGCTCTACTTTTCAGGACGCACTAATAGAGGCATCCTCCGCAAGTAGACTAATGAATCCGGACATTATCAACTTGCCGCCGCTGAATCGATAAGTAATATTATGTCCGAGTAATTAATTACGATAAAAAATTTTCAGAGTTATTATATTTGAATATCTCAGCGTCAATTTTATCGTAAGTGTTCAGGCGGACATGATCTAACGCAGATTTCCTACCTCAAGAACTTTTTGAGCCAGGTCAATTCAAAAGTATAATTAGTTTCAATTGAATCCCTGGTAATGATTAAGACAATTTTTCATTAACCCAATTCTCCATTCCTATCTCGCTTTTCGTATCGAAACATTAAGGAATATTGCATTTCAGTCGAAACCTGAAGGTAAAGCGCCAAATCAGCCAAAAGACCGTGATACTATGCTCTCGGTAAATGTGAAGATTGGGAGAAAGACCTTTGACACTACGGGTTGCTGTTATTGGGTCAGGCCCTGCTGGTTCATCTGCCGCAGAAACACTGGCAGCCTCTGGGATTGAAACCTACCTGTTTGAGCGGAAGCTAGACAATGCAAAGCCTTGTGGGGGCGCAATTCCCCTATGTATGGTGAGTGAATTTGACCTACCACCAGAGATTATCGATCGCCGGGTACGGAAGATGAAAATGATTTCGCCTTCCAATCGTGAGGTTGATATCAATCTGGTAAATGAAGAAGAATATATAGGAATGTGCCGCCGGGAAGTGTTAGATGGCTTTTTGCGCGATCGCGCGGCAAAAGTCGGCGCAAATTTAATTAATGCCACTGTTCATAAACTTGATATACCAGGAAACAATACTGACCCCTATACCATCCATTACGTTGATCACACAGATGGTATATCACAGGGTATTGCCAAAACTCTGAAAGTGGATTTAATTATTGGGGCGGATGGGGCTAATTCCCGCGTTGCTAAAGAAATGGACGCTGGGGATTACAATTATGCGATCGCTTTCCAAGAGCGAATTCGCTTACCCGAAGACAAAATGGCCTATTATAACGACCTTGCCGAAATGTATGTCGGTGATGACGTTTCTACCGATTTCTACGCTTGGGTTTTTCCCAAATATGACCACGTAGCTGTCGGTACTGGTACGATGCAGATCAATAAAGCTAGCATCAAACAGTTACAAGCTGGTATCCGCGCCCGGGCTTCCAAGAAGCTGGCAGGCGGTAAAATCATCAAAGTCGAAGCCCACCCCATTCCTGAACATCCCCGTCCCCGTCGTGTTGTTGGTCGCATCGCTTTGGTGGGTGATGCGGCTGGTTACGTTACCAAGTCGTCTGGTGAAGGTATTTATTTTGCCGCTAAATCTGGGCGGATGTGTGCTGAAACCATTGTAGAAGCATCTAACAGTGGTAGCCGTATTCCTACAGAAGATGACTTGAAGGTTTACCTGAAGCGTTGGGATAAAAAGTACGGACTCACTTACAAGGTGCTGGACATTCTGCAAAGCGTATTCTATCGTTCCGACGCCACCCGCGAGGCGTTTGTGGAAATGTGCGATGACCTCGATGTTCAGCGGTTAACATTCGATAGCTATCTGTATAAGACGGTTGTCCCAGCTAATCCGATCACCCAACTGAAAATTACTGCCAAAACCATTGCTAGCTTAATTCGGGGTAATGCCCTTGCACCTTAATTGAGTGGGACTTCCAACAAATAAATTACCCGATTTTGCCGGTTGGAAAGAATGTCAAGGTGAAATTGATGGGTAAACAAGTTTGTAGTAAGGACTTTAGTCCTAGATTTTTAAGCACTGAAGTGCTTACTACAAACTCATCATATTTAATGAGACATACCACTTGGTAATTTGTGAAGTTCGTAAAAAGTATTTATTTCTACTCACAATCCATGCTTGCTATACCAATTAAGATAGCGTTGTAAGCGATCGCGCTGGTAACTCGGCTTGCTAATATCGTGGGATTGCTCAGGATAAATAATCAATTGAGTATCAACCCCTAAACTTTTGAGTGCCTCATACATCTGCTCAGAGTTGTGCAACGGAACCTCAGCATCGCGATCGCCACCTAGAAATAGTGTTGGTGTCACAATTCGGTCGGCGTGCAGGAACGGAAAAGAAACTCGTAGCCAAGTATTCAGGTTTTTCCACGGCACACCCAGTTCCTGTTCGTAGTCATAAACATACTCGTCAGTACCGTATCCTGCCAAAATATTGGAAATGCTAGCTCCACTTACCGCAGCTTTGAAACGGGTATCTTGAGCGATAGTATAATTTGTTAACATACCACCGTAGCTCCATCCACCTATTCCCAACCGAGATGGATCGGCTATTCCTTGTGCTTCAACGTAATCAACAGCAGCAAGGACATCTTGAACATCTTTATTTCCCCAGTCAGCGTAAATAGCTTTCGAGAATGCTTCACCCCGTCCCGAACTACCCCGTGGATTAACTGCAACGACAACATAACCTTTTGCAGCAAACAGTTGCCAGTTAAACATAAACTCGTTTGTGTACTGCCCGACTGGGCCACCATGAAGCTGAAGGAGTGTTGGGTATTTCTTTCCTGGTTGAAAATTCGGTGGTTTGACTAAGAAACCGTGGATTTGGGTGCCATCTTTACTCTTGAAACTAATTTCTTCCGTCGTCCCTAATAGAAGTTGGACAAGCAATTCCTGGTTTTGGTGCGATATTGAATGCAGTTCAGTGCCTTTGAGGGTGAAAACCTCACTTGGCTCTTGCGGTATAGAGGATAACAAGGCAATTTTGTCGTCACCCCCTAAGTCAAAGGCGCTGATATTTCTTCGTCCAGCTAGCAATCGCTCTATCTTACCGCCTGCTACTGGTACTTTTGCTAGGTGAACATTGCCATCGTCTTCCAGTAAAAACACAATTGATTTGCCATCAGATGTAAAGTGGGGCTTAACAACATTGCGATTAAGATTTGCTGTTAACAGACGTGGAGTGCCTCCTTGCATTGGAATAACGGCAAGATGGTAAACGGCGTACTCAATTAGCTTTTGAGGGCCTCCTTGCAGGTAGGCTATTAACTTCCCATCTGGACTCCAAACAGGTCGGCTACCCCAGGAAGGATCGCAATCGGGGCCTTCATTAGTGGTTATTTGACGTACTTTTGCCCCTGGTTGGGCTTTGATTGTGTAGACATCCCAATTGTTATGCCGATCAAAATCAGCACCACGCTTGCTGACAAAAGCAATCTCCTTCCCATCTGGAGACCAGCTGGGCAAATACTCATTAAACTCACTTGGCGTCAGAATATCTGCTTTGTGGGTTGCTAAGTCAAACACGTAGAGGTGTTCACGACTTTTTCCGAGATATCCAACGCCGTCTTCCTGAAATTGAAACCGATCAATGACAATTGGCTGTGCGGTCTTTTGTTCGTTCTGAGTTTCTTGAGGTGGATCTTCGGCGATTACAGCTAGTCGTTTGCCATCGGGTGACCAAACGAAATCAGAAACGCCTCCTGGAAAATGTGAAATTTTTTCTGCTTCTCCACCGGCAAGGTTCAGCAGCCAAATTTGATTACCTTCACTCTCGGACTGACGACTGGAGAGAAAGATCAGGTACTTTCCATCAGGACTGAAACGAGGGGAACTTTTGCTATCTTTGCTGTTAGTTAATTTTAGGGTGCGGGAGCCATCCCACGAAGTCATATAAATATTGTTGTTGACAGAATCATTCTTGATATCGGTACTCTTGACCGTATAGACTATCCAGGCTCCATCTTGAGAAATTTGCGGTTCGCTGACTTGATGGAGAGCAGACAGATCGTCTAGGTTAATCAGCCGCTTGGACGTTGCTTGAACCTTGAGACTCGTACTGATCAAAGCAGCGATCGCACCACAAGCGAATACCAGTTGCCTAAACCTTTTCATTTTTCTTGTAAAAATTAGCACGGACGCTAATCTTACATCTGTTGGTCACTTTGGTGGGTGTTACTTGCAACTTTATTTTACAAACAGCCTCCTCTAACTTGTCACGCTTCGGGAGAGGCATAGATTTAGGTATGCTGTATTCTTAACTTCAGTGATAAATTGCTTGTTGAATAAATGCTTAATCTTATTTCCTATTTGTTTTTGGCTCAAGCATCGCCTTCTCCTGCACCGCAGGAAATCTTCGTTCCCCAACAAACAAGACCTTTAACAGGACATCTTGACGAAGTACCAGTATTTAACAGTAATAACCCAGAAGTAGTTAAGAGTGAAGGAATTCTGCTGTCTACATTTCCTCCTCAAGGCAAAAGAGTGCCCAGCGCCCACCTGAACTTTCCATTTCAGGGACGATTTGATTTATTTTCTCACCACATTGCTAGAGCGATTGAGACTCCAAATGATTTGCGGACTCTTTATTTGGGGGTAATTGTTTACAATCCAAGCGATCGCCCTGCAACTGTCAATATATTGCAAGCAGCTAGTTATGTTAGTCAACCTGATGCACCTTTTATCAAACTTCCCGCCATGCAATCAAATAATTCGGGAAACATTTATGCTGGGCCAGGCGATCGCGTGATGAATGATGTCCTACGAGTCAGACGGCAGTCAGGATGGCCAGCCCAGTTGGTAATTCCACCAAAACAAAGCCGGATGTTAATGAATCATCCAATTCCAGTGCGGACTTTAACGCCACCATTGAATGGACGTTCTACTTTGTTACGTTTGTATAGTGATAGTCCAGTTTATCTGGCGAACCTGGCCATGTTTGCTAAACCTAATCCCGATGGTAGTGAACGAGCGCCCACTTTAGAAGAATGGGAGAACTTGTTAGAAAATGGTGATTTTGCAGGACCCCGTGAACCTGCCCCCAGTCCTCCAAATCACCTTGCAGGGGCAACAGAAATTTACGGACGGGTAGCAGGGGTAGCTGTTGGCTCTCGTTGGCAAGCACTAGTTACTGACTCTAATAGTTCATACCTGACAATTCCTGAATCAGGACAAGCTTTTTCCTACGGTTTAAGTACCCTTTTGGCAGGCAAAATGGGTACTGGACAAAACCAAACTGCTAAACTAGTAGCGCGTTATCCTGGTACTGCTTACGAAGCTCACGGCAACTATGGCATTGAATACAACATCTCTCTACCATTAATTAACAATACGGATAAGCCGCAAACTATAAATGTGCTTTTCCAAACACCTATTAAAGAAGATGAGTTAAGTAAACCAGGGCTTCGCTTTTCTTCACCACCCCTATCATCCGTCTTATTCCGAGGCACAGTTCGTATTCGCTACAATGACGATAATGGCTTACCCAGAACCCAATACTGGCATTTAGTTCAACAAGAGGGACAGATGGGAGAACCGCTTGCTCAATTAAAAATATCTCCTGGCCAGCGGCGAATGGTAGAAGTGGATTTTCTCTACCCACCTGATGCTGCCCCCCCTCAAATGCTGACAATTCAAACGGTAGACCAAACTTAATATTTAAGGTCAAACAGACTAAATTTATTGACAATAGTGTCAATAAGATGATTTTTGAGACTCAGCCGAGTTGCGTTAGCGTACCCCTCCGGGGAAGCAAGCTACGCGTTGGCGAAGCCTCTCGAAGAGACTGACTTTTCCCGTTAAGTCTCGAAAAGCTTGCTCACAAAGGATTGTATAACGGTATTTACTTAAGATGAATAAATTGTTGACCGTACAGCAGCATTCAAGACTGGGCAAGGAAGTTCTACGAGATTGTAATCTTGCATCCATAACAGACCAACAAGTTGAGGAATTAAAGCAATCTCTCTGGGAACACGGGGTTATTGTTGTCAGAAAGCAAAAACTGACGGCATCCCAGTTGAAAGACTTTGCCATCCAGACGTTTGGTGACTCAACCCTCGGTCGTCGCCCCAAGCCTCTAGATCCCGAAATTGCTCCAGACTTACAAAGTCCTGGAGTCTCGATTTTAGGTAATCCCAAGGGGCTTTCTGGTGAGGTGGTCGGCAAAGTTGCTTGGCAATGGCATCACGATAAAGACCATCTCCCTAAAACACAGGGACTGGATATGAATGCCCTCTATGTCGTGATGCTTTATGGGGTGTCCATCCCGGACGAAGGAACGGATGGACAGCCCCACACCACTGAATTTATCGACATGGTGGAAGCCTACCACAATCTCGCTCCCCAACATCAACAGCAATTAGGATTATTGTCGATGTATCACCTGTCACCTATCTCCCCACAGCCAGGGGTAGAGATTCCTCGGAAATTACATCCAATTGTCTCAACTCACAAACTAACTGGGCGCTATTGTTTATATTTGGGTTCAGACACTTCGATTCTCAAAGGGCTAGAAAACAAACCAGAAGCTGCTAAACAGTATTGGCAGGAATTGTTTCGGGAGATTCTTTCCTGTACGCCAGTTTATGCCCATATTTGGCAAGCTGGAGATATTGTGTTTTGGGATAACTCCCAAGTTATGCATACAGGTATGCCCTACAATGCAAACAAATATAAGCGGATTGCTCTCCGTGTTGCTGTTATCGCGAATAGCTGAAGTTGGAGACAATTGCGGGATTTGGCGGGGTCAACAAAAGAATGCTTGACAATAGGTTAAAAAAACCTTACAGGAAACCTTAAAGGACTTTTAAGGACTCATTGTTTTTGCCAACTTTTTCCAAGAAACGCCTGACTGTACACCCAATCTCTATGTTTAGCCAAAACTGCGATCGCCTTTCCCAAATTCCCCAAAGCGATCGCTCTGATTAAACTTTATAAGCGGCTCATCCCAACCCAGAACCTGACTTTTCCCGTTAAGTCATGAAACAACGAAGTAGCAAGAGTTTCAGACTAGGCTTTCTTCTCAAGAACTTAAGATTAATGACAAGAAATCACGAGAGGATGGGGCTTTGGGCTAGGGGTATAGTAAGCGTAGGCGTAGCCCGTCGTAGACATCGCTCAATCAAGGAGATAACGGGAAAAGTCAGCTCGAAGAGAAGCGTCTCGTAGAGAAGCTCGCCGCAGGCATCGCACAATCCAGAATATCGGTTTAATACCTGAAAGCATTGCTATATCTGGGTTATGGAAAATACCAAGAGCTTTTAACTTACCTGCAAAATCTGGGCTTTAACTACCGTATTTCAGGTAAAAATAATTCTGGAAAATCCCGTCTGGGTCATACTTGCGCTTGAGGGCGAAAAATTTAGTAGCTTGTGGATAAGCTCTATGAAATTGTTCCGGTGTGGCATGAAGACGATAGGGGAGATAGTATTTACCACCGACTGCTAGGGTTGCCTCAATCAGTTTTTGGGTCATTACCTGCATTTTTGCCTCCCCCTCTGGAGTGCGTTGCTGATGAAACAGCATCACCAATCCAAAAACTTCCCGATTGGCATATCTGAGAAAACTGTCGTTATCCTGGTGAACATTTCGCACCGTGACATTGAGCAAATCCCCTTCGTTCTGGAGAATAATGGTGCGACACTTCGCTAAAAATGCTTTCAGAGATTTAGGGGGAATAAAGTACTCATGCAAAATGTCAGTCTCTGCCTGGTGACGATTCTCAAATAAGACGGAGGAACGGTTGAGAATCTGGTTTCTCAAAACCCAGTTTCCGGCTTCTCCTCCAACAATTTTTTCTAGTTGCCAGCGCAAACTTTTGCCATAGTCACTGCCGATGCTACCACGAAAAACCGTCCGAGGTAATCCAGACTCTGCTTGTTTTTCTAAAGAGACAATAGGATGAGTTGTTTCTGGAACTCGGTGGTAGGTGGTAAGAATAGCTTCTTGTAAAAAGCTTTCCGGTGCGACAGAAAGTCTACCGTATGCCATACCAATAGTGGCTGCATCATCTACCTGTTGCCGATAGGTATCAATATAGTTATCGCTCTTAATTACGAACCGTTCAGCTCTATACGTCTCATTGGGTACTACTCTCAAGTCCACGTCAAGAATGATCCCGAATAATCCGTAACCGCCTAAAACTAGAGAAAATAACTCTGAATTTTCCTTTCTGGAACACTCTACAACTTTACCACTTGCCAGCATTAACCAGAAACGTTCGACTGTGCTAGCAAAGGGGGGACTATTATGTTGCCAGCCATGAGCATTGGCACTCATCGTGCCACCCACAGAAAAATCGTTGTTGGACTGCATCACGGCGACAGAATAGCCACGTTCATTTAGGTAAGGAATAATCTCAGACCATTTAGTTCCTGATTGCACCGTCAGGATTTTAGTTGCCAAGTTGAATTGCATCCGGTTGAAGTGGAGCATATCTAGGGAGATGCCGTTAGCATACAGAGTGTGACCACCCATAGTGTGGCGTGAACCCGCGATCGCTACCTTTTTACCTTGACGCAAGGCATCTCTAAGTACAGACTGTAGTATTACCTCAGTAACTCCAGGCTGACTCTTAACCTGCTTAATTGTCACCTGTGTCTGGTTCAAGTGACTGGCATCATCAACTGTGCCAGGAGGCAGAGGTTGACGGTCATCGCGATCGCTCCAGGCTGTTAAAGTCAGGTGAGTAATAGGTCTGGCGATGACCGTCAGGGCAATAGTCGTAGTTGCCAAAAGGACAAGCAGAATAATCTTCAGCCTGCTTTTTAAGAATTTACTGCGGTAGGAACGCTGCATAACCTGGATTGAGGGGGCAAAATAGAAAACATGACGATTGAATCCAATTCCTCTAATCTACCAACCCCAGAACCAGCACCTGAAAACGATTTGCAACCGGATGACTTTGACGGGAGTGCAACTGAGAAAAACTTAAGCTCAGACGTACTAGCAACACAACAAGCTCTAGCGGCGATCGCATCTTTGAAATCTCCGCAATATACAACTGCTCTACAACAAGCCCATTCCAATCATCTCAACCAACCTACTACCAAGCAATTCCTAGTTAAGCCGAGAGCATTGCTAATTATTTTAATCGCGATCGCCATCACCTTCATTGGAGTTATCCTTAATAACTGGATTATCGGCATTATCGGAACGCTGATAACTTTGCTCTTATCCCTAGCGATATTATTGCCTTGGTTCCAAAAAGTTTTAAACGACTGGTTTTCACCCCAAGAACGCACGCTGTTTGTGGCATTTTTGGGATTACTAGTAGCTATTGTCGGCTTGATTCGGTTTACAGGTGTGGGCGATCGCTTGCTTGTTTTAGGACACCAGATTGACTGGGACATTGCTGGAACTCTAGCAGATTGGTTTGGTGCTTTGGGGCAAATTTTGATCGCCGTCATCGCCGTTTACGTGGCGTGGCGACAATATGTCATTTCCAAAGACTTGACAATTCAGCAAAACTTGCTGACAGTTCAGCAAAACATTATTACCCAGCAACAGACAATTGATTCCTATTTTCAAGGCGTTTCAGACTTAGTATTAGATCAAGAAGGATTATTAGAAGATTGGCCTCAAGAGAGAGCGATCGCCGAAGGACGCACTGCGGCAATTTTAAGTAGTGTAGATGGCAGTGGTAAAGCAAAAATTCTCCGCTTTCTTTCACGTTCCAAGTTACTCTCACCCTTACAACGCGATCGGCTATTAGGTCGAGCCATTCTCGACGGGAGTGGCGGATATGCAGAAGACCGCCTAGAAGGTGTGCGTGTCATCGATTTAGGCGTAACCCTAGCAGGAGCAGACCTTTCTGGTACTGATTTACGTTGGACTGATCTGAGCGAAGCTAATCTTGTCCGCGTTAATCTGGCTGGTTGTGACTTAGTAAAAGCCAACCTCTCCCGCACAATTTTATATAGTGCTAATCTCACTGGTGCCGACATCAACGGGATTCGCCTATTCTACGGTACAGTGGATAAAGCATCACCCCGCAGTCGCACTGAACCACCAAATTATCAAACCGGCGAACAAACTGGCGCTGTGGTGGAAAATGCCGATTTCACGAATGTGCAGAGGATGTCTGAGTCTGCACGTAACTACTGTTGCGCTTGGGGTGGTGAAAAAACTAGAGGTACTATTCCCGGTGGTTGTGAAGGTATTCTTAATAAGTTGGGAAGATAATTATAAGACTAGATAAAAAATTAGTTAGCCACATTAAAAATCTGCTGTGCAGTTAAATTTAATTGGGGAAAGGTAGGTGATGAAATCGCGGTGTTACCTTGAAACGCTGTCATTTGATATTCACCATCAACTAATTCGCATACAAAAATAGTGGGTTGTTTGGGATTACCGATGAACTTTCTTGCACCCAATGCAGCATAATCAGCAATCCAATATTCGAGAATGCCCATTTCTTCATAATCCCTAAGTTTATTGTAGTAATCATCTCGCCAGTTGGTTGAAACAACTTCAATAACTATTGGAACCGATGCTGCTTGGCTCACTGTTGACTGTTTTTGAAAAAGTGGTTCATTGTCGAGATTATCAAGATTTAGCAGCAACACATCGGGCGAATAAGCGGATTCGGCAGAAGGAGTTTGGATCAATGCAGTTTTGGGTATAGTGTAGGGAAGATTCAGGCGATCAAACTCGACAGTTAGCTTACGGGCTATAAATCCTATAACTTTTTCATGCGAACCGGTCGGAGGCGGCATTTCAATAATTACTCCTTTGTGCAATTCATAGCGTTTTCCATCGTTGGGATACCATTCGATAAATTCATTGAAGGTTAGTAATTTGGGCAACGCTTGGGTCATAATCTTACCTCCATATATGTTTTACTTTATCATGCAATAAATGTTGATTAGGATTACAAATATATTAAATGGCTTTATGTAAATTCTTGGGGGTTGCCTAAATTCAATCAACGACTACCCAAATTCAATCAACGACTGCCCAAATTCAATAAACGGCTGCCCGAATTCAATCAACGACTGCCCAAATTCAATAAACGACTGCCCGAATTCAATCAACGACTGCCCGAATTCAATAAATGACTGCCCGAATTCAATCAACGACTGCCCGAATTCAATCAACGACTGCCCGAATTCAATAAACGACCGCCCGAATTCAATATAGTAACTTAGTACACGTCACCCTAAAAACTGACTTTTCCCGTTATCTCCTTGATTGAGCGATGTCTACGACGGGCTACGCCTACGCTTACTATACCCCTAGCTCAAAGCCCTATTCTCTCGTTAATTACTGTCACTAATATTAAGTTATTGAGAATAAAGTCTAGTCTGAAACTCTTGCTACTTCGTTGTTTCATGACTTAACGGGAAAAGTCAGACCCTAAAAAAGGATCGAAATTTAATTTTTTGTAGGTTGGGTTGAGGAACGAAACCCAACAAGCGCGGAAACGTTGGGTTTCGCTCCGCTTAACCCAACCTACAGTTAGTATTTTTAACGCTGCCTGTAGAGACAGGGGACTTAAACCCCCAAAGTTCGTTAAACGATAATATCGCTTGCCACTAGTAGTGGTGATCCTTCAAGCTTAATCTCGAAATTAGCCGCTAGATTACTATCAGTGTTACCTTGGAGAATACCTCCAGAATAACGGATCTGCCCGGGTGCGGTGAATGCGCCACTTCCTATGTAAGTGAAGGCTTGGTCGCCCGCTATATTGGTATTAGCGTCTATGTTAGATATATCGATTATGTCACCGGGTAAGTTACCGTTTCCAACAAAGTCTTTGATAATATCTCGTGACAAACCAGGTTGACTATCTGAAACTGAAAAAAACAGGAAAACATCGTTGCCAGCACCCCCAATGAGCTGATCAGTGCCAACATCCCCAACGAGTTTATCAGGGCCAGCACCCCCATCGAGAGTATCGTTGCCACCAAAGCCATAGAGGGCATCGTCGCCGTTCCCCCCAGCGAGATAATCGTTACCACCAACGCCGCCAGAGAAATCATCGCCTATGAGAACATCTTTATAAGCACCGCCAACGATGAAATCGTTGCCAGCACCCCCAAACACTTCATAGGAAGTAAAAATATCTTGCCCACTGATAATGTCGTCACCGCCAAATCCGTTGATGGTAACTAGACTAAAGTAACCATCGCCAGGATAGCGATTGTAGTCAATTAAAGTGTCAGGGCCATTCGTACCGTTAATAGTATAAAATGCCATTGATAAGTTTCTCCTTAACTTAGAGGGTAAAAAATTACCTCATCACTTCCCCATCAGAAAACGACGTTGCTAATTAAACCTATAAATTTGGTTTCCTCCAAAGGCGCAAAGGAAACAGTTTCAAACATGGAGTTTCACACTTTCATCCAGCAACGCCGAGAAAATAAGATGGAAAAATAAAGAGTGCGAAGAGATAACAGAACCACACCTGATTTGAACAGGTCTTTGCTATTAACTCTGAAGATTTGAAAAGCACTGGATTTATAGCGGTTCTTGCTTGGATGCAACACAGTTTGACCTCTCTCCAAACCTCTCTCCTTTAGGAGAGAGGCTTTGAATCTTACTCCCCTTCCCTTGTAGGGAAGGGGTTGGGGGTTAGGTCTGTATTGCACTTAAGTGAGAAACGCTATATCGATAATTGTTGACATCAAAACAGTGCCAGGAGTCATGTTATATCGTTTTTGCACTTTTCCAACATAGCCCCCACTAAATAATTATTAAGCAGTTTAAATACTTCTCCCCAAAAAGCGCCACGTGTTCCCCTATCTCTAACTCTAGCGAGCTGCAACAAATATCTGTTCTGCGGTCAAATTCAGGTCTGGAAATGTTTGGGAGATGAGGCGTTCTGTTGCCCTAAACTGTTGTCCTTGATAAGTTCCATCGACTAACTGATAAATTGTGATTACAGGTTGTTTGGATAAGCCAATGTAGCGTTTACCTCCTAACCCTAAATAATCTGCAATCCAATACTCCTCAATGCCTAAAGCTTCGTAGTCTTCCACTTTCCTAGCATAGTCATTCTGCCAATTAGTACTGACAACCTCCACGACCAATTTAATAGACTTGCCTAATGTAATCACTGGCTCAGTTTTCCATAATGGCTCATTCGCCAAAGCTGTCTGATCAAGAATCACAACATCAGGTCTAAAAGCTGAATTTTGACCTAATGGTTTAATCAGGCATTTCATGGGAATAAACCAAGGCAAGTTTAGCAGATCAATTGCTACATTGAGCTTACGATTAATTAACCCAGCTACCTGTTCATGAAGTCCAGTGGGTTCCAAGTCGATTAGTTCTCCGTCGATTAACTCGTAGCGTACATCATCCAGATAGCCAGCAACGAATGCCTCAGAGCTAAGATTAGCTGTATTAATAGTGACTGAGACCATAGAGATTTGTCCTTCTAGGTTCAGCTGACTTTTCACGTTATGTGGAAAAGTCCACCAAAAACCTAACCCCCTAACCCCCTTCCCGACGCGGGAAGGGGGAAAATTCAAAGTCTCTCTCCTTTTAGGAGAGAGATTTAGAGAGCGAAAAGTTTGAGCGTCGGCTTCCGGCGATCAAAGCTTTTCAAGAGAGAGGTTTTCCAGATGCCGTGAAAAGTCAGCTAGGTTCAGAACTAGAGCAGCAATACTGCTCTTAATTATTTTAACTAGCTTTGATCAGGCAAAACTTAATTGACTAATACGCTTCAAAATCCGCAGTACATTATATAACTCATTACCACGATTACGGACATCAAAAATATCCGAAGTGGCATAGCGTGGAGGATGATCTTTGAGCAGTTTAATGAACATAAAACTGCCACCAGAAGTAATCATCCCAAATACTACATCTTGTGACTGGGGAGCAGCCAGCATATATGCCAAAATTTGGTCAAGTCCTGCTTCTACAGAATAAGCAACCTGTTTTGATTCAATGACTGTTACCCAAAATTTTTGATTTAGAAGTAAGAAGTCAATTCGTCCTTTGATGATAGTTTGGTTGTCTTGTGTTTCAATCTCGATAGATTTCTCTAATTTGAGGTGAAAAGGAGGTAAATAAAACTTGCCAATGAATAGCAGTGGCGATAAAACAATTGTATTAACTGTATTTTCTAATAAAGGCGGATAATTTCGTAAATTTATGTAACCTGCCTTTATTTGATCCAATAGCTGCTTTTCTAAACTTGTCAATTCTGGTAGGTCATCTTGCCACTCTTGAAAGAATTCTTCCGAATCAACTAACTCTAATCCATAGAGCAATATTAGTTGCTCAAGTGTGACGTTTTCCGCAGCAAGAGTTTGAGTCATAGGTTAATCAAGTAGTAAAAAATCTACTTCATATTTAGGACAGATTTTCATCAAGCTATTAGTCTTACTTCCTATTTAGCAAGACCAGGTTTTTTAAGCATAATCTATTCGACAAAAGTCTAAGTTAAATGCCTATTAGATAGCCCCTATAAAGGGCGTTGCCAAGGTGAACTAAACTGGTGATAACCAACATCCTGGAATGCTCTAATCATGGGTGTGTTCCAAATGTCTGTGTCACAAAATACACGCCAAACACCAATTTTTTGAAGAAGGTAGGTAGCTTGGCACAGGAGGTCGTAAATGTAACGCTTCCCTCGCTGTTTGGGTACAACACCAATATAGTAAATTGTGCCTTCTTCTAGATTATCTTTGCGACACCCACGATATAGTACTGGTTGGATAAATCCCACTAGTTCACCCATACTGTTATAGCCAAGTTGCCACCATTGTGGTTCATAATCGAAATCTTTGCCTGCTTGTACGATGAATTGTGAGGCTGCCTTATCTGCTCCCAATTCTTTAACTACCTTTTGATCGCTTCGGTTTAATGAGGAACTCATAGCACAGCTGACCGCAGCAGTGAAATCTTCCATACGGACATCGTTGAGCGAACGAAATATCAATCTTTGAGGAACTGGGATTGCTGGTTTTGGTTCCTCCCAAACGAAAGGAATTTTTTCATAGTATGTTGTCATACACCCCAGTAATTCTTGCCTTCTGGTAGGGTGAGGATTTCAACGCCATCTTCCGTTACAGCTAAGGTATGCTCACATTGAGCAGAAAGCTTGCGATCGCGCGTTACCGCAGTCCATTTATCACCCAGAACCTCGACTTCGTAAGTACCTTCGTTAATCATTGGCTCAATAGTAAAAACCATCCCTGGTCTGAGGCGCTTACCTTTGCCGCGTGTGCCATAGTGGGGAACATCCGGTGCAGTGTGGAAAATGTTACTGATGCCATGTCCAACAAAATCTCGCACTACAGAAAAGCCTTGTGCTTCAGCATACTCTTGAATGGCTGCACCAATGTCGCCAATGCGTGCCCCAGGTTTAACTTCAGCAATACCCAGGCGCAAACACTCCTCTGTCACCTCTACCAGCTTTCTCGTTTTTGGAGAAGGAGTACCGACAAAGAATGTCTTGGATGTATCGCCATGATAACCCTCAACAATCGGCGTCACATCAATATTAATAATGTCACCATCCTTGAGAATTTGCTTGGCATTGGGAATACCGTGACAAATTACCTCATTTACACTGGTGCAAATTGATTTAGGATAGCCTTTATAACCAAGGGGTGCGCTTTTTGCTCCATGCGCTTGTGTCCAACGTTCGGCTTCATCATTTAGTTCAAGAGTGCTAACCCCTGGCTTCACGAACGGTTCAAGATGCTGAAGGAGTTTAGCTGCTAAACGCCCAGCTTGACGCATTTTGTCTAATTCTCGTTGGGATAAAATAACAATTAGTTCGGTTTTCATTAACTTTTATCTAGATATCTTTCATAAACATAGTTAACCCTGTCTGTGCAGCTCTTTGGGCAGCATCAGCAACCTTTAGGGTATACAAGCTCTCCTCTGGGGTAACATACAAAGGAGTGCCATCAAAAAGATGGTCTAACACCATACTCGTGTCTTTGGCGAACAAACCCCGGCGAGGGCCAACCTCTATAGGTGTTGTTTCCCCTGGCTGGATGAAAATTCCTGTGTCACCATCAAAAATTAAACCACCTTTTTCACCGTGAACTTCAAACTTGCGTTCTGATTGCCAAACACTTTCGCCTTTGCCATAGACAACTTGGGCTAAAAGTCCACTGTGAAAGCAGAGTTGACTAGTGCATAAACAGGTTTGGTAGTATTCTGGTTCTATTTCCCAATATCGCTGGTGACAGTTAATAGTAAATACTGTACCAAATAAATCGATGAGGCGATGTAGGCGAGACAGGGCACCAATTAAAGGAAAGCCGAACAACTCGTGGCTATAAGTCCATTTACGAGGTGCGGGATTTTGGGGATTGATGGTGCTATAGCGAACATAAAATACTTCACCAACTTTGGCTAAGTTTTGCTTCAAGGCTTGATGCAAACCACCCAAAAGTTCCAAGTGTTCCACGTGCAAGAGTTTTTTTTGTGCTTTGGCTAAAGCAATCAGTTCCTCTGCTTCGACTACATCCAACGAAAGGGGATACTCTATAATTACGTGTTTGCCGTTGGTAAGTGCTCCACGAGCGATCGCACCATGATCTCGATTAATAGTGGAAATCACCACTAGGTCTATATCTTCACGCTCTACTAGCTCGTGCCAAGAACTCAACGCTTTAATCTGGTACTCTCTGGCAAAAGTTTCTGTTTTTTCTGGGGTATGACCAACAACTGCGACTAAATGCGATCGCATTCGCTGATCATCAAGAAATGCCTCAGCCCGAAACTTTGCCGCATACCCAGTACCCACCAAACCTACACGCACTCTTGCTTTTTCCAAAGCTGCTTCTGGATTATACATGATCCTCACTAGTTCTGTTTTTGATCCTGCCACGCTTCTAGTGGTCAGATTCTCTGTTGATGGAGAATCCAATGATTTCACCAGTTTAGACTCTACAACATTTGTCCTACCCCCTTAAGGACGTATGAGACTTTATTTGAAGCTAGGCAAAAATACGTATGCAGTTTGATGTAGTCGTTTTCGTACCTCTACTCTTAAAGCCGAGGACGCGCAACATCAACCACAGCAGAAGTAGAATAGGCAAAAAAAACCAATTGGAAGGGGATTGAAATCAGGACTTACGCAATGAAAACCTGAAACCTAGATCCCTTTGAGCAAGCCTTAAAAGCTCCCTTTTTAAGGGTAAGACTGTTTCTTTCCCTAAAAGGCGCTAATTTACAGCCTCTAACCCCAAAAAATCAGGTGATTAAAAAATCTGATTCAACAATGATCATGGCGATCGCGAACGTGAGTGCGTCTGGTAGAGAACCGCTGCTGCATTCGCGTAGCGGACGCACTTAAATTTACGGAGTTGTCGCGGTAATTTTGGGATTACCGACTCCAAGCTGATTTTTCGCTGTTGATATTGACAATATTTCTACCTGAACGAATCAAACAGCCCTGCTTTTTAAGAGAAGTTAGGGATCTCTTCTGCGTAAGTCTTACAAAATATAGGTGTATTAATCCTATTCATGTTTTTTCATCCCTAAGATAGTTTTTTCTAATCACAGCCTGACTATCACCGGAAATAATATAAATAAAACTTATCAGGATTAAGCAACAAAATTTCATTACTAATCGGGTTCAATTTCCAGTTACATCGTTTAATTTTTCTCGTAGTATCAGAATTGAAGCAAATTTTAACCAGCGGCTAATCCCACAGAATAGCCGTAACCTTTGCCTAAAGATAACTTATACTGCCGTTTGCAAAAGAGAGGATTACTTAATGGCAAGTTTTAAAGTCACACTAGTCAACGAGGCCGAAGGGCTGAACGAAACACTTGATGTTGATGACGATACCTATATTCTAGACGCTGCCGAAGAAGCTGGTCTTGACCTGCCTTACTCTTGCCGCGCTGGTGCTTGCTCGACCTGTGCAGGTAAACTCGTAAAGGGTACCGTTGATCAGGGTGACCAGTCATTCTTAGATGACGATCAAATACAAGCTGGATACGTACTGACCTGTGTCGCTTACCCAACCTCTGACGTGACAATCGAAACTCACAAAGAAGAAGAACTCTACTAAGAGTTAGGCACCTCAACAATAAACCTCTTGCAAGAGTTAATGATGTTGAAAAAATAGAAGCAGGGCATCTAAGGTCAACACCCTTCCAATGCCATGTGTACCTTTGAAAGCGACTTTGACAAAAAGCCGAATTTCGTGTTGAGCAAGAACACAAAGTCTACTTTGTGTTCCTGCTTGATTTTTTAAGTATGGAGTTTCCCGATTAGCTTAAAGTTTGGTCTGTTTACTGAGAATTTGAATCTGAGTACTAGGATAGTAGAATTGAAGAATTTTTGGACTTGACCAACCTAATTTAGCTAAATTTTGAGCGCCAGTTTGACTCAAGCCGACTCCATGCCCTAATCCACCCCCAATAAAAGCGTATCCCCAGAGTTCGGGTTTGCCTTTGTTCAGGGGTTCTATGTAAAAAAGTGTACTTTTAGGAGCAGCAAAGGCACTACGAACTTCGTCTTTGTGGAGAACAAAGGTGCTGTGATCAGTTTTAACTGCGAGTTCAAGGATGCGTCCACTCTGGCTTCGCTTCACTATTGCCATAGCCTGAATTGTCTTAAATTTGGCATGGGGACTGTTTTTCACCTGCAAAAATTTCTGCAAGTCCTTGATAATATCCTTTAAAGGGGTTTCCTTGTGCCAACGAAACATATCCCACTTGCTTTCATTAAATCCTTGTTGCGTATTAATAAATTTTTGGAAGTTTTTTTCATCTGTTAAACTCTGCTTAGACAAGTTCCAAAAATTAGTTGCAGCATCCAGTACAGGGCGTAGATAGGGACGATCATCGCCATTCCAGACATCGCTGAAGTAGGCTGTGACGCCACCAGTGGTAGAAGAATACAGGGCGTCTACTAGTTCATTTTTATAAGTTAGTACCTTACCCCTGGTTGAGGCGATCGCTCGGTCTGTTTTGGCAGCCGCTCCATTCAGCCCATAATAAACTTGGCAGTGAGTATCAGCACACAACTGATAGTTATCTGCGGCAAACCTGCGTAAATTTCTCAAAGCATAAGTCCGGGCGAGAATTGCCTGGGCTTCCAGTGCTGCTGCTGGTGCATCTGTGCCTATTTCGTAAGGCAGAACCCCACGCAAATAAGTTTCTAAAGGTACTTGGTTAACTAGAGTGTATGTGCCGTAGGCATTTGGCTGCAAATTTAGTTGCCCAGCATAAAGACGAGCAAACTCTTGTTTTTCGCTTTTATTCACCCGAATCAAGTTTTTATCAGTGCTAATTTCTAAATCATTCGGGCTATAGCGGTTACCATCCACCACCCAACTCACTCGCGGCACTTGTTTCAAAATCTTAGTATCAAGATATACTTTTTCTTTGGTAGAAGCTTGGATGTTCTGCAATAGCAATCGTCGCAGTAAAGGAGTGCTGTAAACATCTCGTTTAGCCCAAACCTGCCAGTGTTCTGGCTGGGCTATTTCTACTTCCATTCCCTGAGAACGCCATTTATTAGCACTGTCTTCCGCAGTTTCAAAGGTGCGATATGTGCCTAAAACTACCACTTCTTCGACTGTTGACTGGGGTAAAGCTTGCATGACTGTTTCCAGCTTTACAGGGTTCTTGGTAAATAGGATTTGCTGCTTGTTGCCCACTTGAAATTTTAGCTTTAAGCGATCGCCTTTTATGGGTTCCAGTTGCAGCTTGGCTGTGGGTTGTTCGCCAAATCGCTGCACAATCCCAATTTTCAGTTCCATACCCTGGATATTGCTCTCAGGCCCTGATGCAGCAGTTAGTCCCAATAGACAAAATGTTGTCAGCACAGTGTGGGAAAAACGCCAAAACGAAAATTTTATGGCTACCTGATAGCTTTCGCGCAGCGTCTGGTAGAGAAGCGGTAGCGAATAATCGAGCGTCTTCTGCCCCTGAATGCAGCGTTGGAGCTGATTTTCCAATTGCTTTGTAGCGCGGTTTTTTTGTCGCATGAGTGCTCCAATGATACCATTACCAGTTTTGCCCAAAATAGTTGCAAAACAAAGTCATAACGACTATGATTTATTTAGAGACACAAAACAGAACTAGTTGGATAAACTCCTTATGGTTAGAGTCCAAGAAATTCCATTAAATCAGATAAAACGGCCACTACCCCGTGTAAACGATCCAAATAAAGTCCAAACCTTAATGGAATCGATTGCGGAGATTGGGCAGCAAGAACCTATAGATGTCCTAGAAGTAGATGGACAATATTATGGCTTTTCTGGTTGCCATCGGTATGAAGCTTGCCAGCGTTTAGGCAAAGAAACCGTTTTGGCCAGAGTCCGTAAAGCACCCCGCAGCGTTTTGAAGATGCACTTAGCATAGGGCATGGGGCATGGGGAATAGAGAATAGTGAGTGGGGAATTAGAGTATTCCCAATGCCCAATGACGCCAGTTGCTTCTCCTGTCAGAGACGCTCTTGCTAGCTTGCTTCCCCGTAGGGGTACAACGGAGGGAACCTCCGCAACGCACTGGCTCCCCAATGCTCAATGCCCAATCCCCAATTACATATAACCTAATTAGGAGAAAATTATGTCATCAAAAGTAACAGTTAAAAATGTAAATATCGGCATTGACGAGACGAGTAGGGCTAAAATTGCCGAGGGTTTATCTCGTCTGTTAGCTGACACTTATACACTGTATCTGAAAACTCATAACTTCCATTGGAATGTAACAGGGTCGATGTTCCAAACATTGCATTTGATGTTTGAGACTCAGTATACAGAATTAGCCTTAGCAGTTGATTTAATTGCGGAGAGAATTAGAGCGCTTGGCTATCCCGCACCAGGAACCTACAGCGAATATGCCAAACAAAGTTCGATTCCAGAAACTCCCGGAGTTCCTAAGGCTGTGGAGATGATCCGTTTACTAGTGGAAGGACAAGAAGCCGTAGTTAGAACTGCACGGTCTATTTTCCCTGTGGTAGAGGAAGTTAACGATGAACCTACCGCCGATTTATTGACTCAGCGGATGCAAGTACACGAAAAGACAGCTTGGATGCTGAGAAGTTTACTGGAAGAATAGAAATGGGGAATGGGGCATAGGGCATAGAGGATAGAGAAAAAACTTAATCGCCAATGCCCAATACCCAATGCCTAATGCCCTATGCCCAATGCCTAATGCCCTATGCCCAATGCTCAATGCCCTATGCCCAATGCCCAAAAGTTGCAAGATTTAATGCAACAGGTGGGTATTTCTAGTTTTAAAGCGCTGAGTCGCGCTGCTGGCGTCTCAGAACGTCAACTTTTGCGTTTACGACAAGGAAAGCTAGAGCAGATGCGGATAGATGTGCTGCTCAAGCTGTCGTCAGTGCTACAGATGCCATTGAATGAATTAATCGCAATTTTTTCAACCGTAGAGTTGTTACAAGAGAAAGTAGCACCTACTCTGGAATTATTAGAAGAAATTGCAGATTTAAGAAAAGAATACCAGCGATCGCAGCTGCAACTAGAACAGCAGCGAGAGTTATTACTACAAGAACTCCAGCAGTCGAGTTTGCAACTGCTGGAGTCTTTATTATTGCAATGGCCAACAGCAGCACAGAAAGCGCAGGAGAATCCACAGCTAGCAGCAGTCAAAATAGTACCGTTGGTGCAGAAACCCCTAGAAAAGCTTTTACAGGCGTGGGGAGTGGAAGCGATCGCACCCGTGGGAGCCGAAATACCTTATGACCCCCAGTTGCACCAATTGATGCAGGGAGACGCACAATCAGGTGAAATAGTCAAGGTGCGCTACATTGGTTATCTTCAAGGCGACAAACTGCTTTATCGAGCTAAAGTAAGTCCTGTTAGAGAGAGTTAGGACGCAAATTTTCCCCTTCTTATAACGCTCCTAAAGTTTTCTACCTTTCTTTTTTATGGCATTGCATAATTGAAGTATGAATTCAGGCGTAGGCGTAGCCCGTCGTCGCGAAAAGTCGAGCCAGCGCCTTGGGCGGGTTTCCCGACTTGTGGTGACTGGCGTTTTTACGTCGTTTCCCGCCGATAGCGCAGTGTAAAGCCTTTTCTTCTCCCAGGGAGACGCTGTTCGCGTCTGTTGGGCTTGTCTGCGACACGCTGTTCGCGTTCGCCAACGGCATGGCAACTCCAAAAGACGCCCTTGCGTTCGCTTAGAGCGAGTCCTTTGGCGTTGCCGCAGGCAGACGCTAAAGGCGAACTGTTAGCGCAGCGTAAAGCCTACGGCATAGGTTCTCTACGAGACGCTCTTGCGTTCGCTTAGAGCGACGCAGCGCAAAGTCTGAGCGTACCCCTGCTCTTAAGCAAGCTACGCGGAGCGTCTCGTAGAGAGGCTTTTGACGCTCGCGGACTCGTTGGCGTAGCCCAAGGTAGAGAAGAGGCTGCGCTATCGGTTGGCGTAGCCCGCCGTAGGCATCAGAACTTTTCAAGACAGGAGCGTCACTTTTCAAGGCAGACATCGCCTGTTTATATCTAACTTCTGTGAAAATTCAAATCAGCCCAGAGTCTCTTAATAGAAAGAAATGGGCGCTTCACCTGATTTTTTTGTGCCAGTTAAGCGATCGCGTGAGTCGTTTACCTGGCACAATCATTTCTCTGCTGAAATCGGTGATCCTGTTGAGCAACAACAAATATTGGGAATACTAAAATATTACAGGCAATAGTCTCAGATAACCTCAGGTTTGAGGCTAGCAGTGCTAAAACTAAACCTTTTAGCTAAAGTTTCTTAATTCGCCTATAACTTATTTCAAGTATGTAAGTAAAACCCTTATGGTTAAGGAATTTTGGTAATTGTGTTTTTTATAGGTTTAAGGAGTGAGTGCTACTCTTAATCTACTTAATACAACTGTTTTTCATCTTTCACTGATGATAATCATCATGATATTTATTTGCACTCAGTGATTTTTTAGCAGTCAGACTATAATTATAAATTAATAATTATTTTCTTGACAAATGATTGATAATTTCCACTACCTTATTCAAAATGACTTAGAAAGCATTGAAGGTTAATAATCGCTTATTTTTTATCTGGTAAGCATTTTTCAATGATCTATGATTGGGATATACTAACGAAAACAGAGCATTATTTACACCAATCGAGTCAGGTCTTATGAGAGAACAAGTAAAAGTTATTAAGCTCAATGGTAATTTAAACGCTGCAACTTCACAAGAATTTCGGCAAAATATTACTGATATTTTAGTAAGTGGTGCAAAAATTGTGTTAATAGATTTTCAAGATGTAGCATTTATGGATAGTTCAGGTTTGGGAGCTTTAGTATTAGCTTTTAAAACCTTGCGAGCATCGGATACTCAGCTTGCTCTCTGCTCAATTAATGAGCAAGTCAGGATATTATTTGAACTGACTAATATGGATAAAGTCTTTGAAATATTCCCTAGCCAAGACGCATTTAATCAGGTTTTCATTTCAAAGACTTAATTAATCAAAGTTAATTTGCAAAATAGATAAATCATCATCAAAAGCATCTTTGGAGTTCAGAGCGATTAAATAACTCAGGACGTGATCAAGTTGGCAATCAACAGGATCTTGTAAGCTAATTAGTAGCTGAATAAAAGCATCCAAACTCCAAAGTGTGCCATCTGATTTAGTGATTTCATAAGCGCCGTCACTAAAAATGTAAAGGGTACTGAACTCTTCAATATTACAAAACCCATCAACATATTTTGCCTCTGGAAACATCCCAACTGGCATACCGGGGCTTTTCAAGAGTTTAACTTCAGACTTTCTTGGAGATGTGCCGGTTACTAAAACTGCTGGTGGATGACCTCCACTAGCATAAATTAACTGCCGATTGATGCGATTGTAAACTCCGTACCAAATTGTAAAATATTTATCATTTTGATAATTCATCTGAAAGGTATCATTCAAAGCCTTCAATACATCACTAGGTTGATAATAATCCAGACCTTTGAGCGCACGGGAACGCAGCAAATTCAAGACGGAAACAGAGGGAAGAGTTGCTTTGAGGCCATGTCCGGCAGTATCTAGTAAGTAAACTGCCAGATAATCAGCATCAAGCCAGTAATAATCGAAACAGTCACCGCCTAGTTGCCGCGAGGGAATGAATCGGAAATTTATATTGAAGGGTTCAGTCATGGAAAGAGGCAGCAGCGATCGCACATATTCTGCTGCTTCTGACATTTCTGATTCTAAAAGCAACTTTTGAGCCTGCAAATCTCTACTCAACTGATGCAGGCGTAATCCTGCTCTTACCCGTGCTTGTAATTCATTGTGCTCAATAGGTTTGGAGATAAAATCATCAGCACCAGCATCTAAACCTTTGACGCAATCGTCAACGGAATCTAAGGATGTTAATAAAATAAAGAATGTGGTGTAAAATTTGGGATCTGTCTTAATGCGGTGGCAAACTTCCAGTCCAGTCAACCCCGGCATAATCCAATCACAAATAATTAGTGCTGGACGGCAAGCCAGCGCCTTTTCTATTCCTTCCTCGCCGCTACTGGCAGTAACTACTTCATAACCCTGTTTTTCCAACATCCTTTTTAGGAGTATTTGTATTGAATAATCGTCATCAATTATTAGTATTTGAAACATAGAAATTTGGAGAAAACATTCATTAATAACTTGCTGTCAAAATAGAAAATAAAAATATAATAGGGACTAAATAGTTAGTAGTATTATATAGATATACTACTAACTAATTTATATTTATCCGTCAAATTCATGAATTTTTAACGTCATAAAATATTATGGGGGTGTAAGAGGATTCACCCACAAGAGGATGGTCTTTTTTAGCTGGTTCAAATCGCGGTATGCTTCTTGCTTGAACCATTGCCCTAAGGCATCAAAGGGGGTGAAAGATGTTCCAGTTTGCCATTTTATGTCTTGACCTAGAGGTGTTGTATGAGTTCCTGGTAACGTTTGTGCTGTCACCATCTCATCAAAACGTTCTTGTAAGATTTTGGTTAAAGCTGCCGATTGATCAATGGTGTCATTACTAAATTTTATTAGTAAATTGCGCCGAATATTGTAACGCTCTTGAACAAGCTTATTAGTTTCCAACGGTGAGGGAGTAAACTCGATTTTCAAAGTAGAATTAAACTGTTCTACTAAGGGGATAGCTTCTTTAGCAGCGTAGTTGTTGAAGGATATTAAAATATTGCCTGCACGTTCTACTTCAAAAAGGCTACCAATCAGCAAGTGAAGTTTACAGCCCATACTGTGTCCAACGCCGTAGATGGGAAAGTAAAGCTTGCTTAATGCCCCAGAGTCATGCAAGCGTTCGAGGGTGCGGTCAAAGTTTAGCAGCACAGATTTTGCGATCGCAATATGATCCAATGTACTGACAAAAGGCGTAGCAATTACAACATAACCTTTACTTGCCAGTTGTTCGAGTAACCAGCGATAAGTGATGTGCGGTGCAGTGGCGACAAATGCACCTCCTAAAAAATGAACGATACCTATGGGATTTCGGGGAATGATTACCCAGTTACCTCTAATTTCTTTCCAGTCCATGTGGATGAGCGATCGCTTTACGAATATTCTTTATGTTAGACCGGGGATCGCAACCGTGGGAAGGATTATGGAAAAAGCCATTGAGGATGTCTGGCGAGTAGATTGGAAGCCAACCCACCTAGAAGCGTCTATGGACTTATCGGGAGCATCTACGCTTTTTCCAACTCACTAACTGAGTGCTGTTAGCGGATAGCTATGGTTTAGCCCGTACTGAATAAATTCAGGAGTGCTTTCTAAATCCTCATTACAAAACTTAATTACAAATTAGGAATTATTTTAACGCTGAGTCTGTAATCTTTTCATTTCGTGTTGCACATCTAATGCAATTTGTAGTGCTTCATTAAGCAACCTTCCATGCTCAGTAGCCTGTTCAGTTACTTGCATGGCTGTTAAAGTTGCTAGATTGTTGACGAATAGTTCTGTATTACTAAGGATAAAGCTTTTATTCTCCCTTAAAATCCTTTCTGTCTTCAAAGCGCGAACTAAATCAGCTTTGGTGAGTTTAAGCGCTTCGATAACACCCTCTCTTTCCTTTATAACTACTTCGGGATTACCAGCTTCTTCTATTTGGTCATTGATATCTATTACTCGAATAACAGTATTATATCTATTAACCTCATTTAACAAAACTTGCAAAGATTTTGTCATATTAATTTTTACACGTTTAGTTCTAGTTTTCCATATTAAATATAAGATAGTTTGCGTCAAACCAACAATCCAAATACCTAAGATAATTAACAACATCCAAGATGGAATTGTTATCCATGTGACAAAAAACTTAATAATTATATCAAAGAAAATATAGACAAAAACAAATGTAGAAAATCCCATAAAAACTACAGTTGCCCCTTCAGAACTTTGAAGTTTTTGGATATATATTTTTGCTAATATTTTCAAAGGATTTGTAATGATTAAAAGTTCCTGGTTGACAGGCAAATTAGTCAGCTTTTGCAGTTCATCCTGACTAACTTCCAAGCCCTGTAAATCATCCCGCACAGCTTTTCAACCCTTGCCAGAATAGTTATTTAATCTAATATAGCAATCAAATTTCTAGAATGCTGGCATTTTGTTTAAACTTTTTTAGGCAAGTTAACACTTATAAGCAATGTCAAGAATTTTTGTACAATATGATACTTTGCCAAGATAACTATTTATACTATAAGTGGAACGAGAACAAAAATAAATCAATTGCCTGGAAATGCAATGAAAATGCAACAGGTTATTATCCTGGTAAACAGCCATTTGCAACTACAAGAAACAATAATGGAAAAGTTCGTTTTTGCGGAGTTTTTTGTTTAGTTATAAATAATCGCGTCTCACTCTTTATATTAAGTTTGCTTTGGAAAAGATTGTTTCTGTTTTGAAACGCCACGTTAAGAATTTAAAAATGGGGGTATGGGACAGTCTAGCGGCATAGCGATCGCTCTTAGAGGATGTTTGAAAAGTTCTCTTTTCGGTATCAAAAGTTTTAGATCCCTCTAAATCCCGGCCACGTGCTAAAGAGCGGAACGCTAAAAGCGAACAAGTCGGCAGGGCGCAAGGGCGCAGTGGCTCCTCTTGAAAAGGGAGACTTTGATTCCGGTTCCCCCTTAAAAAGCGGGGTTAGAGGGGATCTAAAAGTGCCTAAAGTCTACAGGTAAACGCTTTTCCAACAACCTCTTAGTAAATTTGCTTCTGAATGTGTAACTTTGTTATCCAATAGTACCGTGTGGGCGCAGGCATCAACAAGAGCTAGTTTGGATCTGAAGATTTTCAGTATCTAACGCCAGCGCAAAAGCGATGCTTAAGGCTGGCTACGCCTACGCAATTATTGTAAACCCAGCCACGTAGAGAAATAACCCTGGATGCCACCAAATACGGAAAGCCATACGAAACAGAAATAAAGTGACAATATAAATCGCAATAATCATGAGTGCGATCGACAGCTGTGTACTCTGCGCCTCTGCGGTTGATTAAAAACTGTAGCCAGATAAGTTACCTATGAATCTGAGTAAATAGGGAGTAACCACTGACAGCAAAAATAAAAAGGATGGCGGCGGGAATAATTACTACATCCCTGACAATAAATAAAATCCAATCTTTTCTCAGTTCCTGTTTAAACTTGAGTTCTCGTAGTTTTCGCTCAAGTTCTACGTCTTCTTGTGATTGCAAGTTTACAGTTGAGATAATTAGTGGATTATCGCCTTTGCTGGCAATTAATTTTGATAAATCTGTTCTGTCTGTCATGCTGTTTAAATACCAGTAATTTCAGTTTCCAGATTTTGGTCATCATCTGCAATCCAAATATGCTTACCTTTTTGCTTGGCTTCAACGGCTATTTCTAGGAGAGCGATCGCTTTTAGAAGTACCTCAGCATTATCTCCATTAATCTGTTGTGCCAGATTGTTTAGTGTCTCATAAACTTCTGGCGATAAATCTAAATTTATTTTAATTCGTTGATTTTTTCCTTGTGCAGTCATTTCTATTTTATTTAATATTTTTAAGGTGAAATCCAGTTTTCCAACTGTAAATTAGAAATACGGCTGTAGTGACGAGTATTGTTTGTTACTAACGTGTAATTTTCTGCAACTGCAACACTAGCAATTAGTAAATCAAATTCAGCAATTGTTTGTCCAAGTCTACGGAGTTCTGCTTTTAATTCACCATACTTTCTGAGAGCAGGATCAGTTAAAGGTACAACGGGTAAGTTTTGAATAAATTCTTCTGCACGATTTAAATTTTCCACTACTCGTTGAGAGTTATAAGCACCAAAATACAACTCAGCAACTGTGATACTGCAAATACAAATTTGCTCCCATCCTATTTCTCTAACTTTAGTTCTGACTAAATTAATATCTTTAATCCAATAAATGCAAGTATCGGTATCAAGTAAATAAGTCATAGACTAATGTCATTGTTAGAAATAGTACGGCTATCATAAATATCTTTGACTATTTCCTCAGCAGTACGTTCATCTTCCCAAGGGCCAAGCCTTTCCATAAAGGTGTCTAGTGGATGCGGTTTTGCCTGCTGCTCAGATGAGAGAATGATTTCATTCACTATCAATTGATTTGCTTCTGGAACTCCTAATTTTTTGGTTTCTTCTTTAGCTATAACCATAATTTGCATCAAGGTTATAGCTTGACGCAGAACATCACTTTTACTTGCACCTATTTTATTAGCTAGTTCGTCTAGTATCTGATTTAGTTCAGGTGACAAATCTAAGTTTAAGCGAACCATCTTTTGAGTGTTAGTCATGGTTCCATCCTTGTGTAAAAATTTTCTTCTACAGAACAACAACCAATTAGTCCAATTTCATCAAACTTTTCATAGAGGCTTTTTTCCTGACTATGATTTTCTGATTATGGTTGTGGATAACGCTTTTTGAGTAACTGAATAAAATCAAGTAGTAAGATTTGAGCTTCTTCTGGTAAAGTATCAATATCTCTAGATATTTCTTCAAATTTTATAAGCATAATTAACTTCTAAATTGAGTATTTTCAGTATTATCCTATTATAAACTACGTGGTGATGGTAGGGTAAGACGTTTGATTTAGTTCGGGTGGTAATTCTGTTTCTACCGCTACCTTTCTACCTTTATGGAAAATCGAGTTCAAAATCCTTGAAAACCCTATTCTGTGGGGATATGAATCATTATATTGTTGGGTTTTCTCAACTCAAGCTACTTATTGTTATTGGTTTGAAGCAGCGAAGATATAGAATTAGATTGTAGCCATACAAATAGTTTTATACTTCCTCTATCATAGCCAGTTGATTTATACTCACCCTTTAAAATTTGTTCTAGAACTTGACTATTAAACCTTGACTTGTTTTTCATGAGGTCTTCAAACATAGCTAGTGGAAATAGTATACTCTCAACTTCTACATCATCTTCATTAAACCTAATCATCTCAAATCTAAATTTATAACCAGACCATCTGATAGTAGGTAGTCTATCAACTGAATTTTTGGTATTTTCTATTATATAATCATACTGACGACTAGGATTTTTCTGATTGTGCATTATCCACCAGTAAACATTGTGTCTAACAAAATGCTTTCCATTGTCGTTAGTACATACTTCTATTTCTATATCATCCACATAAACAAACTGACGAGTCATTACTCTAACTTCCCCTTCAGCCATTGGTTCTAATTCCTCCCAAGGTTCAACTTCAACTGTATTTTTATAATTACTATTTGAAGGTTGATTTTTATAAATACTTTCTACTGGAATAGGATCATCTTCTAATGCTTCTAAAGCTGATGTATTCTCATCATTTTCTTCTTTTTTATCTAAAATTAATTCTAGCTGTTCCCTACTAAATGCCATAAGTTCTATTCCAGCTAGAGTCTGACGGTTTGAATGTTCCATGAAGTAAACTAAACTATCAAATGGAGATAAATCTATTCTTAAACCGTTGTATTCAGTCTCCCAGAAACCGAATTTACCTGAAGATTTAGGATAAATTTTGTATTCTTTCCACTTTAGGGAACTAGCCTTTTTGTTAATGTTTTTTAATGCAGTTCTAATACTTCCAGATAATCCTTTTATTCCATAAACAGGATATACTAAATATATTGTTGGTGGTTCTCCATCTGATATTGGATCAAAGCCAACTATCATAACATTGAGCTTGGCTAGCTGCTGGAGACTTTGCTGTAAAGCAGTTTCGGCTGGAGTTATTTTTCTAATTGGTACTACTACTTTAGACCAATTAAGAGGTGGCTTATATAACTTGATAAACTCATTTTCGAGATTTGATAGATATTTTATATCACTAGTACAAGTCAACCAACTAATACTAAGAGTATTTTTTCGATTAAATCTTTTTAGCTGATTAAATCTATGATGTCCTTTCCATCTTTCAACTAAATTAATAGTTCTACCTATATAAATAATCTGACCTTTACTGTCAAATACAAAGTAGATAGCTGCACAATTAGGAAGACGGTCTTTGTCAAATAAAGAAACTGATGGTAATTCAGATATTTTGATGTTTTCTAGCAAAATTAGATACCTATAGATAAAAGATATATATTTTGAATTCTACTTTATAGAAACATCAAAACCTATCTAATAAAAACCGCAAATTTACGCAACCAAACGCCAAATTGTCCGCGTTTCACTACGTACATCTGCGGTTTGAAAATCTTACTAACCCGATCGCACCTTTCGTCAACCCTCCATAGTCAATCCATTAAACGCCATCAACTCACTAGCACTGGCTGTAGTTTCCCCACGCTTGCAAGCGAATCTATCACACTTGCTTATAAATCAAGTTTTAAACTTCTAAATCGAGTTTTGAACTTCTAAATCAAGTTTTGGACTTCTAAATCAAGTTTTGAACTTCTAAATCGAGTTTTGAACTTCTAAATCGAGTTTTGAACTTCTAAATCGAGTTTTGAAATTATAAACTAACTTCATAACTCATAAATCAGGTTTTCAAGTCAAAAATTTAGCTTTAAACTCATAAAACTCTTATTATCAATAAATTACAGGCAATATCACTGTATTTCTCTTGTTCCCTAATGCCAACACTCCAAAAGTTGTCTGAAATAAAAAAACGCAAATATACGCATTGCAACGCAATTTCTCAGCGTTTATATACGTATATTTGCGATAAGAGGAGAAACAATTCCAGCTTTAATGCACTAACGCGATCGCACGTTTCGTCAACGCTTCAGCAGTCAATCCATTAAACGCCATCAACTCTCCAGCACTGGCTGTAGTTTCCCCACGTTTCCAAGCGAAGGTGTCGCGCTTGGCCGTACTCCGCAACAGAATTGGTTCTAGCATCGCCGCAGCGCCACCAGTGACAGCAATTAGCGCATCACCATCAAATAATTCGGCAAATTTGGCATCATCTAAGAAACCGCCTTCAGGTTCAGAACATGTATCCCAAGCGGTATCATGGCTACGGTATAATTGCCGAGGATTGATCACAGAAACAATCTTGGCACCAATACCTTCAGTTTCCAAGAAAGCCGCAGCTTCAAATACTGGCATTAATGTCATATCGCCAATCACAGCAAATACAACTTGCTTATCACCAGCGACTTCATGTAACAGCACCGCACCATCGCGCAACCCTTGACGAGTTTGTTCAAAAGTGGTGCGAATTTGCAATGGCGATTTACTTGCAGTAATTACAATTCCCTTATTTTTACTTTTCAATGCCCACTCATAACAGACTTGAATACTATTAGCATCAGGCGGAAATAAAGGGAAAACATTGCCATTTCGCATCAAGGAAGCAAAGTAAGCTTCAATTTCTGGACGTTGGTGAGTCCAACCGTTGCGCCCTTGTTCTAATGCGCCAGCTGTGAATAATGTAATAGTCGAGGGAGTTTGACGACGCAATTCTGCCATTGCTTGGGTTACAGTTTGCCAAATTGGTAATCCGTTGATGGCAAAAGATTCGTAAGAACACCACAAAGTTCTCGCACCCATTAACGCCAAACCCGCAGCTAAACCGGCACAAGCATCTTCACTCAATGGTTCATAAACTTGTCCATTTGGTGCTTGGTAATATAAATCGTCGGTTGTAGGGTGGATAATCTTTAATGCTTGGTTGATGTTGGCAATTCCAGATGCTTCGTTACCGTCGGCGTTGGTAACGAGGAAATTTTGATCTTGATTTCCAACTATTCCTACCAATCGTCCCATCGCTGTTGTGGAAACTTTGGGTTCACCTCCAACTGCATATTCTTCTAAAGGTAATTCACCTAATTCTGGTAATGGAAATTCAAATTCTGTCACCACAGTTTTCGCTGCTGGGCCACCGCCTGCGCGTTCTGCATTTGTCCGCACTAATTGCCAAGCTTCGGCAGATAAAGCACGGCTTTGCAATGCACTAATAATATGGGGAGCATTTAGTGTATCTTTGGGATACAGGTTGTGAGATTTTGACCCCCGCGCGTGGACTCCTGCACCTTTGAGTTGTTTAATTATAAATACGGTAAGTTTACCGCCCAGTGCTGATCGCGCTGCTTTATCCATACCCGAAAGTACTGCTTGAGTGAATTCTAAGCGCTTTTCAAAAGAAAAAGCAGTACTATCAACGTAATTCCCTGGCTGGTTTTGATCGTCAAAATCCTTGGCATCAACTAATATGACTTCATCAAAACCGTTACCTTGCCAGTATGCCTGCATCTGTTCATTGGTTTTCAGGGAAACCATACTGTGATGTTCTTGGCTGTAACCGTTCCACACCAACACTGGCAAGAAGTTAGTGACAGCAGGATAAGCAGTATGGAAGTGAGCGATCGCACTTACAATATAAGGCTCACCCAATCCACCATCCCCAACTGTGAAGGGGAATAACTTATCTTTGTGCAACAGTGCAGCCGCCATTGCAAAGTGTTGCCCTTGCCCCAAAGGCCCCGCAGGCGCGAGAATACCGGGAATGAAACCAGAAAGGTGTCCTAAGAGTCCGTGCTTTTCTCGGAAGCGATCGCGCAATTGTTGAACTGTAAAAATTCCCATGTCTTCTAGCGAACGATCCAAGAACATAGCACTATAAAATCCAGGGGCGTGGTGTCCGACTTCAGTGATAATGTTTTTGTATCCCAGCATGACAAGAGATGCGTAAGCTTCTGCTTGGCTGGCGAATCCACCGGGATGCCCAGAGGCTTTAGTAGCGGTAACTTGCAAAGTCAGGTAGCGTAGAGCATCAGCAGCCAGTAAAGTTTGATATACAGCATTCGGTTCTGTGGGATCTGCGATCGCTACTTTGCCTGACTCTATAGCAGGTGTTGCACCATAAGTTTCAAAATCTGGTAACGCTTCACCAAAATATTGAATACCTTCAAAAAAATCGGGAAGCGCTGAAGATGCCTTTGGGGTGATTGCGGTCATGCTGAGTACCTGATAAAGAAGGAGAAACTATAAAAGATGCTGGTTGAATTTAACAAAAATTTTACATCCTTCAGCTTCTAACAGATTATTGCTTTTTCGCAACCTCAGTATAAGTAACTTCAATCAACAAAAATTTATCAGTTTCAGTTAGTTAAAGTAGGAACAAGACGTAAAGTAACAAAAGAATTTTATGAAGTTACCAAATGGTCCACAAGGTCCAGCAGTTTTACAGATGCTACGCTGGATTATCAGCCCCATGTCATTTATGGAAACTTGTGCCGAAAGATATGGGGACATGTTCACCGTCAGGTTAGAAAGCAAATCTCCGCCACTGATATTTGTCAGTAACCCGGAAGTGCTAGAGCAAATTTTGACAAACGATACCAAGGGGTTAGAAGCACCTGGTGATACAAATCTGGTGTTTGAATCTTTGCTTGGTAAACGTTCTGTGATTACCATCAGTGGTGCAGCACACCAGCGCCAACGGCAATTGTTATTGCCACCTTTTCACGGAGAAAGAATGCGAAGCTATAGTCAAATAATTAGTGATATTACCGAGAAAGTCATTAGCCAATACCAGATAGGACAACCCTTCAATATCCGATCTGCTGCCCAAGCTATAACCCTGCGCGTGATTATGCAAGCTGTGTTTGGGCTAGATGAAGGGCCACGCGCCAAAAAATTACAACATTTTTTGGCTGAAATGCTGGAAAAGGGAAGTTCTGTGTTGAGTGTCGCTTTGCTTTATTTTCCAGCTTTGCAAAGGGATTTTGGCCCGATTAATTTCTGGGGAAGGCAGATGCGCCGACAGCAGGAAGCTGACAAACTTATATATGAAGAAATTCGGGAACGTCGAGAACAACCAGACCCATCACGCACAGATATCCTCAGCTTACTCATGGCAGCTAGGGATGAAGCAGGCCAACCCATGACCGATGAAGAGTTACGTGATGAATTAATGACTCTGTTGATCGCAGGCCACGAAACCACAGCAACAGCGTTAGCATGGGCATTTTACTGGATTCACAAAATACCATCAGTACGCCAAAAGTTACTGCAAGAACTAGATAGCCTGAGTGATAACCCTGACCCCAGCACCATTTTTAAATTACCCTACCTCAACGCTGTTTGTTCTGAAACCTTGCGAATTTACCCAGTAGCGATGCTGACCTTTCCCAGAGTAGTCAGAACACCTCTATCTCTAGGTAGTTACGAACTTGAACCAGATACAGGCGTTATTGGTTCAATTTACTTGACCCACCGACGAGAAGATTTATACCCGGAACCTAAGAAGTTTAAACCAGAACGCTTTTTAGAACGGCAATTTTCTCCCTATGAATATTTGCCCTTTGGAGGTGGTGCAAGGCGCTGTATTGGTCTAGCATTTGCCCAGTTGGAAATGAAGCTAGCACTCGCTAAAATCCTTTCTAGCCTAGAATTAGAACTAGTTGACGATGGTGAAGTGCGACCTAAACGCCGTGGTTTGGTGACAGGCCCAAATCGTCCCATTCAGATGATTGTCACAAATCGACGTCAGGTGAAGTCTCCTATTTTACAGACAACCACTGTTTGATACTGCGGGGTTTGATGGTTGCGTTCAGCAAATTTTCAACTCCCATCTATAGCGTTTTTCAGTTGAGTCCAATAAATACCTAACACCCAACCCCTTCCCTGATAGGGAAGGGGAGTAAGATTCAAAGCCTCTCTTTTTTAGGAGAGAGAAATGGAAGTGAGGTCAAAGTTTATTGCATACAAACGAGAAACGCTATATATATTTAGATATATTTTTAAATTAATACCTAATTAATTAAAAGCGTTTCTAATCAGTGCTTAACGATGGTAGTCCTGTTTACCAATTACCAATTACGAATTACTGTAATCCTCCAAATTAACATATGCCCCAATATAGATTCCCTCTTCAGAAGTAGCCTTTACAGTAAATAGGAAGAGGACATTTATGAGATTAATAGTTCATGCCTGACGATAATCGGTTGGAAGAAAAAGTTCTATCTCAAAGCGCTGAAATGATGGTATCCCAAGCGTTAGATGAAGTAGAAAAAATAGACATAAATGTAGAAACTGATTTATTCAAAATAGTTCAGGGACAGGCGGATGGAGTTTCGGTTGCAGGTAAAGGATTAGTAATTAAAGAAGACGTTCGCATACAGGAAATAAAACTGCAAACAGATAGTATTGACATCAATCCCTTCAGCGCTCTTTTTGGTAAAATAGAATTCAATGAGGCTGTAAATGCCATAGCTCGGATTGTACTCACAGAAGCGGATATGAACCGCACTTTGGCATCAGACTATGTTAGCAGCCAGATGCAAAACTTTGATTTTGATGTAGATGGCGAGATTGTGAGTTTTGAACCGCAAAAAATTCAAGTATTTTTACCTGGTGAAGGCAAAATTGAATGTAGAGGAAGATTGCTGTTAAAGGAAAAGGGAAATACTCGCCCTTTAGCTTACACTGCGGTGCTTCGCCCACGGACTCATTCACAACCCGCGATGCTAGAAAGTTTTAACTGCACTGAGGGAGGCGGGATTTCAGTAGAAGTAGTTACAGCATTAATGCAGAAAGCCAAAGAACTGATGAATCTACCATCTTTGAAATGGGAAGATATGGCGTTCAAGATTAAAGATATAAAAGTAGAAAAGGGTAGTTTGACACTTTTGATAGAAACTCAAGTGAAGCAAATACCATCATCAATAACTGAACTATCTCTTTAGTCGTATTGACACTAGTTAAGGATAATTTTTGTAACTAGCGAATGATGTAAATTTTTGAAAAGTTTTGTAAGCTTTTAAAAGCTACTTAATTTAAAAGTGACAACTATGCAAGAGTATGATGTTGTGCTAATCGGTGCTGGGCACAATGGTCTAGTTTGTGCAGCTTATTTGCTGAAAGCTGGTTACAGCGTCCTGTTACTAGAAAAGCGTTCTGTTATCGGTGGTGCAGCAACAACTGAAGAATGTTTACCCCAAGAAGCTCCGGGGTTTAAATTTAATTTGTGTGCTATTGACCATGAATTTATTCACTTAGGGCCAGTTGTTGAGGAATTAGAACTAGAAAAATACGGCTTGCATTATTTGGATTGCGATCCGGTTGTTTTCTGTCCTCATCCTGATGGCAAGTATTTCTTAGCACATAAGTCAGTGGAAAAAACTTGTGCAGAAATTGCTCGTTACAGTGAACGTGATGCCAAAAAATACGCCGAATTTGTAGACTTTTGGCAGCGATCGCTCGGTGCAATGATTCCCATGTTTAATGCACCGCCAAAATCAGTTATAGACATCCTTGGTAACTACGACATCACCAAACTGAAAGATTTATTTTCTGTGATTGGTTCCCCTAACAAAACGCTGGACTTTATTCGCACAATGTTGACCAGCGCTGAGGATTTACTTAACGAGTGGTTTGATGAGGAATTTCTGAAAGCGCCACTAGCCAGACTAGCAGCAGAACTTGGTGCGCCACCATCACAAAAAACCCTTGCTGTTGGTGCAATTATGATGGCAATGCGTCACAACCCTGGAATGGCAAGACCTCGCGGCGGAACAGGCGCACTTGTGCAAGCTTTGGTGAATTTAGTCAAAAGTAAAGGTGGCGTTATTCTCACAGACCAACATGTTGAAAAAGTTTTAATTGATGATGGAAAAGCTGTGGGTGTGCGGGTTACTGGTGGTAAAGAATATCGCGCGAAACATGGGGTTATTTCTAATATTGATGCCAAGCGGTTGTTCTTACAAATGACTGATAAAAGCGATGTTAATGCAGCCGACCCAAATTTATGGGAAAGATTAGAACGCCGCATCGTTAACAACAATGAAACCATCCTGAAGATAGATTTGGCTTTAGACGAACCACTGCACTTTCCACACCACGCTCACAAAGACGAATATCTCGTGGGTTCCATCTTGATTGCCGATTCTGTGGCTCATGTAGAACAGGCTCATAGCAAATGTACCTTGGGAGAGATTCCTGATGCTGACCCATCAATGTATCTAGTGGTGCCTAGCTATTTAGACCCCACATTAGCACCACCAGGTAAGCACACCGTATGGATTGAATTTTTTGCCCCTTATCAAATTGCCGGTGCAGAAGGCACTGGTTTGAAAGGTACTGGTTGGACAGATGAATTGAAAAACAAAGTTGCAGATAGGGTGATTGATAAATTGGCAGACTATGCACCGAATGTCAAAAATGCAACTATCGCCCGTCGTGTAGAAAGTCCAGCAGAATTAGGAGAAAGATTAGGTGCGTACAAAGGGAATTATTACCATGTTGACATGACTTTAGATCAGATGATATTTTTCCGTCCCTTGCCAGAAATAGCGAACTACAAAACACCAATTGATAATCTATTTTTGACTGGTGCAGGGACTCATCCAGGCGGTTCGATTTCAGGAATGCCGGGACGTAATTGTGCCCGCGCATTTTTACAGGCAAAACATCCCCTTAGCCAAACTTTAAAGGATGCACGCGATTCAATTAAGTCAACTGTTGAGTCAGTGTTTGGGATTAGTTAGGCATTGCATAGACAGAGTATATTATCAGCAAGGCATACAATAGACTTCTTGCAAAAGTCAAAAACAGATGTATGTATGCCTTCACGCGATATTTACCACAATCATGTTAAAAATGCCCTCCTCAAGGACAGATGGACAATTACCCACGACCCTCTGAAACTTGAGATGGGCAAAAAAGATTTATATGTTGACCTGGGAGCGGAGCAACTCATCGCTGCTGAAAACGCAGAACGAAAGATAGCAGTCGAAATTAAAAGTTTCGTTGGTCGTTCTGATATCGATGATTTAGAAAAGGCACTGAGGCAGTATATCCTTTATAAGGATATACTTTCAGAACGAGAGCCAGAACGAAGCTAACTTTTAAACCTCATATATTCAGAGGGTTGAAGCCTTTATTTTCTAACATAATGCTATTCATTCCTCTTAGATGTAGTTGTGGTTTTGACATCCATATTTCTAGGTGCAAGATGTGAGGTGAGAGTGATAGAAGAGCGCTATAACAATCCTAAATGATTCATGACAAAACACTATCTTGATTTATTAACGTTAAGTCAAAAATAAAACAAGGTATAACTTGTTCTAATACCTTTGCTTTTGACGGTCTTTGCTGGCGTTGTAGTGGTCACTCAGAGTGAAAGAAACCTTCCTACCCTCTGCCACAATATCAAAGCTCCACCTTGTAAGACTGTACATTAAAGATTTATTGTCCAATTTAAAGAGCTAGTGTCATTAACTCAAATCCTTGCTCAAATAGGGTTTGAGAGGCAGGCATTGATTATTTAAATTGGACATTTTTAATTTTATTGAATTTATTTGATCAGTCTTAAAACAACATACAAAAGCTCTTTCGTAACATTCAATATTCATTATTTTGTGACTTGTATTCCAAAAGGCAAATCTACCAAGTACGATAATGCTTAATGCGACGATAACAGAAGCATGAAAGCGTAAATACAAAACTCCTCATTTCTCCTCAAGAACTCACGTCTCTGTTAGCAGAAAATTCTTCCCAGATTGTTATTATCGATACGCGAAGTCAAGAAGATTATGGTATTCCTCATATTCCTCAATCCATAAATATTAGAGATTTTTTCACCTATCTTTTAAAGAATTCTTACCCAGCAGGATTAAAGAAATTGCAAGAGTATTTTGCACAAATTATCAGCAGGGTAGGAATATCTGGTGCAGAATGGTTGATTGTTTATGAAGATACTTTAAATAAAGGTTATGGTCAATCTTGTCGAGCAGCTTTCTTACTCAAGTATTTGGGTTGCGCTCAGGTATCTATCTTACACGAAGGATATAGAGCATGGCAGACAGCGGGATTATCTACTACCGATGAAGTACCATTACGTGAAAGCAGCACATTTAGATTGCATCCCAACGCTGATATGATGGTGACTACCGCCGAGATGTTGCAAGCAATAGATAATCCAGCAATTATAAAATTAGATGTGCGCGATCGCAACGAATGGCTTGGGCTGAGTTCTTCTCCCTATGCTGCTGATTTTTGTCCTCGCAAAGGTAGAATCCCTAACGCTGTATGGTTAGAATGGCATCGGATGATGACATCTGAACCGGAAATCTCCATGTTCCGCTCAAAAGCGGAAATCTTAGAAATTTGTCAATCTGTATGTATTACTTCCGACTCTATTGTATACGTTTACTGTTTTAAAGGTTCTAGAGCGGCGAATACTCTGATTGCTCTGCAAATGGCAGGAATTGACGCCAGAAATTATTTTGGGTCTTGGAATGAATGGTCTCGCGACTTTTCATTACCCATTGATAGCAGAGTAATGTGAATAAGGCAGGAAGTTGCCATCAGCGTGTAAGCTTCAGATAGTTAACGATCGCACCCTCGTTAATTAAAAGGGCATAGCTACGCTTAAGGCGCAGCCTCTCGCACAGAAGTAGCTTGTCGTACCACTTCTACCTTCTCCTGACGGAGAGGCTGCGCCAACAAAGACGCTAGCGCAAACGTGGAAGCAAGTTAGCAAGAGCGTCTCGTAGAGAAGTGCCGACTACGCCTACGTAACCTATATACCAAGACAAATAATCGTTTTTTGACTGAAATAGACTCTAAGCAATTGCTTTATGTCTATTTAATATAATAATGTAACATCCGCTTGATTTGAAGAAGCTTTTATGCATCGTCAACAAAGTTCTTTCTCAAAATATAAGTAAATTAATGTGTAAAAACTAGTGTATTTTGATAATACTCAAAAAACGCACAAATTCTAACATCATCTGATAAGTTTTGTAGGTACAGCATGGTTTTTCGGCGCTGCTTAGTTGCATCTGGCTTGATAGCTTTCTATGCATTTGGCTGTAGGGGTGGGACAAACTCATCAACAGAAAATACTACACAAGTTGTGCAAGAAAGTAATATAACCCAACTTTTGATAGAAGCGAAGGCTACGCAAAAAGCAAAAGATTTCTTTGATCAAGGCAATCATTTATTAGATGGACAACGTTACGAAGATGCAATAAAAGCATACAATAAAGCGATCGCCATCAAAGTTGAGAATCCTGAAGCTTGGATTAACCGTGGCATAGGCTTAACATCGTTGCAACGCTACAAAGATGCTCTTGCATCTTACGATAGAGCGATCGCTATTAAGCCCGACAAATATGAAGCTTGGTATAATCGTGGCATAGCCTTAACATCTTTGCAACGCTACAAAGAGGCTATTGCATCTTACGACAAAGCGATCGCCATCAAACCCGATAAATATGAAGCCTTAATTAACCGAGGCATTGCTCTGACAAAGCTGCACCATTACCAAGATGCTATTACATCTTATGATAGAGCGATCACCATCAAGCCAGATTTGCACCAAGCATATTACAATAAAGCTTGCTGTTATGCTTTACAGAGCAATATAGAATTAGCAATTGAGAACTTAGACAAAGCAATCGAGCTTGTTCCTGATAAATACAAGAAATTAGCAAAAACTGACCCAGACTTTAGCAAAGTGCGTAATGAAAAGCAGTTTCAGGAATTACTTCAATAGGATTTTGTCACCACCACTCAGTGTAAAATATAAACTTGCTGTGTAGCAATCCTAAATGAGTCGTAAAAATCGCGGTTTACGATTAGACATGAAAAAATTGTTAATCACCGGAGGAAGTGGTTTTTTGGGTTGGCATCTTTGTCAGCTTGCAAAACAAGAATGGGAAGTTTATGGCACTTATTTTTCCCATCCTTTAGAGATTCCTGGCATCAAAATGTTAAAAGTGAACTTAACAGATTTTCAGGAATTGCAGGGCATATTTAGTGATGTCAAACCAACAGCAGTTATTCATACTGCTGCACATTCGCAACCAAATTTTTGTCAAACCCACCCGGAAGAATCGCACGCAATTAATGTCACAGCATCCGGCAATATTGCCGGACTTTGTGCAGATAATTCTATTCCTTGTGCTTTTACCTCAACCGACTTAGTTTTTGATGGCTTAAATGCCCCCTATCGAGAAACAGATTCTGTGTGTCCTGTCAATCTTTATGGTGAGCAAAAAGCCATAGCTGAAGCAGGTATGCTAGAAAGATATCCCATGACAGCGGTGTGTCGAATGCCGTTGATGTTTGGTGCAGTAACACCCACAGCTAAAAGCTTTATTCAGCCATTTATTCAAACTTTACAAGCAGAAAAAGAACTAAGTTTATTTATCGATGAATTTCGCACACCAGTAAGTGGAACAACTGCTGCCAAAGGACTTTTATTAGCATTGGAAAAAGTTAACGGCATCATTCACTTAGGTGGCAAAGAGCGGATTTCGCGTTATGATTTTGGGCAGCTATTAGTTGAAGTATTTCAACTTCCCGCCACTGGACTAAAAGCCTGCCGACAACAAGATGTGAAAATGGCAGCACCCAGACCAGCAGATGTCTCTTTAGATAGTTCCAAAGCTTTTGTATTAGGGTATCAGCCTTTATCTTTACGAAAAGAATTGGAATTAGGAGTTTTAATTCCTAACTCCTAACTCTTCACTTCAGTTTAATAAGCATCCATTGGCAGACAAGAGCAAACAAAATTCCTGTCGCCAAAGGTTGCATCAATGCGACCAACAGCCGGCCATAATTTATACTCACGAGTCCAAGGTGCAGGATAGGCAGCTTGTTCGCGAGAATAAAGATGATGCCATTCTCCGGTGATGAGACTTTCGGCAGTGTGGGGTGCGTTCTTCAAAACATTATCTTGGGCATCCACCTTGCCTAATTCAATCTCAGCAATTTCTTGGCGAATAGAAATCAACGCATCGCAGAAACGGTCTAACTCTTGTTTAGATTCACTTTCTGTAGGTTCTACCATGATTGTACCTGCTACGGGCCAAGAGACAGTCGGCGCATGGAAACCATAATCCATCAGACGCTTGGCAACATCATCAATTTCGATCGCAGCTGATTTTTTGAGCGATCGCAAATCTAAAATACACTCATGGGCAACTAGACCATTTTTCCCTTGATACAAAACCGGATAGTATAATTCCAGTTTTTTCGCAATGTAGTTAGCATTGAGAATCGCCACCTTAGTTGCTTGGGTTAAACCATCTGCACCCATCATGGCGATGTACATCCAAGAAATCACCAGGATACTAGCACTACCCCAAGGGGCAGCAGCAACCGCACCAATTTGTTGGGTACTGGGGATTAGGGATTGGGGATTGGAAATTTCTTCTTTCCTATTCCCTAGTCCCCAGTCCCCAGTCCCTACTACAGGATGTCCGGGGAGAAAAGGCACAAGATGAGAAGCGACGCCAATGGGCCCCATACCAGGGCCACCGCCACCATGAGGAATACAGAAGGTTTTGTGCAGATTCAAGTGACAAACATCCGCACCAATATCTCCAGGACGGCAAATTCCCACTTGGGCGTTCATATTTGCCCCATCCATGTAAACTTGTCCACCGTGACTATGGATAACAGCGCAGATTTCTTGAATTGGCTCTTCAAAGACACCGTGAGTTGAAGGATATGTCACCATTAAAGCGGCTAATTCATTGCTGTGTTTTTTTGCCTTAGCCTTCAGGTCATCAACGTCAATATTACCTTGTGAGTCACAGGTAACTGCCACCACCTTCATCCCGCACATTACAGCACTTGCAGGGTTTGTCCCATGTGCCGAGGTGGGAATCAAACAGACATTGCGGTGTCCTTCTCCACGATTTTCGTGATATTGACGAATTACTAAAAGTCCGGCGTATTCACCTTGAGAACCAGCATTTGGTTGCAGAGAAATTCCGGCAAACCCGGTAATTTCAGCTAACCATGTCTCAAGTTGCTTAAACAGAATTTGATAACCCTGAGTTTGCGACGGAGGGGCAAATGGATGAATCTTGCCAAATTCCTCCCAAGTTACCGGAATCATCTCAGCTGTCGCATTCAACTTCATTGTGCATGACCCTAAAGGAATCATCGATGTTGTTAGCGACAAGTCCTTGCTTTCTAACCTGTGCAGATAGCGCAACAACTCAGTTTCTGAGTGATAGCGGTTAAAAACTGGGTGGGTGAGATATGTACTTGTACGGGAGAAGGATAAATGGGGAAGAGGAGAAGTTAATTCTTCTAGGGTAAAAGGTAAATCATTTGTACCAGCAAAAATCTGCCAGAGGTCGATTAAGTCTTCTGGTGTAGTTGTCTCGTCCAAGGAGATACCGACAGCAGTTGCATCAAAAATCCGCAGGTTAATTTGAAGTTGTTCGGCAGCTGCCAGAATATCTTTTAAATTGTGTGTTCCCAGCTCTACTCGCAGCGTATCAAAGAAAGATTCTGAAACGACCTTGTAACCCAAACGCTTCAGTCCTTGTGCCAGCAATACCGTCAATGAATGGATATTTTCGGCAATTTGCTTTAATCCAGTAGGGCCATGATAGACCGCGTACATACTCGCCATTACCGCCAGTAGCACCTGTGCTGTACAAATATTACTAGTAGCTTTTTCGCGACGGATGTGCTGTTCGCGGGTTTGCAAGGCCAGACGTAATGCAGGCTTACCTTGGGCATCTTTTGATACTCCCACAATTCGCCCTGGAACCAGCCGTTTATACTCTTCCTTCGTAGCAAAGTATGCCGCGTGAGGTCCTCCAAACCCCAACGGAATACCAAAGCGCTGGGTGCTGCCAACAGCAATATCAGCGCCAAATTCCCCAGGAGGGGTCAGCAAAGTTAGACTTAAAGGATCTGCTGCTACCGTCACCAATGCACCCTTAGCATGGGCTTTTTCGATAAAAGCGCGGTAGTCGTAAATGGTGCCATCACTTGCAGGATATTGCAGAACAGCCCCAAAAATTGGTTGATCAAAATTAAACGTGTGATGATCGCCGACAATGATCTTAATTCCTAATGGTTGAGCACGTGTTTGCAATACGTCGATAGTTTGGGGATGGCAGTCATCAGAGACAAAATAGGCATTTGCCTGATTTTTACAAACACCATAGCTCAGATTCATTGCTTCAGCTGCTGCTGTAGCTTCATCGAGTAACGAGGCATTGGCGATTTCCAAACCTGTTAAGTCGATAATCAGGGTTTGGAAATTCAGCAGCGCTTCCAATCGTCCTTGGGCAATTTCTGGCTGATAAGGAGTGTAGGCAGTATACCAACCAGGGTTTTCCAGGATATTGCGCCCAATCACAGGTGGAGTAATACTGTCGTAATATCCCATACCAATGTATGAGCGGAAAACCTGATTTTTGGCAGCAACTTTTTTTAACCATGCCAGTGCTGCGTATTCACTTTCTGCTTCTGGTAACTTTAGCGGTTGCTTCAGCCGAATTGCCTGTGGAACTGTTTGGTCGATTAGGGCATCCAGGCTAGGAAACCCTAAAACCTTAAGCATTTGCTGGATGTCATCAGAGTTAGGGCCAATGTGTCTTGGCGCAAAACTACTCAACTTTTGACCTCTTTCGTCCAGCACTTGCTGCTCATTAGATTTGAGAATAGGGGCGTGTGATACCACAAATTACTCTCCAGATGGTACTATTTCATATTTTGCAATAAATACTCATGAGAAGTAAGTGTAACTTTTCAATTCATCTAAATTTCATGACTTATCTTCGGGCGGAGTGGCAAGAGGCTGGGGAGCAGGGAACAGGGGAGCAGACGGGAACTTGCAGCAAGTCTTTTCCCTGTGCCCCTTTGCCTCTTCCCTAGTCGCCTTCTACCTGAGCGCGATACTCATCAGCTGTCAAGGCATCCTCAACTTCGCCAGGGTCATTAACACGCACTTTCAAAAACCATCCTTCCCCGTAAGGATCATCTGTTACTTGTTCGGGAGAATCAATTAAGACTTCATTCCGTTCTATAACTGTGCCTGTTACTGGTGAATTTAGTTCTTCAACGGCTTTCACTGATTCAATTGTGCCAAAGTTTTCTCCTCTAGTAAGAGCATCGCCAATTTCTGGCAATTCCAAAAAGACGATATCACCCAATTCATGTACGGCAAATTCAGTAATGCCAATGGTGGCAATTTCACCATCTATTCGCACGTATTCATGAGAATCCAGGTATCTGAAATCTTGAGGATATTCAAAAGACATATCACTTCCTCTCCCTTATCAAAAAAATTATTGCCCTAACAGTCATCCAAGCCATATCTGGTAATGAACCTTACTGTAGATTGAGTAACTCACAACACATTATTCCTCAAAAACCTCATCGCTTATCAGTTGGCGACACGATTTTTTGACCGATAAAAGGGACGTTTAACTACAACTGCTGGATAAGCTTTGCCGCGAATTTCGACTTCTAGCTGCTGAGTTACAGTTGCTAATTGGGTGGGAACATAGGCTAAGGCAATGGGATAACCAAGTGTGGGCGACAGAGTGCCACTAGTAACTTCTCCCACAATTTTACCTGTGGATAACACTTGATAGCCGTGACGAGCAATGTTGCGTCCTTGAGTTTGTAAACCTACCAATCGGCGCATCACTCCAGCAGTTTTTTGGTGTGCTAAAACTTCCCGACCAATAAAATCGCCTTTGGTATCTAAGTGAACTAGCCATCCCAATCCTGCTTCTAAGGGTGTAGTGGTGTCATCGATATCTTGTCCGTAAAGTGCCATCGCTGCTTCTAGCCGCAGAGTGTCTCTCGCACCGAGTCCACAGGGGATAACGCCAGCGTTATGGAGAGTTCGCCACAATTCTACTCCGACATCCGGATCTACCATCACCTCAAAGCCATCTTCTCCGGTGTAACCTGTGCGGGCCAGGAAGGCAGGTTTACCTAGTAGCGTTGCTTTTAAATGTCCGAAGGCTTTAATTGATTGTAAGTCTTCTTGCACTAATGGCTGGAGATATTTAATCGCTTTTGGCCCTTGCACGGCGATTAAGGCTTTTTCTGGTGAAAGGTCTTGGAATTGCACTTTATCTAAGTCAAGGTGTTGCAATAGCCATGCTTTATCTTTACTAGAGGTTGCCGCATTGACTATGATGAATGCCCTCTGTGTCCCAGTGGCGTCTTCACCTTGATAATAGACAATGATATCGTCAATAATTCCCGCTTGGGGATTTAACAATACAGTGTATTGTGCTTGACCAGCTTGCAAACGACTCAAGTCTGAAGGCACTAGAGGCTGGAGTTGAGAAATCAGGTTTTTACCTTGGAGGGTAAATTTGCCCATATGGGAAATATCGAACATTCCGGCTGTATTTCTTACAGCCTCGTGTTCGCGGCTAATGCCACTAAATTGCACAGGCATTTCCCAGCCGCCAAAGCTGGTAAGGCGTGCTTTGAGTTCTACACCCAGTTGATATAAAGGGGTTCGCGCCAGAGATTGGGCGTTGTCTTCTTGATTAGCCACAGGTAATTATTATGCGATCGCACCTCAACATCTATCATCCTACGAGATGCTTTGCGGTTTTACAGTCTTGTCTATCGAACTGGGGCATTGGGCATGGGGCATTGGGCATGGTTATTTTCCTTGTCCCCCTTGTCTCCTTGTCCCCTTGTTCTCTTCAGTGAGGTTTAATAGTTAATGGTGGAAGTGTTGAGATTTATTAAGAAGACATTATGAAATATTGGCGACTACTAGCTAGCTTTCTCTTAGCTATGGTTCTTTTTTTGTTTCCCCTATCGGCGCAAGCTGCAAGTTCTTCCAGTATTACCCGTTCTGTGGGTAATGATGAACTTAAGGGCAAGGATTACTCTGGTCAAAGTTTAATTGGCACTGAGTTTACCAATCTCAAATTAGAGAATGCTAATTTTAGCAATGCTGACTTACGTGGTGGCGTGTTTAACGGTACTCTATTGGAGGGAGTAAATCTGCATGGTGCTGATTTTAGTGAAGGCATAGCCTATCTAACAAGGTTTAAGGATGCTGATTTAAGTGATGCTGTGTTAACCGATGCAATGATGCTGCGTTCTACTTTTGATGGCGTGGATATCACAGGTGCTGATTTTACAAATGCAATTTTAGATGGAACGCAAGTGAAAAAACTTTGTGTTAAGGCAAGTGGTGTGAATTCTAAAACTGCTGTGGAGACTCGCAAGTCTTTAGGATGTAAGTAGACTCTCACCCCTTCTTCATTGGTGGATACGAATTACGTAGCTTGCTTCTCGCCTTCTCTACGAGACGCTACGCGAATGGCGAGTATTACGAATTACGAATTACGCACACTGGGTGCTAATACGCCGGGCGCGTAAATAGCGCAAAGTCGAGCCAGTCGCTTGGGCGGGTTTCCCGACTTGGGCGTTAGCGTAGCGGTAGCGACGCAGGAGCGTCACTGGCGTTGAGCGGCGGTTCCCGCTGAACAGTTAGCCCAGCGTAAAGCCTATGGCATAGCTTCTCTTCTCTACCTTGGGCTGCGCTATCGGTTGGCGTAGCCCAAGGTAGGCATCAGTTAGCGCAGCCTCTTCGTTAGCGAAGCGGTAGCGAGGAACGAGCGTCCGCAGGAGCGTCACTTTGCAAGACGAGCAACCATTTAAAATCCCTAAAGAGCTTATTCCATAATACTTTTGAATGAGTGAATGAGTGACTTTTGCCTTGCGCTACTAGTGATATGTTTCTCTTAAAAAGTTTGCATAATTTGCCCGAACCGTCATAGTAGTTGGATGACTTACACCTAAAGTCCGTTCACAAATTGTCAAAGCTTGCTCAAACAAGGGTTTGGCTTTCCTATAGCGTCCTCTATGACGGTAGAGTGCTGCTAGATTGTTCAGACTAATAGCGACATCGGGATGGTTGTCTCCCAGCAGGCGTTTACTCAGTTCTAAAGCTTGCTTATACGAGGGTTCGGCTTCGCTGTAGCGTCCTGTAGATTCGTAGAGTTGTGCTAAATTGTTCAGGCTAGTGGCAACATCAATATGTTCTTCTCCCAGCAGGCGTTTTCTCAGTTCTAAAGCTTGCTTAAACAAGGGTTCGGCTTCGCTGTAGCGTCCTGTATAACAGTACAATGCTGCTAAATTGTTCAGGCTAGTGGCGACATGGGGATGTTCTTTTCCCACTAGGCGTTTCCACAGTTCTAAAGCTTGCTGATACAAAGGTTCGGCTTCCTTGTAGCGTCCTGTAGATTCGTAGAGTAATCCTAAATAGCTCAGGCTAGTGGCAACATCAGTATGTTCTTCTCCTAGCAAGCGTTTTCTCAGTTCTAAAGCTTGCTCAAGCAAAGGTTCAGCTTCCTTGTAGCGTCCTGTAGATTCGTAGAGTAATCCTAAATTGTTTAGGCTAGTGGCGACATCGAGATGGTTGCCTCCCAACAGGCGTTTTCTGAGTTCTAAAACTTGCTGATACAAGGCTTGGGCTTCGCTGTAGCGTCCTGTAGATTCGTAGAGTCCTGCTAATTTGTTCAGACTAGTAACGACATAGGAATGTTCTAAACCAAGACGATTTTGAGTCAGTTCTATACACTGTTGCAACCAAGTTTCTGCTTGCTGATAAAGTCCTTGACTTTGATAAAACCAGGCTAATTTGGTAAACAGAGTGATTAGATTTTCATCGCCTAGATACTGGGATAGGTGGGTTGCAACTTCTATAATGTGCGGGATATGTGGAGTGAGGTTGAAGATATCTTCAGGGTTAGGCTGTTGCGGAATTAGCTTTGCTACCTCTAACATCATCGCTGCAAACTTAGTTTTTGTTTCATCCGCCTCATTTGACTTCTCCAACTTAATTTGGAAAAGTTGCCGAATCAGTGGATTTAGATGATAAATTACTTTACTTTTCTGTTGTAGCAAATGCAATTCCAGTAAATCGGCTATGGCTTCCTTCCAAAGTTTTTGTTTTTTATTATCTTCTATCGTCTCAACAGATAAAGGAATATCAGCTAAGGCACACAAACTTAGCAAACAGCCAAAGCCTTGTGCATTCTCATCCAGCTGTTCCCAACTCAATTCAAAAGCTTCAGACACACCATATTCATAAGGCATTAATGAGTTAGCATTGACTACTGCTTCATATTCCAGTCGCTTTTTCTCTAACTGCTTCAACAGTGTTTCCAAAGACAAATCTGGCATTTTATCCAGATATCGCCCCACTAACTCTAACGCTAAAGGTATATATCCCAAAAATTTACAAATTCTTCTCGCAACCCAAGCTTCTTGTTGCAGTCGTTTCCGAACCACCAGCGATTTTAATAATTTCATCGCCGCCAATGGTTTGAGGACATCCAATTCGCTATTATATTTTGCGCTCAGGTAAGCTTGTAACTTTTCTAGTTTGCCCTGACTGTTGGAAATAGTTAACTCAGGATAATTCTGGGCGAACTTGCCATATACCTCACGCATTAACTTTCTGAAAGCAGTAACATCAACGTTTAATTTCTTGGCAAGTTTAGCTTCACTTTTACCTAAGTTTTCAGTATTAAAATATTTTACAAAAGCTGCCGTTTGCTTTAGAGATAAGCTATGAGTAGCAGCTTCTTTGGCTAAAAAATTAACCCATTGCATAAATGGCTTATGATACTTATTTTTAATTCTACTTTGTCTCCATTTGGAAAGCTCCTCTCTTTGGGTGAAAATACGATTTGCATAGAAACATTTAAAAGCAGTGGTTGCGGTTAAATGTCGTCATTTGAGCCTTTGAACCTCAAGTTTAGAGTTTTGTACTCAAAATGGCTATGCGATGCCTAACGGCAAGCCGCTGCGCGTCTACGCTCCTAAACTTTAAATCACAACTGTTGTGTGGCATCAATTATTGCTTGCAGTTGGGCAAAGATTTTCACAAGCCAAGGGTTATGATGTAGTCTTGGTAGAAAGGTGCGTAGGCGTAGCCCGTCGTAGACATCGCGTAACGAAGGGAGGTGTTCGCGTAGCGTGCCGGAGGCGATCGCTATCGATATGTTTCTCTTAAAAAGATTGCATAATTTCCCCTTACCGTCATTGTATTGGGATGAGCTACACCTAAAGTATGTTCAGAAATTGTCAAAGCTTGCTCGAACAAAGGTTTGGCTTCGCTGTAGCGTCCTGTAAATTTGTAAAGTAATGCGAGATTGTTCAGGCTATTGGCGACATGGTGATGGTTGTCTCCTAGTAAGCGTTTTCTCAATTCTAAAGCTTGCTGATACAGGGGTTCGGCTTCGCTGTAACGTTCTGTTGAACCGTAGAGTAATGCGAGATTGTTTAGGCTAGTGGCGACATCGGGATGATTGTCTCCCAGTAAACGTTTTCTCAATTCTAAAGCTTGCTGATACAGAGGTTCGGCTTCGCTGTAACGTTCTGTATAACGGTAAAGTTCTGCGAGATTATTCAGGCTAGTGGCGACATCGGGATGATTGTCTCCCAGTAAACGTTTTCTCAATTCTAAAGCTTGCTGATATAGGGGTTCGGCTTCGCTGTAACGTTCTGTATAACGGTAGACTTCTGCGAGATTGTTCAGGCTAGTGGCGACATCGGGATGATTGTCTCCCAGTAAGCGTTTTCTCAGTGACAAAGCTTGCTGATACAGGGGTTCGGCTTTGCTGTAACGTCCTGTAGATTCGTAGAGTATTGCGAGATTGTTCAGGCTAATAGCGACATCAGGATGGTTGTCTCCCAGTAAGCGTTTTCTCAGTGACAAAGCTTGCTGATACAGGGGTTCGGCTTCGCTGTAGCGTCCTGTGGAATGATAGAGTGCTGCGAGATTGTTCAGGCTAGTGACGACATCGGGATGATTGTCTCCCAATAAGCGTTTGCTCAATTCCAAAGCTTGCTCAAACAAGGGTTTGGCTTCGCTGTAGCGTCTTGTGGATTTGTAGAGTCCTGCGAGATTATTTAGACTAGTGAGAACATCAGGATGGTTGTCTCCCAGTAAACGTTTAGTCAGTGACAAAGCTTGCTGATACAGAGGCTCAACTTCGCTGTGCCTTCCTGTAGATATGTAGAGTCCTGCGAGATTGTTCAGGCTAGTGACGACATCGGGATGTTCTAAACCAAGACGATTTTCAGCTACCTCAATACATAGTTTGTACCAAGGTTCTGCTTGCTGATAAAGTCCTTGACCGTTATAAAACCAGCCTAAGCCTGTGAAAGGCCAAATTAGATCCTCATCACCGAGATATTGGGATAGATGGGTTGCAATTTCTGCAATGTGGGGGATAGCGGGAGTGAGGTTGAGAATATCTTCAGGGTTAGGCTGTTGAGGAATTTGCTTTGCTACCTCTAACATCATCGCTGCAAAGGCAGTTTTTACCTTATCTGCCTCACTTGACTCATCCAACTTCATTTGGAAAAATTGCCGAATTAGTGGATGTAAGCGATAAATTCCTTGACTTTGCCATTGTATTAAATGCAGTTTCTGCAACTGGGATATAGCTTTTTCCCAGAATTCTTGTTCATCGTCATTTTCTATCGCCTCAACAAATAAGGGAATGTCAGCCAAGGCATACAAACTCAGCCAACAGCCAAAGCTTTGTGCATTCTCATCCAATTGTTCCCAACTCAATGCAAAAGCTTCAGTAACGCCGTATTCATAACACATCAATGGGTTAGCTTTGGCTACTGCTTCATGTTCCAGTCGCTTTTTCTCTAGCTGCTTCAGCAGTGTCTCCAGAGACAAATCTGGCATTGTATCCAGATATCGCCCCACTAACTCTAATGCCAAAGGCAAATATCCCAAGAATTTACAAATTCTTCTGGCAACCCAAGCCTCGCTTTTAAGTCCTTCCCTGTCAACTAGCGATTTTAATAATTTCATCGCCGCCAATGGTTTGAGAACACCCAAGCGTAATTGCGGCAGTATTACATCAAATTCCTGACGCGTTGTCAACAATACTTTAAATCGGGGTGATTCTGGGGGTAGATAAGGCTGAACCTGTGTTTTGTAGTCGTTGACATCATCAAACACCAGCAGTACTTCACCTTCTTGCCAATTTTGCCAGCAGTATCGAAGCCTATCTGCTAATTCCCAATCGTCAGGTAGAATTTTGTTGAATTTTGATTCAAAAAATCTGAGAATCTGAATTCCGACATTTATTCCCTGTGCTGATAACCAGCAAACCCCACCCTGATAATTCTGCAAATACTGTTTGGCGTATTGGGTAGCGAGTTCAGTTTTACCAACTCCACCCATACCTGCCCCAGCTACAATCGCAACTTGCCCAGATGTTTGTAATGAGGAGTACAGGTTTTGTAATTCCGCCTCACGTCCCACAAATTTTTCCAATGGGACACTAGGGGGAATATTTTGATGAATTTCCTTTATTATGGTGTGGGCAGCGTTCGACTGACTTGTACTGAGCATCTCGACTTCTCTACGAGACGCTACGCGTAGCTTGCTTCCCCGTAGGGGTACGCTCGATGGAGCCGTTGCCGTTGGCGCAGCCTCTCCAAGAGTTGTAGCGCTCACGCCGAAGTCTTGCCCGCCATTATATTTTGCGCTAAGGTAAGCCCGTAACTTTTCTAGTTTGCCCCGACTCTTAGAAGTCCCTAACTCAGGACAACTTTGGGCAAACTTGTCATACACCTTAGTCATCAGCTTTTTGAAAACACTAATACCGATATTCAATTCGCTGGCAACTTCCGCTTGACTCTTACCTAAGTTTTCATTCTTCAAACGCTCTACAAAAGCTGCCGTTTGCTCTGGAGATAAGTTATGAGTAGCAGCTTCATTGGCTAGAAAATCAGCCCATTGCATAGACAGTTCGTGAGATTTCTTCTCGATTCTACTTAATTTCTACCCATTTCTAGGGAATCTCCTCTTCTTCTGGCAGAAATACCATTTGTATAGAAAAATTTAGAAGAGGTTTCAGCCGTGAAAACTGCCTTAACAACTCCAGTCAACTCCAATTGGACCACCCAAACTTCGTAATTAATCCCCGCCTCGCCAATATCGGTAGAGAATCTATCTACCTGGATGCGAGATGGATACAGTCCCACTGAAATCATCCTCGCGGCGGCAATTTTAACTTCATTGTCGATTGGGAGAATTGCCAGTGTGATTGTGGCGATTACGGGTTCAGTTAAAACTTTAGTACCTGTAATGGTAAGCCTGACAAGGGAAAAAGAAGTAGTTAGGGCAATGGAATTCACGGCTACACAAACTTTCGTTCGCCTGCGCGGACTAAATAAAAATTGAAGATTTGAAACCTACCTCCGTGGGTTTTACCTGTGTAGATGCAGTTTATAACCGCCTATTTAACTGATGATATCAGAGAATAAAAATACTGTGTAGGCGTAGCCCGTCATAGACATCGCCACTTGAGCGTTTGAACCTCAAGTTTCGAGTTTTGTACTCAAAATGGCTATGCGATCGCTCTATTTTTCACTGTACTTTGGATATAAGGGGGCAACTGCACTTTGTCAATTACCATGAGAATCGAACCGCGAAGGAAGAGACAAGAAGGAGCGATCGCTATTTCAAGTTACAATTTGTAGGCGATCGCTCCTAAAATTTAAACTACAACTGTTGTGTGGCATCAATTATTGGTTGCAGTTGGGTAAAGATTTGTACAAGTGAAGGGTTATGGTGTGATTTTGGGAGGAGGGGTGCGATCGTTAGCGATATGGTTTTCTTAAAAAGATTGCATAATTTCCCCGAACTCTTATCGTATCGGGATGAACTACACCCAAAGTCTGCTCACAAATTGCCAAAGCTTGCTGATACAGGGGTTCGGCTTCGTTATAGCGTCCTATAGAACCGTAGAGTGCTGCGAGATTGTTCAAGATAGTAGCGACATTGGGATGGTTGTCTCCTAGTAAACGTTTTTTCAGTTCCAAAGCTTGCTGATACAGGGGTTCGGCTTCGCTATAGCGTTTTGTAGAAGCGTAGAGTTCTCCGAGATTGTTCAAGCTAGTGGCAACATCGGGATGGTTGTCTCCCAGTAAGCATTTTCTCAGTGACAAAGCTTGCTGATACAGGGGTTCGGCTTCGCTATAGCGTCCTGTAGATTTGTAAAGTCCTGCAATATTGTCCAGGCTATTGGCGACATGGGGATGGTTGTCTCCCAGTAAGCGTTTGTACAGTGACAAAGCTTGCTGATACAAGGGTTCAGCTTCGCTGTAGCGTCCTGTAGAGTCGTAAAGTAATGCGAGATTGTTCAGGTTAGTAGCGACATCGGGATGGTTGTCTCCCAGTAAGCGTTTGTACAGTTCTAAAGCTTGCTGAAACAGGGCTTGGGCTTCGCTGTAGCGTCCTGTAGACTCGTAGAGTAATGCGAGATTATTCAGGCTAGTGGCGACATCGGGATGGTCATCTCCCAGTAAGCGTTTAGTCAGTTCCAAAGCTTGCTGATACAGGGCTTGGGCTTCGCCGTAGCGTCCTGTAGAACGGTAGAGTTCTGCGAGATTGTTCAGGCTAGCCGCGACATCAGGATGTTTTAAACCAAGACGATTTTCAGCTATCTCAATACATAGTTTGTACCAAGGTTTTGCTTGCTGATAAAGTCCTTGACCGTAATAAAACCAGCCTAAACCTCTGAAAGGCCAAATTAAATCCTCGTGGTTAAGATATTGGGATAGATGGGTTGCAACTTCTGCAAGGTGAGGGATAGCGGAAGTGAAATTGAAAATATCTTCACGGTTAGGCTGTGGAGGAATTCGCTTTGCCACGTTTACCATTATCGCTACAAAAGCAGTTTTCACCTTATCCGCCTCACTTGACTCATCCAACTTCATTTGGAAAAATTGCCGAATCAGTGGATGTAGACGATAAATTCCTTTACTTTGTCGTTGTATTAGATGCAGTTTCCACAACTGGGCTATAGCTTTCTCCCAGAGTTCTTGTTCTTCGTCATCTTCTATCGTCTCCACAGAAAAAGGAATATCAGCCAAAGCAAACAAACTCAGCCAACAGCCTAAGCGTTGTGCATTGTCATCCAACTGTTCCCAACTCAATGCAAAAGCTTCAGCCACACCATATTCATAACGCATCAATGAGTTAGCATTAACGACTAGTGCTTCATGTTCCAGTCGCTTTTTTTCTAGCCGCTTCAGCAGTGTCTCTAGAGAAAAATCTGGCATTATATCCAGATATCGCCCCACCAACTCTAATGCCAAAGGCAAATATCCCAAGAATTTACAAATTTTTCTCGCAAACCAAGATTCGCTTTTAAGTCGTTCTCTATCAACCAACAATTTTAATAATTTCATCGCTGCCAATGGTTTGAGAACACCCAAACGTAATTGCGGCAAAGTTCTATCAAACCCCAGGCGCGTTGTCAGCAATACTTTAAACCGGGGTGATTCTGGGGGTAGATAAGGCTGAACCTGTTTTTTGTATTCAGTGACATCATCAAACACCAACAATACTTCACCTTGTTGCCAATTCTGCCAGCAGTATCTCAGCCTATCTGCTAATTTCCAATCGTCCGGTGCAATGAGTTTAAATTTCAGATCAGCAAATATGAGAATCTGGTTTCCGACATCAATTCCCTGTGCAGATAACCAGCAAACCCCGCCTTGATAATTCTGCAAATGCTGTTTGGCGTATTGGGTAGCCAGTTCAGTTTTGCCTACTCCACCCATACCCGCCACAGCTACAATTGCAACTTGCCGAGATGTTTGTAATTCCTGGTGCAGTTCTTCTAATTCCGCCTCACGTCCCACAAATTTTTCAAATGGGACAGCAGGGGGAATATTTTGATGAATTTCTTTAATTGTGGGGCGAACATCTTGCCCGCCATTATATTTCGCTGTGAGGCAAGCCCGTAACTTTTCCAGCTTACCGCGACTATTAAACGTGGCTAATTCAGGACAACTTTTGGCGAAGTTGTCATAAACCTCAGTCATCCGCTTTGCCAAAGCAGACTTAGTAATGTTTAGTTTGTTGGCAAGTTGTATCTTATTCTTCCCTGAATTTTCAGTCTTCAAAGACTCTACAAAAGCTTCCGTTTGCTCTGAGGTTAAGGTATTGATGGCAGCTTCATTGGCTAAAAAATCAGCCCATTGCATAGACAGCTTGTGATATTTATTCTCGATTCTACTTAATTTCTACCTTCTCTCCACTTTGTCTCCATTTCTATGGAATCTCCTCTTCTTCAAGCAGAAATACGATTTGCATAGAAACATTTAGAAGAGGTTCAGCCGTGAAAACTGCTTTAACAACTCCAGTCAACGCTAATCAAACCACCCAAACTTCGCAATTAATCCTCGCCTCGTCAACATTAGTAGAGAATCCATCTACCTGGATGCGAAACGGGGACAGTCCTACTGAAATTATTCTTGCGGCGGCAATTTTAACTTCATTGTCCATTGGCGGAATTGCCTCTGTAATTGTGGCGATTACGGGTTTAGTTAAAACTTTAGTACGCCCGACAAGCGAAAAAACAAAGTAGGGGTACTTGCAAAGGCAAATTCTTCGCTTCGTTGCTATCCCGCCTCGGAATCAATTCCGAGGCGGGATAGCCTAAGTCCGTTCAAACGGACTAAATTTTAGTTAATTTGAGTCAGTTTTAACTAACTTATGGTGTTAGCCTGCGATTTGAATCGCACGCAGGCTGAAGGTATCGCCCGTCACTTGAGACTTTGAGCTTTTGAACTCCAACGTTAAGCCTCTGAACCCGAATGTTGAGCCTCTGAACCTGAATGTTGAGCCTTTGAACCTCGACGTTGAGCCTTTGAGCCTGAACGTTGAGCCTTTTAACCTCAACATTGAGCCTTTGAGCTTGAACGTTGAGCCTTTGAACCTCGACGTTGAGCCTTTTATCCTCGAAGTTGAGCCTTTTATCCTCGAAGTTGCACCTTTTATCCTCGAAGTTGGGATTTGCTACTCAAAACAGCCAGATAAATACTCTATTTCTACTGCCTCCTGCCTCATAATACTAAGGTGACTGATTTAACACCCACTTCAACCACTGCCCAAAGGAACTTATAACATTCAACTTTTGAACTCCAGGCGCACGGGCGGCGGCGAGTCCATCAACGGCGACTAATGCGGCATATTGTAAACCCAAGAAACTATCAACTGCTGCATAAGGGCCACCTAAAGTAATAGCCCCAGCAGCATACATTTGACCTTTATCACTACGCATTTCTACTAATTCAAAATTGTTCGCTACAGCCAATCGCCCCAAATGATTCACTGGGAGGTTGTAATGCTTCACCAAATCTGCTATAAGCGGATTGGCATCTACTTTGGCATCCAGTCCGGTAGCATCAACAATAAAGTCAGCTAGCAATTTCATTTCCCCAAAGCTTTGCTCTCGGATATGGGTAATAGTCCGGTTTTGGGCATCTCGTTCTACATCCAAAACCTCTCCGAAGGTAATTTGATACCAACCTTCGCTGATGCCTTGGGCAGTAATTTGCTGCCAGTCGTGGCGGTTGGCGGTGGTAGTTCCACCCCAGTCTGCTAGTAAACGCTTGCGTTCATCAGGACTAGCTTTTTCTAACATTGCCCGGAGTTCGCCGCCCCAACAAGCTTTTGGCCAGTTAAAGGGTTGAAATTCGTAATGATTTTTGACTAGGCGCTGGGTATTTTGAAATTTGTTGCCTTGGGGTTTAGGCGATCGCATTAAATGCAAAACTGCAATATTCTGATTTCGCTTTCTGGCTTCATAAATCCGTTGAATAATCCGCGAAGCCACAATTCCCCGTCCACGAATCAATACTGTACCACCTCGTTGCTCTAGTTGCTGATAAACATGATCGTGGGCTTCATAAGCATTGACTACAGATTGAAAGTCTTGATATTTTTCCCTATAAGCTTGCAAATCTGGAAGAAACTGAATTGCTGGATACCCAGTAGCTAAATGTAAATAACGACTAACTAAAAAAGCATAATTTCCTGGCCCGCGAGAATAGGCTACGCAATACCTGCCATCATCAGTTTTGCGAATTACCCTAACCCGCCCATAGCGATAAATTTGATTCCAGCCAATGCGCTTGGTCTCCCGGTCTATGGAATCAAAGACGTTACCCGCACGGGGTGTATAAGTTTCTGCAAATGTTGGTTCAGCAAACACTTGCCACAAATACTTGAATGCTGAGTTTATTTGTCCTTTGCTGAAATCGTGCCAAGCTTCACGCAAGGCATAACTAGGCCAGCCCCAAATATTATCAGGACAAGAGTCAGAATTAGAACGCAGTCTTTCATATAAGGGAATTTGCGAATTCAAACAAAGACGCTTGTAACGAGCATAGGGCTGCGCCTCTAATCCCAAAGCCACAATCTTCTCAGCAGGCACACCACTAATTCGCAGCAAATCAGCCCAAAAAAAGCTACCCAGTCCCGCCCCGATCGCTAGATAATCGGATTCATCTACTGGCAATCCCGTAGCATGAAGTGCTTGCACAGCGACATTTTGTGCCTGAAACGTTAATGGCGGGAAATTACTTGCCAAGGGCGTTAGCGGCTGTACAGGCAATCTGGGGTCTGGGAGATTGGTATTTGCGTTGAAGTGAATCGTTGAAGGGGGGCTGGTATCTGCTTCAGAGGCGCTAGCAGCAAATGTCACCATTATCACATAGGGGCCCATTTGCAACGTATCGCCATTAGCTAAGACACTGCGCGTTTGTGGTTGACCGTTGACATACACACCGTTAACGCTACCTTGGTCAATCACCACCAAATGGTTTTGTTCCCAGTCAATTAGGGCATGGTAGCGAGAAACTTCGTTACTGTTAAGCAGCATCCTAGAAACGCGCACTCCCCTGAGTTCAGCAGGTAAGCGAGCGAATTCTCGACCAAAAGCGATCGGCATACTCAACATTGGTTCTCGCCGCTCTCCCGTTGCTGGATCTTCCCAACTCAATTTAATTTGTAAGTCATTAGTCATTGGTCATTAGTCATTAGTCATTGGGCACTTGTACTGAGCGTAGTCATAAAGCCTGCGGCATAGCTACGCTTAGGGCGCAGCCCAAGGTAGAGAAGTATTGGGCAAACAGGGCATGGTTATTCTCCTTGTCCCCCCTGCTCCTCCTGCTTCTCAACTATCCGGTGCTACTAACACACTCACAGCCGCCGCCAAAGATGTCCCACACCAACGACAGCCAATTTGTAGATTTTCTCCTGGGGAAACTTTATGACATTTGGGGCATTCTAAGCCATAAACATCTGACAGTGGTGCGGGAGGTGTCGGTAGATGATGGTGATGTCCTTGTACTGGTGGATGCGGTGGCAGCAAAATTGTTGCTGGAATGCTACCCGTGGAAATGCCAGTAACGTTGAGTTTTATTTGTCCCAAAGAGATACTAGTGCCCTCAGTTAAAGGCATTTCACCTTGGACTAATTGCCGTCCATCGACAATCGGGGGATTTTGCGATCGCAAATTCCTAATATAAAAGCGCTGTTGCTGGTGATGAAAAAAGATTTCAACGTGCAGACCAGAGACAGTGGGGTGACTTAGAACAATGTCGCACCGGAGTGGGTCGCGACCGATGCGGACAGTGCCAGGATTTTGACTTGGCTGTTGTTCGTAAATGTTCTGAGTTCTATTTTGACCTGCATCGTGCCACTCTAAAGTTAGTGCGTTCATTGTTCTAACTTCGTAAATCGTATTTAGCTATTTCAACTTCTTGATGTGCGATTCCTAACACGATTGAGTAGGAGCAAGCAAGTATTTAGAAAAAACTTCAACAAGCTTTATTTCGCCGACGCTAATTTATCAGCAATACGTGTAGTTTCTGGCAGCCGATATTTTGGCGTGCAGCGTAATACATAGTCAATTGCCGTAGGTAAACTAATTCGATGACCACTAGAGATGTACAGAGGTTTTACTCCAGTGCGTGTGCGTAAAACTGCCCCAATGGTTTCACCCTTATATACCAGTGGTTGCCTGCTGCCTTTTGTTTGGGGCAATTCCTCATGCTTGCCTACCAACAACGACTTAGCTACACCAATTGTCGGCATATCTATGAGTAATCCTAAATGGCTAGCTATACCTAATCTGCGGGGATGAGCAATTCCCTGACCATCACACAGGATGATATCTGGTGTTGTTTTAATCTTTTCTAGGGCATCGAGGACGGCTGGAATTTCCCGAAATGAGAGGAACCCAGGAATATAAGGAAAGCTTGTAGGACGGTGTGCTAGGCTCGTCTCAATTACTTGCAAATCAGGAAAACTCAAGACTGCGACAGCTGCACGGCTAATTGTTCCATCAGCTTCAAAACCCATATCCACTCCAGCAACGTACTGGATAGGTTCTTGCAGTTGATCCTCAGTGATTACTTGATCTCCCAACTTTTCTTGAATAACTATGGCTTCTTCCAGCGTTGAGGGCCAAGCATGATCTTGATAAATGTTCATATTAAAAATTGGAATTAAACTGATTAATATTAATCCTGTTAATTTGGCAAACACAAAAATAATAGTTTTTGATGTTGATACAGGGAAAATATATTTTTGTAAAAGTCTGTGAATGACTATCTTTATACTAGATATTTTAGCCCAAGTTAGCTGATATCTTGGATGATAATGTTACTTAAGGCTGTCAAGAGGGAATCCTGAGGATATAAGTTTATTTTTCTAGATTTTCTCTTTTACTGGTTATGACACAGCCGAATATTCTGGAACTTGCAAAACAGGGAGATACCCAGGCGATCGCATCTCTGATGAACCGCCACCTATACCCCAAAGGGATCGCCGCAAAAGTGGCATTCCAAGATGCTTGCTTAGAGGTAATCCTAGAATCTGCCGAAGTACCAAATCAGCAAATTTTAGTTGCATTTATCCGCAAAGGTTTAACGGCTTTAGGGGCTGCATCAGTTGAAATAGTGAAAGTTTATGGACAACAAAGGGGTAAGGAGTTTCCAGCTTGGAGTAAAGAGTTTGATTTGGGTATAGCAGAAGCTGAAATAAAAGTAATAGATAATGAACAGTATTCTAGTAATACTCAATGTTTGACTATCTCTATTAACTTAAGTGGTGATCCTGCACGGGAATTAACAAACCAAGATTTTGAATTGATTGCTAATCAAATAGGCACTGATATTTTATCCTCTTGTACTGACGTTTTTATTCAAAAAGTAAGTATTACTAATGGTAGTTCTGTTGTTACAAAGGAACGTTAGTATTTAAATCATCTCACGCCGAAGTGCAAAAACATTCTACAATCGTAATTTTTTCCAAAATTATAATAAATATATATAACTGAATTTTAAATATAGGGCTATAAAAATTATAAAAATGTTGCTTTTGTCGATGAATGGGGAACCCTAAGATAGAAGATATTATCTCATTTTTCTGATTTATTGGTTATGAAACAGCCGAATATTTTAGAATTAGCTAAACAGGGAGATACACAAGTGTTCGCATCTCTGATGAACTGTTAATAGTGTAATAGATACTGATCCTCTTGATTTTGATAAACTTAGATTTTTAGAGCTTAAAACACTTAGAGAATTAAGAGTTCAAAATAACAAGGAAGCAGCAGACAAGGTAATAACGTCAGAAAAAATTTTCTGGAGCCAGAAAAAACAGCCATTACTTATAGCTGTAATTGTATCTTTTGTTTTTGTTTCACTCACACAAAATGGTTCTATTTTGCACGCTTTATCTATAATTTCATTAATAATAAGCGGTGTTTTTCTCTGTATGGCTTGCATTAAGACTGCTTAGTAAAGAATTGATACTATTTCTCCAAGATGTGATCGCACCTCAAAGCTAAACTATAAAAAGCAGTGCGGTCACTCTGATTTTTATCTATCCTGTGAAATGCGATATTCCGATAGTTTTGATTTGTACCCAATGCTCCTGAGCAAAATCCTGTAGAAGATGTTTGGTTACAAACCAAGAACTTATTCAGAAAGTTTTGGATGATATGCAAATCTTTTACTATTGTCAAATGGCTATTTAAGTTCTTTACCAATCATCAAGAATTTGATTTTCCGAAGTAGTATTAGTATGTACTTTGTTCGGATCTCAAATAGGATTACTATATCCATAATCTATTAAATAATCTGTCTTTCTACACAAGAAGAGATTTTAAAGCTCCATCAAGGTGATGGTCTAGTGCTGATGTACTAAAATTTCAAATGCGGGTTATTTTCAAGGTAGGAGTCCATCAGATCAGACTCAGGAATTAAGCTATCTTCTGGCTCATCGTGAATGATGTTATCCGGAGAATTTTCAGCTTGATCCAAGTTTAAAGAAGATATCATCCAAATATTTCGTTGTTTTGCTTGAATCAGATACGATATCCTCTAAGTTAGAAGACAGTAAATAGACTGTTGAGGCTCTTATCTATCACGCAAAAGCACAATAACATGGCTTTTTCTCAAGAATTTCAGCGCTATCGAAGCGTGCGCTCCCGCGATATACTCGTATGTCTAGTTAGTTCCATCCTCCTACACTCTACTTTACTGATGGGGAGCAAATATTGGTTCACAGCTTTTATGCCTGAGCCTCAGCAAGAGATTCCAATTGAGGTAGTTGAAGTTTATCCTAATGAAACACACATACCCCAAAAAACCCCATTCCGGGCTACTAAAAATTCAATTGCAGGTGGTAAAGCTTTACCGAAAAAACCTGTTTCTGCTGTGAAGTCAACTAATTCAGATGCACATAAAGCCTCTAGCAAGAGTCCTTTTGACTCAACAGCCTTATCTTCAGCAGGGGTATTCCGGCCAGAACCAAGAGAGCAGAAAGCGGAATCACCAAATCTATCTCCTCAACAACCCAAAGTTGAGCCAACAGCGATCGCAAAATCAACTATACCACCAGCACCGAAAGTTGAGCCAACAGCGATCGCAAAATCAACTATACCACCAGCACCGAAAGTTGAGCCAACAGCGATCGCAAAATCAACTATACCACCAGCACCGAAAGTTGAGCCAACAGCGATCGCAAAA